>JAEYXS010000077.1 GCA_023431185.1 Verrucomicrobiota bacterium
GCATGCCGTTGTCATCCCGCATGACGACTTCGCCGTTATATTCATCCTTGCCCGCGATACCACCTGCCGGAGCCTGTGGGGGTGCCCCCGGCGGAGCGATTTGGGGTGCGGCAATCTGTGAGGGAGCACCAGCGGGGGGCGCACCGATGGAGACCGAGGCCCCATCTTTGGCTTCCACCAAGACCGGCCCAGCCTGTTGCGGGGCGTTTGCTTCGGGAGCCTCTTCGGACTTTGAACAGCCCATCACCCCGAGGGCGAGCAGGATACTGAATACGACAGGTTTATGCATATCTATAACTCTCTTAAGGTAACACAATGGTTAGGTTTGTTAATCCCCATTTTTGCCTATGTTCTATAAACTAATCAAAATACGACAGTGCAGATTATATCCATTAGTTCTAGTGCATTTTTTACTTATGTGGGTAAGTGAAAAGAATACTAAACTGATGATACCTGCTTGGCAAGCGACTCAGGTGTTTTTTTCTGAGGTGCGTGTGCGTCGTGCCGCAACCTGGTGTTTGATGGAGGCACGGGAGAATGTGGATCCGCTATTGCCGGTGGGTGGGAATTCCGTCTGTCAGGCGCTACATCCGCTTGAGTAAGAATGAGTTGCTGCTTCTCCTCGGAGCGGGCGCAGGTCATCGGCCTGTGCTGCTTTTCAAGAGTTCCGCGATCCGTTCCACATCGAAGACGCAGCCACCCCAGGTACCGCCACTCACGCCTTGGAGCGCGGCCCAGAGCTTCGTGTCATCCGGTAACGAAGGATTGGGAGCCATATCTGGGCGGGAAGCGCGGGTGGCCAGCACCTTGGCCCCTTCCTCAGGCGTGAGCCGTTGCCCGCCATTGCCCACGAAATCCAAGCTTCCGGTCAGCGTATTGCGGTCCACCACGATGCGGATGATGTCCCCATCTTGCAGCTTGCCGATGGGGCCGCCCGCCAGTCCTTCCGGTCCGACATGGCCGATGCAGGCTCCCGTGGAGACGCCACTGAATCTGGCATCCGTGATTAGCGCCACTTGTTTTCCAAACGGCAAGAATTTCAACGCCGAAGTCACCTGATACGTTTCTTCCATGCCGGTACCCATCGGGCCGATGCCCGCCAGTACCATGATGTCCCCAGCTTGGATACGCTTTTCCTTGATGGCCATGATGGCTGCCCGCTCGCTGGTGAAGACCCGCGCCGGACCTTCCTTGCGGTACACATTATCCGCATCCACCACGGAAGGATCGATCGCCGTGCTCTTGATCACCGCCCCTTCCGGCGCAAGATTGCCCGTGGGAAATGTGACCGTGCTGGTGAGTCCGCGCGCCTTCGCTTGCTGGGGAGACATGATGACGTCATCGGGGGAGACGCCATCGTTCTTTTGCAAAATCTCACGGAACTTGGTTCGCCGCTCGGAGGCTTCCCACCAGTTTAAGACTTCATCGAGCGTAAGGCCGGAAACCGTCAGCACTTTTGTATCCAGCAGGCCAAGCATGCGCAGATGTAACATCACCTCCGGCACACCACCCGCGAGAAATGCCCGCACGGTGGGATGATGTACCGGCCCATTCGGCAACACGCTGACCAGTCGTGGCACGGAACGATTCACCTCGATCCAGTCTTTCACCGTCGGTCGCTTCAAGCCCGCCGTGTATGCGATCGCCGGGATGTGCAGCAACAGATTCGTGGAACCACCAAATGCAGCGTGAACTACCATGGCATTTCGCACCGCAGCATCCGTTAAAATATCTCTCAGCTTCAGCCCGCGGTTTTCCAGCTCCACCACGGCGCGAGCCGAGCGTACCGCGATATCCGTCCACACCGGCTCACCTGAAGGTGCGAGGGCCGAGTGGGGCAGGGACATGCCCAAGGCTTCCCCCACCACTTGTGCCGTGGCTGCCGTGCCGAGGAACTGGCAACCACCACCCGGTGTGCCGCACGCGCGACAGCCTAGGTCCGCCGCCTCCTGCAAGCTCACCAATCCATGGGAAAACCGTGCGCCCAAAGTCTGCACCGCTCCGGCATCCTCGCCATTGGTGGGCGGCAAGGTCACGCCTCCGGGCACCAGCACGCAGGGCAGTTCCTTCATGCCCGCCAGCGCCATCATCATCGCGGGCAATCCTTTATCGCACGTGGCCACGCCAATCACGCCGGAGCGCGTGGGCAGCGAGCGGATGAGGCGGCGCATCACCTGCGCGGCATCATTGCGATAGGGCAGGCTGTCGAACATGCCGGTGGTGCCCTGGGTGCGGCCATCGCACGGGTCCGAGCAATACGCGGCGAAGGGCAGGCCCTTCTGTTCGCGCAATTCATTCGCGGCTGCCTGTACCAGCAAACCGATCTCCCAATGCCCGGTGTGATAGCCCAGCGCGATGGGTTTGCCATCGGGCGCACGCATGCCGCCTTGGGTGCTGAGGATGAGATATTGTTTGCGGCCCAACTCGGAAGGGTTCCAGCCCATGCCCGCATTCTGCGTCAGGCCGAAGAGGTCGCCGCTCGGGCGGTTCAGGAGCATGTCGGCATCGATGGGCAGGCTGCCCTCGGGACCGGCGGCTTTGGTGCGCACGTCATAGACATTCGGAAGCACACCGTTCAAGAGAGGCTGAAGATTCCGGTTCATTGCTTTTCTTTTTTCTTCTTCAGTTCCACCGGTGGCGGTGCATTCGTCGGCACCAGAGTCATCAGCACGCCCGGTTTCCAGAGGTATTGCCGCCGGTTCACGATCATCACGCGCGGCAGCAGCTCGATCTCATTCCCGAAACAGAGCAGCGTGACGGTGCCCGGCTGGAACGTCAGGTCTTCGAAGATGACTTCGCCAAACCCGGCGGGATAAGGCCATTGCCGGGGCTGGTCAAATTTGACGGTTTGCGGCTGGTTCGTCCCCATGGACGCGCCTGAGAATTCAAACTTCACATCCGTGATCTTCAAGGCCGGCTGGTTCACCACCATCACCGGGTTGCCGTTCGTGCTTTGCTCGAAGCGCACTTCCCAAGGGCCCTTGGCATAGCGGCGGCTCTCGATGCCCCAGTACGCGAGGATGTAGATGCCCAAGGCAAGGCCAAAGGCGATGGCGAGATGCTTCAATAAGCCGTCGAACCGCATAGAACCGCCAGACAGTCGGCAAGGTAGCCGGATGTGTCAAGTGTTGCACCGTTGCGGCCTTGCTTGGGGCACCGGCCCTCGCCCTCTCCCCGGTGTGTTTGAGGAGAGGGCGCGGCACTGGGTGTTCCCCTGACTATGCCTCCTTGGCAAATCAACGGACGTGCTGCGTCCCCACAGCCGCCCACGTCCGTATCATTTGCCGGTCATGGCCCGCCGTCGGCACCCATCCCCGCCTGACGTCACGCTACCGGCAAAAGAACTTCCGTTGACGTGCGCCATCATGCGGGGCGGCCTATGCCGTCGCATCTATAATTGCCGGGGGTATTTATAAACGGTGAAGAAGAGCAGCGCTGCGCCGCCTCAAACGCGGAACCATTTGAAGACCGTCCAGCGGTGCAGCACGTAGTGGATGCCGGAGCAGATCGCCAAGGTGCTGATCAGCGTGAGCAACAAGTTGAGAGCATCTGGCACACCCAGCTTGTGAAAGATCACCAGCAAGCTGCCGGTGATAAAGGGGACATGATACGCGAAGATGGTGCCGGAGCGTTCGCCCAGAAAAACCAGCGGCTGCAGTTTCCAGCCATGCTGGGCGGCGCGGCCCAGCACGTAGAAGAGCAGGGGCGGCATGGCGACGAGCACGAAGTTCGGCACCTGCGTCACCGCACTGAGCAGCAACAACACGCCTACCAGCACCCATACCACCGGACATTCTTGTGGTGTGGAGCCCCGGCTCATGAGGTGGCCGCAGGCGTATTGGAACAGGCCGAGCAGCACCATCTGCACTCCGAAACCCGTGACCGGCAGCAAGTCAGTGGCGCGCCAGGCGAGCACGGTGAGAACCAAGGTCGCCACCGCCAGCCAAGGCAGTTGTTTTTCCTTAAGGCCGCTGGCTTGCAGCAGCTTGAACAGCACAGATACCACCAGCAGCAAAATGAAGAAATAAAGGGGATACGCCACCATGGGCGTTTCCAGCAGCACATGACCGAGCAGTTTGCCGCCCAGTGTGCTCGGGTAACGCAAGCGCAGCTCGATGGCGCCGGTGGCTTCCATCACCTGACGCAGAGTACACATGAGCGTGCCGATGAGGAGGAAGGGGATGAGCAGGCGTTGCGTCCGCTGCCGGATGAATTCACCCGTGGGCTTGGCCGTAAACTTTAACCCGTGCAAGACACCGGCCGCGAAGAGGAAGGCGAACACGCACCAGCCGATGAACATCATCAGCCAGCCGGTATCGATCGCCAGGCGCCAGTCATTCAGGTGGTAGCAAACCACGCCGATGATGGCGAGCCCCTTGAGCTGGTCGATGGTGGCGAGACGCATGCCGGTTCAGATTCAGTTCACGTCACTCATGCACCCAGCCGCGATCAACCAGCAGCTCCTGCCCGGTCACAGCGCGGCTCAAGTCACTGGCAAGGAAGAGGGCCACATCCGCCACTTCCTCCGGGACGTTCAGCGTGGGGATGCACTGGGCCTGGCGGATGAGTTTTTTTGCCGCAGGAGTGACGTATTCTTTAAGCTGCCGCTCCGTCATGATCCAGCCGGGGGAGATCACATTCACGCGGATGCCTCGCGGTCCCAGCTCGCGTGCGAGTGAACGGCTGAAGCCCGTGATGCCCGCTTTTGTCGAGACATACGCGCTCATCACCGGCGGACCATTATGTACCGTGATGGAGGAAAAATTGATGATGGAAGCACCGGCCTGCAGATGCGGCGAGGCTTCGCGACAGACGAGAAAATACGCGCGCAGATTCCGTGCGTGCAAGGTGTCCCAAGCCTCGGCCGTGGTGTCTTCCAAGGCGATGCGCGGATCGGAGGCGGCGTTGTTGATGACCGCGCGGATACTGCCGCGCCGTTTCGCCACATTCTGAATCCATTTGGTGATATGTTTCTCCTTCAGCAGATCCACCTGGGTGAATGTGGCCCCTCCCTGCAACTCTTTCACCAGCGATTCCGCTGCTTTCACATCCACATCGCAGAACTCCACGTGGGCGCCCTGCTGGGCGAAGGCACGGACCATCGCCGCGCCGATGCCATTCGCGCCACCCGTGATGAGCACGGTCTGCTCCTGCAATTCCGTAAAAGAAGCCATGGGGAGAAGTTACGATTTACGAAGGATGATTTACGAGTGCAAAGAAGGTGGGATCGCCTGCCTCAGTCCATTTGCGCTTCTCGAACCGCCATGATAGATTGCTTCAACCCAAGCGAGTTCTTAAACCTGCAAAGTCGTTCAAGGTCATGAATGCTTCCTTCAAACGTCTCTCTACCGGGTTGATCGTGTTGACGTTGCTGATCGCGGGTGCTTGGTTCCTGTTCCGTTCGAAGGGACCTGATCCAAAAGTGATCGCCGCTGCCGAGACGCGCATGTGGCAGGCTTATTATGCCGCGGACCCGCTTCGCCTGCGTGGTGAACTGGTGACCCTGTTACAAGCCCAGTTCGGGCTAACCCCGGCCGATGCCCAAGGGGTGGCGCAAAGCCTGTCCCTGGCGGCGTGGAAATTCGAGACCAGTCGCGAGAATTACGAATCGCTGGTGCTGCCGGATTTGGAGGCAGCCTTTGGCGAATTAAAGCGGGTGACCAAGCGGTCGTTTGACCCTAAGCAGGCCGCCCGGGCCGAACTGGCCTGGTGGGTGGCCCGGCGGACGCCCGGTCAGGACAGTGCCCAGCAGGTGGGGCAAGGGATCGGGCAGGTCTATGCCATCCTCTATGGCCAAGACCGGCCGGGATTTGCCGAGGCGGGCGTCCTTCGGGCCGAAGCGGGGCGGTTGCGGGATCAGGGTGGGGCTGCGTGTGACTGGCAGCAGGTGGAGGCGCTCCTGCAACGGTCCTACCGGGTGCTGACCAAGGCGATTTAGGCGCGGAACGGCCGGGTGGAGTGGTTTTGGGGTGGTAAATTGCCGAAAATTACCATTTGCCATGTCTGGGGATAGTTAGTATATGTTTCGGCCCCTTGCCTCAGGGTAAGGGATTAACAGTTTAATTTTAACGATTTTATGTCACAGCATAGAAGTCTCCGGGCCGCGAGCACCTTGGGCGCCAAGCGCAACGTGTTGAAGCGCTTTGAACGTGTGGAATTGATGCGCAAGCGCAGCCAATGGACGGAAGGCCGTCGCGTCACGGGCCTGCCCAAGACCAAGCCTGAGGAATAGTCCTTCCTCTCGCATTTTTAGTTTTTTTCGCGGGGCGGGAGTCCGGTAAATGCCGGTTTCCCGCCCGGTCTTTTTCCCCCAAATGAACGTCCGTCTCCAAAAATTCCTCGCTGATGCCGGTATCGCCTCCCGCCGGGGCGGTGAGCAGATCATTCTGGACGGCCGGGTGGACGTGAATGGCAAGGTTGTCACCGAATTGGGGACGAAGGTGGACCCGGCCCGCGATGTGGTGAAGGTGGATGGCGCACAGGTCCGGGCACGCAAGAAACTGTATATCGCCGTCAACAAGCCGCGCGGTTACATCTGCACGAAGGTGGACCCGGAACGCCGCAAGTGCATCGGGGAGCTGTTGCCCAAGGAATGGGATAATCTCAACACGGTAGGCCGGTTGGACCGCGAGAGCGAAGGGCTGATCTTCATGACGAACGACGGGGATTTCAGCCTCCATCTGACCCATCCGCGTTACGGCATCTTGAAACGGTATTGGGCGGCGGTGCCAGGCAAACTGGACCCCAAGCTGATCGAGCCTTTCAAGAAAGGGGTCATGCACGAGGGGGAAAGGTTGCGCGCCGAATCTGTCCGCATCTTGGAGACCAGCAACCGGGAAACGACGGTGGAGCTGGATTTGCGTGAAGGCAAGAACCGCGAGGTGCGTCGGATGTTTGAGACCATCGGTCTGGAAGTACTGCGTTTGCGCCGGGTGCAGATCGGGAAAATCAAGCTGGGCGACCTGCCAGAAGGCAAATGGCGGACATTGACAGAACCGGAGATAAAATCTCTACTTTCTACTTCATGAAGATGCCGCAAAAACTGGCGACCCTGATGTTGTGCCTGGCCACGAGCCTGGTCTGCGCGCAGGAGACTGCCACGGTGAAGGCCACCCGCGTGAACGTGCGCGGCCAGGCGACGTTGAACAGCGAGATCGTCACCCAGCTCAATCCGGGTGAAGCCATCAAGGTGCTGGAGCAGATCACGCTGGAGAAACCAGATCCCGGCGAGCCGGCCAAGTGGGCGAAGATCGCGCTGCCGGCGAACACGCCGGTCTGGATCAATGCCACTTTCGTCAAAGAGGGCGAGGTCAGCAGCAACCGCCTGAATGTCCGTTCTGGTCCCGGCGAGAATTACAGCGTCCTCGGCCGCCTTGAAAAAGGTGCCAAGGTGCAGGCCATCCGCACGGTGGATGACTGGATGGAGATCGTCGCCCCGGAAGGCACCTACGCCTTTGTCGCGGTGGATTTCCTGGAGATCAAGGGCATGCCCGAAGTCGCCAAGGCGGAAGCCAAGCCCGCTGAGGCTGAGACCAAACCGGCGATGAAGAGCAAGACGGAATCGGTCGAGCCTTTGCCAACCGTCACCGTGAAGGTGGAAAGCCCGGCGCAACCGGCTCCCCGTCCGAGTGCGGTCACGGAAGCGGCTTCCGCCAAGGTGATCAATGATCCGACGCCTTTGCCTCCGCCGCAACCGGTGGTCGTGGCACCGCCCGCAGCGGCCAAGCCCAAGCTGGATCCGGCGGCCATCCCGATGCCGGCCCCGACCGTCACGGGTGATGCGCCCATCATCGAAGTGGCTCCGCCGCAAGTACGCATCATCACCCGTGAAGGTGTCGTGCGCCGCGCCATCAGCGTGCAAGCTCCCTCGGCCTTCCGCCTGGCGGACCCGGAGCGCATGACGACGACGATCAATTATCTTTATCCGGGTGATACCGGGCTGGAGTTGAAGTGGTTCCTTGGTCGCAAGATCCGGGTTTCCGGCGTTGAATCGCTGGACCCACGCTGGCCGAACATGCCGCTCATCGAGATCAAAACCCTTGAGCCTTTGGACGAATAGCATTGGCCATGGATAATTTGATCGACGGAAAAGCCATCGCCGAACAGATCCACACGGAGACGGCGGCACGGGTGGCAGCGCTCAAGGCACGCGGCATCCAAGCGGGTTTGGTCTTCGTGCGCGTCGGGGAAGACCCGGCCTCCAAAGTTTACGTGGGCATGAAGGAGCGTACCAGCCAGCGGCTGGGCATCGACTCCAAGACCATCGTCCTCCCGGACAATACTTCACAGGCGGAACTTCTCACGCTCATCCACCGACTCAATGCTGATCCGGCGGTGCACGGCATCTTGGTGCAGGCTCCATTGCCCAAGCACATCAGTGAGCAGATCGTTTTCTCGACTGTGCTGCCGACGAAGGATGTGGACGGCTTCCATCCTGAGAACGTGGGCAAGTTGATGCTTGGTGATACGACCGGTTTTCGTCCCTGTACGCCCGCCGGGGTGCATGAACTGCTTATCCGCTCGCAGGTGAAGATCAGCGGCGCGGAAGTGGTCATCCTCGGACGTGGCAATATCGTGGGCAAACCGATGGCGGCCATCCTGGTGCAGAAAGACCAGCACGCGGATGCCACGGTGACGGTCTGCCACTCGCGCAGCCGGAATGTGGCCGAGCATTGCCGCCGCGCGGATATCATCATCGCAGCCATGGGCGTCGCAGAATTTTTAAAGGCGGACATGGTCAAGCCCGGGGCTGTGGTGATGGATGTGGGCGTGAACCGCATCGCCGATCCTACGGCCAAGAACGGCTCACGGCTCGTGGGCGATGTCGATTTCAAAGCCATCCAGCCGATCGCCGGCAAGATCACTCCCAACCCCGGTGGCGTCGGCCCGATGACCATTGCCATGCTGCTCAGCAACACGGTGCGTGCAGCGGAAATGGCCACGAAGTAATCCACTTTTTGCACACTCGCGGTCTCCTCTCTACTTATGAATCCAGCTCGTATCATCCCTGATCTCCAATCCTCACTTCTGTGCGACGGCGTCCGGCAGGAAGCCAACGGCAACCTCATCATCCTCGGTGTCATGGGGTTGATCCGCGTGCCCCAGGTTCCGATCACGGCGCAGGTCATGTTCGTCCTGAACCGCTGGACGGCCGGCATCGGCCAGTTCAACGAAACCGTGCGGTTCATCGCGCCGGACCAGGTCACCGTGCTGCGCAAGGGCGAGGCGAAGTTTGCTTTGCAAGACCCGGCGCACTCAGCCACGAACATGCTGGGCCTCCAGCAGGTGGAATTCAAAGTGCCCGGTGTCTATTGGGTGGAAGTGCTGGTGGATGACGTGATGAAGCTGCGCTATCCGATCCCCGTGGTGGTCGTGCCGCCGCCGGGCCAAGGCCAGCCGGGTGCTGCGCCGGCGCAGTAATCCCCGTATTTCATTTATCAAGGAGGCAACCTCAACAGGTTGCCTCTTTTTCTTTTCCGGGAATGACGAAGGGATGACAAATGCCCGGGCTGACGGTGAAAACGGTATAGGTTTGCCGCTTGGCCGGTTTTGGTTTAGATAAGAGTGATCCAAGATGAAATCCCCGCGTTTATTGATCACCGGTTTTGTGGTTTCGATCCTGATTGGAGCCGGTATCGCTTGGTATGTGAAATCAGACAAAGAAGAATTCTATGGCCCATCCGGTGATGATGGCGATCTGTCTCCTGAAGCGGTTGCCATTCTGGATGCGCCGGATACTTTTCATCTCTATTCGCTGAATCCTATGCACGTTGATACGGGACTGGTGATTCCGCCAACTCCGCAAGAGGCAACCAATTTGGTCAGGACCTTGGAGTTATTTCATGGTTACGAAGTTTTAGGACGGGCGGAAGTTATCAACCTAAGGCAGCGCAAGGAGTTGGTTGAAACTTTCAAGCTGGGCATCAGTGAAGGCAAAGGCCCGCCGCCGATGTGCTTCAATCCACGGCATGGTATTCGTGCAACCAAGAACGGGGTAACTGTGGATTTCGTGATCTGTTTCGAATGTTTTACGGTGAATGAGAGGATGCAGTCCGTACGGACATTGCGAATCACTGCTGCTCCAGGAGATGTTTTCAATAACGCGTTGAAAAGATTCAACTTGGAGTTGGCGCCGGAGTAACTATGGGATCAGCGCGTCACTACGTGACGCAGGTGTTTTTGCGGGCGGGGACCGTGGGTTCCCGATGGTCACCCACGGCTACCGTCGGGTCGTGCCGCTGGCACTGGAGGGAAGTTTTTGAGGGCGTTTCAATACTCAAAATTCGCCGCGCGTTTCATCCCCAGCTTGAGCGGCACCCAGCCCAGCAGCACGGAGAGGAAGCCAAAACCGATCCAGCCGGAAAGCACTTTGCCCAATTGCACGTCGGTGGAGCCCGGCCAGGGTGTGCCCATGGCGAGCAGGACGACCGAGGCGACGATGTAGAGGAAGCTCAACACAAGGCAGAACGTGCCGCCGAAGCCGCTCACGATCTTGCTGGGGTTTTCTTCACGGAAGTTCGGGTAGAGCACGCCCAAGCCCACGGCCAATCCGTTCAACGTGAGCGTCATCACGGTGATGGCCCCGACGAACATCACGGTGCGGTCCCACGGCAATTGCAGCATCTGACAGGACAAGACGGTGAGCCCCAAGGTCACGATGAGCGAGCCCACCGTCGTGAGCCAGTATTTCGCCATCACGATCTTTGGCAAACCGAGCGGGGCCATGCCCACGATCCAGACGCGACGGCCTTCCAGGGAGAATTGCGGATAGACGAAGCGGGTGGTGAGCGTGGCGAGGTTCAATGCGCTCGCCCCGAGGTTCAGATAGGAAACGACATGGATCCAGAAGGGCGCGGTGAGCTGCTGGGAGAAATGCCGCAGGTTGATGATGTACACGCCGAGCAAGCCGAAGAGCATGAGGGTCTGACCCCATTGCGTGGTGTCGCGCCAGAAGACGCGGATGTCCTTCACCAGCAAGGCCCGCACATCCCCGGGCATCCAGTGTTTGAACAGCGCGAAGAGCCGCTCAAGGAAGCCGGTCTCGTAGCGGCGCAGGCCGCGGAAATCCCGCCATTTGCGGAACCATTCCCAATGGCCGAACAGGCTGCCACGGCTTTGCACGACGGAGGCCGCTTCGTAAAACGGATTGCCCAGCCGGGTGAAGGAGAGGAATCCGAAGAAGAGCACGTTGCTTAGCAGCACTAGCAGGAAGAATATGGCCCCGCCGAAGGCGCCCTCCATCCAGCGCAGCACACCGCTGGAGAGCCAGTAGCTGGGCAGGACCGGGTTTTGGGCGAAGTCCGTGCGCTTGAGCAGGCGGTCCATCAGGCCCAGCACACGCGTGTCCTGGAAATCATCCGGCATCTGCTCCGGCTTGGAGCCGAAAGCCACGTAGAGCAACGCGCCCACGGCCACCGAGATGGCGGCCACCTGAAAAACCCGGCGGTCCATGAAGCGCGCCAGCAACACTGCGAACCAAGTGCCCGCTACCGTGGGCAGCACGATGAAGAGCAGGATCAGGAGGACGGTGACGGGATAGAAATGCCACGGAACCTTCTGGCTGTTGCCAAAAGCTGTTACTAGCGGAGCGATGAGAAAGATGAACGCCCAAGAGGCCAGAATGGAGGATTCGATGAATTTCCACTGGAAAATCGTGCTGCTGGAGACCGGCATGGTCAGCAGATACGTCGTCTCCCGGTTGCGGAACAGATTGGTAAAGCTGATGACCAGATTGCTCAGCATCAACATTGTGAACAGAAACGCGAACAGGAGGAACAACATCCGCTCCACCAGCACTTCGCCGAGACCGGGGAAGTAGGAGACGAACCGCATGGCCTTGTAAAAGATGATATACGCCAGCCAGAGATAGCAGCCGACAAAGGCTAAAATGGCTCCGCTCAACAGCCGCGACTGGTCGCGAAAAGAGAGCAGCCGCCGCCAGGCTTGCAGGCCGTTCGTACGGACCAGCAACCAGAGCGGCGAAAAGAATGGTGAGCCGGAGCCGTTCATTTGTTCACGACAGCTGGCGCGGTTCCCCGCTCTTCGTTGAAGTTCGCCTCCTGCTTGGTAAGCGAGAGGAAGCTCTTTTCCAACGCCCCATCCTGGCCGCTTTGACGGCGCAGCTCTTCATTCGTGCCCACGGCCACCAGCTTGCCCTGATGGATGATGCCGATGCGATCTGCCATCTCCTCCGCCACGCTGAGCTGATGGGTGGAGAGGAAGACGGTCATGCCTTTCAGCGAGCGCTCTTTCAAGACGTCCTTCACTACGCGCGCATGATGCGGGTCCAGGCCGACCATTGGTTCATCGATCACGAAGACTTCCGGATCATGCAAGAGGGCGGAGGCGATGGCCACGCGCTGGCGGGTGCCGTGGGAGAGGCCCTCGATCGGTTTGCGCAGGAACTCTTCCAGATTGAAGCGTTCCACCAGCGCATGGGCCTGCTGATCAAACCGCTGCTCCTCCATGCGGAACATCTGGCCGGTGAAACGGAGGAATTCCCACGGTGTCAGTTTTTCGTAGAGGAAAGGGAAATCAGGCACGTAGGCCAGGCGGCGGCGGGCTTCCAAAGGTTGCTCCTGCACATCATACCCGGCGATGAGCGCGCGGCCGGAAGTGGGCTTGATGAGGCCGGTGAGCATCTTGATGGTGGTGGTCTTGCCGGCGGCGTTCGGTCCCAGCACGGCAAAGAACTCGCCCCGCTCCACTTTGAGAGAGATGTGGTTCACGGCCACGAGATCGCCAAACCGCTTCACGAGATCCAGTAATTCTATCATGCGTGCTTTCGGGCCAGGGTTAGAGCCTCAGTTCATCGTTCACCACCACCACGTTGTTCGGCAGTTCCACCTTCATGATCTCGCCGACGCGGCTGACATACACCACGATCTCCTGGCCTTCGGCGAGCCGGGCGCGGAGCCGGTAAACACGGAATTGCGCGTAGCCGACACGCAACCAGTCATTGTGCGCCTGCCATTTGAGCTGGGCGGTGGTCTGGCGTGCCTTGGCCACGCCTTCTTCCATCAGCATCCCCACGGCATTGCCGACCACGGGGCCGCCGAATTTCACCACCAGCTTCCTAGGGTTTTTCAAATCCGCCAAAGGCACTGCCTGCTCCCACTCCGTCTCGGAATCGGAGAGCCGGAAGATGGCTGACTGGTCGGCCAAATCGCCGCGGACTTCGGCGGTGAACGGACGCTGGTTCAAACGGACGGAAAATTTTTGCCAGGTGAAATTGGTGGCGAACTCGACCGAGGTGAAGAACTTGTAATGCTGCGGGTTGTCCAGGCCGATGAAGCCGCCATCGGCATCGATGGTGTAATTCTTGAGCCGCCGGATCATGCCGATGGGGGCATCCAGGTCGGCGCGGCGGCCGACGGCGGTCTCCTCGCCGATGCTGGCCGACCAGCGCAGATAGCCGATGCGTTTGCCCCGCCGGCGGATCTCCAGGTTCGAGTTGTCAGGCGAGGTGAGAATTTTTTCGAACACCAGCTCCACGGGGATCTCGTTGCCCGGCTGGAAGCGCCCGCGAATCTCCGATTTCCAGAGGAGATAGCTCATCGTCAGCCAGAAGCCCGCCAGGACGATGAACAGGAAGCGGTTCAGCATGATGCGTGTCAGATGGACGGAATCTTGAGGGTCTGGCCGAGTTTCATGCGCCGGGGGTCCACACCGGGATTGGCGGTTTTCAGGGCGCTTTCACTGACCTTGTATTGCCGGGCGATTTTGTAGAGGGTGTCGCCCGATTTGATCACATGCGTACGACCCACCGTGGGTTGGGCAAGGTTTGCCTGGGCGATGAAGTTCGTGACGCCGGAGACCGGGCGGACTTGCCCGGGTGCGGGCGTGCTGCCGGTGGAGCGCACGGGAGCACCGTTCTGGCCGGCGGCCCGGATTTGCAATTGCTGTTGCAGCTCCTGCTGGCCCATCTTCATGGCGAGGACTTGGGACATCTGGTTCTGCACCTGCTCAAGCTGCGTTTTGAGCTGGAGATTTTCCTTCGTCAGGTGGTCGAGGCGCTCCAAGTCGCGCTGCACCATCTGGTTCACCGGTCCGAGTGAAACGGTGCGGGCCAGCTCCTGCTTGCAGGACACGATGCGCTGGCGGACGGGTTCGGCGAAATCCGAGTCCGGCTTGTATTTGAGGAAGCGGTCGAAGTGGTAGATGGCCGCCGAGTAATCTTTCGTGCGTTGCTCGTGCAGGATGCCCAGCTCCAGATGGGCGGCGGCGGAGCGGGGATTGGCTTCGAGCGCTTTTTCGAAATCTTCCAGGGCGCCGTTGAAATCCAGGCTGTTCACCCGGCGTTTGCCGCTGAGGTAGTAGGGGTCTTTCTGCTCGTCCGCTGTGCCGGCACTGGGCGGAAAGCAGCCGGTGACCGCCAGCAATGCGGTCACAGCCAGTCCGTACAGTAACGCCCGCGAAAAATTCATACGCGGAAACTAAACGATGCTCCGGGAGGGTGCAACCGTGTCTTGAACCAAAATGGCCAGCCAGGCTCAGGAGCCTTGGAAGGGATTGCCGGCCGGTTTGTCCTTGGGTTTTTCGCCTTCGGGGTGGTTGAAAGGATTTTGTTTGGGCAGGGTGTTCAACCCCTGCCGGCCAGGCAAACGTAGCGCTGCTCCGGCCACGTAGACCCAGCCCATCGCGATATGCAGTGCACAGGCGGCGAGCAGACCTTCCAGCGGCAGCCAGCCCAATCCGTAAAGGGCGATGGCCGCACTGTAAACGATGGCGGGCAGGAGCAAGGAGGCGGCACAGACACGGATGGCCTGCCGCCAGGTCAGGTCCCGGTCTGTCCAAAAGGCCAGGAGCCTGGCGACCGGGGCATAGAGCATGGCGAGCAGCATCCAGGTCAGCCAGAGGCCGACGAAGGTGCCCACGATGGCACCGGCAATAAAAAAGGGACGACGCGCTCCCCACCACGGCACGGCATCGGGCCGGTTGAGTACGAGGGAGAACTCCGGGCCATACGGGATCTGCATGTAGCCGAACATGGAATAGAGCCGCGCCTCCTGGCCGTGCAGTTCGAGCCGGAAATCTGCCGCCTTGCTGAAGGAGTGGGTATCCACCGGGGTGACGATCAGGCTGAGCCAGCGGGATTCCGTGAGCAGGGTGGCTTCCGGTTTGGGCCAGGCGAGTTCGCCGCGCAGGATGTAGCCGTTCTCCGGAAGATTATGGATGGCACTTTCGACGGACGGGAGCCAGGCGCTGAAGAGCAGGACGAGGACGGCAGCTACGGCACCGCCAGCCACCACCGCCTGGATGATGAACAGCCGCCGCCAGGAGACTTGAGCGAAGGCGGCGACTCCGCCGAACGTGATCGGCTGTCCGGCCATCACGCTGGCTGACTGCTTTTGCTCCGGTTGCGGTGTCTTGGCTTCTGCTTCCATCAATCCCGGGCGGCCACCGGCCTGCCTTGAGCGCATCGTATATCACCCAATGGCCAGCGCAAGGCATCCGGTGGTGGGTTGCTCCGGGCTGTGCCGCCACGGGAATGGACGAATCAGCAGCTGAATTAATTCGCGGAACGTATTTCAACGGCGCTGCCAGCAATCTGCCCGGAGCAGACCCCAGTCAAAGGTCTCGCGGTCCGTCAGTTTGAAACCCTGCTGCTGCAAGAGGCCGGTGCAGTCCGTGAGCCGGGTGGCGGGCAAGAGGGTCATGACGCGGAAGAAACGGTACATCGACCATAAGATCGCTTGCGCCCGGAGTCTGGCCAGGCCTTGTCCGGGCGTGCAGAAGTCGGCAACCAACCAGCAGGCATCTGGGGTGGCCAGGGAAGCGAGCTTGGGAAGCAGCACCGCGAGCTGGTCAGCGCGGAAGCAGTCGAGGAAGAAGTTGGTGCTGATGAGGTCGAATCCGTGAGTGGTGGGGCGCCAATCAAAGATGTCGGTGCAAACGAATTCCACGCGGGCAGTGTCCAGGCCGGCCCGCTTTATGGCGCGCTTGGTTTGCACCAGCATCTTGGCGCTCGCATCGACGCAGGTCACACGCACAGACGGGTTGGCATACAGCAGCGGGATGATGAAGCGGCCATGGCCTTCGCCGAGCAGGAGGGCGTTGCGGGCATGCCTGGTCTGAGAAAGATGGGCGAGGCGGCAGCGTTGGAGCTTGTCTCCGGCCAACACCCGTTCCAGGGCGCGATAAACCGGAGCCAGGCGGTCGAAGCTCACGCTGCCTCCGCGTGGTTCGCGGGTGACGGGTGATGCCAGATGAGAAAGGCCAGCAATGCGCCCGCCGCATACGCGGCGACATCGGCCCAGTCGGCCACGCTGGTGGCTTTCAGATGCGGACCGGCCAGTTCCGCGATAATGGTCCAGAGGCTGAGATGGCTGGTGATTTCGATGGTCGAAGGAGGTGCATGGTGTGAGCGCCAGCCCAGGCGGGAATGCAGCCATAAGATGGGCGGCAGGGCGGCGGGGATGAGCAGCAGGTCATTAAAATAGCCGTTCAGGAAGAAACCGCCGAACTGGGGCTGCCACCACCAGCGGTTGGCGGCATAGAGCGCCACCGCGAGCAGGAAAAGTGGATCGCGCAGATAACGGAAATGCATCAAGCCTACAGGAGTGCGGTCATCACCAGCCCGGACAAAAGGGCGAGGGCTATTTTCAAAAGCAACGTCATGGTGGAGACATTCCGGGGCGGGGGAAATTTCGTCAAAGGAAATTGTATCTTGGTGCGATATAATTGCTGACCCGCTGCAATAAAAAAGCCGGCCCGTTCTTCCGAACGGACCGGCGGCACACCCAGTAACAGGCTGTTACTTGTCTTTTTTCTTCGCGGGCGTGATCGCTTCGACCACGTTCGCATCAGAAACCTTCAACTGGACCAGGTCTCCGGTCTTCACTTTGGAAAGATCGACGTCCTTGGCGACCTTGTAGGTCTCCTGTTTGTCTTTCTTGCCGCGGGCGACCGTGAGGGTGTGGCTTTCGGTATTCACGGCTTTGACGGTGCCGCCGTGGCGTTCCTTCTTGCCTTCCTTCTCGGTCTTGGCCGCGAAGGAGGGCAGGGCGAGGGCGACCACGGCGGTGAGGGTCAGTAAGAGTTTTTTGTTCATAGCTTGGTTTGTGGGCAGCCGGGGTTTGGGCGGCTGCCCAGTTTGGTCATTGGTGGTTTCGACCAGCAGGGGAACCGGGTGTTCAAAGGGTTTTAGCCTGATCCAGAAAAAAGTTTCGCAGGGCATTTTTCTGTAACCCGGGCTTGGGTGAAAGCCGTCTAAGCGGTAGCATACAGATACCATGAAAAAGGTCTTCTTTGCCGTCATCCTGTTCCTGGCCGTCCAATTCGCCCAAGCGGCTGCCACCCCGAACATCCTGGTCATCGTGGCGGATGACTTGGGGTATGCGGACGTGGGCTTCCAAGGCAGCAAGGAAATCCCGACGCCCAACCTGGACAAGCTGGCGAGGCGTTCCTTGCGCTGCACCAGCGGGTATGTGAGCCATCCGTTTTGCAGTCCGACGCGCGCTGGCTTGATGACCGGGCGGTATCAGCAACGCTTTGGGCATGAGAACAATCCGGCGTGGTTGCCGGAGGATACAAAGGCGGGCCTGCCGTTGAGCCAGACGACCTTGCCGCAGGTGCTGAAGACGGCTGGTTACACGACCGGAGCGGTGGGCAAGTGGCACTTGGGCGCGCATCCGAGTTTTCATCCGAACAAGCGCGGGTTTGATGATTACTTCGGGGCATTGGGGGGCGGGCATGCTTACATCCCGCGGGCCAAGGCCGGGGTGGAGTATTCGATACCGCTGGACCGCAACGGCCAGCCGGAGAGTCACACGGAATATCTCACGGACATGTTCGGGCGCGAGGCGGTGTCCTTCGTGGAGCGCAATCAGAAGAAGCCGTGGTTCCTTTACCTTGCCTTCAATGCGCCGCATACGCCGCTGCAGGCGACCGAGAAGTATCTGGAGCGCGTGAAAGGTATCGCGGATGAAAAACGTCGCACGTATGCGGCGATGATCTGTGCGATGGATGATGCGATCGGCCTGGTGCTGGCGAAGCTGGAGGCGCAGAAGCAAACGGATAATACACTCATCTTTTTCTTCAGTGACAATGGCGGGCCGAGCTTTGCCAATTCCTCGAGTAACGCGCCTTTGCGTGGAGACAAGGGGCAGGTGCTGGAAGGCGGCATCCGCGTGCCGTTTCTGGTGTCGTGGCCGGGGAAGTTGCCGAAGGGGAAGGATTATGAGCACGCGGTAAGCTCGCTCGATGTGTTTGCCACCGCAGCGGGTGTGGCGGGGGCCAAGGTGCCGACGAGCTTGAAGCTGGATTCGGTGAACTTAATTCCGTTCCTCGCCGGTGAGAAGAAGACGGCTCCGCATGAACACCTCTTCTGGCGTACGGGCGGCGGGGCCAGTCATGCGGTGCGGGCGGGTGATTGGAAGTGGCTTAAGATGGGGGCTGAAGCGCCGCAGCTATTCAATCTCAAGCAGGACATCGGGGAGAGCCGCAATCTGCTGGCGGAAAAGCCGGACGTGGCAAAGCGGTTGGAGGCGGCGGTGATGGCGTGGGACAAGGAGTTGGTGGCGCCGTTGTTCGAGAGTCCGAAAGGCGGGGCGAAGGCGAAGCAGAAGAAAAAGGAGTAGGGAAGCGACGGACCGCAACTGTGTCCGCCGAGGCACATGAAATATTTTAGGACGCACTTCGGATTTTGAGCGTGCTGCGGCTGATTCCGCTGTCGCGGAACACGGCCGCGTTCCAAAGGCTCGGAGAAAGTTACATCTTCGCGGCACAATCTTCTATTGTTCCGGCGCGGGGCTTGGGGGATACTAGGTTGGTACGCATGAAGTCCCTTATTGTAGCGGTTTCGTTTGCATTTAGTGCGCTGACTGTGGGCGCGGCGCAGGTGGATTTTTCCCATCAGATCGTGCCCATCTTACGCGAGCATTGCGCGGAGTGTCATGCGGGCGACAAGAAGAAGGGCGGATTCTCCCTGAACACCAAGGCGGATCTGATGGCGGGGAGTGAGTATGGGCCCGCAGTCGTTCCGCGCCAGAGCAGCAAAAGCAAGCTCATCGAGGTGTTGACCACGCCGGATGAGGATTCGCGCATGCCGCCGAAAGGGCCGAGGCTTTCGCCTGAGAAGGTGCTGTTGCTAAAGGCGTGGATCGATGGCGGGGTGCAATGGGAGGAAGGATTCGCTTTCAAGAAACCGGCGTATGAGCCGCCGCTGAAGCCGAGGCGGGTGGAATTGCCCAAGGTGGTGAAGGGGCGGACGAATGCGGTGGATCGCATTTTGGATGCATATCTGGCGAAGAACAAACTCAAGACTCCGGAGCCGATCGGGGATGCGGAGTTTGCGCGGCGGGTGCATCTGGATCTGGTGGGCTTGTTGCCGACGCCGGAGGCGTTGGAGAAGTTTCTCGCGGACAAGGGCAAGGACAAGCGGCAGCGGTTGGTGCAGGAGTTGTTGGATAACGATGTGGCGTACGCGGAGCATTGGTTGACTTTTTGGAACGACCTGCTGCGGAATGATTACATCGGCACGGGTTTCATCACGGGCGGGCGCAAGCAGATCACAAAGTGGCTCTACACGGCGCTGACGGAGAACAAGCCGTATGACCAGTTCATGCGCGAACTCATCGCGCCACCGACGCCAGCGAGTGCGGGATTCAGCGAAGGCATTAAGTGGCGCGGGAGCGTGAATGCCTCGCAGACGACGGAGATACAGTTCGCGCAATCGGTGGGGCAATCGCTGTTGGGCATCAACCTGAAATGCGCGTCGTGCCATGACAGTTTCATTGATCGCTGGAAGCTGGATGAGGCGTATGGGATGGCGGCGATCATCGCGGAAGAGCCGCTGGAGATAAACCGGTGTGACAAACCCATCGGCAAGACGGCGAAGGCGGCTTGGTTGTTCCCGGAATTGGGGCAGATCGATGCGAGCAAGCCGGCGAAGGAGCGTTTGCAGCAATTGGCGGCGTTGATGACGCATCCGGAGAATGGGCGCGTGACGCGGACCATCGTGAACCGTTTTTGGCAGCGCTTGATGGGGCGAGGCATCGTGCATCCGGTGGATGCGATGCAGTCGGAGCCATGGAATTCTGATCTGCTCGATTACCTCGCGGTGCATCTTTCGGACAACAAGTATGACCTGAAGAAGACTTTGGAACTCATCTGCACCTCGCAGGCGTATCAATCCAAGGCGCAAGTGCTGGAGCCGGGCGCGGATGATCATGCGTATGTGTATGCAGGACCGCGCGCCAAGCGCATGACGGCGGAGCAATTCGTGGATGCGGTGTGGCAACTGACGGGCACTGCTCCGGCGAAGTTCGATGCGGGGATTGTCCGCGGCAAGGCCGAATTGAATTCGGCGGCCAAAGTGAACCTGAAGGGGCAGTGGATATGGTCCACCGATAACCAAGGCACCAACGTGGCGAAGGCGGGCGAAGCGATCGCCTTGCGTCATAAGTTCACGCTGAAGGCATTGCCGGTGCGCGCGGGTGCGGCGGTCTCGGCGGATAACAGCTACACGCTCTTCGTGAACGGAAAAGAGCTGGCGGCGGATGACGACTGGATGACGGTGGAGCCGGTGGATCTGCTGGGCGGCTTGAAGGCGGGTGCGAACGAGATTTTGCTGGTGGCGAAGAATGCGGGTAATGGGCCGAATCTCGCGGGGGCGTTCTTTGAAGGGCGTTTGCGTTTTGCGGATGGCGTGGAGCAAGTCATCGGCACGGATACGACGTGGGAATGGACGAAGACTTTGCCGGATGCGAAGGGGAAGTTCGCCAAGCAGCCGGGTGACTGGAAGCCAGCGGTGGCCGTGGCGACGCCGGAGGTTTGGGTGAAGCGGTTGCAAACGCCGATCGCCGCTGCGCTAAACCAGACAGTTTATGCCGAGCTGCCGATGGTGCGGGCCTCTTTGATCAAGGCAGACATGCTGCAACGTACATTGGGGCGGCCGAATCGCGATCAGATCGTGACGACGCGGCCGAGTGATTTCAGCACGCTGGAGGCGCTGGATCTGAACAACGGGCAAATCCTGGCGGATTTGCTGGGGAAAGGTGCAGGCAAGCTGGTGAAGGAGCGGGGAGCCAGCACCGAGGCCGTGGCCCAATGGGTTTACGCCTACGCGCTATCGCGGCCGCCGACCAAGAACGAGCTGGCGGTAACGCGTGAAGTCCTGGGAGCCAAGCCGACGGAGCAAGGCGTGCAGGATCTGCTTTGGGCGCTGGTGATGATGCCGGAGTTTCAACTTGTGCGCTGAGAGTATGCCTGAAGATACTCCAAACGATCCGTTCCCGCAGTTCCCTCAAGGCGTGATAGCGGGTTATCAGCCGATGGACTACAAGCGCTGGATCAGGCCGTCCAAGTGCTACACTGGGGAGCAAAAATTTCAGCTTTTGCATCTGCTGCGGTCTATCGAGGATGGAAAGCCGGACGACACGAAGCGGCTGCAGGCGGGACTCGATCCCAATCTCCGTCTGGCGTTTCAAGGTGACACGGAGTCATTGCTGGAATTTGCTGCCAGGAAAGCACGGCATCCAGATTGCATCCGGGCGATCGTGGCTGCCGGGGCCGATATTAAAGCGCCCAGGCTGGTTTTGAGCATAATGGAGGGGCAGAATCCCCAATTACTTGATGAGTTTTTGGAAGCCGGTGCTGCTTGGAATCATGGGCTGGACGATTGGGGTCATGTATTTGAGGCGTGTCGCAGAGGGCCGGATCACCTCGAAATGTTGCAGAAAGCGGGCGTCAGCCTGGAGATGACGGGCACGTTTTATCAGAACAATAAAAAGGACATCACCAAGGTCACTGCACTCATGTTTGCCGTCGCGTTGGGTGAGGTGGGTAGCGTGAAGTTTCTTGTGAAAGCGGGTGCCAACCTGGACGCGCGTGATAGCCGGGGGCATACGGCGATGGACTGGGTGAAAACGTTGCGCAGCAAAGCCAAGGCGGAGAAAATCATCCAACTACTGGTCGCGGCGGGAGCGATGGATTCGGGTGAGCAGCCTGAGCCAGATACTTCAGCGGGTTTCACAGAGCGCAGTAAATCAGAGGAGTTCAAGAGGGCTGTAGAACTGGTGAAAGGTCTTGCGAAAGCGACGGCGAAATCTGTCGAGCTGTCTGAGGGGAAGCTGCCGGGAGCGAAGTGTTTCAGCATGCGTAAGGTGAAGCCGACGCGGGAGTTTTTGAGTGAGGTGAGGGACGCGGTGACGCCGTTGGGTGCGATGGTGTTCTTTTCGGAGAACACTTATGGAGATGGTCCTGAGGAGCCAATCCTTGTGCTCTTGCCGACGACGGATTATCGGGAAGCTATCATCGCCTTTGAAACGCCCGAGGGGCAGTCCATCGATTCGCTTGAACTGAATAAGTGGCTGACGGAGTTGGAACAGACGCAGCCATTTGTCATCACGCATATCAAGCCGGATACGGTCAGGGCAGTGTTCACGACTCCTTTGGTTGATGCAGAGAGGGTTGCGAAGGCCATCCAGCAGATATGCCCGGAAATGACGGGGATTTCACCGGAATTTGTGAGGAAACTGGAGCAGTCGAGAGAACTACATTTGTGGTGGGATTAGTTCCCAATCGTCCGTTGATGTGAGATACTAAGTGTGATGAATGATTGCGAAGGACATAGCACTGTGGGAAGGGGGCACCCCTCATCCTCAATCCTTCTCCCCTCCGAGGGGAGAAGGAGGTTGGGCGGCTGCTGCTTTGTGAGCGCCGTTACGTGTCGTCCGTTAGTGCGTGCAGAAGAATGTTTTTATTCAAGAAGCCATGAAACCGCAGATTGATCCTACATTGCCGGAAGCGCAGGCGCGGCGGGAGTTTTTGAAGAAGCTTTCCGCGGCGGGTCTAGCCGCGATGATGACGGGTGAGGTGTCGGTGTTCGGTGCGGATAAGATCGTGCACCCGAAGGCGACGGCGGATACGTGCATCCTGCTGTGGATGGCGGGCGGCATGGCGGCGCCGGATACGTTTGATCCGAAGCGGTATGTCCCTTTTGAACCGGGAACGCCAGTGGCGAAGGTGGAGAGTACGTTTCCAACCATCGATACGGTGGTGGACAACATCAAGATCACGCAGGGGCTGGAGAACATCGCGAAGGTGATGGATCGCGCGACGCTCATCCGCTCGCATATCCAGCCGGACTTGGGGAGCATTTTGCACTCGCGGCATCAGTATCACTGGCATACGGGGTATGTGCCGCCGCAGACGGTGGCGTGTCCGCATATCGGCGCGTGGATGTCGAAAGTGCTGGGGCCGCGCAATCCGGTGATGCCGGCGTTCATCAATATCGGGCAACGGCTGGAAGGTGTGGGTGAGCAGGAAGAGTTGAAGGCTTTCACCACGGCGGGTTTCTTCGGCACAGAGTTCGGGCCGATGGTGATCCCGTTCCCGGAGGATGCGGCGCAATCAGTACGTCCGCCCAAGGGGATGGAGCCGGGACGGTTCGATAATCGCTACAGTCTTTATCGCAAGCTCATCGACAAGAATCCGAAGCGTGATTATCTGAGTGATTACCAACAGGCGTCGATGCTGCGCTCGATGGATAATGCGCATCGGTTGTTGAGTTCGCCATCGGCGAAGGCGTTCGACATCACGCAGGAGCCGATCGAGAACATCCGGAAGTATTATCCGGAGTATCAGCCGGGCGTGCGGTTTGAGGCATCACGTGATCGTTTTGCGGGAACGTATGAAGCGGGGACGATCGGGAAGTTTGGCTTGGGCTGTCTGCTTGCGCGGCGATTGACGGAAGCGGGGGCGCGGTTCATCGAGGTGTCCACGGAGTATATCCCGTTCTTCAATTGGGATACGCATGAGAATGGTTACTCACGCTTGGTGGCGATGAAGCAGGCGATTGACGCGCCGATCGCGCAACTGGTGAAGGATTTGGAAGAGCGCGGGTTGTTGGAGCGGACATTGATCATTGTGGCGAGCGAGTTCAGTCGCGACATGATCATGGAGGGCAAGCCGGGCTCGAATGCGAATGATCAGGCGGGCTTCAAGGTGGATACGATCACGGAGATGAAACACTACGGGCAGCACCGGCATTTCACGGGCGGCTCGTCGGTGTTGATGTTCGGTGGCGGGATGAAGAAAGGCCATGTGCATGGCGCGACGGCGACGGAACGGCCGTTCGTGGCGCAGGGCGAGCCGGTGTCCATCATGGACCTGCACGCGACAATCTTCACGGCGATGGGGATCAGCCCGAAGACGGCGTATGATATCGAGGGGCGGCCGTTCTATGCGACCGAGGATGGGCATGGGAAGGTGGTCAGGGATGTGTTCGCGTAAGCGGGTTGCACCCGCGGGCCAATGTTTGGGGAAACATCGAACGTCCAACATCCAACTTCCAACATCGAAAGGGGAAACGTCCCGCGTGCGGGACGAGACTCTTACGGGCTCGCGATCATTTTTTGGAGGTTGGTGATGGTGGTGGAGAGGGGGCGGGTTTAGGATATCATTCTACCTCATCGATGCGGATGGGGATGAGGGAGTGCCAGTCAGCGGAGCGGGTGTAGAGTTCACCATCGCGGGTGAGGAAGGCGATGCAGCGGCCTTCGAAGAGCATGGGCGGGGTGCAACCGATTTGCTGATCTTTCAAAGTGTGGTAACGGAGGCGGGCAGGCTCGGTGAGCGAGCCTTTGAGGATTTGTTCCACCATCAAGTCGGCCTTTTGCTGGGTGACCTGGTTGGTGCGGATGGAGAAGTTCTCGGTAGTCAGATTAGTGGACAAAGTTTTCATGATCATGGCATGAAGGCTATTCTACGGTTACCTTTACGGTGTTGGAAGGAATGCTCCGGCGGGCACCTCTCACCCTTGGCTGCTTGGGTCCAAAGGTGGGGAAATGGTAGAATACCTCGGCACTTATGTACAAGTGCCGAGGTGATTTTAGAGGGGGAAAGGGTGGGGGAGATCGCGGACGGATGGCGAGAAGACCGGGCAGGGGGCGCGGGCCTAGTAACCGTCCTTAGGCCTCGCCCGTTTGAAATCACACCCGTGGTGACGCACTGGGCTGTTTTCGGGCCGTCCCCCAAGGGACTGCGGGGAGAGGATGAAATGCGGTTTTTGACGGCGGGTTACTTAGGTTCTCAGAGTGGTCTCGGTTTATAAATTATTGGAGATCAACATGTTTCATTCTGAAAATAAAAGTTATTCACAGTATTCACATGGACAGCGGTTGTCCTACCCCCTCTGGTAAGGTGCGAAGTATGAAAGTCGAGGTGGGAGGTATGAAAAAGGGAAAAACGGAAAACAAGAGCGCGGGAATGAGGGGAGGAAGGGCAGTGTCACCGCAATGTAACTGTGACAAAATGTTACAGGCTTGCACGACCTGTTTGGGGCTGTATGATGTGGGACAAAATGGCACACCAGCCGGTGTAACCGGTTGATAGAATGAGAGTTGTATGATTCGCTCACTCGTCTTCACCACGCAAGGCCGTCTGCACAGCAAGGACATCGAGGTGTTCCTGATGCCCACCTTGCTGGCGGATACCAATTTGTTTCTGTGGGTGGACTTGGAGAACGCCACGGCGGAGGAGTGCAAGCTGGTGCTGGAGGATATCTTTCATTTCCACCCGCTCTCGGTGGAGGACTGCATCATGGTGAGTTCTTCGCCCAAGGTGGATGAGTATTCGCCGAAGGAAGGGGATCATTTCACCTCGTATCTCTTCATGGTGATCCACGCGGTGGATTACAGCCGTAAGGACGGGGTGTTCGACACGACGGAGCTAAATTTCTTTCTGGGGAAGAATTATCTGGTGACCTTCCATGAGCAGCCGCTGAAGAGCATCCAGAACACGGTGGACCGGTGTGTGAAGAGCACGGTGCATATCGCGCGCGCGCCGGATCGCGTGGCGCATACGTTGCTGGATGCCATCGTGGAGAATTACAAACCGGCGCTGGACGAGCTTTCGCTGGAGATCGCGGAGCTGGAGGATGAGGTGCTCCAGAATCCGAGCCAGCGGGTGCTGAACAAGATCATCCACATCAAAAAGGAAGTGTTGCACCTAAGGCAGATCATCGGCCCGCAACGGGAGGTGCTCTCCCGGTTCGCGCGCGGGGATTTCAAACTCATCCGGGCGCACTTGGTGCCGTATTACCGGGACGTGTATGACGGGCTGTATCACATCTCCGAACTGGCGCAGAACTATACGGACACGCTCACGGGCATCTTGCAGGTGTACTTGAACATGTCCTCCAACCAGACGGGCGAGGTGGTCAAGCTGCTGACCATGATCACGCTGATCACGACGCCGATGATGATGATCGGGACGTGGTACGGGATGAACTTCGACGGGATGGCCGAGCTGCATTGGGCGCACGGTTACATGATGGCGTTCGGGGTGACGATCGTCTCGACCCTCGCGACGTATGTGTATTTCAAGCGGAAGAAGTGGTTTTAAGGAATGATGAGGCTGGGAAATGAAATGGCAGTCTGTGGGATAAGTAAGCTGTTGGCGTGCTCACCCCTCACCCCGACCCTTTCCCCGTTGAGGGGAGAGGGAGAACATTTGTTGCCGTGTTCCCTAAACAACGGTTGTTTGAGGTTTGGATGGCACGAAGAGAACAGTTCCGCCTCGTCATCTCGGCGGCTACGGAGATAGGCATGGCAGGTTCAAACTCCAACTTTCTCGACAAGGTGCTCGGGCGCATCGGGCGGCTGGATGCGCAGGGCTTGCAGACGGTGGTCGAGCGGCTGGCGCGGGAACGGAGTTTTCTCGAAACCCTTTTCAACGCCATCGAGGACGGCGTGCTGGTGTTGGATGAGGCCGGGCGCATCCTGTATTTCAACGATGCCTCCACACGTCTGCTGGGCTTGCAACCGGACACGACGGAGGGGCAGCCCATCAGCCGCATCCTGCCGATGGTGGACTGGTCGGCGCTGGCGCGGCTGGACAGTGCGGGTGGCGCGGGCGTGGTACGGCATGAATTCGAGGTGCGGTACCCGCAGACGCGTTTTGTCCGGCTTTATGCCGCGCCGTTGGATGGCGAGAAGGAGGGCAGCTCCGGGCTCGCGCTGATCTTGCACGATGCCACGGAGGCACGGCAGAAAACCTTTGAAGCCATCGAGAGCGAGCGCGTACAAGCCTTGACCTTGCTGGCCGCGAGTGTGGCGCATGAGATAGGGAATCCGCTGAACGCGCTGCACATCCACATGCAGCTCATCGAGCGCGAACTGCGCAAGATGAAGGATGGCCAGGCGAAGGCGGTGAAGCCGAAGGGCATTTTGGGCCGCAAACGTGCCGCCCAACCCGAGGGTGGGGCAGATCTGAGCGAGAATGTCGAGCGGCTGGAGACGTTCGTGGGCGTGGCCAAGGGCGAGATTGCACGGCTGGATTACATTCTCACGCAATTCCTGCAAGCCATCCGGCCGACGGAGCCGAAGCTGAAACCGGATTCGTTGAACGATGTGGTGACCGCAACGCTGGATCTGCTAGGACCAGAGCTGGAGAATCGCGGCATCCAGACGGAGCTGAATCTGCTGAAGCAATTGCCGAAATCGCCGATCGATGCCGGGCAGATCAAGCAGGTGCTGGTGAATCTCATCAAGAACGCGATGCAGGCGATGACGCGCGGAGGCACGCTGCTGTTGCAGACGGGCCGCTCGAAGGAAGGCGTGTGGGTAAGCGTGGGGGATAACGGCATGGGCATCCCTTCGGACAAGGTAAACAAGATTTTCGAGCCGTTTTTCACGACGAAAGAGAAGGGCACAGGGCTGGGGTTGATGATCGTGCAACGCATCGTGCGCGAGCACGGCGGACGCATCGAGCTGGAGAGCCATCTGGGCGAGGGGACGACCTTCCGCGTGTGGTTACCGTTGCATGAACGGGAGCCGCTGTTGCTGGAAGCGGCCGGAAAGGTGGTGGAGGGATGATAGGGAAACATTCAACATCGAGAGCGGGGATGTCGAGGACAACGACGAGAACGCTTACGAAAGTATGGTGAAGGCGACAGTACTGATTGTGGATGATGAGAAGCCGACGCGCGAAGGGTTGCGCGCCGCGCTGGAGGATCGTTTTGACGTGTATGTGGCGGAGGATGCCGCCGCCGCCATGCGGCTGCTGGAGGAGGAACATTTCGATGTGCTGCTCACGGACTTGCGGCTGCCGCAAGAAGACGGGATGAAGCTGATCGCGCGCGCGAAGTCATTGCCCAAGCCGCCGGTTTGCATCTTGATGACGGCCTATGGTTCGGAAGAAGTGGCGGTGGAGGCGATGAAGCGGGGCGCGGATGATTACATCGCCAAGGGCCGCATGCAGATCGATGAGCTGGAATTGCGCATCGCGCGGGCATTGCGCCAGCAAACGCTCGAGGCGGAGAATGTCTCCCTGCGGCAACAGCTCGACCATAAGTACAAGCTGGAGCACATCATCGGCGAGGCACCGGTGATGAAGGAGATTTTGGAGACGGTGCGGCAGGTGGCGCCGTCGAAGGCCACCGTGCTCATCCTCGGTGAAAGCGGCACGGGCAAGGAACTCATCGCGAAGGCGATCCACCAGCTCAGTACGCGGGTGCGCGGTCCGCTGGTCACGGTGCATTGCGCGGCCTTGCCGACGAATCTTCTTGAGAGCGAACTGTTCGGTCACGAGAAGGGGGCATTCACCGGCGCGCATGAACGGCGCATCGGCCGCTTTGAACAGGCGCAGGGCGGCACTTTGTTCCTGGATGAGATCGGCGAGATCGATGCCACGATCCAAGTGAAGCTGTTGCGGTTTCTGGGCGAGCGGACCTTCGAGCGGGTGGGTTCGAACAAGACGTTGACGGCGGATGTGCGGCTGGTGGCGGCGACGAATCGCGATCTGTATCAGATGGTGAAGGACGGCAAGTTCCGCGAGGACCTGTACTTCCGCCTGACTGTGGTGCCCATCACCTTGCCACCGCTACGCGAACGCCTGGCAGATGTGCCGTTGCTGGCGAATGCGTTTTTGCGCGAGTTCGCGAAAGAGAATGACAAACGCGTGGCGGAGATCAAACCGGACGCGATGGAGGCGCTGACGAATTACGCATGGCCGGGGAATGTGCGGGAGCTGCGTACGGCGCTGGAGCATGCGGTGGTGCTGTGCCGCAGCGAGGCGATCTCGGTGCGTGACTTGCCAGCGACGGTGCGGGCCGGCATGGAAGGCAGCACGAAGGCCAGGCCGGCGGCGGTGGACGGCAAATTCACGGTGAGGATCGCGGAGAAGGATGCGATCGTGCGGGCCTTGAAGGAGGCGGACGGCAACCGCAGCGAAGCGGCGATGAAATTGGGCATCAGCCGGCGCACGTTGCACCGGAAGCTGCATCATTACCACCTGGAAGGTTTCTGATGATTGTCAAACTGCAGAACTGGATCCATAGCCTGGAAGAGGGCGGGGGCGCGAAGGTGCTCAAGGCCGTATTGGGCGTGCTGGCGTTCGTCTTTGCCATGTTGCTCTACAACGTGCGCGAGTTCCAGAATCTCGGTACGCAGGAGGCGATGGAGCAGGCGCAGCTCGCGCGAAATATCGCGCAGGGCAAGGGCTTCACCACCGATGTCATCCGGCCGCTGGACCTGTTCGTGTTGCAGCAGCATCAGAAAAGCGAGCAGCTGGCCGTCACACTGCCCCAACCTGATCTGGCGAATGCCCCGGCGTATCCGTGGCTGCTGGCGCAGTGGATGAAGGTGGGGAGCTGGAATTATGACATTAACCAGGAAAGTGAGTTCAACCGCTTCCAGCCGGATCAACGCATCGCATATCTGAACCAGCTTCTGTTCTTCGTGCTGTTGCTGTTCCTTTTCCGGCTGGCCAAGCGGCTCTTCGACGAGCAAGTGGCGTGGTTCACCGTCATCGTGCTCGGCGGCACGGATCTGTTCTGGCGCTTCTCGCAATCCGGTCTGCCTAATCTGCTCGCGGCGTTGCTGATCGTGGTCACGATTTGGCTGCTGACGAAAGCGGAGCAAGGTGCGCGGGAAAGCAAGTGGCCGCTGTGGAAAGTGCTGCCATTCCTGTTGCTGGGCGGGGCGGCACTGGGGCTGGCGGGATTGACGCGTTACGGCCTCATCCTCCTCGTGCTGCCCGCACTGGTGTATGTGTTCCATGCGTTCGAGGAGCGGCGGGGCGTGTTGTCGCTCACGTTGTTGATCGGCTTTGCGTCGGTGTTGACGCCGTGGTTGCAACGGAACCTGGCGGTGTGCGGCAAACCGTTTGGCACGGCTAGCTATGCCGTTTATGCAGCTTCGTCCTTCTTCCCCGGTGACGAACTGGAACGTGCGTTGAAGCCGGAGGATGTGAGCGTGGCCTCCGATCTTGGCAAGTACGGGGTGGAGGCGCACTGGGAGAAGCTCATGGATAATGTGGAGCAAGTGATCGTGAGCGATCTGCCACGGCTGGGTGGAACCTGGTTGAGCGCGTTCTTCCTCGCGAGCCTGCTGCTGCCCTTCACCCGGCCGGGCCTGGTGAAGCTGCGGTTGTGGATGGTCTTGAGCCTGGGGGTGCTGGTGGTGACGCAGGCCCTGGGTCGCACGCAGGCGAGCACGGTGTCGCCGGACTTGAACGGGGAAAATCTTTTGCTGGTGCTGGTGCCGCTGGTGGTGATGTTCGGCGCGGGGATGTTCAATGTGCTGGCGGACCAGTTGAAGCCGGTCTTCGATCCCGGCCGCGGGGTCATCACGGGCGGTTTCATTTTCATATTCAGCCTGCCGATGCTGCTGAACCTGCTCACGCCGCGCCCCAGTGCGTGGGTGTATCCGCCGTTCCATCCGCCGGTGATCCAACAGGCCTCGGCGTGGTTGCAGAAAGACGAGTGGATGGTGAGCGACATGCCGGCAGCGGTGGCGTGGTATGGGCGGCGGCAGAGTCTGTTGATTCCGCGCGATTACACGACGGAGTTCACGGTCATCCAGCAGGCGAAACCGGTGAATGCGTTGTATCTCACTTCGATCTCGCTGGACCGCAAGCTGCTCACGGAGATGTCCGGCAAACAAGCGGAGCCGTGGGCGGAGTTCGGCCTGAATGCGGTGATCAAAGGGGAGTTGCCGGATGGGTTCCCGCTGAAGCACGCGTATGCGGACTGGTTCCCATATCAGTTATTTTTGTCCGATAGACAAAGGTGGTAGTTCCAAGGACCAAAGCGGTGAGAGGTGGCTTGATCGTAGGGAAAGGCAGGAGGGCAGTGTTTTGCCAGCGCAGTCGTAGTGGGAAAGTTGCAAAGCAGACAATTTGTGACCCCATTGACGGAGGGAAAGCACAATGTGTGGAACCCTGCCAAACTCCGTCATTTGGTGCTGTGCCGGGATGTGCTCGCGAAGGGAAAGCGGGGGTGGGAAAGAAAAACCGCGTCCAGTTTTCCGGACGCGGCTTGTGCAAAGGTGGTTCGCAGGGCTGTTTACTTCAGCTCATTCGACTGCATGTAGGCAGTGATGTCGGCGATGTCCTGGGCGCTGAGGCCGAGCATTTCGGCGGTGAACATCAGGGAGCGATCGAGTTTCTTAACGCTCTTGATCTTGCTGCGCGGGATGGTCTGCGTCTGGCCGGCCATGGACTTGATGATGACGGGGTCACCATTTGCCAAGACCATGCCGTGGACGATGGCACCTTCTTTGGAGATCAACTCGCTGCCTTCATAGCCGTGGGCGATCTCGGCGGAGGGATTGACCAGCGCGTTGATGATGACCTCGCGGGTCTGTTGCTTGCCGAATTGCGTCAGGTCGGGGCCGAAGTCGATGCCTTGATCGCCGACGCGATGGCAGGTGTAGCAGACGACCACGGTAGTCTTGCCTTTGGCGACGTCGCCTTTGAGCGCGAGGATGTCCTTGATGGGAGGCAGTGCAGAAGGCGTGGTGGGCACGGGCGGCATCTCCACGGGAGCGATCTGGACGGTGTCCGGATCGTAGAGGCCGCTCTTCTTCAGGGCTTCGGCGACGCCGAAGTGCATCCAGTCATTGCCCATGCGGTTGAAGAGCCACCACATGGCTTCGCCTTTGTAAGGGAAGTCCTTGGCCTGGGCGAGTTCGAGCATGGCCATGGCGGCTTCGCGCGTCTTGATGAAGGCGATGCCATCCATCATCCGCTTGCGCTGGTCAGGTGAGACGCTGGCAGAGAGGGCGCGGGCTTTCATGTCGGCCACGGATTTCGGGGCGCCCATGCGCCAGGCTATCCAGCCGAGGCTGTCACTCCAATCGGTGGCGGCTTTGCCCGCACCGAGCTTTTGCGAGACGGCGGCGTAGATGGCCGGGGCTTGATTGTCCGCCGCAGTGCCGAAGGCTTCGAGATAAGTGCGGTCCTTGCCATCGAACTGCTCGGCGAGGCGCACGAGCAAGTCCTGTTTTTGGGCGAGCGGTTGATCGCGCAGAGAGAGGGCCACTTCACGGCGCACGGCCGAGGAAGTATCATTCACCATGCGGTTGGCGAGCGTCACGATGTCATAGCCGCTGCGGCGCAAAGCGCGGTAGGCGACGATGCGGGTTTCCTCGTTCTTGTCCTTCAAGAGGGTTTCCACCTTGGCGACGCCTTTCGGGCCAAGTTGAGCGAGGAGCCAGATGCCGCGGGCGGCGATGAACTTGTTGTTATCGCTCAGCAGCTTGGTGACGGCGGGCACGGCTTTATCACCTTGCTCGAGCAAGCGGGTGAAGCCGAGATTGCGCACGTTCACGGCCGGGCTCTTGAGGGCTTCGATCTGACCCGCAGTGGTGGCCAGATCGTACTTCGGGATCTTGGGTTTGAAGCCCTTCGGTGCGATGCGATAGATGGTGCCGGAGGTGCTGTTATCCAAATCCGCGTGACCGCCGACGCGGGCATCGAACCAGTCGGCGACGTAGAGCGCGCCGTCCGCGCCGACCATGACATCGGAGGGGCGGAAGAGAGTCTTGAGCTCGTGATTCACGCTGTTGTTGCCGCCAAGGAAGTCGGAGCCGGCGAACTGCTTCTCCTTGTTCGACGTGAGGAAGTCGAAGCGGTCGAGCTGGAAGCCAGCGCCGGAGAGTTTCGGGACGTAGCCGAAGACGACATTGCGGCCGGCTTCGCAACTGAGGAGCAAGCCTTGACCATCCCATTTCTTGCCGAGCGCGCCGTTCTCATAGAAGGCGACACCGGTCGGCGAGCCGCCGCCGTAAACATCACCGGCGGGCATGGTGCCAGGATCATCTTGGCGCCACTCGGCTTTCTGGATCGTCTGGCCGGGGCGCATATCCGCGCGCCAGGCGCGTTTGCCATCGCGGGAGGCGAAGCCCGCGTTGCCGTATTCCATCACGTAGCTCACGCGGCAGGCCGGGGGATCGTCGTTGTCATTCTGGAAGACGTCGCCGAGGGAGGTGACGGATTGCTCGTAGCTGTTGCGGTAGTTGTGGCCGATTATCTCGGTGGCGGTGCCGTCCGGCTTCATGCGGGCGGAGAAGCCACCGATCCAGACATGGCCGTCATCACTTTGTTTGCCGGCGATCTCGGCGGGGTCGAACGAGACGTCCTCCTTGCGCAGGTTGGGTTTGTAAGGGCTGCCGATGCGGAAGGTCTTGCCGGACTTGTCGGTGAAGACGGCGCCGCAGTTGCCCGCGTTCCAGTACCAGAGGCCATCGGGACCGGCGGTGACGGAGTGCAGGCTGTGATCGTGATTGCGGCCGTTGAAACCGGTGAGCAGTACTTCGCGCTTGTCACCGGCGTCGAAGACCTGGTTCCGGTTCACGTCCGTATAGACGATCATGCTGGGCGTTTGCGAGACGATGATCTTGTTGTCCAGCACGGCGATGCCGAGCGGGGCTTCGAGGAATTTTTCCTGCACGAAGACGTGGCTCTTGTCCGCCTTGCCGTCGCCGTCGGTATCCTGGAGCACCATGATGCGGTCGCCTTCGGGGCGGCGGTTTGCGTGGCTGCGGTAGTTGACGCCTTCCGCCACCCAGATGCGGCCCGCTTCATCGGTGTCGATGTTGGTCGGGTTCTGCAACAGCGGGGTGGTGGCCCAGACGGTGACTTCGAGGCCTTCGGGGACGGCGAAAAGTTCCGGGGGGACGATGACGGGCTTTTGCTCGGGGGCAGCGGCGGGCTTGGGCTGGTTCTGGGCGTGGGAGCCCAGGCCCAAGGCCGCGATACCCAGCGCGCAGGCAAGGATTCGGCGTGTGGTCATAAGGTGGGCAGGATAGTTCCCTAAGAAATGAAGGGAGAAAAGGGGAAAATCTCAGCCCCTCGGATCAAACGCATCCCGCAACCCATCTCCGAAGAAATTCAACGCCAGCAGCGTGCTGACCAGTGTCGCCGCCGGAAAGACGATGAGCCACCAGTTGATGCGCACGGGATTCAACTGCGCCGCGCCTTCCGAGATCAGGGAGCCCCAGCTCGCAAACGGCGGCTGGATGCCCAGACCCAGGTAGCTCAAGAAGGATTCATACAGGATCACCGAAGGTACTGTGAGCGTGATGTACACGATGATGATACCGATGACGTTCGGCAGGATGTGGCGGAACAGGATGCGCGAGGGGCCTGCGCCCAAAGAGCGGCTGGCATTCACAAACTGGCGGTTCTTCAAGGATAACACCTGACCGCGAACGATGCGGGCCATCGTAAGCCAGGACACCGCCCCGATGCCGACGAACAGGAAGGACATACGCGTGTATTGGGCGATGTTGGCCCCAAAGGTCGCCGTGAACCATCCCTTCACCAGTTCCTCCAATGTCGTGATCAGCACGATGACGAACACGATGGACGGTAGCGAATACAGGATGTCCACAAACCGCATCATCGCCCCATCCCACCAGCCGCCGATGTATCCCGCGATGGCACCCCATAACACACCGATGATCAAACTGACCAGCGCTCCCACGATGCCGACCAAAATGGAGATGCGCGCCCCGTGCATGATGCGGCTGAGCAGATCGCGCCCGTTCACATCCGTGCCCAGCCAGTAAGTCCCGTTCGGCGTGGCAAACGGCTGGTCGGACAATTCCACAGGGGAATGCGTGACGCCCTTGGGTAATACGCCAGCCAGCGATGGCTTGCTGAAAAGCGGCCACACCAGCACGAGCAGGCAGAGCACGGCAAGAAACACCATGCTGAACACCGCCGGGCGGTTCTGCTTGAACCGCCGCCACGCACGTTGATTGGGACTCAGGCTTTCCATCATTCCATCTTCACGCGGCGGTCCAGCAGCCCATAGGCGAGGTCCACCACCAAGTTCAACACCAGCAGCAGCACCGCATACAGCAGCACCAGACCGACCACCATCGTGTAATCACGGTTCAGGGAGCTGTTCACCAAAAACACCCCGATGCCGGGCACACGGAAAATGTTTTCCACCACGAAGGAACCCACCAGCAGGTCCGCCAGCAGCGGGCCACTGTAAGAGACCACCGGCAGCACCGCGATGCGGAAGGCGTGCTTCACCAGCACCTGCGTCTCGCTCAAACCCTTGGCGCGGGCTGTGGTGATGAATTCTGAGGTCAAGGTGCCCAGCATGCCTTCCCGCATGAGCCGCGCGACCTTGCCGCCGAAGTAAAGTCCCAGCGCCACCGTGGGCAGCACCGCGTGCAATGGTGTCTCCCACATGCCCACGGGAAAGATGCCGTAATGGATGGAAAATATGAGTACCAGCAGCGGCCCCACGACAAATCCCGGAATGCAGATGGCCAGCAACGCGATGAAGCTGCCGCCGTAATCCGCAATACCGCCTTTCTTCACCGCCGTGATGAAACCGAGCGGGATGCCGAACCCTTGCGCCAGCAGAAACGCCATGACACCCAAGGTCAACGACACCGGCAGCCCTTGGGCGATGATGTCGTTGACGGAGTGGTTGCGATATTTGAGCGAAGGACCGAAATCTCCCTGCACCAGGTTTTTCAGATAAATCCAATACTGCGTGAGCACTGGCTTATCGAGGTGGTACTTCTCCTTGATGTTGGCCTCGATCTCCGGGGAAGCCGGCGCGCGCTCCTTGTCAAAAGGTCCGCCCGGAGCCACGCGCACTAGCACAAAGGCCAGAAAGCTGATGATGAGCAGCAACGGCACCAGGAACGCGATTCGGCGCAAGTAATACATTCGCTATCTTGCCTCCACCATTTTGGTTCCAGGTTTGGCCGTGGCACGACCATCCTTCCGGCGTAGCGGCCAGAGCGGATGTTCGTCCAACAGGTTCTGATCCACACCCTCGACCACGGCGGGATCGAAGATGTTCACGCCCACGTAGAAGAACAGCGGAGCGATCGGCAAATCCTCCCGGATGAGCAAGACCTCGGCATCGTGCAAGAGCTTCGCGCGTTTGGCTGCGTCACGTTCCTGGTTCGCCTGCCGGATGAGGTCGTCATATTTCGGATTCTTCCAGCCGGTGCGGTTGTTGCCGTTGCCGCTCATGAACATGTCCAAGAACGTGTTCGGGTCCACGTAATCCCCGATCCAACTGCTGCGCGTGGTGTCGTAATCGAGCTGGCTCTGGGAAGAGAGGTAAACTTTCCACTCCACTTGGCGCAGCTCCATGGTGATGCCCAGTTCCTTCTTCCACATGGCTTGAAGCTCGACCGCGATCTGTTTGTGCATCTCGCTCGTGTTGAAAAGATAATTGAAGGTCGGAAAGCCTTTACCGCCGGGATAACCGGCCTCGGCCAGGAGCTTGCGGGCCTGTTCCAGATTTCGCCTCAATCCTTCGGGCGAGGTGTAGCCGTCCATGCCGGGCGGAGTCAGGCAGCTCGCGATCTTCTCACCGCTCTTGGTGATGTTGTTCACGATGCGCTCCTTGTCGATCACCAGAGCCAGCGCCTTGCGCACGCGCACATCATCAAAAGGTTTGCGCGTCACATTGAAACGGATGAAATAGGTGCCGAGGTAATCGTAGGTGTGGACATACTTCCGTCCTTTCAACACATCCATCAGTTCGCTCGGGATGAGGTTTTTGTCCCAGATGATGTCGGCTTCGCCAGTTTCATAGAGATTGAGCGCCGTGGTCGCAGACTCGGCGGGCAGCAGATCAATCAATTCGCTCTGGATGTTCTTGGCATCCCAATACAGCGGATTCTTGCGCACACGGATACGGTCATGGATGCGCCAAAACTCCAGTGTGAAAGGCCCACTGGTAGGCAACGGACGCTCCATGAGCCAGCGGTCGCCATGCTTTTCGATCGCTTGCCGGGGTACCACGGCCAAGGTACGGAAGGCGCACAGGTCGAGGAAGAAGGGCGTGGGACCTTCCAAGTCCACCTTCACCGTATGCCGGTCCAGCGCGGTCACACCCACGTCTTCTTTCGTGTAGCGCTGGCCCGTGGCGGCATTGGTCTTGCCGGTGTTGAAATGCTCACCGTTCTTCACGTAGTAGAGCTGCCCGGCGTAATCACTGGCCGTTTTCGGGTCCAAGGCGCGCCGCCAAGAATAGACGACATCTTCGGAAGTGATGGGCTCACCCGTGGACCAGAGGGCATTCGTGCGAAGGTAAAAGGTGTAAGTCTGGCCATCAGCAGAAATATCCCAGCGCTCTGCGAGACCGGGAATGGGCTTGGCGTTCTTGGGATTGAAGCGCGTGAGCCCTTCAAATAGCGCGCCTGCCACCCGGCCATCCGGCTGGCCGGTCACGATGGCGGGATCGAGCGATTCCGGCTCCGCCCCGTTCATGATGACGAGATCCGCCCGCTCCTGTCGCTGGCTGCACCCGGCCAGGCAGGCGATGGCCAAAGCACAAACGCCCACGGCCCACTGCCGTATCCAGTTCGCTCGTGTTTGGCTGGCGGTCACAGATGCCATGGAAATTCCGACCCCTAGTTAAGACGCTCCTGCAGGCCAGCGCAAGCCTTAGGCCCGGATGAATACTGTTAGAGGGTAGGGCCCGCTGTCCTCAGCGGGCCGCGCCGGAGAATCTTAGCGTCCAGATTTAATGAAGTTCCAACTGACGATAATGGTTTCCAAGGAGGAATGTTTTTCTCCGTAAGGAAAATCTAGGCTGACCACCGGCGTAGGCTTCGACGGCGGCTGGCTGAGGACAGCCAGCCCTACCATCCTCACTCCGCCTTCGCCTTGGCTTTCGCCTTTTTGCCTTTGGGCTCGGGCTTCGGCCAAGGCTTGAACACGCCGCCGTATTGGTCGCGAAGCTGGTCGGTGCGCTTCCGCATCTTTTCGAGCACACTGGCGTAGGCGGGGTCTTTGACGAGGTTGTTCACCTCTTCGAAGTCCGCCTGATGATCGTAAAGCTCTTCCACCAGCGGTTGTTGCTCGAACCAGCGGATATAGGACCAGCGTTCGGTGCGCACACCTTCGCTCTTGGGGATGTTGTGCCGGTCAAAAAGGTGTTCGTAGAAGAAATCCGTGCGCCAATCAGCCGGGGCCTTGCCATTCACCAGGCGGATGAGGCTGCGGCCTTGCATGAGAGAGGGGACTTTCACGCCGGCATAGCTCAGGATGGTCGGGGCGAGGTCCACGTTCAGGGCCATGAGATCCACGGTCTCGCCACGGCGAATGGCGGGGAGCTTCGGGTCCACGATGATCATGGGCACACGCACGGAGTGCTCGTAGAGATACCACTTGTCCGCGAAACCGCGCTCACCGAGGAAATAGCCGTTATCACTGGTGAAGATGATGATCGTGTTCTCTGCCAGGCCCCGCTTGGTCAGTTCAGCACGCACCTGGCCGATGACGCGATCCACACCGCTGATCATACGGTAGTAACCCTTCACCATCTCCTGATACTTGCCCGTTTCATTGAAGCGCCAGTCATAGCGGAGGCGGCTTTCAGAGTTTTTCAGGAAATCCGGGTTCGCCTCGAAATACTCGGCGGCCATCGTCTTCACCTCGGGGATGGTCACGTTCTTGTAGAGTTCATCCTCCGTCTTGGGCCAGATGTACTGGCGCTTGTCGTTGTCTTCCGCGTGGGGTTCGTTGAAGTTCAGGGACAGGCACCATGGTTTGGATTTATCCACGGTATCGAGGAAGGCCACCGCTTTGTCGAAGGCGATGTCTGTCAGGTGTTTCTCCGAGCCGTCCGGCTGCTTCTTGAAGTAGGGATTGCGGTTCAGCGGTTCATAATAATCGAACATGTCCTTCGTGGTCCGTCCCGGCGAGACATCCACGCCGAACTTGCCGATGAACCCGGTGCGATACCCCGCCTGTCGCAACTGCACCGGGTAGCTGATGTCCGTATGCGCATCCTGGATGGGCGGCGTTCCAAAGGTGTAACGGTGTGTGCGCTCGTAAAGCCCGGTGAGGAGCGAGGCGCGACTGGCCGCACAGATGGCGGTGGTCACGAAGGCATTGCGGAAGCGGATGCCTTCTTTGGCGAGCCCGTCCATGTGGGGCGTCTTGATGATGGGATTACCTGCGCACCCCAGGGCATTCCAGCGCTGGTCATCGGTGAGGATGAAGAGGATATTAGGTTTCTGCGCGGTGGCCGCTTCCAGACGGGCGAGCAACGAAAGCGCCAGGAACACGGCCAGGCTAAATACGCGATGGGCTTGGGACATGGTCAGATTGATAGCAAATGAGCTGGTGAAGGACAAATGATTTGGTGAGGAAGGGAGCGCGGGACTGTGTCCCGCAGGGCGATGAAAAGCTCCAGGGAATGGCAAAATTCAGGTAAACGCTGCACATGGGAAAGTCGCATCTCTTACCCCCTCAAGTGCTGAAGGAAGGTCCTGCGGGACATAGTCCCGCGGTCCACAAACTTGCGCCCGCTCACTTCTTTTCCGTCACCAGTTTGGGCAGGATGGTCTGGGCGATGGGGGTGTTTCCAGCGGCATCAGGGTGGACGCCGTCTTTCAGGAGACTGGTATCCGGCACGACACCGAAGAGGCTGACATAGTCGCACTTCTCCTCGTTGGCGAGCTTTTCAAAAGCCGCTCCGAGTTCTTTCAACTTCCCCTCGCGTTCGTTGGCGATCGGTTTCGTGGGGCCGAGCGCGGCTTTGTTGATGTTGGGCGGGCCGACCAGGAGTATGGGCAGCTTCTCGCCATGGGTCGTGCGGGCCTTCGTGATCATGTCCCTGACATTATTAACTGCTTTCGGCACGCACTGGTCCGTGATGTCGCGCGAATCATTCGTGCCCAGCGCGATGACGAGCTGGTCGGCGTGTTTGTGCTTCAGCAGCATGGCGTCGAACTCCTTCACGGAATTCGTCGGGCGCCCGCCCTTGCCTTCATTCACCAGCTTGAGTTTGCCTTCTTTTTGCTTCTGGATCTGCGTGACCCACACTTGATCCTGTTGCTCTTTCGGCAAGGCCCCGCCGTGGGTGATGGAATCACCAAAGATGATGATGGTCAGTGTTTCAGCGGCAAAAGACAGTTGCGTTTGAACGAGCAAGAGACCAAGAAGAAATAGACGGAGTGTCATGGTTGACCAAATGATACGTGACTGGAGAATCTCTTCAAGCGCGTGGGGGCAAATAAACCGGAGGCGTTCGTTTTATGAACCGGGAGTGAGCCGCTTCACCTTCAGAGATTTCACCGTGACCACGGAGCCCATCGCCGGAGTGATATACACCGGCCGGTCCAGGTGCGAGTAGTCGCCGGAGTGTTCGAAGCGTAGTTTCTCGTTCACGTAGATGGCCTGGCGCTGGGTCGTGACGAGCCACCGGATGTTCACGAATTCATTGGTGGGCAGGCTGCCCATGCCCGCGCGGTGCTGCCCATTGGCCGGGCCACCATCCACCCGCAACTGGTCGCGGCCATCTTCCCAGTTGAAGATGACTTCATTCGCCGCGTAGCTCAGGCGCAAGTTGGTGGAATCCGTTTTGGCGATGATCTTGATCTCCACGGGCGGTTCAAACTGTTCCGGCGTGCTGAGCTTCTCCACACCGCGCAGGACGATGCCATCAGGCGTGTTGACGGCATCATACTCCAGGTCACTCGACGCTGGTTGGGCAGCCGCAGGCGGAACGGTTGGTGAGGCTGGTTTGCAGCCGATCAGTGTCATCGCCAGAAAAAACAGGGACCAAGTTTTCATGGCAGAAGGGGTGAACGGTAAGGGCATAGTCAATTTAAGGGACCGCGCAACTGGTCTTCGTCCACTTTGGCGCTGATTACTTCGTAGTTCCCGAAAAACTGTCTTCCCTTGCCTGCTTCCACTGTGCGTTCTTTGCTATAAAGCACGCACACGCGCCACGGCCCGGCGCCATACATCGGAGCTTCGACCTCATCGAAACCTCCGGGCGGAATGTTATAGAGTTTGAGGCCGGTAGGATAGTCGTCATGAACGGTATCCCAACGGAAGCCATCAGTGCCGGGACCCTTGGAGGGAACTTGGACGCGGACATTCCAGATCAAAACGCTTACCGGTTCGCGATTGGTGAGACGAAAGATGCCGCTGGCTTCGCCTTGGCGGTGGAAGGCAATGGCGACGTGGTTGGATTCCGGGCGGGTGTCCAAACCGACAATCAGGTGTGGTCCACCCGCGCTGACGCGATAGAGGATGGGGCGCGGAGCCGGCTTGGCCGGTTGCTCGGTCGCTGCTTGGGCAGGCGTGGTCGAGCGGGCTTCCGGGGATGAACGGCAACTGCACAAGAGCAACCCGAACAAGGCGAAGAGAGTGGTGAGGTGCATATCTGGAGATGGCAGAACTTGGTTCAATCCGGAGAGGAAGTCTCGCTGCTGGAAGCGGTGTCTGCCACATGGGCGGCATCGGAATCTGGGCCGGTGGCGTCATTACCCGAGCTTTGTCCGCTGGAGCCGAGCAGATCGTGAACGGATTCCATGCACCAGTGACGTTTCCAACCGATGAGCAAAGTGATGAGCAGCGAGATGCCGCCGAACCAGCGATAGCCGGTGGCAATGCCCGTCGCGCCCAAGATCACACCGAGAGCGATGGTGATGTCGATAATGCGGCGCATGGTGGCAACTCAGCTTAATTTACACTTCATCATCAAACAGCAACTTCTTAAAGTTACCCTCCCCGGTCTTTCGCTTCCTTCACGCTTTGCGGCAAAGCAGTTGCAGGCATGTCTGGATTAGGCTGTCTGGCAAACACCCTGAACTTCCACATCCCCCATACCATGAGCAGGAAAATGGGGCCGAAGACCGGCAAAACAAGCAGCAACTGCCGCCACTCCGGATCGGGGGTGGAAATGAACCAATAGGCCGCCAAAAAGGGGATGGTGAGCGGCGTCACCAGCAAGGTCGCGCGAAAGATTGAAAACCATTGTAGGGACGGCTTGCCCTGCCGCCGATCCAGCCACCAGAGGATGCCCAGCACCAGTGCCAAATGAGCCAGCGTGGCCAGCACTTTCCAAATAGTGATCGGCTGGGATTCGTTCATGGCGTGGTTAACGTGGCTCCGTGTTGGGATGCTTCTAGTTAAGGAGGTTAGCTGAAGCAGCGGGGTGGTTCAAGGGGGATTGAAGTTAGCAGGATTGAAGTTGGATGGTTTAACGCGGACCTACAGGTGGAACTTGTGCTAAGGGAGGTGCTTTTTCATGCAATTTTGTCTCCATGGAGCGCACCGGCCGCACCGAAGGCTAACGCCGGTCTGAAAAGTGTGCCAAGGTGAGGGCAGATGGCGAGGGTAAGTATGGACGAAACAGGAAGAACAGAGAATGCAGAAACCGGTCCGGGCTGGAGCCGGATAGCGGGCCAGTCATCGCGTTTATTGACATCGGGGGGCCGAAACCCCATTTTCAGCAGACTGATTTTTACGATTTGTTTATTAAAGCCTTATGAGCACGCCGCATAATCTCTTCAATACGCTGCAATCTTTCGACCTTGGGAACGGGAAAAAGGGCAAGTTTTACTCTCTCCCCGCGTTGGAACAGGCCGGAGTCGGCCCCATCTCCAAGCTGCCGGTCTCCGTCCGCATCGTCCTCGAATCCGTCCTGCGTAACTGCGACGGTCTCAAGGTGCAGGAAGCGAACGTGAAGGAACTGGCGAACTGGAAGCCAAACGAAGCCCGCACCGCCGAGATTCCCTTCGTGGTCGCGCGTATCGTGCTGCAAGACTTCACTGGTGTGCCGCTGCTGGTGGACCTCGCCGCCATGCGCACCGCCGTGGCGAAGATCGGCAAGAACCCGAAGATCATCGAGCCGCTCGTGCCCGTGGACCTCGTGGTGGATCACTCGGTGCAGGTGGACTTCGCCGGTAACGCCGAAGCGATGGCGAAGAATCTCGATCTCGAATTCTCCCGTAACCGCGAGCGCTACCAGTTCCTGAAGTGGGGTATGCAGGCGTTCGATACCTTCAAGGTCGTGCCGCCGGGCATCGGTATCGTGCATCAGGTGAACTTGGAATATCTCGCCAAGGGCGTGCTGAATGCGAACGGCGTTTATTATCCGGACACGTTGGTGGGTACTGATTCGCACACGACGATGATCAATGGTTTGGGCATCGTGGGTTGGGGTGTCGGTGGTATCGAAGCCGAGGCCGGTATGCTCGGTCAGCCGGTCTATTTCCTCACGCCGGATGTCGTGGGCGTGCACATGACGGGTGCCATCCGCGAAGGCGTGACCGCTACGGACGTGGCGTTGACCGTCACACAGATGCTCCGCAAGGCGAAGGTGGTGGGCAAGTTCGTCGAGTTCTTCGGTCCGGGCGCAGCCGCGTTGCCGCTGGTGGATCGTGCGACCATCGCGAACATGGCTCCGGAATACGGCGCGACGATGGGCTTCTTCCCGATCGATGCCGAGTGCGTGAATTACCTGAAGGGCACGGGCCGCTCCGAAGCCGCCTGCCAGGCATACGAGAATTACTACAAGGCGCAGGGCCTGTGGGGCATCCCGAACATGGGCGATGTGGAATACTCCCAGATCGTGGAGCTGGACCTCAGCACGGTGGTGCCGAGCGTGGCCGGTCCGAAGCGTCCGCAAGACCGCATCGAACTGGGCAACCTGCAGCGCGAGTTCTTCAAGGCGTTCCAACGCCCGACGACCGACAACGGTTTCGGCAAGACGCGCAAGGAATACAGCAAGTCCGTGAAGCTGGAGATGGCGGACAAGAAGAAGGCAACGGTCGGCACGGGCTCCGTGCTCATCGCGGCCATCACAAGCTGCACGAACACCTCGAACCCGAGCGTGATGCTCGCGGCCGGCTTGCTCGCGAAGAAGGCCGTGGAAAAAGGCCTGAAGGTGAACCCGGCCGTGAAGGCATCCCTCGCCCCCGGATCGCGCGTGGTGACGGATTACCTCAAGAAGACCGGCCTGCAACCGTACCTGAACAAGCTGCGCTTCAACACGGTCGGCTACGGCTGCACGACGTGCATCGGCAACTCGGGTCCGCTGGACCCAGCTATCGAAGATGTCATCGTGAAGAACGATCTCATCACGGCCAGCGTGCTCTCAGGCAATCGTAATTTCGAAGCGCGTGTGCATCAGAACATCAAGTCGAACTTCCTGATGTCGCCGCCGTTGGTGGTGGCGTTCGCCCTCGCGGGCCGCGTGGATATCGACCTGAGCTGCGAACCGCTCGGCAAGGACAAGGAAGGCGAACCCGTCTATCTCGCGGACATCTGGCCGACGCTCACCGAAGTCAGCGATGCGATGAAGTCCGCGCTGAAGCCGGAAGTCTTCCGCAAGCTCTACAAGGATTTCGCCGCGCAGAACCCGAAGTGGAACGAGATCCCGTCCAGCGTGGGCAACGTCTACGAATGGGACCGTCAGTCCACCTACATTCAGGAGCCGCCGTTCTTCACGGACTTCTCCATGCAGCCCGGCACGATCAAGCCGATCACCGGCGCGCGTCCGCTCGGTATCTTCGGTGATTCCGTCACGACGGATCACATCAGCCCGGCTGGTGCCATCAAGAAGGCGTCGCCCGCAGGCAAGTTCCTCGGTGAGAACGGCGTGGAGTTCGCGGACTTCAACAGCTACGGCTCACGTCGTGGTAACGACCGCATCATGACGCGTGGCACGTTCGCGAATGTGCGCATCAAGAACCTGATGTGCCCGGGCGTGGAAGGCGGCTACACGGTTTACTACGGCAGCAAGGACGTGCCCGCCACGGACAAGCCAATCACCGTGAGCGAAGGCAAGCCGACGTTCATCTATGACGCGTGCATGGCTTACAAGCAGGACGGCGTGCCGTTGATCATCCTCGCCGGTCAGGAATACGGCACGGGCTCGAGCCGCGATTGGGCCGCGAAAGGCACGAATCTCCTCGGCGTGAAAGTCGTGGTGGCGCAGAGCTTCGAGCGCATCCATCGCAGCAACTTGGTGGGCATGGGCGTGCTGCCCTTGCAGTTCAAGGAAGGCACGACCGCGCAGACGCTCAAGCTGACCGGCACCGAGACGTATGACGTCGTCGGCCTGAGCCCAGACGTGAAGCCGCAGCAAGACCTGACGCTCAAGATCACGCGCAAAGACGGCTCCGTGGAGAACGTGACGGTGACCTGCCGCATCGATACCCCGATCGAGATCGACTACTACCAGCACGGCGGCATCCTGCCGTATGTGTTGCGTCAGTTGATGGCGAAGGCGTAAGGCCGGAGTGCCGGTCTCCGACCCGGCGCGAACATCAAATTCAAAACGCCGCGTTGAGTTATCAACGCGGCGTTTTCATTGTTATTTTACTGAACTGCTATTCCCGGCCCACCGCCGCCAACAGCGGCTGCAATTCCTTCACCAGCTTCGCGAAGCCTTCCAGCGTCACTTGTTGTGCGCCATCACTGAGTGCTTCGGCGGGATTCGGATGCACTTCAATGATAAGGGCGTCGGCACCCATGGCCACGGCGCCTTTGCACATCGCGGAGACGAGCTCGGCGCGGCCAGCACCCTGGCTCGGATCGATGACGATGGGGCAGTGCGATTCCTTCTTGATGATCGGCACGGCTGTGAGGTCCAGCGTGTTGCGGGTGTAGGTCTCGAAGGTGCGGATGCCGCGTTCGCAGAACATCAGGTTCGGATTCTCGTTGGCGAGGACGTACTCGCCCGCCAGCAACCATTCCTCGATCTTCATCGAGAGGCCGCGTTTGAGCATGACGGGTTTGCCGGTCTTGCCGGCGGCGATGAGCAATTGGAAATTCTGGGCGTTGCGTGCACCGATCTGGAGGATGTCAGCGTATTCCGCCACCATGTCCACGTGCTGTTCGGAGAGCAGTTCCGTGATGACGGCGAGACCGGTTTCCTTGCGCGCCTTGGCGAGCAGCTTCAGGCCCTTCTCGCCGAGACCTTGGAACTCGTACGGTGATGTCCGTGGCTTGAACGCACCACCTCGCAAAATGGTGGCCCCGGCTGCTTTAACCGCATGGGCAGTAGTGAGCAATTGCTTCTCGCTCTCCACGGAGCAAGGACCCGCCATGATCTGCACCTTCTTGCCGCCGATGACGATGTCCTTGCCCACCTTGATGGTGGAGTTCGCCGGATGTGCCTCGCGGCTGACCAGCTTGAAGCGCTTCTGGATGGGCATGACGCTCTCCACCTGAGCGAAGCTCGTGAGCGTCTCCAGCGTGTGGTTCTTGCGTTCGTCACCGATGGCGCCGATGACGGTGCGCGCGACGCCACGCATGACGTGGGGCTTGTAGCCCAGCTTGCGGATCTCACGGAGCACAGCCTGTTCGTCCTTACGGGTGACGTTCGGTCTTAATACGATGATCATAATGTCTGCTGCTTTCTGGTCCGATGATTCACACTGCGGGGCGACAAATAAAAAACCGCAGGTGATTCACCTGCGGTTGAGTTTTCTATCCTGGGAAAGTCGCCATTCAATGGGACATCTCAACACGCAAGTGCGGCCGGCTATAATAATAGCCGTTAAAGCCGAACCAGTAAAATCGCGTATTAAGAGCGGTCACTGTTTGGAACGTAGCAGAGAAGTCGGAGTCGTCAACGGGCAAGTTTCCGGCCAAATCCGCGGATTCCCCGGGTCATTTCCCATACGCCCGCTCCACTTTAGCCACCCGGAGGGCATAGTCCGCATACCAGACCTGCTTGCCCGTCTGCTGCGCCACTTGATGCTCCGAGTGCGCTTTCCAATGCTTGATATCATCCTCCGAGCGCCAATAAGAGACCGTGATACCCAGTCCGTCGGCTCCGCGCACCGACTCCACGCCCAGGAAGCCGGGCATGGTCGCCGCCAGCTCAACCATGCGGGCGGCCATGTGATCATAACCGCGATCCGCATCCGTGCGTTGCGAGGTGAAAATGACGGCGTAATACGGCGGCTCAGGGGTTTTGGCGAAGCCAGTGGTGGACATGAGCTTATCTCCTTCCATCGTACCAGATCGCGGCGGTCTCAGCCTGTTTGAGGGTTTTGCCGCGGCTGAAAATCGTGCGGAGCATGAAGCGCACATGCTCGCTCTTCGTGTAGAGATGCGCCTTCCGCGCCGAGGTGATGAGCGGATGCTTCTTCAAGATGATGACTTCGCGTCCGCGTGCTTTCGCAAGTTTCTTCAAACGCTGGCTGAACTCGATCTCCTCGCTGGCGAACAATTCGAGGCTGAAGCCGCCGAGTTCTCGAAAGGCGCTCGCCTCGCAATAGACGAACGAACCGGCCGCCCATTTTTGCCAGCGGCTGAGCTTGTTCCAAAATTCTGCGATCATGCCCACGCGTCCGATGTCCTGGTCCAGCTTCACAGCAGCGCCACCACCCAGAGCGCGACCGGCCGCGATGGTATCGGCAAGGTCGGCCAGCAACTCTTTGCTGGGATGCGAATCGGCATCCACGAAAAGAAACCACTCGCCCTGTGCGATGGAAGCGCCGGTATTGCGGGCGCGAGAAATCTGATTCTTCGGCTCGAAGACGACGCGGGCACCGGCGGCTTGGGCGATCTCGGTGGTGCGGTCTTTCGAGTTGTTATCGCAGACCACGAGTTCCCATTCCCAGCCGCGCTCGGTGAAGGCGGCGGCGGCATCCTTCATCGCGGCCAACGATTGCGCTATCAACTTCTCTTCGTTGAAGGCCGGGACGATGATGGAGATTTTGATGGGCACAGGGGATTTACGATCTTTGAATTACGATTTACGAACGGCGGACTTCCTAAGTTTATCACGCGCGGCCTTCACGTTCCAGCCGTTGCGCTCCAACTCGGCGAGGGCATCAGCGTAAGGGGCTCCAGTGAGCTCCACGACGATGCGGGCAGCGCGGTCGCGCAGCTTCACGTTGCTGGGGTTCAGGTCCACCATCAGGTTGCCCACCACGCGACCGGTCTGGACCATCGCGAGGGTGGTGAACATGTTCAGGATCAGTTTCGTGGCCGTGCCGGATTTCAAACGAGTCGATCCAGTCAGCACTTCCGGCCCGATCTGAGGCGCGATGACAACATCAGGCTTAAACTTCGGTTCAATGATGAGGTTGGGATTCAGGCACACCAGCGCGGTTTTGGCGCGCCGTTTCTTCGCTTCGGCCAAGGCACCCCAGACGAAGGGGGTGCGACCACTGGCAGCGATGCCGACCACGACATCCTTCGCCGTGATGCCGCGATACTGGATGGCGCGTGCGCCCGCTTCCACGTCATCCTCGGCACCTTCCACCGCGGTGAAGATGGCCCGTTGACCACCGGCGATGATGCCTTGCACCCACTCAGGCGGAGTGCGGAAGGTGGGGGGACATTCGCTGGCATCAAGAATGCCGAGACGACCACTGGTGCCCGCACCCGCGTAGAATAAACGGCCACCGCGTTTGAACGCCTTGGCTGCCCACGCCACCACCTGCGCGATCTTTTCTTTCTCGGGCAAAATGGCGGCGGGCAATTTCGCGTCTTCGGACAACATCAGTTCCACCGCCTTCACGATGGGCAGTTCATCCAGTTTCGTGGAGAGCGGATTGCGTTGCTCGGTAGGCGAGAGCGCGGATGATTTCGGAATGGGAGAAAGCGGTACTTTAGCTGCTTTTGAAGAAACTTTTTTGGCAGTAGAAGATGAAACTTTCCCGGAGGAAGCGAGCCGCTTCGCCAATTCAATCGCACCAAAGACACCGCCACGGTTCTGCTTCAAGACCACAGCCTTGGGCCAGCGTTCTTGGATGAGTTTACCAACCTTCGCCGCGAACTTTGGCTGCTTCATCAGGACGCTGCCGGAAAGCAAGAACTCCACGGGAGCGGATTTGCGAGCTAGCTTCGCGGCGCAGGCCACAGCGTCTTTCGCCAGGCTGTGCACGGCTCCTTCCAAGATGTCGCGCGCGGTCTCATCCTTCTCCTGCGCGGCGGCGAAGACCTCAATGGCGAGGGCGGCGATCTCCTGTTTGGGCGCTTGCTGCACCCAGCCAATGAGGTCGTTGGGCTCGTTCAGTTGCAAGGCGCGCAAGATACGCTGGCCGAGCGTGGACCACTCGCCATCGCGATCCAGATAATACACACACGCCTTCAAGCCACGCAGACCGATCTCATACCCGCTGCCTTTATCACCCAGTATGTGACCCCAGCCGCCGACCTTGCCCGTGGTGCCATCGGGCGCTTGGCCGAAGCAGCAGGAGCCGGTGCCGCTCAAGACGAGCACGCGGGGCAGGGGCTTCTTCGGATTGCTGAAGGGCTCGGCAAGCAAAGCGGTCTCCAGATCATTCGTCGGGTGGCAGGGGATACCGGGCCATACTTGCGCCGCCGCTTTCACAATGCGTTCGCGATCTGCCGCCGTGCGCGCTCCGGCCATGCCGATGCCGATGGCGGCAGGTGTTTCTGGCAGGCTGGGCAGGGAACGGAAATGTTTCAGCAACTGTTCATCGTTGAGCAGGCGCAGATTGGCAGGACCGGCCTCGTGCTGCAGGGCGATTTCACCCGCAGTATTCGCGAGACAGACGGTGGTGCGGGTGCCTCCCGCTTCAATACCAAGATAAAATGGACCGGACACACTAGACGGCATGCGCCGAGTATTCCGAGACGGCTGCGGCTGGCAAGCGGATAGGGATCACTTGATCTTCTTCGCCACCGCCTCCAGTTGGTTTGTGCAGATGCCCCAGCCTTCGTGAAAGCCCATCTTCTCGTGCGTTTCCTTGCTTTCCACGGACCAATGGCGCGCCCGGGCCGTGTATTTCGTCTTGCCGTTGCCTGCATCCTCGAACGTCAGGATGAGGGTCATGAAAGGGTTGCCGGAGGGTTCCCATGCTGTCGTATAAGCATCCGTGGAGACGATCTTCTCGTTCGGGATCACTTCCAGATACACGCCGGGATTCGGCATATCCACACCTTCCGGGCTGCGCATGACGAAAAGCGCGGAGCCGCCGGGGCGCACATCCATCTCCACATGTGGTGTGGTCCAAGGCAGTGGCGCGAACCATTGCTTTGCCAGTTCCGGCGTGGTCCAAGCCTTGTAAACCGCCTCGCGCGGGGCATCGATGATGCGGGTGAGGACGAGTTCGCGGTCAGCCGGGAAGTTGTCAGTGGTCATATCCTAAATCAATTTAGTGGTTCGTCTTGCTGTTACGGTGCTTCATATCACCGCGTTTTCGATGATTCAACGAACGACGAGACCGTCGCAGGACATTTTCGCGGGAAATTTTTGAGCGCATTTTCCAGAAGCCCACCAAAAGCGATGCGCCCAGACCGGCAAGGTTATCATTCACGACAGCCTTTTACCCGGTCGGAGCGCGTATGCACCTTTTACCACCAGATGCTATTTACTTGCTCACAGCCCCTTTCGCCCTCGTGCCCACCATCGGCAGTTTGCTGTTATTCACATCCGTGAGCGGGCCCAGTTCATAAACGTTCGTGTAGCCGTAGCTATAGAGGGTATTGAACGTGTAGATGTTCAAGGATGCCGGGGCCGCCTTGGAAGCAAAGGCATGCGGCTCGTTCAGGAAGTTGTTGTTGCAGTAGATGAGCACCCGCGTGTTCTTCGCGGGGATGATCTGCGCGAGCGTTTCCGCGGTCACATCCGTCAGGGCGAGGTGCTTGGCGCCTTTGATATGGAGCAGGTCATACTTGTCCTTCGTGCGGGCGTCGTAGATGACTGTCGCGGGATCGGCAGCGAGTTTGAGGAACTGCTCCTCGGTGACGCGTCGTTGGGCGCGCAGTTCACCGACTTTTTTGGCATCCTTGAGGAAGGTCTGGTAATCGATCAGGCGGTTGGGGATTTTTTCCGCGCCTTCAGTGAGCGTGGTGAAGCTGAAGGCTAGAGCGAGCAACAAAGCAGAGGTTGTTTTCATGCGGCCAGCCTAGGCTGGACCAGCGCAAGAGTTGTCAGGGAACTGCAAGGAAATTGTAAAAATATGGTGATGATACCCGCCAATACAGCAGCTTGTTTCGATTGACGAAAAAGCCGGTGGAGCCCGAGGCGCCACCGGCTCAATGTCAGCGATCTTCCAGCAGCGGTTCAGTCGTTGCCGCCTTGTGATTTCACCGGGCGGAATGGATACACCCAGTTCGCGAAGGCTCCGAGCTGCCTGGTTTGCAACCACAGCCGCCCCTTGCCGGAGAATTTACAGACGAGACCTTCGCCGGAGAAGAAGAGCGACTTGTAGCCCCCCACTTTCCCCACGCTGTATTCCAGCCCGTCGGTGAAGGCCACGATGTGGCCGGTATCCACCACGTAATTGCCGTCCACCTCGATCTCCATCATGGCACCGTAGGTGTTGAACCACAGGTCACCCACGCCGGAACAGCGCGCGAGGAAGAGGGATTCGCCGGAGAAAAAGCCCTTCACCAAGCCCTGCCATTTGGATTCGATGTTCACGCCCATCGTGGCGGCGACGAACGCCGCGCTTTGCAGGTAAATGATGTCGTTCTCGAGGTAGAGATGCTCCATGTCACCGGGCGAACCGGGGGCGATGCCGATCTCGCCGGGACCGTTCTCGGCGGAGAACTCGTTGATGAAGAGCGACTCACCCGTCAACAGGCGCGAGAACCCGCCGCGCATCTTCGTCTTCATGCGGATGTTGGTGTCCATGGTGGCCATGGAACCGGCCTCCACCTTGAGCGTCTGCCCGGCGGGGATGTTGACCGTCAGGTAGCTGAAGTCCGGCTTGCCCGCGAGCTTGTATTGGTATTCAGAATGATCGTTGCGCATAGCTGGTCTCTCCTTTTATGCCCGCGGTTTCAACAGCGACCCCAGCTCGAAGCCGAAGCTGGAGGGATTGTGCGACTGGCACCAGACCGTGCCTTGGCCCTGGAATTTGCACACCAGCCCTTCACCGCCGAGGATGGCGTTGAGCCAGCTCTTGCCCGGCTTCGTGATCTTGAACTGCAAAGTCTCGTCAAAACTCACGATGTGCCCGGAATCCACGATGTATTCCCCGTTCACCTCCTGCGGATAGATCGCGCCGAAGGAGCTGAGGATGACTTTGCCCGTGCCGGAGATCTTGAGCCAGAATACGCTCTCGCCGGAGAGCAGGGATTTGAAGCCCTGCCAGCCGAGGTCAATATCGACCCCGTCCGAGCAGGCCACGAACGAGCCGCTTTGCACGATGATCGTCTCGCCTTGCAGGTCCAGTTGCATCATGTCGCCCGGCAAGGTGGTGGCCAGGAACAGTTCGCCGCCGCTGGGTCCGGCGGTGAAATGGTTCATGAAGAAAGATTCGCCTGAGAGCATGCGCTTGAGGCCGCTCAGGATGCCGCCGCCTCCGCCGCGTTTCTTTGTGCTGGTCTCGATCGCCATGTCGCCGCTCATCGCGATCATCGCGCCGCCCTCGGCGGTGATGGATTCGCTGGGCCCCAGCGCCACGCGCGCGGCCGAATTGCCCGGTTGGAAAATCAGGTCGATATGCATAAGTGCGTTGCTCCTCAGATGATGCGTGGGTTGAGCCAGTTCGCCAGGCCGGTCAGGCTGCGCGTTTGGATGACGATCTTGCCGGTGCCCTGTACCCGCGTCACCAGTCCTTCACCGCCGAAAAAGCTGGAGAAGATGCCGCCTGCGAGCTGCACCTTGAGCTTCAACTGCGGCTCGTAACTCACGAGGTGCGCCGTATCCACGATGTATTCGCCCTCCACCTCTTTCTCCAGCAACTCACCGTAGGCGCCGAACCAGACCTTGCCCACGCCGGATACGGTCAGCTTGAAGAGACCCTCCCGGGCGATGAACGAGGCGAAGCCCGCCCATTTCAAGCCCAGCTTGATGCCCGGGGTGGAGCAGATGTAAGCGCCCGGCTGCAGGCACAGCGTCTCGCCGTTCAGATCCACCTCGCGCATGTTGCCCGGTGTGGCCTGCACCAGCGTGACCTTGCAGACTTCCTGGGTGTTGTTGATGAACTCGTTCACGAAAAGCGATTCCCCGCCCAGGAACCGTTTGCACAGTCCGGAGAAGAATCCGCCGTTGAATCTGGTCATCATGTCGAGGTTGGCCGACATGCTGGCCATCGCGTCCGCCTCGGCCACGATGCTTTCTCCCGGCTCCAACTGCACATGCAGATGGGCAAAGGAGGGTGCGCCTTTCATCTCTACATTCATTGTTTTTTCCCTGGGTTAGGTTTGTCCGTTGGCTTTTCCGTGTCTTTGTCGCCCTTCTTCAGCTTGGCACGCAGATTATTTTGAAACTCCGCGAAATTCAAATCGAATCCCGCATACTTCTGGTTCTTCGGCAATGCCTTCGCCTTCTCCTCCAGCCGGGCGATCCGTTCGCTCGTGGCCGGATGCGTGCTCATGAAGGCCAGCGTTTCCTGCACCTCCGCCAGCGGGTTGTCGTCATGCTCATGCGCGAGCGTCTCGAAGAACGAGATCATCCCGCGCGGATTCACGTCTGCCTTGATGAGATATTCCCAGCCCGTGTCATCCGCCTCCCGTTCGTAATCGCGCGAATGCTTCTGGTTCAGCAGATAGCGGGCATTGGAACTGAACACGCCGACAAGGTCGCTCACATCGCCGAGCAGGAACTGGAACAGGAAATACGTGCCGGCGGATTTCACCACGTTCCGCACCGAGTGCCGTTTCGTCACGTGGGCGATCTCATGCGCCAGCACCCCGGCCACTTCCTCGGCGGACTTGGCCTTCAGGATCAGTTCGCTGTGGATCACCACATGCCCGCCCGGCAGGGCAAAGGCATTGATCGTGGGATCCTCGATGATGTGGAACTTGAAGGGATACGGCTGCTCGCCCACGCCTTTCAACAGCGGTTCCGTCAAGGCGGCCAGATGCTTTGCCAGCGCGTCATCCTCGATCGGTGGATTCCCCGAAGTCATCGAACTGAACACCGTTTCCCCGAGCTTCACTTCCCACTCCGGCGGGATGCGGTCCGTCACCACGCTCACCAGCGGGTCCCGGGCGGCGAAAAGCCCGACCACCAGCGCCACGATCACCGCCAAGATGCTCGCCCACACGGCCATGTTCGAGCGTTTTTTCCCGTGGACCTTGACGATCTGGGCCGCCAGTTCCGGCCGCTCCTTGAACACCGGCTCCTGCAAGATGGCGTGATCCGCCGTGTGCAGTGTGCTGTCGGGCAGCGAGGGATGTTTGAAGAAAATGATGCGGTCCGAGGCCCCGCCCAATGTGATGCTCAAGCCCGCGAGCGGCAGCTCCAGTTGTCCGGCCTTGCCGGTGAACTGCAAGGCGAGCGAACCCACCAGCAACGTGCCGCCCCCGCGCCCGTTGGGAAAGGCCGGATGGAACGCGCCCCCTTCATAGATGCGCGGTTGCTGACTGCCACGCACTGGATTATTTGCCTCCTGAATCATAGTGCTAGAACTGTTCGCGAGTGGAGCTTAATCCCCGGCCGGTTGCAATCCTCAATCTCGTCCAGCAACCGGTCAGATAATACGATTCAGACCTCCTTTCCCGCTTCCTTCTGCTGTGTAACTGATCTTTCATGCCGACACTCTAACCTGGTCACTAGGACAACCGCTGTCCTACCC
>JAEYXS010000100.1 GCA_023431185.1 Verrucomicrobiota bacterium
GGAATCGCGATCGCAGCCAGGAGGCCGATGATGGCCACCACGATCATGATTTCCACCAGCGTGAAACCGCTCTTGCGGGAGGTTTGGATCTTCATTTGTTTACCTTTTCTCTATGTGCGGCGTGGACATAGTGAAAGGCGGTTTTATGTATAAGTACGACTCTATGCGTCCACGGATTGCCTTCCACTGACCGCACTTTGAGAATGTAGCAATCGGGGTGCCATGCAAATCAATTTGCGGATTAATCCCCAAACCTCGCTCTCAAGCCGAAAACTGTGTCATTTTGACCACTTCGCGAACCACTAAATCCACCGGCACGCTCGTCAAACACCGCCGGTCCACCGGGCATTCCCTCAGAAAACAGGGTTGGCAAGGGGAATTTCCCCTCAGAAACGCCACTTTTTCGTCTCCCGGCAATCCAGGCCCGGTCAATTCCGGAGAAGTACTTCCAAAAATCGCGACCAATCTGGTTCCCACCGCTGCGGCTAGATGCATTGGGCCAGTATCATTCGTGAGAACCACCCGGCAACCACTGAGAATCAACGCCAATTCCCGCAAGCCGGTTCTCCCCGCCAAGTTCACCACTGCCCCACTGCCCGCCGCCCTAAGCTGTGCCTTTACCCCATTCACAACCTGCTCTGCCAGAGCCACATCCCCCTTACCACCAAAGACCAGCCAATGCCCGTCGACCTGCTGATTGACCTGCCCCGCCACCGTGATGAAGTTCTCTGCCGACCATCGCTTCGCCGGACCATACTCTGCCCCGGGATTCAGCCCAAAAACGGGTTTACCATCCTTGGGCAACCCGAATTTCGCCCAAACCGCCTCACGCTCAGTCAAATCTGTCTCAATTTTGGGAAAAAGCGGCTCCGCACTCGCCCCCAAAGCTGCCACGAGATGGAGGTAGTGGTGTAGCTGATGATCCTTGAAGCTTGGTTTTGGGGCCGTATCTGCTTCCCCGGCCACCAAACGGTGAATCTCCGCCACCGTCCGCTTGCGCATGGCAACCAGTCCCGGCGTCCGCTCCACCACTTGATTCAGCAAAAGCGATCTCGCCCGCCCGCCGTAACCCGTCCGGTTCCCCACCCCACCGAGCCACAGCTCCAAAGCGGACCGCGTGGAGTTCGGCAAAACTAGTCCCGTATCAAAATTCCCCGCGCGCAATTTTTTCGCCACCCCCCACAGCGAGTCCTCGGCCCCGAAGGTGATGACTTCATTCAACCACGATTGCTTCTCCCACAGGCCCGCCAGTTTCTCCGGCGTGAGCAAGGTGACGTGTGCCTGGGGAAATCGCTCGCGCAAGCGGAACATCGCCGACGTGGTCATCACCGCATCCCCTAGCCAGTTCACGCCGCGAACCAAGATGCGTTTGGGCGCCGCGCTCATGCTTCTGCCTCCGGGTATTCGACCGGGATGGTCGTCTTGCCCTGGCCGATCTTCGTTTCCTTGCCACCGCGATACTTGTTCGCCTTCCAGCGATTGTGCACCCAGAACCAATTCGCCGGGTCGCGCCGGATCGCTGCTTCAAATGCCGTATTCACATCCCGGCTGATGTCCTCCACGGAACGCGGTTCGCCCTTGAACATCGTCGGTATCTCCTCGCCCACCTCCACCCGCCACTGCGCCAGGCCGGTGCGATAGCAGATGGCCGTATGCAACGGACAATTGTAACGCAGCGCGAACACCGCCGGAGCCGCGCTCGTGGAGCAATCCCGCCCGAAGAACGGCAGCTTCAAGCCGCGATCCCCCGCGTGCTGGTCTGCCAGCAAACCCAGCAGCAGATTGGAAGTGGACATCGCTGTCTTCAAAGCCGCCGCTTCGGTCCGCCGCTCAAAGAACAGGCACTCCGATTTCTTCCGCAAGTCCAGCAACAGTTTATTCAACGCCGGCTGGCGCAAGCCACGATACGTCGTGGCACAGCGATATGGCGGCGCGAACTGGCCGAACCGCGCATACAGCTCGAAATTACCGAAATGCCCGATGGCCACCACCCGGCTCTGCGAAGTCGCTTCCGCATTGCCCAGATGCAGCTTGTCCGCGCCCACGAACTCAAAGTGCGGCTTCAATTCCTCGAGCGTCATGGCGGCGGTCTTGATGCCGCACGCGTAGTTCTCTCCGATGCGCTTGAAATTCTCGTGCGCCAGTTCCTGAATCTGCTCCCGCGTGCGCTCGTCACCGAAGCAATACGTCAGATTCTCCAGCATCACCCGGCGATGCCGCCGGTCGATCCAATAGCCCAACGCCCCGCCCGCCCGTCCCAGCCGCGCCACCGCCCGTAGCGGCAGTGCCTGCAGCAGCTTGATGAACGTCCACGCGATGATGTAGAGCACTTTGTCCATGGATCTCGCCGTCAGTTACCGGAAACAGATTTGCCGCACGCAATCTTGAAAGTCCTTCGCACCACTCAGGATCTTGATTTCCACCCGCATGAAATAGATGGGCAGGTCGCGCCGGTCGATCTTCGGAAAGCGCACCGCATCTTTCTGCGTCGTGATGATCATCTCCGCCTGCCGCTTCTTGCTGCGATTGATCGCGTTCAAGACCTCCTGCTGCGTGAACCGGTGATGGTCCGCGTAACTCTTCGTATAGACCAGCTCCGCGCCCAGCTTCACCAAGCTCTGCTCGAAACTCTCGGGCTGGGCGATGGCGCTGAACGAAGCCACGCGCCGGCCCTTCAGGAAATCCAGCCCATGCCGTTCGCCCGTGAACACATCCTCGAAATACAGCGGATGATGCACGCACTCGATGATGCCCGCCGTGGGATTGTACTTCGCGATGCGCTTGCGCAGCTCCGCCGTGTTGCCATCGCTCTTCGTCAGGAAGATCACGCTGGCCCGTGCCAGGTGCGGCGGCGGCTCGCGCAGCGTTCCACGAGGCAACATGTGCTCATTACCGAACGGTTGCTGACAATCCACCAATACAATGTCCTTCCGGCGACCACGCAGCTTCCAGTACTGGAAGCCGTCATCCAGCAACAGGATGTCGCAACCGAATTTCTGGACCGCATAGCGGCCGCTCTTCACGCGGTCCTTGTCCACCAGCACCACCACGTCCTTGAGATTGGAGGCGAGCATGTACGGCTCGTCACCTGCCGTCTCGGAATCCAGCAACAACGATTTGCCATCCGACACCACACGCGGTGGCGTCGCTTCCTCGCGGAACAAAATCTTGTTGATCAAGCGGCGGCGCAACGGCGGCGGCTTGGAACGGTAACCACGGGAGAGGATGGCCACCTTGCGCCCTTGGTCCTGCAATTCCCGTGCGAACTTCTCCACCACCGGCGTCTTCCCTGTGCCACCTGCGGTGATGTTCCCCACTGCGATCACCTGGATGCCCAGCGTGGTATCCCGCAGGATGCGCACGTCATAGAGGAACTTGCGCGCCTTCACGATACCTTGAAAGACCTTGGACATTCCGTACAGCAACGTGCGCACCGCCGTGGCCCTTTTCCCCTGGCGGCGGTCAAAAATCACTTCGAGAACGAACTGCTCCGTCTCTTCAACCCAATTGCGGATCGTCTCCGGCATGTGCGGGACGGATTGTGCGGCCTAACCCTCTGCCCGGCAAGGCGAAGTCCAAGGAAACCTCCTATGCCCGTAGCAGACGACGTAAGGAGGCTCTGATCTTTCTCCTTTCGATGTTGGATGTTGGGCGTTCGAGGTTCGATGTTTCCCAAGCCACTTTCCCGTTTGACCCAATACTTCCTTTGAATGATATTCAAGGAAATTAGCGTTCCCCGTTCCGACTAGCACATCTGAAATCCAAGGTTCTTTCAGCCATGAAAACCTGCTCTTATTGCGGACAGGAAAACGAGGAATCCCTCACCGTCTGTGGTGGGTGCGGCACGGAATTGATTGCCGCACGGCCCCTGCACAGCATATTCAAAATCTTCGCTCCCCGCTCCAAACTTCCTGCCAGCTTTGATCGTTGGGAAGAAGTGGATATCATCACCAGCTCAGAGAATCTGCCCTCAGGCCCTCACATAAGCGAAATCCGCACTCTAGCGCAATGGCTGGATGCCTACGGAAGATGGCGCGGGTGCCATGACGAGTTCCTAAAAGCCGAGCAGACGATCCCCGTTGATGGAAAACTCATCGATGAGTTCGATAAACGGCAGCATGAGCACTACTCAGCCCTGTTCCTTCAGTCGGGGCAATGGCACGCCGTGTTGCTCATGCTTCTTGAAGAAATCACCGAGGCAGAGCGTTCACGTTACATAGCGGAGATAGATGGCATACTGGCGGAATTACGAAGGAACATTGCACGAACGCACCCATCCCCCGCAAGAGACGCATCGGCTCGTCAATCATCGATATCCGAATCGAGGGTGAACAACTTCACAGACACTCTGCGGGCCGTCGGGAAAAAGCCCGGGTTCTATCTCTGCCCCGATCGCCAAGGTAACAGCAAATCCCTTAGCCATTTGAGAACATTCATTCTCGGCATGGAGGTGGGCCAGACCGTCGAGTTCGATCACGCAGCTCTAGATGGCTTCACCGAATGGATTTGCCTTAAGTATCAAGTCCCAATGAGTGGAATGGACGGACTTGGCCGTATCTTGGAACGCGCCGGGCATGATGAAACCGCCGGTTTTAAGCTCTTCTTTGAGGAATTCGAAGAGTTCCTGAAAGAGCGTGAATCCATCGGCACCGAAGCCATCAAGTTGCGCTATCAATCTTGGGAAAAGCAGTGGTGGCTAAGAGAAGACTCTGATGAGTAAATCAATTTGAACTTTCAGGCTATGCCGCACGTTGACTTCGAAAGCTCAAAGACCTGACAGTAAGTTAATCGCTTCATGAGCCATCAACTCGAAAAAGCGAATCGAATCATTCAGACGAGTAACTGGCCTGGAACCTCTCATGGCGAACTCATCGTCAAAACGCTTCTCGAAGGCCGCACTTTTCAGGAGTTGGATATCGATGAACTAAGAGCCCTGGCCAAGGGATACAACTGGTGGGGTAAGCACCAGGAAGAATATGAAGCCATCATCTCTGCCCTTAAACGGCAACCAGCCAATCTTCCGCTGGCCGAAGAAGCGGTCATACCCATCCTCAATGCGCATAGAATCGTGGGGCGATTGCTGCAAACTTATGATAAACTGATTGCGGACCAACTCGGCCCGGCGTGGTTCTGGCGCATCCGAAAAGCGATCGAATACGAACTGACTGCAACTGGTGAACGGGAGATGGACGGCCCAGATTGGCAGCCGGGCATGGGCATTCCACATCCTGATTTATTGGAGCAGGCGATGGATGAATTGTTCCACGCCATTGAAGCCAAAGAGAAACAGGCTTGGGATGCAGTGCAACAACATCTCGCCTGCCGCCCAGCACTACGTGAATCGCCAAGGTTTGACATGCTCAAAACCCGGCTGACTTTTAAGAGCAGTTAAACTTTTTAGCAGAAACCCTTGGGAAATGTTCAATTCAATGAAGGATGACCATTATGAAAACGGTGCAATACACGGTCGGTCCGGAGATGGGACATCCAAAGCCCTATACCACCTCTGGCAGCCTCCTAGAATTTCTCTCCAGGTGCAGCGGAACCATCGATCTCGAGCTCATTCCACCGCTCTCCATATTAAATCAAACCCTGAAAGCAGGCGCTGATCTGGATGAAAGTTGCCACTGGCAGCCGTTTGAACTGGATGAACGGGATTATGAGGAATTGGTTTTGGCGCTTCTCACTAGCCCGAACACCCGCTATGAACAGGTCAATCCCCCTGACTGGGTTTGCACACCGAGGGATTGGTATTACTGGGGTAATGAATTCCGGCTCGGTATTCCCGCTCAGAAACATCGCGAACTGCTGGAAGAAAGCAAGCTGTGGAGCAAAAAAGCGCGGCAAGCAAGTGAGGAAGGAAACAAGGAGCTGGCAGAAAGTTACAATTGGAAATCAATCCAAGCGGGACAACAGCTCATGGATTTAGTGACCCCATGTTTCGAGAAATATCACAAGCGATAAGCGGGCACACTGGTGCTCCCTCACAGCTTCAACTCCCAAAACCCCACATCGATCCACTGCCCGAACTTCCAGCCCACCTCTTCCAAGTGCGCCACCTTCTTGAATCCCAGCTTCTCGTGCAGCGCCACGCTCTTCTCATTCGGCAGCGCGATGCCACCGAGCGCGACATGCACATTTATTTTTTTCAAGCGCGCAATCAGTTCGCGATACAACGCACTGCCCGCGCCCTTGCCGTGGTATCCATGCGCCAAGTACACCGCCAGCTCCGCCGTATGACGGTAGGCGGCGCGTTCGTGAAACTTCCGCGCATAGGCGTAGCCCATCACCTCTCCGCCATCCTCAAAGACCAGCCAAGGATACGCCGCCGTCACATCCGTGATGCGTTTGCGCATCATCTCGGCGGACACTGCCTCTTCCTCAAACGTGATCGTCGTGCCGAGCACGTAGTGATTGTAGACGGCACAAATCTTCTCCGCATCCTGTGCTGTGGCATTGCGTATCATATCAATTCGTCCGTGCAACTGGTAGCCTGTCCGTGCAACGGACATTTCGTCATTGGTCATAACTCTGCATCTGAGCTATCATTCCCGCGATGAAAACCATCGCCATTCTCGGGGCCTCCAGTGATCGCAAAAAATACGGCAACAAGGCCGTCCGCGCTTTCGTGCTCAAAAGCCACCGCGTTTACCCCGTGAACCCCAAGGAAAGCACCGTGGAGGGTTTGACCGCCTACGCCAGCATCCTCGATCTCCCCGTGCGTCCGCAGATGGTCAGTGTCTATCTGCCTCCGCCCGTCGTCCTGAAAGTCCTGCCCGACATCGCCAAAAAAGGCTGTGACGAACTCTGGCTCAATCCCGGCACCGAATCCGACGAAGTCCTCGCCGAGGCCGAACGCCTCGGCCTCAACGTCGTCCAAGCCTGCAGCATCGTCGCCGTCGGCGTCTCCCCTTCGGCGCTCTGAGCTACTCACCCAGCAGATGCACCACCACCGTCCTTCGGTGTGGATGCGTCCGATGCTCCCACAGGTAAATTCCCTGCCACGTCCCCAGTGCCAGTGAACCGCCCGTGATGGGGATGCTCAGGTTCACCGCCGTGAGCGCCGTCCGCACATGCGCCGGCATGTCATCCTCGCCCTCGCACGTATGGCGGAAGAGCGGATCACCATCCGGTATCAACCGCGCGAAGAACCGTTCCAAGTCCCGCCGCACTTCTGGGTCCGCATTCTCCTGGATCAGCAGTGAGGCTGAGGTGTGCTGGAGATGGAGCGTAGCAAGTCCGGTCTTAAATCCGGCCGCCGCCACCAGCCGCTCCACCTCCGCTGTGAAGTTCGTGAAACCGCGTCCCTTTGTCGGGATCGCGATTTCATGGACTGTCTGCCGTAACATCGCTTCTTACTTCGCCATCAGCTTCTCCAGCTCTGCATTCACCGGATGGCCGTAACCGCGCGCCTTCTGGTAATGCCAGCGCGCCAGCTCCGTCATCGGCGGCGTCTGCGTCGCATAGACCACCGCGAGATTATGATGCGCATTCGCGTTGCCCGGGGCGATCTGGATCGCCTTCCGCAAGGCCGCTTCCGCCGCGCCGCGCTGCCCCTTCTGGCTCAGCGTGATGCCCAGGAAGTTCTGCGTGTCCGCATTGTTCGGGTCGATCTGCGCCGAGCGGCTCAACAGCTCCAGCGCGTCATCATACTTGTCCTGGCGGAACTTCAAGATGCCCATGAGCGACAGGCTGTACGCGTCGTCCTTCTTCAGGCCGATGGCCTTGTCCAGGTTCTTCTCCGCGTCACGCAATTTGTTCTGCTCCATCTGGATCGCCGCGAGATTGGACAGCGTGAACACGTTGTTCTCGTTCAGCTTCAACGCCTGCTCATACTTGTCCGCCGCCACATCATAACGCTTCTCGTTGAAGGCCTTTTGCGCTTCCGCCACCAGCGGCCGTGCCGCCGCCGGGAGTTCATCCGCACCGCCCGTCGCCGGCTTGTTCTCGATCGAAGCCACCAGCGCCGTCGGCGCGGTCGGGGCCTTGAAGAGCGCCAGCTCATCTTTCGTGTACGGCACCTTCTTCGCCTCCAAAACCTCGATGCGGGCGCGCAACATCGCCAATTGGTCCGCCGCCTTCGCGGAACTTGCCGGGGCTGCGGCGAACGCGCTCGGGTCCGTCAGCAACGCTTCCAGCTTCGCATTCTCCCGGCGCAACTTCGCCGCCTCCTCCGCCTGCGACTTGGCCTGCATCGCCACCCGGCCGGCTTCTTCAGCTTCCTTCTTCGCTGCCTCAGCGGCCTTCAACGCCCGTGCCATCTCGTTCTGCTGCTCGGCCACCCGCTTCTGCGTCGCCGCCAATTCCTTCTTCAAGGCCTCATCCGCATTGGATGTCTTCGCCATGTTCGCCGCCCGCTTCTGCTCGGCCTTGAGCTGCTCGGCCACCGCTTCATTCTGCGCCTTCAGATTCTTCACCTCGGTCGCCAGCGTACGGTTCTCCGTCTCCAGTTTGGCGACGGAACCCATGTTCTTGCTCGCGCTCTTCAAAGTTTCATTCTCCGCCCGGAGCGTCTTCACTTCGCTCTCCAGCTTCGCCACGTCACCCGCCTTCTTCGCAGCATCCTTCAACGTGCTGTTCTCGCTCTTGAGCGTGCCCACCTGCGCCTCCAGCGTCCGGTTCGCCGCTTCCAGCTTGGCCACATCACCCATCTTCTTCGCAGCGTCCTTGAGCGCTGTGTTCTCCGCCTTCACCGCCGCCAGATTCGACGCCAGATCCTTGTTCGTCGCTTCCAGCTTCATCGCGTCACCCGCCAGCTTGTTCGCGTCGGAGAGCTGCTTCTTCAACGTGGAAACTTCCTCCTTCAAGTCCGGCAGATCCTTGCTCAGCTTCTTCTCCAGGCTGGCGTTCTCCTCCGTCAGCTTCGCCATCGCCTTCTGCTGCGCCGCCAGTTCCTTGCTCGCGTCCGCCAACTGCGCCCGCGTCGCCGTCACTTCCTTCGGGTCCACCAGCTTCGCCGCCTTCGCTTGTTCCTGCTGGAGGCTCGCCTTCAGTAAATCCCGCTCCTTCTGCGTATCCAGCAGCACTGCCTGCGCCTTCGCCAGCTCCTTCGGGTCCACCGCCGCCGGCTGGGCCGCCAGCGCATCCTTGAGCTGCTTCTGCAACATGATCTTCTCCGTCTGCAAGCTGATCAACTGATCATGCAACCGCGTGATCTCCGTGTCCGTGAACGCCGGTTGCGGCACCGGAGCCGGCACATTCGCCTTGCCCGGCATCACCTTGGGCGCCGCCACCACCGGTTTCGGCGTCGGCTTGATGTTCGGATGCTTCGCCGCCAGTGGCGCGATCTTCTGCGTCACATACTCCAGGCGGAACTTGATCACCGTGGCATTGTAGTTCGGATACGCCGACTGCAGCTTCTGCAACCCTTCCTGCACTTCGCGATATCGGACCAACGCCGCCGGCTCCTCCCCCTTCGCCAGCAAACTCTCGGCATCCTGCAACATACCGTAATACGTCGCGTAAAGCTCATCTTGCGGGTCAGCATGGACCACCAGCGCGATGGCCAGCAAAGCAGCACCAACTGTCGGGAGAAGTCGTTTCATTCCGGCCATGATTATCGGGAAAAAAGCCGCTTGGCAATCCGTTTGCCACAGGAAAAAGCAACCCCTCCCCAGCCTTCCCCACCAGCCCGCCCTCGACCCCGCCGCTTCCCGCACCTCGCCAAACTTTCGGTTTTCCATTTTCATCATCCCTCCTTCGTCTTTTTTGTCCTGCTCCATCATTTCTGCCACCCACTCTAACCAAGTCACTAGGACAACCGCTGTCCATGGTCCCCTTTAATTGAAAATATCATGAACCCGCTTAACTATCTTATAA
>JAEYXS010000002.1 GCA_023431185.1 Verrucomicrobiota bacterium
TGAGGCTGGCACGGAGTGGTCACATCAGCCGAAAGCCTAACCATCCGCTCCAGCGAACGGCTCGATTTCGTCTCACTTCCCATCGGACCCTCCTTTGCTCGCCGTCGCTGAGCTTCGGTCGTTAGGCTGCTTCACACGCCATGCTTCATCCAAAGTTTCCAGTCCTTGAGGGACGCTACGAAATGACGCGCGATTGGGCGGTGACACTGCCGCAGCAATTCAATCGTCGGTTTGAGGATGATCAGTTGGTTTTCTGGAGACCGGGTATCACCGCATGGACGATCGTTTGGGGCAACGACAAAGGCCAGACGCAGCAGGAGCGCCTTGAGTGGTTACGTAGCGATCCATCTCCCAGTGCATTTGATTTCGAGACCGAGACTGATGGTGATGTAACGCGGTATGCTTACCGCCTCACCGAACATAGAGACGAGGGCGTCGTCTATGCGCTCCAAGCGTTCGCCATCGGAGTTGACGGGCACGTTCAGATGGCGATCTACTTCGACGATGAGAACGACTTGGAGACGGCGCGACAGATTTGGAGGAGTCTTGATGAGATACGAGCGGTCTCATGAGTAGCTAGAAACCCAAAACACGCAAACGCAACGATTTATGAAAATACAGCTACTTGAATCATTGCCCCTCCTCAGAGGAGGTTGGGGTGCTAACCATGCGCTGCATCTAACCACCGCACCGCCCTCAATCTGTGTCCATCTGTGTTCATCTGTGGTTAGCCCCCCACAGCTTCCCACTCTTCTGCCACTCCACCACCAGCTCCCTAAACCGCTGCGCCGGCGGCGGATCATCATCCACCTGCCACACCAGCACCAGCTCCACATGATGCGCGGGCGTCAGCGGGATAAACGTTAGCGAAGAATTCGACATCAGCACCGAATCTGGTACCACCGCCACACCCGCACCCGCTTCCGCATAACTTAATACCGTCCCGATCAGGCTCGGCGTCTGCGCAAACCTCGGTGTTATCCCCGCCTGACGGCATCCCGCCAGCACCGCATCATGCAGGCTCATGCCCTCACGCCGCGCCAGCACGATGAGCGGCAAATCCGCCAACGCACTCCACGACAAACTCTTCTTCCTAGCCAGCGGATGATCCATCCGCACCACCACACCCATCCGCTCCTTGCGCAATAACACGGTCCGCAAGCCCAGCGATTCATGCGCCATCACCGGCCGCGTCAGCGCCACGGAGAGCCGCCCCTTCGCCACCATCTCCCACACCCGCTCCGGCGTGCGCTCTTCCAAATGGATCGACACCAGCGGATACCGCTTCCGATACTCCGCCAGTAATCGCCCGAGGAACGGTTGCGTGGGTGGTCCGATATATCCCAACCGCAACTCTCCCTCTTCCCCCGCCGCTGTTCTCCTCACGCGGCGCAACGAATCCTCCCACCGCTCCAGCAACAGACCCGCCTCCCGCAGTAAAACCACTCCCGCCGGAGTCAGCCGCACGTAATGCCGCGTGCGCTCGAGCAAAGGCGCACCCAGTTCGGCCTCGATCTCCTTCACCGCCCGGCTGAGTGCCGGTTGCGCCACCCGCAGACGTCTCGCCGCCCGGGAGTAGTTCAATTCCTCGGCCACCGCCTGGAAATATCTCAGATGACGCAGTTCCATAGGTTTAGCCGTTATAACAAACCGGTATAACGATGATAGCGAGCTTTTATTTCCGTTACCACCAGCTGTCAACTTATATTGATAGCACATGAGCAACTTGCAACTTGCCATTCTGTTCTTCTTCCAGATCGCCATCATCCTGATGGCGTGCCAGATCGTCGGTGCCATCGCCAAACGCATGGGCCAGCCCCAGGTCGTCGCCGAGATGATCACCGGCGTGCTGTTAGGGCCATCCCTGCTCGGCCTGTTCCTGCCGGAAGTCTCCGCCAAACTCTTCCCGGCCGACTCCATGAAAGTCTTGTTTCCCATCTCTCAGCTTGGTCTGGCCGTTTACATGTTCGTGGTGGGTATGGAATTTCGCATGGACATCGTGCAGAAGAAATTCGGCAGTGCCGTGGCGGTCTCCCTCGCTGGCATGATCACCCCTTTTTTGCTGGGGGCAGGTCTGGGCTACTATTTCTTCCATCACACCGAACTCTTCCCGGACAAGACCTCACAGACGGAAGCCATGATCTTTCTAGGCGCAGCCATGTGCATCACGGCCTTCCCGATGCTGGCCCGCATCATCCATTTCAAAAAACTCTCCGGCACCACGATGGGCACGGTGGCCTTGGGCGCCGGCGCCATTGATGACGCCGCCGCCTGGTGTCTCCTGGCCGTCGTGCTCGCCAGTTTCGATGGCGACTTCAGCCACGCCCTCAAAAACATCGCCGGTGGTATTTTCTATGTCAGCTTCGCCCTGCTGGTCATCCGTCCGTTGCTCGCCCGCTGGGCCAAAGGCATCGAAGCGCGCGGTCATCTGTCCGATGCCGAATTCGTCCGCTGCCTCATCCTGCTGGCCTTCGGAGCTTGGTTCACGGACGCCATCGGACTACACGCCGTCTTCGGAGCCTTTATCATGGGCTCGGTGATGCCGCGTGGTCTGGTGGTGAAGGCCCTGACCGAGCGCATCGAACCGCTAACCGTCGCCCTGCTGCTCCCGTTGTTCTTCACCTACTCCGGCCTGAACACCCAGATCGCCCTGCTGGATTCCGCCTACCTCTGGGCCATGACCGGCCTAGTCATGATCGCCGCCGTCGGCGGCAAAGGCATCGCCTGCTGGCTGGCGGCCCGCGCCACCGGCGTCTCCAATCGCGAAGGCCTCGGCATCGGCACGCTGATGAACGCCCGCGGCTTGATGGAACTCATCATCATCAATATCGGTCTCCAGCGCGGCATCATTTCCCCTGCCCTCTTTGCCACGCTCGTCATCATGGCGGTCATCACCACCCTGATGGCATCTCCGCTCTTTGAATATCTCGTCGGCAAGCATGGCGTAAAACCGGAACCAGACGATGCCGCCGATCCAGCCACGGCCACCAACTCAGCGCCGAAAGATCAGGCTGCTCACTGATCATCTCTCAACCTCATGACAAATAACTCCGAAAAATTCGACGCCATTGTCATCGGCGGCGGCCCCTCCGGCTCCTCCTCCGCTGCCATCCTCGCTGAATACGGGCACCGGGTGCTCGTACTGGAGCGTGAGAAGTTCCCCCGCTATCACATCGGTGAATCCCTCATCCCGTTCACCTTCCAGCCGCTGGAACGCCTCGGGCTGATTCCGATGATGAAGAACTCGCACTTCGTGAAGAAGTACAGCGTCACCTTTGTGCAGCCGGAAGGCAAACGCTCCCTGCCCTTCTATTTCCACACCCGTTACGACAAGGAAACTATCGCCCAGACCTGGCAGGTCTTGCGCTCCGAGTTCGACCAGTTGCTGCTGGAGAACGCCCGCACAAAAGGCGCCATGGTCCGCGAAGAGACCACCGTTGTGCAACTCCTCATGGACGGCGAACGTGTCATCGGCGTGGAAGCCAAGGGCAAAGACGGACAAACCTATCAGGTACACGCTCCCATCACGCTCGATTGCACCGGCAAGGAAGCTTTCACCTCCATCCGCCGCGGCTGGCGCATGAACGACCCTTACCTGAACAAGATCGCCGTGTGGACCTACTACAAGGGTTCCCAACGCGGTGAAGGAATGGATGAAGGTGCTACCACCGTTGCTTACGTACCTGACAAGGGCTGGTTCTGGCACATCCCGCAGCACGATGACATGGTCAGCGTCGGCATCGTCGCTGAAGGCAAGTATCTGACCCGTGACGGCGTGCGCAACCCCAAGGACATCTTCAACCGCGAGATTGAACAGAACCAGTGGATCAAGAACCACCTCTCGGTCGGCCAGCAAACTGGTGACTACTTCATCACCAGCGAATATTCCCGCCACTCCAAATACTGCGCCGCTCCCGGTCTGGTGCTGGTGGGCGATGCCTTCGCTTTCCTTGACCCCGTGTTCAGCAGCGGTGTCATGCTGGCCTTGAAGAGCGGTGTGCTGATCGGAGAAACCATCCACCAAGGCTTGCTCGCCAAGGATCTCTCGCCCGCCCGCTTCACCGAATACGGCACCGTGATGCGTCAAGGCGTGGAGAACATGCGCAAGCTGGTTTACGCCTTCTATCATCCCGACTTCAGCTTCCGCGAAGTCATCAAGAAACATCCCGAAGCAGCCGGCCAGATCACCGACTGCCTCTCCGGCGATGTGAACAAGGACTTCAGCGAACTGTGGAACAACATCCGCGCCTTCATTCCGTTGCCGGATGACTTGCCGTATGGTGGGCCATTGAAAGCTGCGTAAGCTGCTGCTCTGTTTCTTCAAAGCCCTCTTTCCGCTTGGGAAGGGGGCTTTTCCCTTTCGAGAATCTCCGCCATCTCGCTTGCCTCTGCTCCGCCACCTGCTAGCTTCCACCCATGAGCAAATCAGTCATCGCTTTGTTGGTGGGTTCGGCGCTGCTGGCCGGTTGCAGCAAGTCCGAGCCATCACCGTCAGAAACCAAAGTTGGTGAGAACCCGTTGAACGCCCCGACGGATTATCTGAGCACCGTGGCCAAAGCCAAAAAAAGCTCAGAAGCCACTGTGGACACCGCCTCGCTCAGCTCCGCGATCTCCATGTTTCAGGTGGAAAAGGGCCGAAATCCCAAGGATTTGGACGAGCTCGTCTCCAGCGGTACCATCAAAGCCCTGCCCACACCACCCTACAACATGAAGTTCAGCTACGATGCCACGACCGGCACTGTCAAGGTGGTCGCTAAATAAGTCTCCCGACTGGCTGGTAAAACAACGCTTCTTTTATTCCATTTTTCACTCGCCAAACGTTTCCCCGGAAGGCAAACACTTGGCCTTTGTTCTCATGAACGAACAGATAGTCATCCTTGATTTTGGGTCGCAATACACGCAAGTCATCGCGCGCCGCATCCGCGAGTGCAATGTGTATTCCGTCATCTTGCCCTACAACACCCCGGCGGCCGAGATCGCAAAGCTGAAACCGGCCGGTCTGATCCTGTCAGGTGGTCCTTCAAGCGTGTATGCGCCCAAGGCCCCACTGCCGGACAAAGGGGTGTTTGAGCTCGGCATCCCCGTGCTCGGCATCTGCTTCGGTGTCCAGCTCTTCGGCCATTTCCTCGGCGGCAAGGTGGAACGCGGCGAGAAGCGCGAATACGGCAAAGGCACCCTGACTATCAAGGACAAGACCTGCCCGCTCTTCAAAAAACTGCCCAAGACCACCCAAGTCTGGAACTCTCACGGTGACAAGCTCACCAAGCTGCCGACCGGTTTCAAGCCCGTCGCCGCCACCGAGAACTCCGACTATGCGGCGATCGAGAACCGAGCCCGTCATTTCTACGGTCTGCAATTCCACCCGGAGGTCGTCCACACGCCTCGCGGCAAGGAGATCCTCGCCAATTTCGTCCACGGCATCTGCGGTTGCGGCAAGAACTGGACGATGCGCAGCTACGTCGATCAGGCAGTCGAAGAGATCCGCGCCCAAGTCGGTAAGGAGCATGTCATCCTCGGCCTCTCCGGTGGTGTTGATTCCAGCGTGGCCGCCGCCCTCATCCACAAGGCCATCGGCGACCAGCTCACCTGTATATTCGTGAACAACGGCGTGCTCCGCGCCAAGGAAGCCAAAGTGGTGCAAGACGTCTTCGGAAAGAGCTTCAAGATCAAGCTGCAATACGAGGACGCCTCCAAGATCTTCATGAAACGCCTCAAGGGCGTCACCGACCCCGAGAAGAAGCGCAAGATCATCGGCAAGACCTTCATCGAAGTGTTCAACGCCGCCACCAAGCGCGCGGGCAAGGCCAAGTTCCTCGCCCAAGGCACGCTTTATCCCGATGTCATCGAGTCCGTACCCATCGACGGCAATCCGGCGGCAATGATCAAGAGCCATCACAACGTCGGTGGTTTGCCGAAGAACATGAAGTTCAAGCTCGTCGAGCCGCTGAAGTACCTGTTCAAGGATGAAGTCCGCCAGCTCGGCCTGGAACTCGGCGTGCCGAAAGAGATCGTCTTCCGCCAGCCCTTCCCCGGCCCCGGACTCGCCGTCCGCATCCTCGGTGAAGTCACCGAGAGCCGCTGTGAGATCCTGCGCAATGCCGACGCCATCGTCGTCGAGGAGATGAAAAACTCCGGTTGGTATTACAAGATCTGGCAGAGCTTCGCCGTGCTGTTGCCGGTGCGCTCCGTCGGTGTCATGGGTGATGAACGCACCTATGAATACACCATCGCCATCCGCGCCGTGGAATCCCAAGACGGCATGACCGCCGACTGGGTGAAGCTCCCCTATGACCTGCTGGAGAAACTCGCCAGCCGCATCATCAATGAAGTGAAGGGCGTGAACCGCTGCGTCTTCGACATCACCAGCAAGCCGCCCGGAACGATCGAGTGGGAGTAACGTAGTGGGGCAGCCGCCCCCGTCTGTCGTCAATATTTAGGCACGCCTGCACAAGGCGTGCCTTTCTCTTTTCAAGGCATGATTGACCTTCCCCGCACTCCAGCGCAGTCTTTGATCAGTATTTAGGGATGAAACTGCTCTGCCTCATCATTCAGCAATTGCTGCGCTGGCTCATCCGGCTCTACTACCCGCGCATCGAGATCACCGGTCGCGAGCACATTCCCCAGAGCGGCCCAGTCATTTTTGTCGCCAACCACGCCAACGCCCTTATCGATCCCGTCCTCCTCGGCATCGTCACCCGACGGCCAGTGGTGTTTCTGACGAAAGCCCCGCTATTCGACATCCCTATCTTCGGCAAATTCTTGCAGAGCCTGGGCATGATCCCGGCCTATCGGGCCAGTGATGACGCCAAGCAAGTCCGGCGCAATCACGACTCCGTGGAAAAAGCCGCCCAAGCCCTCACCTCCGGCATCGCCATCGGCGTGTTCCCTGAAGGCATCAGCCATGATGGACTGCATCTCGAGAAGATTCGCTCCGGCGCCGCCCGCATCGCCCTGAAAGCTTTCGCCAACGGGACTAAAGACCTGTCCATCGTCCCGGTCGGATTCAACTTCGAGCGGAAAGAAAAATTTCGCAGCTCTATTTGGGTTCAAATCGGCAAACCGATTTCACTGACTGAATGGCTGAAAACACAACCTGAGGATGAAGGCCAACGGATTCGTCACCTGCGCGAAACGATCAACGCCCGCCTCTGCGAATCCGTCATCCATCTGGAAGAAGCCGAGTGGGAGCCGCTGCTGGATGATCTGGAAGCGTTGATCCCCGCCAAGCTCCATCCCGGCCAAGACCCCATCATCGGCCTCAAGCGCCGTCAATGGCTGGCGGAAGGGATGAATCATTTTAATCGCGCCGAACGACGGCGAGCACGCACGCTCGCGGTGGCCATCCTCCGGCATCATCGCGAGCTGGATACCATCGGCCTCTCCCCCTCCTCGCCCATCATGCGACTGAAAGGCCCCGCCTTCGCCGCCTTGCTGTTCTGGCGCACCATCACGCTCTGCGCCGGCATCATTCCGACCGTCCTCGGGACAATCCATCATTTTGTCCCCTTCCTTATCACCCGTTGGCTCGCGCACCGCGTCTCGGCGAACAAACGCATCACGCTTGCCCAAGCCCGCCTCGGCTTCGGCCTGCCAATCTACGTGGCGTGGTACGCGTTCGTCTGGTATTGGGGCCAATCTTACTTCCTGCCCTGGGTGGCTACTGTGTGGACCATGCTCATGCCTTTCTGCGGGGCTTACGCTCTAAGCTACTGGCGACAGGTCATCGAAGCTGCGCTCCTCTGGTGGCATCAAATTAAAGCGCTGGTCCATCGTGAAAAACTAAAGAGCATCCGCCTCGAGCAAGCACGTTTAGGCCAAGAACTTCTCAACTTGGGCAATGACTTCAGCCGTGATCATCCGGTAGAAGCTCCCCCTGCAAATAAGTTCTCTTGGTTCTGGCTGTTCCGTCGCACGGTTCGCTGGAGTGTAGGGCTAGGGGTGGTTGGTTTTCTGTTTCTCTGGCTGAAGGTGCTGACGAAAAACGAAGCCTTCCCCGAACTCACCCGCCAGGGTCCCGATCTCCAGGCCATGTCCACTGCTGCGCTGACAGATAAAATATCTGCCGACGAAAAAGCGTTGGCAGGCATCCTGACCGGGCTCGCAGAACTGGAAAAAAAGGCCGTTGTTTTGAATCGCGAGTTCTTGGACGGCAAGCGTACCTTCTACAATCAAGGCGATGACGATCTGGTTCGCGGTCTTGAACTATCCCTCATCAGTTACCGCACCGAGCTGCTGCGACTTCTCTGGGATTATCAAGGGCACACGGCAATCGCAGACGAGCATCTGCGTTTGCGTGGGTTCCTGCTCATGCTCACCAGCGGCGCCGCCTTGTATGAAAACTCTTACAAGTTCGTTTACATGTTCGCCGATGATCCCGTCATCATCAAAAAATTGAATGAGGGCGACCCACGTTGGAACATTCCCAACGGACTTTACGATTACGTGCGGGAGAATCTGCGCCAGCCGCAGCATCAGAAGCTGCTGGCGAACGGCTTCGAACACTACCGCCGCTTCGCGCCGTTACTCGAAGCACAAGGACTGGCTGGAACTGAACCCTATCGTGCATTTGCCACCCAGATACGTCAGACGGAAATGATGTTGAGCGATGCCAAGGTTGGTGTCGTTCAGGAAAGCTTTCTCGCGGCGGTCAAAGAGGCGAAGTTCCTCGGCAAAGCAGCCATCTACAAGGGACAATCCGCCGTCTCCACCTGGGTAGGCGATACCCGGGTACGCCAACCACGGGCCGGACAGGCGCTCATACAACCGCGTCAACTCATCGAGATGCGTCAGCTCGCCAGGCCGGGTGATATCCTGATCGAGCGTCAGAATTGGTTTCTCTCTCGTGCTTTCATGCCCGGCTACTGGGCTCACGCCGCACTCTATGTCGGCTCCGTGCAAGACCTCATCGCCATGGGCTTGGATCAAGATCCGCGTGTGAAACCTCACTGGCAAAAATTCATCAACCGTGATGAGGAAGGTCATGAATACGTGATCTTGGAAGCTGTGCCGGCCGGAGTCCGCATGACCACCATGGAGCACTGCATGGGCATCGCCGATTCCGCGGCCATTCTACGCCCCCGACTGAGCAAGGACCAGATACGTGAAGCTATCGCCGTCGCCTTCAGCCATCTCGATAAGCCCTACGATTTCGAATTCGACTTCTTCAGCACCGACAAACTTGTCTGCACGGAGCTTGTTTATCGTGCTTACGACAAGGAAATGAATTTCCCGCTCGTAGAAGTCATGGGACGCCGCACCTTGCCACCCACCGAAATGGTGCGTTACTTCGCGGATAATCTAAACAATTCGGATCGCGAACTGGATTTTGTCGCCTTCTACGATGGCAAAGAAAACCTCTCACATGCCGTGGAGAGCAATGCTGAGGAGTTGGCCAAATCAGTCAATCGCCCCGCCCTCACCTGGTTGCAGAAAAAGTAAAAGCCGATGGGATGGACCATCGGCTTTTGAATCAATATTCCGACCTAACGCATCACCGCATTCAGCTTGGTCGTCAATTGTTTGAGCAACCCTTCATGCGCGGTGTTCACATCCGCATCCGTCAGCGTCTTGTCAGCACCGCGATAGGTGAAGGCGTAAGCCACGCTCTTCTGCCCCTCGGGCACGTTCTTCCCGCGGAAGATGTCGAACAGTTCGACCGTCTCCAAGTTCGCCGGCTTCGCCTGACGCACCACCGTGAGCACGGCATCGTGCGTGGTCGCCTCCGGCACCAGCATCGCCACATCACGACGGCTGCTCGGGAATTGCGGCAGCGACTTGAACGAACGCGCTGTATTCCGACGCGCCAGCAACTGGTCGAGGTTCAGCTCTGCCACGAACACGGCATCGCGCAGATCATATTTCTTCGCCAGCATCGGGATCACTTGCCCCATCTCGCCCAGCGGTAGCTTGCCCAACTGGATCGTAGCCGATTCGATGAACAGGCTCGTCGTGCTCTCACGACGCGTGAAGCTCAGTCCCTTCAAGCCGAAGGCCTCCAGGAAGCTCTCCAGCACGCCCTTCAGATCATACGCATCGAACTTCGCATCGCGCTCTGCACCGCTCCAGAAGTTCAGCGCACGCTGGCCCGTCAAGGCGATCGCCACGCGACGCTCTTCCTTGGTCGCACCACCGTTCTGCACGAACACGCGGCCCACCTCGAACATCGCCACATCGTAATTCTTGTGGCTGATGTTATGACGCAACGAATCCAGCAAACCCGGCAACAGACTCGGACGCAGCACATTCATGTCGCTGCTGAGCGGATTGGACAGAGCCACTAACGAATCGCCAGCCGTCACCAGCTTCGCCGCGCTGTCCGCGATCAAGGTCTGCCCCTGCGCCTCGTTCAAGCCCAGTCCAACAAGGATGCGACGCGCCTCAGCCAGTTGATCATGCACCACATCATACGGATGCGAGCCATTCGCTCCACGCGGAGCCGTGGACGGAATCTTGTCCACACCATACATACGGGCGATCTCTTCAATGAGATCGATCTCGCGCTTCAAATCCACACGGAACGTCGGAATGCGGAAGCTGGCCGAGCCTTCAGCCGCACCGCTCACGACTTCGAGCCCCAAATTCTTGAGGTAACCCGTCTGCTGCTCGACCGGGATCTCAATGCCCAGCACCGTCTTCACTTGCGTATGACGCAGCGTAATTTCCTTGGCCTTGAACGCCTGCGGATAGGCATCCACAGCGCCCTCAGCCAATTGTCCACCCGCCGTTTCCAGAATCAGCTGCGCTGCCCGGCGACTCGCCCAATCACAAATGCCCACATCCCCACCGCGCTCGAAGCGATAGGAGGAATCCGTGCGCAGTTCCAATTTCTTGGACGTGGCGCGAATGTTCTGTGGCTTGAAATAAGCGCTCTCGATCAAGACATCGACAGTCTGATCATTGATCTCCGTGTTCAACCCGCCCATGACGCCTGCAAGCGCGATGCCCTTTTGCTCATCGGCGATCAACAAGTTCTCCGTCGTCAGCGTGCGCTCGTTGTTATCCAACGTCTTGAACTTCTCACCCTCCGTCGCGCGACGCACAACGATGGTCGGCTTGCCATCCGCACCCTTCGCGATGAGATGATAGTCGAACGCATGCAACGGCTGACCGATCTCCAGCATCACGTAGTTCGTCACATCCACAACGTTGCTGATGCTGCGCAGACCGACCTTCTCCAGCATAGAACGCAGCCAATCCGGACTCGGCCCGATCTTCACGCCTTTGATGACACGCGCCGTGTAACGCGGATTAAGTTCCGCATCCTGCACTTGCACGGCCACCAGGTCAGCGGCCTTCACACCCGGCGTTTCCTTCAGACTAGACACATCCGGCACTTTCAAAGGATTACCCGTCAATGCACTGATCTCACGCGCAATACCGATGACGCTGTTCCAGTCCGGCCGGTTCGGTGTCGTCTCGAGATCATAGATCACATCGCTGCCGGAGCGTCCGAGATATTCAGCGAACGGCTGGCCGACCTTGGCATCTGGCTTCAAGATAAGCAGGCCATCCACTTGGTCAGGCAAGCCCAGCTCCTGCGGCGAGCACATCATGCCGTGGGATTCCACACTGCGAATCTTGCCGACCTTGATGGTGAACGGCTCCTTGTCACCCGGCTTCATGGGCAGCGAGGCGCCCGGCAGGATGAGCGGCACCTTGTCGCCCGCCTGAAAATTCTGCGCACCGCACACGATCTGGCGCTCGCCCTTGCCGTCATTCACGCGGCAGACGGACAGCTTGTCGGCGTTCGGATGCTTGTCGCGCGTGATGACCTGCGCCACGACGATGCCTTCGAACTCGCCGCCGAGTTTCTGCACGCCTTCCACTTCCAGACCGATCATGGTCAGCCGTTCCACCATCTCATCCGGCGACCAGTCAAAATCCACGTATTGTTTAAGCCAGTTGTAAGTAACTTTCATGACTCAGGTCGGAAACAATGGGAAGGTTCGGGAAAAAGGGAAAGTGCAAATTTAGGCTCATTTATCCGCCTTCAACGTCACCATCCGCAGATCCATCACCGCCGCCTTCGCCTTCGTCAGCGGCTTGACATGCAGCGTGTAACGCCCCGGCTTGCCGATCGTGATGATGCCCAGCTCCTTTGCCTTGAAATTCTGGAAATGCCCCGTGTCCTCCACCGTGAGCTTCAATTTCTGCTCACCCACACGGAACTCCACCTCGCTGCCGCCATGGCCCGTGCCGCAACCTTGCAAGGCCTCCACCGTGAACTTGCCCGGCTTCATCACCGTGAAATCCCAGCTCACCGTATCCTCCACGCGCACCCAGAAACCCAGCGTGTTCTTATGCGGCAGAGGCTCATACCTCACCATCGTGCCGTGGATGTCCGCATACTTCGCATGCAACACGATATTCCCGTTCGCCGCCTGTGGATTCGCCACATACGCCGGATTCTCCTCCATCATCTGTACTTTCGTATCGCGACGCCACTGGTCCAGCTTCCGTTGCAGCCTCACGGCCACCGTCTTTTGCTCCTCAATAAGATTACGCGATTCTCCTTTGTCCTTCCGCACATCGAACAGCTCCAATCGTCCATCATCATAGAACTCGATCAGTTTCCAATCCCCCTCACGGATCGCTGCGCCCGGACGCCCGCCCTGATTGCTGTAATGCGGGTAATGCCAGTAAAGCGCATCCCGCTTCGGTGCCGTTCCGCTCTTGAGCAACGCCATCAAGCTCACGCCATCCACCTGGTTGTCCTTCGGCATCGCCGTGCCTGTCGCTTCGAGGATCGTCGGATAAAAATCCACCGAACTCACCGGATTCGTCAGCACCGTACCCGCTTTGATGACGCCCAGCCATTGCACCACCCAGGGAGTGCGAATGCCGCCCTCATACAAATACCCCTTCCCCTCGCGCAAGGGACTGTTGATCGTCGCCGGCGTATTCGGCCCTTCCACCACGCAGAGCCCGCCATTGTCCGACGTGAACACCACCAGCGTATTCTCCGCCAGCTTCAACTCCTCCAGCTTTTTCAGCACCCGCCCCACACTATCATCCATCGATTCGATCATCGCTGCGTAGATCGCATTCGTCTGCGTGCCCACTCTACCGTCGCTCTTGTATTTGGCGATCAAGTCCGCCTTCGCCCGCATGGGCGTATGCACTCCGTAATGCGAGAGATACAGGAAGAACGGCTTGCTCTTATTCGCCTCGATGAACTTCTCCGCCTCCAGCGCCAGGCGATCCGTCAGATACTCACCCGGCTCGCTCTTCTCCAAGCCTGGCATCGGCCGCTTTTTCCCGCCGGCCCGACGATCTACTGCCTCAAAGGGAGCAAAATAACTCAACGGTGTGCCCGTATGATCCCCCGCGATGTTCACATCGAAGCCCTGTTTTTGCGGCTCAAATCCTTCCCCGCCCAGATGCCACTTGCCAATATGCGCCGTCACGTAACCGTTCGCCTTCAACGCCTCTGCCAGCGTCACCTCTGCGAGCGGCAACTGCTGCTGAATCTTCGGCACCGCGAGTTTCTGATCCGGTTTATCGCCGCGCCCCGGCAGCCAATCCGTGATCTGCAACCGCGCCGGATACTTGCCCGTCATGATGCTCGCCCGCGTCGGCGAGCACACCGGACACGCCGCATACCCATCCGTAAAGCGCGCTCCTTGCGCCGCCATCTTGTCGATGTTCGGCGTCTTGTAAAACTTGCTGCCATACACCCCCACATCCGCCCAGCCATAATCATCGATCAGGATGAACACGACATTCGGTTTGGTAGCCGCTGACACTTCACCGATCGTCAACACCAGCCCCATCACCATCAGTAGATAAATAAGAAATCTCATATCAATCCACTTTCTTCACCTCGACAAAGAATGCCCCGCGCTCTGTGCCATAAGCCTCATCCTTCAGCCACGTCTGCATCTTCGCCTGCCCCTTGGGCAGATTCATCGTCACCTTCACTTCACTTGCTCCGGCAGGCACTTCCGCCTTCACCTCCACTTCACCCACCTTCACTACGGCATGCGTGGCCTGAAGGCCGAACTTCGCCACCGATGGCTTGTGGCGCAGCGTGAACTCATACTTCCCAGAAGCCGCCACCGCCACCATCCAGTAGCCGTTCGCCACCGGCATTTTGTCGATCATGCCCTGATGCCACGGGATCTGGGCCTGCTCCGCATGCCAGTCCATGCAGTTGATGCTCGTGGGGTTATCCTGCGGCGCGCCGAGCGTGATCCAACCATAACGCGAAAAGCTCGGCTCCAAGCTCTTCCACCAAGCCTCATACTCCGCCGTCAACTTCGCCACCACCTCGGGATGCTTCGCCGCGACGTCCGTTGCCTGCCCTTTATCCGCCTTGATGTCGTAAAGCTCTTTGCCATTCACCAAACGCCACTGCGATGTCATCACCGCGCTGTTCTTCCACTTCGGCGGAATCTCCTCGCGCTGCGTGTGCACGAAGAACGTGCGCTCCGGCCAGCTCTTTGCTTCACCTTTCAGCAACGGCACCAAACTTTTGCCATCCAGCGGATTCTTCGCCGTGAATTTCAACCCGCATAAATCTACCAACGTCGGCAGCACATCCATGTGAGCCGCCAGTTGCGTCACATCCTTGCCACTGATGAGGCCACCTTTCGGCCAGCGGATAAAGAACGGCACCCGATGCCCACCATCATACACCGAGCCCTTCGCCGCCCGCATGCCCGCATTGAAGCCGCCCCACGAACCGCTCTCCGCCGCCTTCTTCCCTTTGCCCGCTACGGCAGGACGCCCACCACCCGCCGCCGTGCCATTGTCCGTCATGAACATTACTATCGTGTTCTCCTCCAGTCCCCACTCCTTCAGTTTCCCCATCAGCACACCCATGTTCTCATCGAACTGCTCGATCATCCCGTAAAAATTCGCCATCGTCGCCGGCACGCCTTTGCTCTTGTAGTAAGCCGCATACTTCTCTTCCACATTGTATGGACCATGCGGCACGTTCGTCGGCAGATACACGAAGAACGGCTTGTCCTTGCTCTTCTCGATGAAGTTCAACGCCCCATTGAAGAACACATCCGTGCAATACCCCTTGAACTCCTTCGCCTTGCCGTTGTGCCAGTATGTGTCATCGAAATAATCGTTCCCCCAATAATCCGGCGTCTGTCCCACCCCACCGCCACCATGGATCAGCGTCTCCTCAAATCCCCGATCCTGCGGGCGCATCGGATAGCTGTCCCCCAAGTGCCACTTGCCGAACATGCCCGTGCGATAGTTGTTCGCCTTGAAGACATCCGCCAGCGTCACCTCATCATGATACATCAGCGAGCGGCCCATGATCGTGTGCCACACACCGCTGCGTGTGGAGTAACGTCCCGTGAGCAACGCCGCCCGCGTCGGTGAACACGTCGGGTCCACGTGAAAATCTGTCAGCCGCACCGATTGCCCGTGCAGCTTGTCCAGGTTCGGCGTCCGGATCATCGTGTTCCCGTGCGCCCCTACATCGCCATACCCTTGATCGTCCGTCATCACCAGGATGACGTTCGGCTGCTTCTGCGCCGCCGCAGCGTTCACCACCAGCACCGCCAGCAAAGACCAAAGTATCGCAAGTTTCCTCATAATTTTAAGGGCTCCACCACTTCGCCCTTCGTGTTGATATACCCGTAACCTTCCTTGATGATCCGCACCCTCGCCCGCCCATCCTTGAACGGCTCCGCTTCGTCGAACTTCGGCTCCACGATATATTTCCCCGTCTTGTCGATGTAGCCCAACTGGCCTTTCGATTTCTCGGTCACGCCCATACGCACCGCGGCGATGCCTTCGGAAAATTGATACGCCTCATCAAACTTCGGCTCGATCACCATCTTCCCCGTCAGATCGATGTACCCCCACTTGGTCCCCGGATAAGCCCCCACGCCGACCGCCGCGAAGCCTTCGGAAAACTCATTCGCAAAATCATACTTCGGCGCGATCACCTCCACGCGCTTGCGATCACGATAACCGAACTTCCCATCCTTCGGGAACGGCAACGGCGGCCGGTCCGCCGCCCACACCATCGTTAGCGACAGCAACAAAGCACCCGCCATCACACTCAACCGCTTCCGCTCAAATCGCTTCATAAAACAACTCCGCAGTTTCCGTAGTGGGGCAGGTGCCCTCACCTGCCATAGTCGGACAGGCGCCCTCGCCTGTCGTCCTGTCTTTCATCCCTGCCCCAGCTTTCACTCACTGGAGCAGGGATATACCAAATCACCCTCACGCCGCCTTCTGCTTTGCCAGCGCCGCTGCCGCCTCATCCAGCATCTTGATCCACGGCCCCACGAAGTGACCGCTGTCATGATACGTGCGACCACTCACCATGTTCCCATCGATCACACACGGCTCGTTCACATAGATGCCGCCGCAGATCTCCAGGTCGAACTTGCACTTCGCCACCGTCGCCATGCGCTTGCCCTTCACGCAACCCGCCCGCGCCGGGATCTCCACGCCATGGCACACACTCGCCACCGGCTTGTTCTTCGCAAAGAAATCGCGCGTGATGCTCAAAAGCGCCTCATCCTCACGGATATACTCCGGTGCGCGACCGCCGCTGAAAAAGATGCCCAGATAGTCATCCGGATTGATGTCCTTGAACGCGACCTCCGCCTCGATGGAATACCCCTCCCACTCCTTCGTGATCGTCCAGCCCGGCTTGATCTCGTGCAGCACCATCTGGTAGCGCCGCTTCTCCGGAGCCGCCACCACCGGCTGGTAGCCGCCCTCGATCAGGCGATAGTATGGATACAACGTGTCCACGGTCTCCGTGGCATCACCGACGATGACTAAAACTTTGTGCTTCATGTGAATGAATGTTGAACCCCTTCGTTATCCTCGTTTAAGCCCGCTGCTGCAAGCCTTTGCTCCTTCAAATCGGTAGGGCTGGCTGTCCTGAACCCCGTGCTGACAAGTCGGGGCAGCCAGCCGCCGCCGAAGCAACTGACCATATGCATGCATCAGCTCTATCTGAAGTTATTGCGCGTGGAAATTTTTGCTTTAACCTGGCTCCTTTCAGTCTTCAACTTCCTCCTTTCCTTGTCACCTATATAGACGCCGCAGCCGCGAAAAAGTTTCAAAATAATCTGAAAATTTTTTCGGATTTTAAGTGCGTCATTTTGTCCCACCAAACTGTGCCAACCACCCCAAATCCGTGTCTCACCAATACGGCCTACCCACGTGTGCCAAAATGTCTCACCAACATGAACGTCCAATCCACCAGCTACCATGTTTGAGCTTAAACTTTTACCTCGGCACTTGTACATAAGTGCCGAGGTTTTCTACCAATTCCATCCTTTGGCCCCAAGCCACCAGCCGCCCCCCTTCCTCTCCCGCTTTTAATCCCACCCTCCATAGGCGGTGTGATTAAATCCGGGCAAGGCCAACTGGGGAAAACTTTTTCGGACATCTCCCTGTGGCCGGCAGCGGCCCGGCACCTGCGCGCCAGCCAGAGCGCAATCAAACAGTCATGTGCGCTGGAAATGTTACCCCCCTCTCCCCCAGGGAGAGGGCCGGGGTGAGGGGGAAGGTGACGTCCATAAGCAAATCAAGCCACTCTTCCCCGAACATCTCGCCGCCGTCCCCATGTTCACAGAACTCGCATCTTGGTGACCAACACTCAGCCTCACCCGCTATTAATCCCACCCGATACGCCACCGCCTGAACTCTTCCGGTTGCGTTTCCCTCCCCGCTCGCCTACTTTTCCCATACACAGGACGTGCCAACTCATCCACATCACCAATATCGCCTGCCATGAAGCCATGCTCCTATTGCGGACGGCAGAATGACCCGGCAACTCAAGCTTGCCTTGAGTGCGGTCAATCCCTGGAGCGGGAACCACCTCGTTCAGGCATACCCGCTCCTGTGCTGAGATTGTTGGGTGTAGCCCTTCGCGTTATCAAACGGCTTTTGCTGCTCACTCTGGCCTGGTTCTCCTTCACGCAACTGATCGCCTGGGGCTGTGCTCCGGCCACGCCCAAAACCGACTACACCGGTGACTGGCGCTACACGCAACCGCATCATGTACGCGTGATCGAACGCCCCCTCCCACCCGCTGCGCAAGTCTGGTCCAACTACAGCGCCTGGAAAGGCACAAACCCGGAAATCGCCGCCGCCCTCAGCCGTATCTACTCAGTCAAACTCAGCGGTGCCCATCGCCAGAAGAACCTGAAAGTGGATCACGGCTACACCAAGAACATGCCCGTGGGTGATTACGCTTACACGAGCATTTCCTTCGACTACCACGATGAAACCAACGGCGTTTACCATTTCACCTGGTGGAAGCGCGGCCGCCATCGCCCTGATTTCCTGAAACTCACTGACACCCAAAAAACTTTCCAAGTAATCGTTCATGGCGGTCAGCCTCCCGACACTAAGCTCTCCATCGTCGCCATCGAAGACGTCACCCCCTTCTGATGAACTCTACCTCCCCTCACCCCTATCGCCACTGGACCATTTACCTCGGCCTGTTCCTGTCCGCCCTCTGCCTCTTCACCGCCCTCCGCATCGAATGGTATAATGCCCACGCTCTCACCAAGCTTCCCGTGCCACCAGATTCCGGTAAATGGCGCGCCGCCAGCACTGCTGGCCTGAGTGCCAAGTTTGAATCAATGTATCGTTACGAGCGGAATTTGCCGGAAGACGTCCCTTTGACTTCGATTCAGCAGGCTGAGTTTGATACACTCTTTAAACGCCGTATTGAGCTCCTCGATTTGGATGGTGATTTTCGCGACTTCATAGGCTCCTTCGGCCTCCTCCAATACCTCCTCGTCCCCACCCTATTCTTCCTCGGCATCTACACCGGCCTCAGTTCCCCCCAGCGCAACCGCTTCGCCATCTCCTTCGCCCTCATCGCCGCCCTCTGCGGCCTCCTCATGCTCTACCGCAACTACGTCGGCAGCCTCGGCTGGTAGTAACTAGCCATTCCCCCTTTTCTGTGTATTCCGCGTATTCTGTGGTTT
>JAEYXS010000102.1 GCA_023431185.1 Verrucomicrobiota bacterium
ACCCCATGCTTCACCTGTGCGAACACAAACGGCCCCGCCCCGCGCATCTTCCTCGCATCCCGATCCATCACGCCCAGGTCTGCGCCAATCGCCGCCGCGAGATCTGTCTTGTTGATCACCAATAGATCGCTCTGCGTGATGCCCGGCCCGCCCTTGCGCGGCACCTTGTCACCACCGGCCACATCGATCACCTGGATGGTGTAATCCGCCAGCTCACGACTAAAGCACGCCGCCAGATTGTCCCCACCGGACTCGATCAACATCAGCTCCGGTTTGAATTTCTTATGCAGGTCCTCCAGCGCCAGCAGGTTGGATGAGATGTCCTCCCGGATCGCCGCATGCGGGCAACCACCCGTCTCCACCGCGCGGATACGATCTGCAGAAAGCGCCTCGTTCTTCACGAGAAACTCCCCGTCTTCCTTCGTGAAGATGTCATTCGTCACCGCCGCGATGTTCATCCTCTCGCGCAGCTTGCGACATAACTGAAGCATCAACGCCGTCTTGCCACTGCCCACCGGCCCCCCCACACCCACCGTGAACGCGCGCTTGTTGAAATCCCGCTTCAACGGCATGTCCCGTTCGTCATAGCGCCCCGGATGCTCCATGTTTTCATGCGTATGTCCGCCCGGCCCGTGATGATGATTATGGCTCATGTAAAATTAAGATGTCGTGCTTGTTATACTATCTGTCATCAACGCCTGCAAAAATCCGCCCCACCAATCCAAGAAGCGGAAAATGTTACCTCCCTCTCCCCAAGGGAGAGGGCCGGGGTGAGGGGGAAGGCGACTTCCCTAAGCAAAACCAGCCACCAAACTCACCACTACATTCCCCACGAACGCCTAACTCTGGAACAACCGCGAATAAAGCCTGTCCTGCGCCCCCTGCCACAAGTCCAGCAACGGCGCCGTCTGCGCTGCCTCTTCCACCGGTATCTCCGCACACTCCAGCGCCACCGCCTGCGCCTTGGCCGAGAGCTTGTGTTGCATGGACTGCGCCTCCATCGGCCCCACGATGCCCAACCGCACCGCACTCGCCACGATGCCGCGCAAGTAACAGAAAAAGAACAACTGGATCGCATCCGGTTTCTTCACCCCCAGCGCCGCCGTCGCCGCCCCGAACACGATTGGCAGATGCGCGCAAAACTCATCCGCCTCCATCTGCGCCCGCAATCCATCCAACGCCACCGAGGGAAAGCTCCGCTCCGTCGCCATCCAGAACGCCTTCCCCTGCAATCGGCTCGCGCGATTCGTCACATGATTCGTCGTGAACACATCGAACCGTGCATCCAGTTCCGTCAGCCTATCCGGCTCCTCCCAAGCCGCCCGCATGAACGGCAGCGACGCATATCCGAGCTGCTGCAAACTCGTCTCCACAAACGCCATGAAATCCGCGCGGCTCCGTATCTCCCCATGCTGCCACGCCGCCTCCAGCCCGCCGGAATGCGCGAATCCCCCCGTCGGAAACGCCGAATCCGCCAGTTGCCAGATCAGCCACTCGTTATGCACGTGCTGCCATTCTATTTAAGCGTATCAATCCCGGAGACGACACCGCCGTTGAAGGTGACGACTTTGGACTTATAATGCCAGATCTCCAGCTTGATGTCTCCCAGCTCCGAAGTGGTGACCGATTCCGGCGAACCCAGCGAAAAAGTGACCTGTGTCTTCGTCATGCCCTGCTTCACCAGGCCCACACTCACCAGACGGAACACCTCATCAGACCAGTCGGAGAACGTCTCCCGGGGATTCTTATCGTAAAAGACAAAGTCGAACAGCTCAGCCGTTGCGCCCGGCGTGTTGGACTTGCTGATGTAAACATCCTCAAAAAACACATTGCCCGCCGCATCCTCCAGGATGAACCGCACCGGAGTGGTCGATGTTCCCAGCACCACGTTCTGCACCGTGTATTCCGTGAACTTCGGCTTTGCGTGCGGCACCACCTCATCTGTCTCATCATTGTACGTGTAGACCGCATTATCTTGCAGCCAGACTTTCTTGCCGATGAATTTCTCCCGCGCGTGGTCCACATCCCGCTTGAGCGCCAGGCGCGGCAATACCGGCCCTGACGTTGCACCCTCCATAGTGACTAGCTCTCCGGTGTCTTCCACCTGGCCGCCATAATGCTCTTTGCCCGTTGGGTCCGTGTTATATGAGACAATCTTCACCATCTTCCCCACATACCGCTCATAGGCATATCGCATGGCCAGATTGGGCCGGTCACCGAAGGTGTAGGCCAGCCGTTGATGCTTGGGCTGTTGCGGCATAAAGATGAAGACCTGTCCGATCAGGTCCGCCCCTTTCAGATGGCTCAGCTCATTGCGCATCGTCTTGGACTCCTCTTTGGTGCTCGTCTTCTTGCCAATCGAGCCTGATTGTATGTAGGGCGAGGCAGGTTCCACCTTGGCCACCGGCGCACCTATGCCTAGCATCTTCTCCACCCGTTTATTGAATCCCGTGAAGAAATATGCCGGTATCTTGAAAGTCGTGCTCGCACTCTTCTTCCCCTTCTTCCGCCACGTCAGCGTCATGCCTTCCTTCTGGACCTTCTCGAAGGTGGCGTCGGCCATGCTCAACAAGTGCGTTTCTCCGAAACGCCCCATGGCCGGTATCTGTTGATACGGTGGATTGGCCAGCACCCGCCCATCTCCCAAGGCCACTTCGTCATAGCCCACAAACTTGTCGCTGCGATCGAACGTGAAGATCAGATTCCGCAGCCGGTTGGTGCCGCTCACAAAATAAGTCATCGAGTAGATGTCCGGCTTCTCCGGCGTTCCGCTGGGCACCAGAGGTGCCATCATCATCTGCCCTTTGTTTCCAGGCGGGTTAATGTACACACTCCCATCGATCACATCCTGCTCTGATTGGATGACGACCACCTTTTGCTGGGCCACCGCCTGTCCGGCCATCAGGCCAAATAACAACAGCCAGACGTAAAACTTCCCGGCCAAGCTTTCCTTGATATCGCTCTTCATAGCTTTGATTTGAATATTTTTCATCCCCAAGTGCGAAGCATCCAAATCAAACGACCGTTTTAGTGCAAGCATTGTTTTCCGCCCCTGCTTCGGAATCGCCCTCGTCGTCGTCCTTGATTTTTTCTTATCGGGAAGCAGAACCTCGATTCATCGCTAAAACAACTGATACCTCTGCGCCAGCGGCAACGAAGTCGCCGGTTCGCACTTCAGTAACTCCCCATCCGCCACCACATGATACGTCTCCGGGTCCACCGTGATCTTTGGCGTGGCGTCATTCCACTTCATGCTCTTCTTGCTGATATCGCGACACCCCGTCACCGCCTCGATCCGCTTGCTCAAACCATACCCCGCCGCCACCCCCTGCTCCTTGCACAACCTGCTTACAAACGCCATGGAGGAAGAACCCGGCGCTGAACCGAACCCGCCAAACATCGGCCGCATGAACACCGGCTGCGGCGTGGGGATCGACGCATTCGGATCACCCATCTGCGCCCACGCGATGAACCCGCCCTTGATCACCATCTCCGGCTTCGCACCGAAGAACGCCGGTTTCCATAGCACTAAGTCCGCCAGCTTGCCGACTTCAACCGAACCAATCACGTGACTCACACCATGCGTGATGGCCGGATTGATCGTGTACTTCGAGATGTAACGTTTGATGCGCACATTGTCATTGCTCCCCTGCTCCCCACCGAGCCGACCGCGCTGGTGTTTCATCTTGTCCGCCGTCTGCCACGTGCGCGTGATGACCTCACCAATGCGCCCCATCGCCTGCGAATCCGAGCTCATCATGCTGATCGCGCCCAAGTCATGCAGGATATCTTCCGCTGCAATCGTCTCCCCACGGATGCGGCTCTCCGCAAACGCCACATCTTCCGGTAAACTTGGATCCAGATGATGACAAACCATGAGCATGTCCAGATGCTCATCGATCGTGTTCACCGTGTAAGGCTTCGTCGGATTCGTGGAGCTCGGCAGCACATTCAGCTCGCCGCAGATGCGGATGATGTCCGGCGCATGCCCGCCACCCGCACCTTCCGAGTGATACGTGTGGATCGTGCGCCCCTTGATCGCCCCGATCGTCGCCTCCACGAAACCAGATTCATTCAACGTATCCGTATGGATCGTCACCTGGACGTCTTCTTTATCCGCGACCGTGAGGCAGCAATCGATCGCCGCCGGAGTCGTGCCCCAATCTTCATGCAGCTTGAGGCCGATGGCTCCGCCCAATATCTGATCCGACAATCCTGCCGGCAACGCCGTGTTGCCCTTGCCCGTGAACCCGAAGTTCAAGGGTAACTGGTCCACCGCCCTCAACATGTTGCGCAGATAGAACGCGCTCGGCGTGCACGTCGTCGCACAAGTGCCCGTGGCCGGTCCCGTGCCACCACCGATCATCGTCGTCAATCCCGCCGCGATCGCCTCATGCGCCTGCTGCGGACAGATGAAATGGATATGCGAATCCAGCCCGCCCGCCGTCAAAATCAACCCCTCTCCCGCGATGACTTCCGTGGTCACCCCCACGATCATGTTCTTCATCACGCCCGCCATCACATCGGGATTGCCCGCCTTGCCGATGCCCGCGATAAGCCCGTTCTTGATGCCGATATCCGCCTTGAAGATGCCCGTATAGTCCACCACGAGCGCATTTGTGATCACACAATCCAGCGCCTCCGCCTGGCTCACGCCTGCGGCCTGTCCCATGCCTTCACGAATGACTTTGCCGCCGCCGAATTTGCATTCGTCACCGTAAACGGTGTAATCCCGCTCCACCTGCAACACGAGCGAGGTATCGCCCAGCGTGAGCTTGTCGCCGGTCGTGGGACCAAACATCTCCGCGTAATGGGACCGCTTCATCTTGTAAGGCATATCAGTCCTTTTCGTTCAAAAAGTTGCCCGCCTTCACGCGGTCCATCGTGGCTTTCAGACCTTCCGCCGAGACCGCACCATTCGCCAGATTGTTACCGCCGCGAATGACCTTGTTCCCCGCGATGTCCACCAGCTTCACCGTCTTCGTCTCACCCGGCTCGAAGCGAACGGCCGTGCCCGCCGGAATGTCGAGGCGTTTGCCGTAAGCCTTCGCCCGGTCAAACTTCAGCAACGCATTCGTCTCCACGAAATGATAATGGCTGCCCACCTGCACCGGGCGGTCGCCCATGTTCGTGACGGCAACCATCACGCTCTCGCGACCCGCATTCAATTCAAGCTCACCGTCCTGCGGCTCGCAAATGCCAGGCTCGAAATCCATCTCCGAAACCACGCTATGAAACACTTTCAGGTCCGGCACCGGCAGGAAGCTGCCGTAGAGCGCGAGGGAAAGATCGCCGTCATCCGCCGCGATGGGATGATGCACCGTCACCAGCTTCGTGCCGTCCGGGAAAGTTCCTTCCACCTGCACCTCCGAGATCATCGCCGGGATGCCGGACATCACTTGATTGCGACCAAGGAATTTGCGGCCGAGGTCCATCAGTTCGGAAACGCTCCGGCCATCGCGGATGAATTCCAGCAATTGCGTCGCGATGAGTGCCACGCTTTCCGGGTAGTTCAGCTTCAGACCGCGCGCCAGCCGCTTCTGGGCCAAGAAGCCCGCGTTATGCAGCAGCAGCTTTTCGATTTCACGAGGAGAGAGATGCATAAATCATCATCACCATTTCCGGGCCCAAGGATCGTCCTGCAACAGCGGGCTCACAAAAGCCAGCCGACGACCGATCTCACGCCCGACCTGTTCCGTGCTCACACCCGCCATCCGCAACAGCACGCCATCCGCCAGCGGGCTCGCACTGATGGCAAAATCACTTCGCTTCGGCACCGGCAGTTCCGCGATCTCCGCCAGCAACTGTTGCGCGAACGGCTGCAACTTCGGCCCCACCACCACCACCGTCGCCAGGCAATGGAACCGCCCCATCTGCCGCAGCAATTCTTCCGTGCCTTCTTCCGCGGCCAGCCGCAGTGAATCCAGCATCACCCGCTTGCCCGCTTGAAAGATCTCATTACGGCTCAGATACCGCGTGAACTCCCACCGTTCACCGCGTGCTGCCCGTCCTGAATTTAACCAGTCCACCAGCACGAATCCGGCATCCGCCGCCAGATGGAACTCCTGCTTTTGCTCGTAAATCGCCTGCGCGAAACACTGTACCGGATCCGGTGCCAGCACGAGCAAGGCTCCAGCGCCCACATCAGCCCGCAGCTTGTGCTGACAGGGCAGCAGCCGGGGATTCCGATAGACCTTGGTAGAAGCCTGTGTGCTGAGAAAGCAAGTGGCCTTGGCTTCGACATCCAACGTCAGGCTGGTCTCATCCCCCGCCACCAACCCGCCACCAAAGCTGCTGATGTAGGCCCATACACTGTGGCCGCGTGAACGGGGAGCGAGAAGTTTTAGCGGGCTGTTCGCCCAGCATTCCGTCACCGCACTTTCCCCCGCCACCATACTGACCCGCAAACCGGCGCGACCTGCCTGGGGCGGTCGCCGCGTGACCGGCTGGTGGGCCAGTGAAAGCATCGCTTACAGGCTCTTGCCCCAGAGCACCACCGCACCGACCAGCATCAACATGCCGGTCGTGGAGAGCACTCGCGCCGGGATACGGCGTTGTACCTGCGAACCGGCATACCACAAGGCCGCGCCACCCAAGGCCAGCATCATGATGTGATACGGGCTGGTGAGGATGTGCGAGGCGCTCGCCTGCGTGATGTCGTGGCCGGGATGCGCGGAGGCAACCATCGGCAGCAAAGCACCCGCAAACAAAGCGACAGAACCGGCGAAACGTTTTACCAGACGCGTGGCATTCATATTAGACAGTCAGATATTGGCGGACGAGCTGGTCGTTCAATTCGGAGACTCCTCCGGCAGCTACGATCGAGCCGCGGTCCATGATGCAAAAATTATCCGCCACCGCGAGGCAAAAATCGAGGTACTGTTCCACCAGCAAAATGCTGATCTTCCCCTCCTTCTTGATCAATTGCAGCGTCTCCCCGATCTGATCAATGATATTGGGCTGAATCCCCTCCGTCGGCTCGTCTAAAATCAGCACTTTCGGGTCCGTCAACACCGCCCGCGCAATGGCCAGTTGCTGCTGCTGACCACCGCTCAGCACGCCGCCCTTGCGCTTCAACATCTCTTTCAAAACCGGGAACAGTTCAAAAATGCGATCCACCTGCTCGCCCTCTTTCTTGCCATGGACGACGAGACTGATCTTCAAGTTTTCCCATACGGTGAGATTCGGGAAGATGTCGCGGCCTTGCGGCACATAACCGATGCCCATGCGTGAGCGCTGGTCTGGCTTGGTGCCGATCATCTCCTGACCGTCCAGCTTCACCGAGCCTTCGTCCGGTTTGAGCAGACCCACGATGGTTTTCAAGGTCGTGCTCTTGCCCACGCCGTTGCGCCCCATGAGGCACAGCAACTTATTTTTCGGCAGGGTAAAATCCACGCCGCGCAAGATGCGCGAGCCGTCATAGGAGACGGAGATGTTCGATACGGAAAGCATCTTAATGTTTCTTTTTGCGGCCGAGATAAACTTCGATCACGCGCTCGTCATTCTGCACTTCATCCACTGATCCCTCGCACAATACGTGTCCCTGATGCAGCACCGTCACCTTCCGGGCGATCTGGCGCACGAACACCATGTCATGCTCGATGACCACCACACTGTGCTTGCCCGCGAGGCTCATGAGCAGTTCGCCCGTCTTGGCTGTTTCCTCATCCGTCATGCCGGCGGCCGGTTCATCGACGAGCAGCAGCTTCGGATTCTGCGACAGCAACATGCCGATTTCCAACCACTGCTTTTGCCCGTGAGAAAGTGTGCCTGCCTTCACATTCGCACGATCCGTCAGACCGATGAGCTTCAGCATTTCCTGGATACGGTCACGTTGCTCGGAACCGATGCGAGCGAACAAGGTGGACCAGACACTACGGCTGCCTTCCAGCGATAGCCAGAGATTCTCCAGCACAGTATGCTCAACGTAAACGGAAGGTGTCTGAAATTTACGGCCGATGCCCAGGCGGTTGATCTGATACTCGTTCAGCTTGGTGAGGTCGGTGGTTTTGCCGAACTCCACTTTGCCTGTGTCCGGCTGCGTGCGGCCCGTGATGATGTCCATCATCGTGCTCTTGCCAGCACCGTTAGGCCCGATGATGACGCGCAACTCGCCTTCATCCATGTAGAAGTTCAGGTCGTTGATGGCCTTGAAACCATCGAAGGTCTTGTTCACACCTTCCAGCGTCAGGACGAATTCTTTCTTCTGTGTCATGCTGGGCTATTACTCTGAGGGTTTGACCGCGGCTCCATCTGGAGCGGCTGCGACCGGTTCTTCCGTTTTCTTGCGGTCAAAGTAACGCTTCTTCAGATCCTTCAATTGCTGTGGCAGGCCCACTATACCGTTCGGCATGAAAAGCACGGCGAGGATGAACATGCCGCCCAGCATGAAGAGCCATTGCTCGGCAAACGCACGCGTCGCCCAGCTCTTCATCGCGTTCACACTGATGGCACCGATGATCGGTCCGATCAACGTGCTGCGTCCGCCTACCGCGCACCACACGACAGCTTCCAGAGACTTCTCTGTGCCCATCTCGCTCGGATTGATGATGCCCACTTGCGGCACATAGAGCGCACCGCCCACCGCGCAGATGATCGCCGAGAGCACGAACACGAACAGTTTGAAATGCGCCGTGGCATAACCAGAGAACAGCACGCGATTCTCCGAATCCCGGATGGCGCGCTGGATGAGACCGAACTTCGTTGAGGTCAGCCAACGACAGAGCAGATACACGCTTAATAACAGTATGCCGGACGCGATGTACAACCATCGCTTCGTCTCTGGCGTATTGATATCCGCGCCGAAGATGAATTTGAAATCCGTCAAACCGTTATTACCTCCGAACGTGAAGTCATTGCGGAAGAACAGCAGGCACGCTGCATAAGTCAGCGCCTGGCTCAAGATGGAGAAGTAGACGCCCTTGATGCGTGAACGGAACGCAAGGAAACCGAAGATGTAAGCCACAATGGCCGGAACCACCACCACCATCAACATCGCAAACCACGGATTGCGGAAAGGAATCCAGTGACGCGGCAAACCGCCTGTCTCCGGATACTTCGTCTCAAATTCGAGGAACACCATGAAATCCGGGATATCCTTCTGATACTGGCCCAGTTTGCCGATCATCAGCATCAGATACATGCCGAGCGCATAACCACCGAGCGCGAAGAACAGGCATTGGCCCAAGCTCAACAAGCCCGTGTAACCCCAAAGCAGATTCACGCCCAACGCCAGCACCGCGTAGCAGAGATACTTTCCATACACGTTGATCGTAAAATCGCTGACATGGAAAAAACTCTCCTTCGGCGCAAAGGCGTTCAGGCACGGCAACAGTATCAGGACGACAAAGGCCACTGCCGAGAGTATCAGCAGCTCCTTTTTGTTCATAAATCGTGTCATGAGAAGTAACAGCTAACCGTTGCTAAAATTGATCAATCCAGGCTGCGGCTCTTGGTGGCGAACAGACCGGACGGACGCCATTGCAGGAACAGGATGATGCCGCCCAAGACCAGGATCTTGCCCAGCACCGCACCCAGCCATGGCTCCAAAACCTGATTCGTCACACCCACTCCCATGGAAGCCGAGACAGTGCCAGCGAGGTTTCCCACACCGCCCAGCACCACCACCATAAAGCAATCCACGATGTAGTTCTGGCCCAAGCTCGGACCGACATTCGCCAGCTGCGACATACACGCACCCGCCATGCCCGCCAGTCCGGAGCCGAATGCGAACGTCATCATGTTCACGCGATCCGTGCGCACACCGATGCACGAAGCCATATTACGGTTCTGCATCACCGCCCGGATCTGCAAGCCCAAGGATGTTTTCGTGAGCAAAAGATACGTCCCGTAAACGATGGAGATCGCGAACACGATCACGAAGATGCGGTTATAGGCGAAAAGCACATCACTCACCACAAAGCTGCCGCTCAGCCAGCTTGGCGAACCCACCTGCACATTTGCCGCACCGAACACACTGCGGAAGATCTGCTGCAACACCAGACTCACACCCCAGGTCGCCAGCAATGATTCCAACGGACGCTTGTAAAGAAACCGGATGATGCCGCGCTCCAGGATCAACCCCACGATGGCCGCCGTGAAGAAGGACAAAACCAGCGCCACGATGAAATACATGTCGAACTTGCCGCCCGAAGCCCCATACCAGTTCTTGAACAGATTCTGCGTCACAAACGCCGTATACGCCCCCACCGCCATGATCTCGCCATGCGCCATGTTGATGACCCCCATCAGACCGAAGGTGATGGCTAATCCCAGCGCTGCGATGAGCAGCACCGCCGCCGTACTGAAACCACGGAAAGTCGTCCCTACAAAATTGCCGATCGCGATGTGATTCTTGATGCTGTCAATCGTCGCCTCCGCCTGCCGGACTTCCTCCGCCGTGTGCGTCTTCGTGTCCGCCTTGGCTTTCTTGAGGAACTCATCCAGAAAGTTCATGGAATTGATCGACTGCAACGTCGCCAGATCCTTGAGTGCCGCGATCCTCGTCTCCGACTTCTCCTCCGTCAATTTGGTCAACGCGATCGCCTCTTTCAGTGCGCGAATTGTTTCCTTGTCCGTCTCCTTGGTCAGCTTGCTTTCAAAATTGGGGATATACTCAAGATTCTGCTCCTGCCCCAGCTTGATGGTCGCATCACGACGCACCTTGGGGTTGGCATCTGCGAGCGAAAAGAAATCGAGCGTGGTTTTGATCGCCTTGCGGAGCTTGGAGTTGTTGTCAGCTGCGGTGAGTTCGCTCTGCACAAACCACATCGGCTTGCCCTCGGCATCTTTGATGAACTCACCGTCTGCGATCCGCGCACCTTTGGCCGCACCGTCACTGTTCAGTTGGGGGTCCAGCAGAAAGGGAATTTTCTTATCATCCGCCTCATAGATGAAGACCTCGCTCAAACGCCAGGCGGTAAGGGCTTGGGAAACTATCGGCTCGTTTGTATCAGCCAGCTTTTTGACCAACTCCATCTGCTGGCTGGCATCCTCGCTTAAAATGGCCTCCACCAACATGGCACGGGAACTGGGGACGGCGGCCAAGGCGGAAGAAAAACTCGTGAAGAGAACAACTGCTGTCAGAAGGAGGAATCTGGAGAATCGCATCTTTTGTTTTTTGCAATTTGGGGAGACGGGCCTGCACCAGCCCGCCTCCCCAGGAACTAACGCACTACGTTTACTTCAGGAACTTCGCGCTGAAGGGTTCAGCGGCCACGCCGGTGAACGTCTTGATGATCTTGAACTGGCCGTTCGGCAGGGTCTCACCGATGAACACGTTGTTCACCAAGTGGTGGTTTTCCTGCATCGTCACTTCACCAGCCGGTCCCTTGAACTTCTGGCCGATCAAAGCCGGACGGACTTTGTCCACTTCGAAGCTGCCCGCCTTCTCGACGGCTTGCTTCCAGAGGTAAACGCCCATGCGGGAGAGGTTCATCGGGCTGCAGGTGACGCGGCCCTTGGCATCGATGCCCGTGACCTTGTAGCTGGAACCCGTGACTTTCGGGTCCTTCAACCAGGCCATGAAGTCCTTCACGAACGCCGTGTTCTCAGGCGACTTGTAGGACATGAAGTAGGTCCAGCAGCCGAGGTGGCCAGCCAGTTCCTTGGCTGGCAGACCGCGGAACTCGTCTTCCGAGATGGAGAACGAGACCACCGGGCAGTTCTCCGAGGTCAAGCCAGCGTTGGCGAACTCTTTGAAGAACGGCACGTTCGTGTCACCATTCAAGGTGCTGATCACCGTGGCTTTGCCACCGGCGGCGAACTTCTTGATGGACGCCACGATGGTCTGATAGTCCGTATGACCGAACTGCGTGTAGATCTCTTCGATATCTGAATCAGGGATGCCCTTCATCTTCAGATACTGCTTGAGGATCTTGTTCGTCGTGCGGGGATAGACGTAGTCAGAACCCAACAGGTAGAACTTCTTCTTGCCTTCACCAAGCATGTAATCAACCGCCGGGATGGCCTGCTGATTCACCGCTTCAGCCGTGTAGAAGATGTTCTTGGAGAGTTCTTCGCCTTCATACTGCACCGGGTAGAAGAGCAGGCCGTTGGCCTGTTCGAACACGGGCAACACCGACTTGCGGCTCACGGACGTCCAGCAACCGAACACGACAGAAACCTTGTCCTGCTCAAGAAGCTGCTTGGCTTTTTCCGCGAACAGCGGCCAGTTGGAAGCTGGGTCAACGACCACCGGCTCGATCATGTAGGGCTTGCCGCCCACCTTGATGCCGCCCGATTTGTTGATCTCGTCGAAGGTGAACAGCAGCACGTCCTTCAGGGACGTTTCGCTGATCGCCATCGTGCCAGAGAGAGAGTGGAGGATGCCCACTTTCACCGTATCAGCCGCGGCAGCGCTGAACGCCATCATCGTGGCGGCCGCACCGCAGAGGAGTTTTCCGAACATCGATTTCATAATTGCGATTTCCAAGTTGGTATTAAGTTGAGGTTAGAACAGGTAGGAGATGCCCGCGCCGACAAGGAAACGGCTCGCGGTGGTGCCGTAAGCATTGCCCAAGGTGGAAGTATCATAACGCACTTCCGGCTGGATCTTGATATAGGGCACCGGCTTGATGTTCAGTGTGACCGCCACGCTGGCGATTTCCTGACCGGCATTCGCCGCAAAGGCAAAACCGGCCGGACCGACACCACCCGTGCCTGCGCCATCCGAGTCAGCGATGTATTCCGCCCGGATGCCCAAGCCCACTTTTTCAGTGAAGGAATAGGATGTCCACAGACCACCGGAGGTAAGCGTGGAACCGCCCGCACCAGGAGCATCGAAGTCGAAGTAGTCGAGTTCCATGCCGAAACCGAGCTTGTCCGTGGCCTTGTAGCCGCCCAACAAGGAGCCGCCGCGCACCGAACCAGCGCCTTCACGGCTGGAGAAGCCGATCAGGCTGAACCACAGGCCGTCCATGGGCTTGATGCCGATGGAACCCAAGATCGCCTTGTTGTTGTTGCCGTCCACCGGACCAGCATACATGCCGTTCTGGACACGCACTTTCATATCGATCTTGTCCGTGAAGGCATAGCCAGCCTGAACACCCGCCGAGGGACCGTTACCGGTGAAAAACCACTGGTAGCCTTGGGAGAAGTTATCGTTCACTGCACCACCATCGCCCGACTCATAGTTGAGCAAGGAGATGAGCTGACCGGCCTTGACGTTCAAGCCCGTGCCGATAGGGATGTTCATCTCCACATAAGCCTCGCGCAGCTCGTCAAAACCTTGAACGGCACCGCCCGTGTTCACCATCGGCGCGTCCTCACCAAAGATGAAAGAAGCTTTGTAACCGAAATCAAACTCATCGCCGCTCGATTCGACAGGCGCGCTGGCAAGGGTCAGCTTGACCTTGTTGATGGAGAAGGAGCCATTGGCACGGTTCCACACATTGCCGACCACGGCGCGGCCTTCGTTATCGGCCGTATCCCAGAAGTAGGAGGCCGTCACGAAACCGCTCATGGTGATGTCACCGAGGGCTTTCACCGACCCGGCTGAATCACCCTTGGAAACCAAACCTTCTTTCACGGCCAGGTCTTCCAAGGCCTCGAGGCGTTTCTTCAGGATGTCATTTTCCTTTTCCAGGTTTTCCAGACGCTTGGCTTCGGCAGGCGATTCGGCCTGCAAGCAAAGCGCGGGTGCCGAGGCGAGGACCGCCGCCGTCAAACACGCATTGAGAGATGAACTCTTTAGTCGTTTGTATTTCATAGAGGTTGGTTGTACTTGGCGTAATCAGTTCGTGACGCACGAACCAGTGAAGCGCTCTCTAGCGTGGGTAATGCCAACCAACCCGGAAACTGCCCGTTTCAAATGAAAGGAATTCATACCCAGCAATCAGCTCTTTCATCACCGAAAGAAAAATGCCGTTTTTATTGAAGAAAACTGCCACTTGGCAATTCACTACGAATTCCACCCAATCTGCTTCATAACCCCCTTGAGAATGTCACCGGAACGTAACAGACGGGTCTCCACCAAACGAACGATTCACACCTTGCTCAGTATGGCTAAAAATACACACCCCGCCTTTCAACTACATATGTAGAGATCAAAGCATCGGCACTCATCCTCTGCCTCCGCACCAGCCCAATCACCGCAAATGACCTGCCATACACATATAAGTGCCTATATTTAACCACCACTCTTTGCCCTCATCAAAACAGCCCTCTGGACGTCTCTGCCCTCAAGCTCTAACTTCCCCCCGTGTTTCGGCCTTGTATCGATCTACATGACGGGAAAGTGAAGCAGATTGTCGGCGGTTCTCTCACCGGCAACGGCGCGGATCTACGTACCAATTTCGTCTCCGAACGCCCCAGCTCATGGTATGCGGAACTCTATAAACGCGACGGCTTGAAGGGCGGCCACGTCATCATGCTCGGCTCGGGCAATGAGACCGCCGCGAAGTCAGCGCTCGCCGCTTACCCCGGCGGCCTCCATGTGGGCGGAGGCATCAACACCTCCAACGCCCGCAGCTACTTGGACGCCGGCGCCTCGCATGTCATCGTCACCTCCTGGGTCTTCCGCGAAGGCCGCCTCGACGAAGCCCGCCTCGCCGAACTCGTCCAGATCGTCGGCAAATCCCGCCTCGTCCTCGACCTGAGCTGCCGCGTACGCGATGGCGAATACTTCGTGGTCACCGATCGTTGGCAGAAGTTCACCGACCTCCGCGTCACCCAGGAGACCCTGAAAACACTCGCCACCTCGTGCGATGAATTCCTCATCCACGCCGTCGATGTCGAGGGCCTTTGCCAAGGCGTCGATCTGGAACTCGTGAAACGTCTCGGCCAATGGACGCCCATCCCCACCACCTACGCGGGCGGTGCCAGATCACTTGAAGATTTGCAGCAAGTCGCGCAAGCCAGTCACGGTCGCGTAGACCTTACCATCGGTTCCGCCTTGGACATCTTTGGCGGCAACGGCGTGCGCTACGAAGAGTGTGTCGCCTTCAACCGCCAGCAGCGATCAGCACGACACAACTAAGCTGACGGCTACGCGAATAGTTCAAGCGCATCCTCCGGCAGAAACCCTGTGAAGTTTTCAAGTCCGTTCCACCTTGGCATCTTTTCAATAAATGCTTCCCCTTTGGCGCAGGTCATCTCCTTCTGTGTTTCTCCTTGTTCCATCCGTGGCTAAACACTTTCCCCTCCCGCATATTGGCCCGCCGGTGCAACCGGCTCACACCACAAACCGCTCCCACCCCTGCCCCTCATACTTCGCCTCGAACAGATCCGGATGCAGCAACTCCGCCAGTATCTCCAGTGAATCCACCAAGCGCGGTCCTGGCCGGTTGAAGTAACTGTTCCCATCGATCATGAAGACCTTGCCGTTCTTCACCGCCTGCAGATCGTTCCAGTGCGGCTGCTTGATCAGCGCATTCACCTCCGCCCGCGTCCGCTCCAGGTCGAAGCCGCACGGCATCACCAGGATGATCTCCGGATCATGCTCCTGCACCACGCTCCAGTTGATCCACGGCGAATGCTTGCCCGCCTCACCGAACAAGGAAACGCCACCCGCCAGCTCCACCATCTCCGGCACCCAATTCCCCGCCGCCATCAAAGGCTCCAGCCACTCGATGCACGCCACCTTCGGCCGCGTCTTCACCAGACACGCCTTCTCGATGACTGATACACAACGCAGCTTGAACTCCTTGATCACCGGCTTCGCTTCTTCAAACACATTGAACGCCTGCGCCACCTGCGTCATGTCCGCCCACAGATCAGCGAACCGTTTCGGCGCAAGCGAGATCACCTTCGGCTGCGACGGCAACAACCCCTGCGCCGCCTCCTCCACCTCGTTCACCGTCACCGCGCACACTTCGCACTGCGCCTGCGTGATGATATGCGTCGGCTTCAGTTCCTTGAGTTTTTCCAGGTCGATCTCGTAGAGCGAGAGCCCCTTCTCCAAGAGCGACTTCACCTCCTTATCAATCGCCCCGCTCCCCGCGCCCGTATTCACCTTCGCCCGCGAACACACCGGCAAGGCCGCCACCGATTCCGGGAAATCGCACTCATGCGAGCGCCCCACCAGATACGGCCCCAATCCCAGCGCCGCCACGATCTCTGTGGCACTGGGCAACAACGAAACTATGCGCGGACGAGACACCCCGCTACTTTCGCCCATTTCAAGAATTGGACAAGACGGAACTAACCTCACCTCCTTTCACTTTTCACCATTTCCCATAAGTCCTATTAGTCCCATACGACCCATCGCCTCAGTCTGACCTGCCGGCTCGTAAATCGTCCTTCGTAAATCATTCCCCGACCAGTCGTATAATCCTACGCTGTTCGACGTCCAGTTCGCGCTCCAGCTTACGGGCCCTGACCCAAACACCCGACACTCTCACAGATCCTAAACCCGGTAGGGCGGAGCTGCCGCTCCGCCGTAACTCTTTCCGCAACTGCCCTACCGAACTTCAGCAGAGACTTCGACCGCGAAAGACGCTTTCCTTTCGGACTTCACCCTTCCCACCTCGAACCTCTTATGATGGCTCCATAAGGACTCATCACCTCCCCGCCAACGCAGGACACATCGACGCAACAACGCATCGCTATGCTTAGTGACCTGGGATTTTCCGCCCTTTCCCTTTCCGTCCCTGACCTGAATCTTCAGACCAGAAACCTGAGACCGAGCCTTACCCCGTCCTTTACCAGCAGCGGGCTGCCAGCACTGAAAACACTATCACAAAACCCCGCCACCACAATCAATTTTTCACATCCAGAAAATCAAAACCCCTAATCCCCTCCCGCTCAAAAACTTCCACCCGAAAATATTTTCACCAGCGCGCCCAGCATGACGCACCACCACAAGTCTCAATGGGGCACGGGGCTGCGACCCGCTGCGGCTGAAAAGCAAATCACCGCAGCAGTTCTCACATCACAACCGCCACCACAGAGCCACCCCCTGACTTCGCCCCGGGAAGCGTGGACAGGATGCTATCGCGGAGGGGCACATTGAACAGATCGGCTGGGCAGGCTGCTACGGGGAATGGTGATGGGATTATGGGCATTTAGTTGCTACGGGCCAATGATAAGCTCAAAGTTCTAAACTCAATGCCGGCTGCACCAGCGGGCGATGGTGTGGAATAGCACGGAGGGGACTCATGGAAGGCGAGGGATTAAAGGCGAATTTGGGGATACGAGTCATCAAGCCGCAGCACTCCAAAGGCCTACGACAAGGACGATTACGAGGGGAAAAGCACCTTTTTGCCCCAATTACCCCGTTGACACCCCCTCCCCCTCTGGTACCTTCCTCGCTCCGTTTTCCACGGAAAAATCCGTTTAAAAGTTAATCGTTCTATACCATTTATGGCCAAAGCAGCGAAGTCAGTGAAATACGTCTACACATGGGGCAACAAGAAAGCCGACGGTGACGGCTCGATGAAGGCTCTCCTCGGCGGCAAAGGTGCCAACCTCGCCGAAATGACCCGCATCGGTCTCCCGGTCCCTCCGGGCTTCACCATCACCACGGAAGTCTGCACCTACTTCTACCAGAACAAGAAGACGTATCCCAAGGAACTCCAGGCCCAGATGGAAGCGGGCATCGCGAACATGGAGAAGATCATGGGCTATAAGTTCGGTGACTCCAAGGGCTTCCCCCTGCTCGTCGCCGTCCGCTCCGGCGCCCGTGACTCCATGCCCGGCATGATGGACACGATCTTGAACCTCGGCTTGAACGACGACACCGTGCTCTCCCTGGTCAACGCCACCAAGAACGAACGGTTCGCGTGGGATTGCTACCGCCGCTTCGTCCAGATGTATGGCGACGTCGTGCTCGGCGTGCAGAAGCGCGAGGGCGAGGATCATGAACCCTTTGAAACGGTCATCGAGGCTTTCAAGCATGAGAAATACCATGCGGACATCGAAGACTCGAAGCTGACCTCCGAAGACCAGAAGGAACTGGTGAAACGCTTCAAGGCGCTCGTCAAGGAACGCACCGGCAAGACGTTCCCGAGCAATCCGTGGGACCAGCTCCGTGGCGCCGCCGGTGCCGTGTTCGGCTCCTGGATGAATGATCGCGCCAAGGTCTATCGCGCGAAGTACAACATCCCGACGGAATGGGGAACCGCGGTGAACGTGCAGGCGATGGTGTTCGGTAACACGGGCGAGACGTCCGGTTCCGGTGTGGCCTTCACGCGCAATCCCGCGAACGGCGCGAATGAATTCTACGGCGAATTCCTCGTCAACGCCCAGGGCGAAGACGTCGTGGCCGGTGTCCGCACGCCCGAGCCCGTCCTGAAGCTGAAAGACGTCATGCCGAAGTCCTACGCCGAACTGCTCGCCGTGCGCAAGACGCTCGAGAAGCACTTCAAGGACGTGCAGGACATCGAGTTCACGATCCAGGAAGGCAAGCTGTTCATGCTCCAGACGCGTAACGGCAAACGCACCGCCGCCGCCGCGCTGAAGTTCGCCGCGGACATGGTGAAGGAAAAGCTCATCGACTGGGAAACGGCCATCCTGCGCAACCCGGCGGATCAGCTTGACCAGTTGCTGGCGCCGATCTTCGACCTCGCCGAGGTGAAGAAGGCCAAGGCGATCGCCACCGGTCTCCCGGCCGGTCCTGGTGCCGCCACGGGCAAGGTCTATTTCAACGCCGAGCGCGCGGTGCAAGCCGCCGACAAGGGCGAAAAAGTGTTGCTCGTCCGTGTGGAGACTTCGCCGGAAGACTTGCGCGGCATGATCGCGGCGGAAGGCATCCTCACCGCGCGCGGTGGTGTGTCCTCGCACGCGGCGCTCGTCGCCCGTCAGATGGGCAAGGTCTGCGTCTGCGGTGCCGCGGCCCTCGAGATCGATTACGACAAGAAGACGGTCAGCGTGGCGGGGCAGACCTTCAACGAAGGTGACTTCCTCTCCATCGATGGTACGTCCGGCCTCGTTTACGGCGGCCAGATCAAGACGGCTCCGTCCGAGATCATCTCCGGCCTGATCAACGGCGACAAGGCGGCCCAGAAGACCGAGAAGTTCAAGAACTTCGCGCTCTTGATGAACTGGTGCTCGAAAGCCACCCGCCTTCAGGTCCGCACGAACGCCGACAATCCGGAGCAGACCGCGAACGCGATCGCATTCGGCGCCACGGGCATCGGCCTCACCCGCACGGAACACATGTTCTTCGAAGGCGACCGCATCGACGCGATGCGCGAGATGATCCTCGCGGATTCGCTCGCCGCCCGTCAGGCCGCCCTCGCGAAGCTCCTCCCCTACCAGCGCGCCGACTTCTTCGGCATCTTCAAGGAATTGAAGGGCTTCCCGGCCACCATCCGTTTCCTCGACCCGCCGCTGCATGAGTTCTTGCCGCACGCGAAGGAACAGCAGATGGATCTCGCCCGGAAACTCAACATCCCGGTGGAAAAGATTATGAACCGCGTGCACGAGCTGCATGAGTTCAACCCGATGCTTGGTTTCCGCGGCTGCCGCCTCGGCATCAAGTATCCGGAGATCACCGCCATGCAGGCCCGCGCCGTGTTCGAAGCCGCTGCGGACGCGAACAAGAAGGGTTACAAGGCGAAGCCGGAGATCATGATCCCGCTCGTGGGCTTCAAGCGCGAACTCGACCTCCAGGTCGCCGTCGTGCACGAAGTCGCCGCGCAGGTGCAGAAGGAGAAGAAGACGAAGATCGCCTACTCCGTCGGCACGATGATCGAAGTTCCGCGCGGCGCGCTCACGGCCGATCAGATCGCCGAGACCGCCGAGTTCTTCAGCTTCGGCACGAACGACCTCACGCAGACCTGCTTGGGCATGAGCCGCGATGACTCCGGCTCCTTCCTGCCGGGCTACGCTGAGCTCGAGATCGTGAAGAAGAATCCGTTTGCGACGATCGACCAGACTGGCGTCGGCCAGCTCATGGAGATCGCCATCGCCAAGGGCCGCCAGACCCGTCCGGGCATCAAGCTCGGCATCTGCGGTGAACACGGCGGCGAACCCGATTCCGTGAAGTTCTGCCACAAGCTCGGCCTGAGCTACGTGAGCTGCTCACCGTTCCGTGTGCCCGTCGCCCGCCTCGCCGCCGCGCAAGCCGCAATCGAGGAGAAGCGCAAGGCAGCCAAGCCGGCGAAGAAGAAGTAATCACCATCTAGGTAGGGACGCGGCGCTCCGCGTTCCCTGGCTAAAGATTCAAAAGCCGCTCCGGGAAACCAGAGCGGCTTTTTCATTTTGGAGTGCTGAGGATTGCCTCAGCTTTCCGCCGACGCGGCTTGACGCGTCGAATCCTCATCACTTCATCTCGCTCAAAATCGCCTCAATCTGCTTCCGATGCAGCCGCATGTGGAAACCCGCCATAAAATACCACCCCGCCGCATCCAGCGGGCCGAACCACGGATGCGCGTAGCGCACCTTGGTCCGCAACTCCCCCGCCCCATCCGCCGTTTTCACCAACAGCTCACAAGCCTGCTCAAATTCGCCGAGGACACCTTCGCCCACCTCAGGCGATGGCTTGACCGCCGCCGTACTGGCCACCCGCTCTGGCACCTGGCCGCGTGTTAGCGAACGTATGGCTCCCAGGCATGCCATGTTCACTATCCGCACATGCTCCAAAGTCATATACACTGACCAATAACGGCTGCTATCCTCCATCCCTCGTAAGCGCTTGATCAGCACACGTTGCCTGCCTTCCTCGGGACTGCCTCCGCGCGCCAGCCTGAGCATAGCTTCGCACTCCGCCCTGATCAACGCAGTCGCCGATTCCTTCGTAGCTCTCGCCCGTTGCCAGCCAAATATCATTCGCGCCGCCAGCAGCTCCACCTTGGGCAATCCCGCTCCCGGCGCTTCCAGTTTCACGGTCGCTTCAGCATCCATATCCATATTACTTGCAACTTAAAAGTAATTTGCTTGTTGATTGCAAGTAAAATAAACCGCTAAGGTGGCAGCACTATGGCGAACAGCAAAACCACATCACCCGGGATCGAACGCCGCTCCCCCTGCCCGGTGGCTTGTAGCCTTGATATCTTCGGCGACCGCTGGACCCTCCTCGTCATCCGCGACCTCGTCCTGGGCCGCTCCCGCTTCAAAGATTTCACAGCTTCCCCCGAAGGCATCCCCACGAATATCTTGAGCGACCGCCTTGCCCGCCTCCAGACCCACGGCATCATCACCCAAGTGACGCCCGAGGACGGCTCTAAACATCTCGCCTATCAACTGACCACCAAAGGCGAAGCCCTCCGCCCCATCCTCGCCGCCATGCGCGACTGGGGGCTGACCTGGGAAAAAGGCACCAAAGTGCTTTTGCAGCCAGCATCCACCACTCCTGCTCACATTACTTCCCGAACCCGAAAAACAAAATGACCGCCTTGCAAACGCAGGACGGCCCTTTGGAGTGCTGAAGCTTGCCTCAGCTTTGTCCTCGACGCAGCTTGACGCGTCGATGTCTTCCATTTCCGATTCGCGGTTACTTCATCGAGTGCAACCCCACCAAATTCCCCTCAGAATCCTTGATGATCCCTATGAAACCATGCTCCCCGATACCGGTGCGCGGCTTGATGATGCTTCCACCGGATTTTGCCACCCGGTCCAGCACCCCATCCAAATCCCCCTCCACATTGAGATAGATAAGCGTGCCACCCGTACCTGGCGTGCAACCGGCCATCTGCGAGACACAGCCGCCTACTCCTTCCTTATTATCGTATGGAAACATCGCCATCTTGGACTGCTCCGTGGTGAACTCCTGCATCGTCACTTTGAGGATTGTTTCGTAGAACCGCTTGGCGCGGTTGAAATCCGTAGCATACAGTTCAAACCAGTTCAGTGCGTCTTTCTTCATGATAGTTGTATCGTTGAGAGTTAGTTGTTATCGAACGGACACAACCTATCCCTAGGCACTGACAACCCCATGTCAGGAGACTCACAGCACTCTCACTTTCCCTGCGCCGCCTTCAACTTCGGATCATCCAAATCTAGCCGGTAAATCATCTGGTTGTAGTCATACCGCGGCGTGAACTCCTTCCCATCGCTGAACTCCTTTGTGTAAGTCCCCTCAAAGATCAGGATGGGCGAACCCTCCGGCGTGAACTCCGGATGCAACCGTGGATTGTAGAACGTGTAGTGATCATGCGTCAGCACCTTCACCGCTTTGCCCCAAGGCCCCGTCGGCGCATCCGCTTCCGCATACCAAAGTTCGCCAAAGGCCGAAGGCTTGCCAAAAGCCTCCATGAACACCGTCACCCACCGCTTGCGGAAACTGTTCCATGCGATGGACCCCGTATGCGGCTTCACTGCTTTACCATCCGTTGCCGAAGCAAAACTCTCCTGCGGCTTCAAAACCTCCCATGCCGACGGATCCTGCCACGCCTCGAACGTCGCCAGACAACGCACCTTCGGCAGCGGATCACCGAAGTAACCCCATTCCTTCCCCTGCGCATCTTTCACAAACGCAGGATGCCCATTGGGCATGGCCGGCTGCGTGGGCTGCTTGTCCGATTTGGTCCACAGCACCTTCAACTGATCGAAGCTCTCCTTCTCATCATTCCACACACACAGGCCCGCTTCGTAAGCCTCCAAGTGGCCTTTTATCTTAACGTAATTGCCCACCAGCCGCTGCTTCCCTGTTTTGTCCGGTAATGCCACATACGAACTAACCCAAGTCGGCCCGCTGCCCGGCATCTTCGCCACCCCGCGCACCCGTCCTTTATCATTGCGAAAATAATCGAGCTTCAGCTTTAGCGGCGGCTCAAACGATTTCAGAGGCTGGATGGCCGTGGTCGCGCTGCTCATGTCATAGATGCCCAGCGGATAATTCGCCATCTGCGTATCGCCCCAAGCCCAAAACATTTTCCCCTGATAGACCGCGTTCTGCACGCTGTCGCTGCCCACGATGCCAGACTCCTCCCAATCAAGGTCCCTGCCTGTCTTCTGGCTCTCCGCGAACAATCCCGCGCCCGTCAAACGCCCCAGCCGCTTGGCGATGTTCACCCGCTCCACCTCCACCTTGATTGTCTTGCCCGGTTGCGGCGTGATGCGCACTCCCCGAAAGCCAAAACCATCCTTCTTTGCCTCATACCCATGACTGCTGACGTGCAGCCAAGTCTCCTTGCCCATCAACTCCGGCAGATCAAACGCCACCACCCCCGCATTATCCGAGATGAACCGCACCTGATGCACCGTGCGTAACTCCACCAGCGGCACTGGCCAGCCAGTCCCTTTTTCTACCACCTCGATGCGGCAAGGTTCGTCTGCATCCAGGGAGACTACTACACCCAGCCATGCGCAAAGCAGTGATATATAACGCATAAGATTGAACAGAAATTAGCTGGATTGCGCCCCGTTTACCAGCGGCGGCATCGGGCAATCCAGCGCATCCGCCACCGCCCGGAGCAGTTCCCCCTCAGCCGGATGCACCTGGCCATCGGCCGCCACCACCTCCGCGCATGCTTGCAGAATGGTGCGCTTCACCGAAGGGCCGGCCTCTCGGATGTTGTTCAAGGCCGCCTCCAGCGTGTTCAAGGAACACTGGTCTTCCGGCATCAGCCGCAACGTGAACTGCGTGGAGTTGATGCTTTTCACTCCTTTGTCAAAAGCCTCCTGACGCCACGCTTCCCGCCCCAAGCCGGCCAGGGCGGAAAGCAGTACGGAAACATCCCCCGTCAAAGCCTTCACGGTGTGATAGCGGATGTCCGGCGTGGAACGTCCCTGAAAATGTGCGCCCAGATGCCTTCGCAGGATATGCTGCAAGGAAAACTCGAACACATCCAATTCCTGATCGGCCATCACCAACTCGCGCACGGTCGTATCGAACTTGCGATACTCCTCCCCGCTCAGGCCGCGCAAGGCGGGCAAGGACAGCTCCACCAGCGGCACCCGGGCGTGCGCCGGCAGCTTCGCGATGATGCCCTGCAGATGTTCACTCGCTGAAACGATCACATCATCTTCGCCGCCCTTTATCATCCCTAACTGCTTGGCCCGTACGGCGGGTTCAGCAGCCAATAGCAAAGCATACATCACCCCCCGGGCTTTGCCTGTGTCATGCGCCGCCGCCTTAAGTTCTTCGGGCAAAGATTCCAATAGTTTGGCGGCAAACACCAGATGTTCAGCCATCGGCATACCCACTTGGGCAAGGGCCTCGGCGGCCGGAGTGACCACTGGCGGCAGCGGCAGGTTCTCGCTAAATTGTCGCAGGATGGGCGGACGTTGCACGGTGATGCCACCTTTGCCCTTGGGCTTGGCTTCACGCTCAGCCTCCGGTGTTTTGCTGTGCGCCAGCGCTTCATCCACCGAATCTTTCTTCCCGATCTCCGCCATGGACGGTGCCCGCCCCATCATGTTGCGCACGCGCCCGATCCGTTCCTCGATGGGTGGATGCGTGGAGAGGAACAGGAAGAACTCATCGCCCTGCAGCGCATCGGCAAAGAACATGTGGCTCGCCTCCTCCGCATGCGGGCAGACCACTTTAGCCCCATCCGGCCACTTGTGAACTTTCTCAAAGGCACCGGCCAACCCTTCGGGATAACGCGTGAACTGCACCGCCGCCGCATCCGCCAGGTGCTCACGCTGCCGGGAGACGGCGGCTTTGATCATCCGGCCGAACACCGCCCCATGCCACCCGATGAAACTGAGGATAAAACCGATGATGGTTATGAAAACATCAGCAAAGATTTGTCCTCCCGAAAGGCTGACGTTCCCGGTGTTGGCGAACTCGCGGTCAAAGCTGGCGTTACGTCGCTCCATCACCCAATCGGCGATGGCCGTCACCGCAAAGAGCCCATGCACCCAGCCCATCAAGCGCATCTTCAGCGCCATGTCACCGTTGAAGATATGGCTGTATTCATGCGCGATGATGCCCTGCAATTCGTCCCGCGTCAGATACTTCACTGCGCCACCGGTCACCCCCACGATCATGTCATCGATGGAATGACCGGCCACGAAGGCATTGATGGAAGGTTCCCGTTCAAGGATATAAACGTCCGGCACGGGCACCCCGGAAGCCACGGACATCTCCTCCACCACATTCATCAAACGCCTTTTATCCGGCTCCTCTGTTCCTGGATTCACCCGCTTGGCCCCCAGCAAGGCTGCCACGGCCCGGCCGCCTTCCCGCAGTTGCAAGGTCTTGCGGATGCTGTTGTAGAGGAACAGCACGAGCACGATCAGCGCGATGACAATGGCGCGATCCGCCTCCCAGAATTGAAAATGATAAGACAAACCTTCTTGAAACACTCCCCGCCAGAAATAGATGAAACCGCTGACAACCAAGGCGATGACCGTAAAGACCATATACACCGCCACCATCACCCCCATGATCGCCAGCAGAAACAACGGTATAAGCCGCATACTGCTGGTGCGGGCCTCTTCCTGCCGCTGGAAAAAATTCTTGGGAGCCAATTCCATAAGAGACTCTGGCTCGAGCTTAACCATCAAGTCCGTCCCTGCCCATTGGAAATTCACTCTGGGTGTGTAATCCAATCAGACCGGCTTGAAGTTCCGTTGAAGAGCGGCCAGACTGCGCCATGGACGAACGCCCTGAACGTGATCTGCTCTGGTGGCTCATTCCCGGCGTCCTTGCGGGCATGCCCATGCCCTACCTCCACCCGGAGCGCCGCCTAAACCCTGGAGCCATTCTACGAGCTTTTGATGATGAGCTGCCGGTGCTGCACGATGCCGGTATCCGGGCGGTCGTATCACTTCTGAACATTCCATCCGATACGGCTGTGTATGAGCCTGCGGGATTGGATTACCTTTGTCTCCCGATTCCTGATGGCTTGGCTCCCGATTTTACCCAGGCGGATGAGTTCGTCCGTTTTGTGCAAACTCACAAAGCTGCCGGGCACGCCGTTGCCGTTCATTGCCATGCCGGCTTGGGACGCACTGGGACGATGCTGGCCGCTTACCTCATAGCAGAAGGAGCCGACGCCACTGTCGCGTTGCTAAAAGTTCGTTCCGCCGAACCCGCCGCCATCGAAACGCGCCATCAGGTGAAATTTCTGGATGACTACGAACAGCATCGGCGGCTGCTGGACAAATAGGGGATGCTTGCCTGCGTTGTTTTCATTTCTCGGTTGATACGATAGGAAATACGCCATGTCGTTTACGCCACCCATCACGTGCCGGCTGGAAGTGCTGCCCGGAGCCAGTGTCGCGGAGAAAGTTGCCCATGCGCAGCGCTATGGATTCGCCGGCATCGCCCTGCCCGGACGTTTTCTCAAATCGTGGCTCGCAGAAGCGCGCGCTTTCCATGCGGACAGCCCCCTGCCCTTTGTCAGCCTTTCGCTGGGTTTTGAAGGTTCGCTGCTCAGCCCTCAGGCGGCGGTGCGGCAGCAGTGCCGTGACAGCATCCTGCGGCTTTTGGATATCTGCGCGGAATTCAACGCGCATCTCTTCAACATCCCGCCCGTGCTAATCCAGGACAACCCCGAACGATTGAAAGACCGGACGCAGCAGGACGCGCTTTTCATTGAACAACTACCGGCGCTGGGTGAGGCCGCGAAGGCACGCGGCGTGACATTCCTAATCGAACCAGTGAACCGTTATGAGAGCGACTACCTGCATTCCGTGGAGCACGCCGCGCAGCTTTGCGCGCAAGTGAATCATCCGGCCATCGCGCTCACAGCGGATTTCTTTCACATGCAACTGGAGGAACTGCATGCGGGCGCAGCGCTGGCCAAAGCCGAGAGTTGGACCAAGCATGTGCACGTGGCCGAGAACACCCGCGTGGAACCCGGTCCAGGCACGCTCAATTTCGCCCCCGGCTTCCGTGCCTTGAAACAGCTCGGCTATCGTGGATTGATCGAGGTGGAATGCCGTTCGCTATCCGGTCCAAGCGAGGTGGTGCTGCCGCGTTCGGTTGCGTATCTGCAGCGGGTATGGCAAGAAGCATGACGCATCCATGAAACGCCTGCTCATACTCGCGCTCATCGGTCTCCTGACTTGGACCAGCCAAGCGGCTGATACCCGGCCACGTCTGCTCGTGCTGACTGACATCGGCGGTGATCCGGATGACCAGCAGTCCCTGATCCGGCTGCTGCTGTACGCGAACGAATTCGACATCGAAGGGCTCATCGCCAGCGCGTCCGGCACACCCGGAGAACTCAAAGAGAAGGTCACCAAACCCGAACTCATCCGGCAGACCGTGGAGGCTTACGGCAAGGTACGGTCCAAGCTGGTGCAGCATGCCAAGGGCTATCCGACCGCAGAGCATCTTCTCTCAGTGATCAAGTCAGGCAACCCGGATCGCGGACGGGAAGCCATTGGTGAAGGCAAGGATACCGAAGGCTCGCGCTGGATCATCAGCGTGGCTGACAAAGAGGATGCACACCCGCTGAACATCAGCATCTGGGGCGGGCAGACGGATTTCGCGCAAGCACTCTGGCGTGTGCGGAAAGACCGTGGCGAAGCTGGCTTGAAGACTTTCATGGGTAAACTGCGTGTCTATGACATCAACGATCAAGACAAGATCGTGAACTGGGTCTTCAGCGAGTTTCCTGGCTTGTGGTATATCCTCGCCCAAGCACCGGATGGTCAGGATAAGCGCACCGGAGCGTACCGCGGCGTCTATCTCGGTGGCGATGAATCACTCACTTCTCCGGCTTGGATCAATGAACATGTGAAGGAGAATCACGGACCGCTGGGTGCGTTATATCCGATGAAAACTTACACCGCGCCCAATCCGCACAAGACGATGAAGGAGGGTGACACGCCCTCGTGGTTTTACTTCCTCGCCAATGGCTTGGGTGATGCTGCGCATCCTGAATGGGGCGGTTGGGGTGGCCGGTTTCGCATCGAAAAGGCCAGCATCTATCGGGATGCCGCTGATTCGCTGAACGGCGTGACCGAACCGCGTGTCTCCGTCTGGCGTTGGCGTCCGGCCTTCCAGAATGATTTCGCCGCGCGAATGGACTGGTGTGTGAAAGATTTCGCTGCGGCCAACCATGCACCTGCGGCGGACGTAAATGGCAATCCCGGCACGGACCCGGTCAAGTTGATGGCCAAACCCGGAGAAAACGTGGAACTCGATGCTACCGGCACCTCCGATCCGGATAAAAATGCCCTGCGCTATCGGTGGTGGATCTACGCGGAAGCCTCCACACTAGCCGCCGGCAAAATCGAAAATGCCAGTTCTGCACAGGCCAAACTTGCCATCCCCAAGGCCGGTTCCAGTGGCGATATCCACATCATTCTGGAAGTAACGGATGGTGGCACCCCGGCACTGACTTCCTACCGTCGCATCATCGTCATAGTGAAGCCCTGAAGCAGAGGTAACTTACGCTTTGCCAAGGCGGGCGAATTACGCCATCATGACTGCGTTGCTGTGTTCACAGCAAGGATAACTGCCGTCGCTCGCCATGAAACATTTTATCATCTTCACACTGATCACGGCCATGATCGTCGGCACCTGGTCGGCGTTTGCCGCGACCAAGGCTGAGCCCGCCCCCCTCGCGCAAAAGGAGACCAAATCCGACAGCAAGACGCCCGGCATGGCAGCCGCCACGGCGCTTTCCACCATCACCGGGGTGGCCATCTCGCCGCTGCTCGGCGTCAGTGCCGTGGGTGCCTACACCTATTTTCAGACGGCCAAAGAGAACCGCAGCAAGCTCTCTTGGTATGCCCAGCCTTGGTTTTGGGTGACGGCCCTGATCCTCGTCGGTCTGTGTTTTGCGAAAGACACCGTGGGCACGGCGCTGCCGACCGTCTTGAAGAAGCCGCTGGATATCGCGGATGCGGTGGAGAACAAAATCAGCGGACTCGTGGCCGTGGGAGCTTTCGTGCCGATGGTCGCGTCGGTTTTTCCCTCACTTGTCTCCAGCGAGCACGCCAATCTCGCCGCGCCTTGGTTCATGGCTGTCATCAATCCGGCCGGCTTGTTGAATTTCATCCTCGTACCCATCGCGATGATTTCGTTTGTCATCGTCTGGTTGGCCGCCCATTCCATCAATATCCTTATCCTGCTCAGCCCGTTCACAACGGTGGATGCGGCTCTGAAATCTTTCCGCCTGTTTTTGCTCTCCTTCGTCACGGGCGGGTCCCTGATGGATCCCATGATCGGGGCGGGCATCTCGCTTATCATCATTTTCATCGCGTATTTCATCGCGGGCTGGTCCTTCCGCGTCACCACGCTGGGCAGCATCTACATCTGGGATGTGCTCACGCTCAAGCGCACCCGGACCAAACCGAAGTTGAATGAAGTCTGGGGCTTCCTCTCCGTGGAATTGAGCAAAGTACCCGTCCGCACTTATGGCAAGCTGGTGCGTGATGCCAGCGGCCGGCTCACTTTCGAGTATCGTCCTTGGCTCTTCCTGCCCAAACGCACCTTGGTCCTTCCCTTGGGCGAATATTCAGTGGGCGAAGGGCTCATCAACTCCTTCATCGTGAAGAATGAAGGGGACGATGAATACGAACTGGTCACCCTGCCCCCGCGCTACCGCACGCATGAAGAGGCAGTCGCCCGGGCCTATGAACTGGCCGGAGTGCGGGAGATCGGCTTCGTCAAAGGCTTCAAATCCTTCATCAAATCCTTGTTCGGCGGCACGGATGAGCCAGTAAAAGCGACTTAATATTTTCAGTTCAAACTGTCGAGTGCCGGAAACGGAAAATCCGCTGATTTCGTCCGCTGCTCGCGCATGATCTTCTCCAGCTTCGCCACGATGTCCGGATGCTGCGCGGAGACATCCTTGGTCTCGGCACGATCCGTCGCCAGATTGTAGAGTTCGATACGGTAATCGGGATTGCCTTTCCGCAGCAGATTGCGCCGGATGCCCTTCCAGTCCCCCATGCGCACGCTTTGCTGGCCCGTGTAGCCGGGGAACTCGCGATAGAGGAAGGCCCGCTCCGGCTGCTTCTTGCCAAGCAACGTGGGTGCGAAGGAGATGCCGTCCAGACCCTTGGGTGTCTTGGCCTTGGCCTCAACCAGTTCAAGCAACGTGGGCATCCAATCTTCAAAGCCGGTCACCCGATCGCTGACACCGGGTTTGATCTTGCCCTTCCAACGGATGATACCGGGCACACGATAGCCACCTTCATAGAGTGTGCCTTTGCCATCACGCAAACCGCCGCTGGAATTGAAGAAGGCGCAATCCGTTCCCGCCAGTCCTTGGTGCGTGCCGTTTAGCGGACCATTATCACTGGTAAAGATAAAAATCGTATTTTCATCCAACCCAAGCTCGGTGATGAGTTTCATCATCCGGCCGATGTCCCGGTCCATGCGCGTGATCATGGCGGCGTAGGCCGCCTTGGGCTTGAAGTGCGGGATGTAGCCCTTGCCACCGGGATACGGCGGATCGTCCCAGAGACCAAGATACTCTTTCAGCGAATCATCCGGCACCTGCAAGGCAACGTGTGGCACCGTCGTGGGCCAGTAGAGGAAGAAAGGGCGCGACTTGTTCTCGCGCACAAATTCCAGCGCCTTGTCCGTGATCAAATCGCCGGAATACTCGGTGCCTTGGAAGCGCTTATAGCTCTCCGGTTTCGCCGGATCTTCCTCGGGTGTCAGTTTATCATGCGCTGAGAAGGCCTGGTTCTTCAGGTCGATGGTCTGGTCATTATCCCACAGGTAGGTCGGATAGAAATTGTGCGCTACACCCTGGCAATTGTAACCGAACCAGCGGTCAAATCCCTGCTTGAGTGGCTCGCCCGTGCTTCCTGGACCGCCCAAGCCCCACTTGCCAAAGCCGCCGGTGATATAACCCTGTGCCTGTAACAGCTCAGCTATCGTCACCGTCGCGTCCGGGATGGGATGTTGGCCTTCTTTGGCCGGCTTTCCGATCTTGGGCAGGTTGGCCCCCTCCATCTGCCGGTTATTGCGGATGAAAGCGTGGCCAGGATGCATCCCGGTCATCAACACACAACGTGAAGGTGCACAAACGGCATTTCCAGAATAATGCTGTGTCAGCCGCACGCCTTCAGCGGCCATGCGGTCGAGATTGGGTGTTTTGATCTTGGTCTGGCCGTAGGCACCGATGTCACCATAGCCCAGATCATCGGCGATGATGAAGACGATGTTCGGTTGCTTGCTGGCGGCATGAGCATGCAGGGAGAAAAGCAACAGCAGGAAACACACTGCCCGGCGGAGGTACGGGGTAATCATGCTCTAAGTAGTAACCGGACTGAAAAGATGAAGCAACTCTCACTAATGCCAGATAGTTGACAATTCAATCCGTTACGGCTGACTCTGGTGCCAGCCAATCCACATACTGCCATGCGCCATTATTTCGCCTGTCTGATCGTCTTTAGCCTGTTGACCATTGGCTGTGCTTCACCCCAAGCCCAGCAGGTCACACCCGCAACCGCTACCACTCCCGCCCGCGCTACGATTCCCAAGTTCAGCGCCAAACTGACCATCGATGGCAAGCTGGATGAAGCCGTTTGGAAAAGTGCGCTCCTGCTGAATCCCCTCACCCCAAATCGTGGCGAAGGCAAAGATTCCGAAGGCACCGAGATCCGCGCGTTTTACGACGACACCGCCATCTACCTCAGTTGGGTCTGCACCGACCACGACATCCAAGCCACCTTCACCAATCGCGACAGCATGTTCTGGAATGAAGAAGTCGCGGAACTCTTCCTCGCGCCGGACAAGCTCGACAAGTATTACGAGCTGCAATGGAACCCGCTCGGTGCCGTATTTGACGCCATCATCTACAACACGCTCGGGCCCGATGGCATCTCGAAGAAGATCGATGGCGACTGGGCCTACACCGCCAAGGGCATGCGTAGTGCGGTGAAGGTCGATGGCACGGTGGCGAATGCACAAGACACGGACCGCTCATGGACGGTGGAAGCAATCATACCCTTCGCCGACTTCGGCCTCACCGCCCCCAAGCCCGGCACCGTATGGCGCGCCAACTTCTACCGCTTCTCACGCGGCAAGAACAAACCCGAACTCCAACTAAGCTGGTCCCCCACCCGCCTGCCAAGTTTTCATCAGCCGAACCGGTTTGGGTATTTGGAATTTGGGCGGTAGAAACAATTAAACCTCCTATGCGATCGATAATTCACATCTGCATTCTCTTGCTCTTCACTGGGACTTCGCTTCAAGCAGCCGCCCCCATCAAGCTCCATCCGGCCAATCCCCATTACTTCGAATGGCGCGGCCGGCCCACTGTGCTCATCACCTCAGCGGAGCACTATGGGGCGCTGGTGAACCTGGATTTCAACTACTATACCTACTTGCGTACGTTGGAACGGGATGGCCTGAACAACACGCGCGTCTTCAGTGGCGCGTATTGCGAAAATCCAACGGCCTTCAACATCACCAGCAACACGCTAGCGCCATTGACGGGCCGCTTCATCACCCCTTGGGCCCGCAGCAGCACACCCGGCTACGCAAATGGCGGCAACAAGTTTGACCTCAACGAATGGGATCCGGTCTATTTCTTGCGCCTGCAGGATTTTATGCGCGAGGCAGGTAAACGTGGCATTGTCGTGGAGTTCACTCTCTTCTGCCCTTTCTACAAAGATGATATGTGGGCGCTCAGCCCGATGAATTCCGCAAACAACGTCAACGGCATCGGCTCGGTGAACCGCACGAACGTCTATACCCTCGACAAGCATGGCGGACTGCTGGGGGTGCAGGAAGCACTGGTGCGCAAGCTCGTCGCCGAATTGAAGGACTGCGATAATCTCATGTGGGAGATCTGCAACGAACCCTACTTCGGCGGTGTGACGATGGAATGGCAGCATCGCATCGCCGATGTGATCGTGGACGCTGAGAAGAACTTCAAGCGCAAGCACCTCATCACACAAAATATTGCGAACGGCAAAAAGAAGATCGAGAACCCCCACCCGGCCATTTCGGTCTTCAACTTTCACTACGCCAGTCCGCCCGACGCGGTGGCCATGAACTACGGACTGAACAAGGTCATCGGGGACAATGAAACCGGCTTCAAAGGTACCGGGGATGCACATTACCGTATGGAAGCATGGGAATTCATCCTCGCCGGCGGCGCGCTCTACAACAATTTGGACTACTCCTTCGCCGTGGGCCATGAGGATGGCACTTACCAGTATCCCCCAAAGCAACCCGGCGGCGGCAATCCCGTTTTCCGCCAGCAGATGAAGACATTGAAAGATTTCATCCACAGCTTCGATTTCGTGCGGATGAAGCCCGACAAATCATTCATCAAATCCGGCATCCCTGAAAAAGCCCGTGTGCAAGCGCTCGCTGAATCCGGCAAACAATACGCCGCTTATCTCAAGGGAGACGGCATCGGAGCCATCACCCTGAATCTGCCCAAAGGCCGCTATCGCACAGAATGGATTGATGTCCTTAGTGGGGAGTCGATTGCACCAGCGGCCATCAATCATACGGGCGGACCGATGACCGTAGTCGCACCGCCAGGAACCAAGGAAATCGCTTTTCGGGCCAAAGCACGCTGATGAGTTGAAGCGTGCCGATCACACGACGGCCCAACACCGTCGATTGCGAGTCCATTTCAGGCACCGACTGCAAACTCAGAGTTTCTCACCGCCGTGGTCCAGAAGGGCAATCGCAAATCACAGCATCTTTTTTTGTAACTATTGAGCCGGAATGCTTAAGTATAAAGGTGAAGCATTATGAATCTTAAAACCATCCTGGCCATCTCCTTGGGGGCGAACGTTTTGCTCGCGGCACTTGCGCTCCGCAACCCCTCACCCGCCCCGGTTAAAGCAGTAACCGAGGCACCATCAGCACCCGTTACACCGCAGTCCAAAGTGGTGAAACAGACAGTCACCAATACGATAACCAAGCAGATCACCTGGGAGTTGGTGGAATCGGCGGATTACAGGGAATACATCGCCAACCTGCGCTCCATCGGCTGCCCGGAGGAAACCATCCGCGACATCATCATCGCCGATGTGAACAAGCTCTACGACAAGAAGAAGAAGGAGATCCGGGGGGAGCCAAAGAAATTCGAATACTGGAAGTCCGGCAACCCATTCATGGCCGCGATGGACACTGGCCTGATGAACAAGTTGAAAGCCTTGGACGAGGAGAAGAACGCCGTGTTGCGGGCCTTGGGTATCAAGCCTGATGCCAAAACCGAGCTGACACAGGCCATGGTCGTGAATCCACTTGAGATGATGATGGATTTTCTGCCGGATGACAAGAAGGCCCGGGTTGTGAAAATCATGTCTGACATGCAAACCAAAATGATGGAAGCCAGCAAAGACGGAGCGGACACGGAAGCCATGGGTAAAGCCATGCAGGACATGGAAACGGCACTCAAAGGCGTGCTCACGCCACAGGAATACCTGGACTACCAGTTACGGTTCTCCATGACCGCCAACATGTTACGAAACCAGGTCGCCGGCTTTGATCCGAACGAGGAGGAGTTCATGAGGGTCTTCAAGCTCCGGGAGGCTTTCGACAGCGAGTATTCGCCCATGACGCGGGGCAACGAATCCGATGACCAGCGAAAAAGCCGGGAGGCGGCGGAGAAGAAGCTGAAGGAGGACATCAAGGCATCCCTCGGATCGGAGCGTTATGCCGACTATGAGCGGGCGCAGGACTGGAGCTTTCAGCAAATCTACCGGGCAGCCAAGAAAGCCGACCTGGACACCGCCGCTGCCATCAAAGTGCATGACATGAAGAAGATCGTCGAGCAGGAGACCAGGAAAGTGCGCAACAATAATGACCTGACCCCAGAGCAAAAGAATCAGGCGCTCCAAGGCATCCAGCAGCAGACGGAGTCATCAGTCAAGGCGGTGCTGGGTGAAAAGGGTTGGGAGCAATACAACCGGGGCAACAACACTTTCTGGCTAAAAAACATCCACCAGTAATCGGCTGGGTTGATCAAACTGGCAGCCGGCTATCCCATTAGCGCCTCGATCTCCTCAACTTCCACCGGAATGTCGGCCATCAGATCTACCTGACCATTTTCGGTGATGAGAATGTCATTCTCCAGACGTACGCCGATGCCTTCTTCCGGAATGTAGATGCCCGGCTCCACCGTCATCACCCACCCGGCGGCCATCGGTTCCGTGGTGAAGCCCACATCATGCACATCCAGTCCCATCGGATGCCCCAGGCCATGCATGAAATACTTGCGGCAGGCCGGATTCTCCGGGTCTTGCTTCTTGATGTCCGAGGCTTTCAGGAGATCCAGTTTCAGAAGCTCCTCATTCATCATGTCCCATGACTCGCGCTGCCAATCCCGGACCAACTTGCCCGCTACCGCGCCCTTGATGCTGGCGCGCATCACGCGCAACACGGCATTGTAAACCTGCTTTTGGCGACGGGTGAATTTGCCGCTCACGGGAATCGTCCGCGTCAGGTCCGAGTTGTAATTCGCATACGCCGCCGCGACATCGAGCAGCAGCAGGTCGCCTTTTTTGCACACCTGGTCGTTCTGATGATAGTGCAGCACACAGGCATTCGCACCGGAGGCGATGATCGGCCCATAAGCGAACGTCGCGCGGTTCCGCGTGAACTCGTGGATGAACTCGGCCTCGACTTCGTATTCGGTGACGCCCGGCTTCACAAAATCCAATACGCGCCGGAAGCCCTTCTCCGTGATGGCGCTCGCGTGCTTGATCAGCTCCACCTCGGTTTTCGACTTCACCACGCGGAGAGGATGCATCACGCGCGCCAGCCGCTGGTAATCGTGCAACGGATACTTCGCCTGGATATCCCGGATGAACCGCGCATCGCGCGTCTCGACCTCCACCACGGCACGCCTGTGCTCGTTGGTGTTCAGGTAAACATGCTCCACTTCGCACATCAGCATGTGCAGCACCGAGCGCAGTTCGGAAAGCCACTTCACCGTCTTGATGCCGGAGATCTTTTGCGCGTCTTCCTTGGAATGCTTGTAGCCTTCCCAAATCTTGAGGTGCTCACTGGGTTCACGAAGGAAGAGCACTTCACGCAACTTGGGATCAAAAGCATTGGGCGCGATGAGCAAAAGAGACTCTTCCTGCTCAATGCCGCTCAGGTAGAAGAGATCGGCATTAGCCACCAAGGGGAGCGAACCATCCGCATTCGTCGGCAGCACATCATTCGCATTCACGATGGCAAGGGAGTTCGGCAAGAGGAGTCTTTTCAACCGCTCGCGGTTCTCGGCGAACAAGGCAGACTCTATGGGGGTGTGACGCATGGCGGAAAGTTGCGGGATTTTAGACCGAAAGACAATAGGGATAAACCATGGAACACGCTAAATATAAGGCAGAAGCTCAAGGCACGAAGGTTGTGTACATCTGCCAGTGAGTCTATGCTGGATTCGGCGATGAAACTTCCGGCCAAGCTCAAGTGGGTGCTCACGGGCGTAGTGCTCGCAGGCTTGGTCATCTTTGCCGGAATCAACATACATGCTTGGCTGAATCCGCCGCCGATGCATCAGGGGCGGCCTGTCTCCCAGTGGGTCCGCGAATTGGGTGATGCGGATTACCAGATCGCCCACCGGGCGCAGACCACTGTGCCGGAGATCGGCTCGGCGGCGACGCCTTACCTCATCGCTCTGTTAGAGCACCCGGAGAGCCGGTTGGACACGTTCCGGAACAGCATTGCCCGTCGTTTTCCCTGGCTGAAACTGAAGCCTTATGACTTTCCGCGAGCCCGCTCCACCGCCATGCAGTTGCTCGGACAGATGGGCACGGGTGATACCAATGCGGTGCCCGCCCTGGTGCGGGCCTTGAGTGACAAGGATCAGGCCCTGGCTGTGGCGGCGCGTGAATCATTATCCCAAGCAGGCGATGCAGCAGTATGGCCACTCATCAAGGTGCTCAAGCATGAATCGCCCTCCGTCCGCTTCCTCGCGGTGTCGGCCCTGGCAGACCTGGGACCGAACACGTCCGACGCGGTGCCCGCTTTATTGGAAACGCTGCGCGATGAAGTGCCGGAACTGCGGAGCGCAGCCATCGTGGCCTTGAGCCGCAGCGGTGCAGCGGTGGACACCCTGCTGCCTGCTTTCGTGCGCGCCACGGGAGACAAGGTCGTCACGGTGCGCTTGGATGCTATCAATGCCATCGCGGCGTTTCAGGCGGAGGCGGTCTTGGCCACGTTACCTCTGTCTCGGCTCTTAAAGGATGAGGAGCAATGGGTGCGCAGCAGTGCGGCCTTTGCTTTGGGACAGATTGGTCCAACGGCAAACGAAGCCACGCCCGCTTTGCTAGAAGCTCTCAAAGACTCCTCCGCCCATGTGCGTGTCACAGCGGGGAATGCGCTGTGGAAGATCACGGGCAAAAGCGATGGACTGGTGCCGGTCTTCCTCGCTGCACTGAAAGAATCCGACCTGCGCCTGCGCAACTACGCCACGCAAGGTCTGCTCCAACTCGGGCCCCCGGCGTATCCGCATGTGCTGGAGGTGTTCGCAGTGCTGAAGGAAGAGTTCGAGCCGGGCCGTTACCACTCTGCCCTGCGCCTGCTGGGCGATGCGGATGAAACCCTGCTGCCGTACCTGGCCCCGGCCATGCAGGATGCCGATGCACGTATCCGGGGAGCGTGCGTCTTCGTGCTGAGCCGCCTGGCTGAGCATCAACCGACAGCCCGGAAACTCCTGCTGGACGCCATGAAGGATGGTGATGCAGGCGTGCGGGAAGCGGTGGAACGGGCCTTGCGGAACTTGGGAGCGAATGACGGGACGGGCGGGAATTGAGGCCGCTTTGTTCCTCCTTAGACATTTTACCGGACTTTGATTAAACTTTTGCCCGGTTTCAGTTGTCAGAATAAACGGCAGATTTCGATTGAATCGCGGAGCCGGATGGCTCGGAATAGACGCCTTACTTATGAAGTTGGACGACGCACAGAAAAAGACGGTCATCGGCTGGATCGAGCAGGGTTTGAAGCTGGCCGAGATCCAGAAGAAACTGGGCACCGAGATGGGCCTGAACCCCACGTACATGGAGGTGCGTTTCCTGGTGGACGACCTGAAGGTCTTGCCCAAGGACCCGGAGCCGCCCAAGAAGGCTGAACCCGTGCCGACCGCCAAGACGGCAGGACCGGTGGGCGAAGAAGATTTCGCGGAGGAACCCGCAGACGGCCCAGCCCCGGACGCCTCAGCAGAAGCCGCTCCTGCCGGCACCGGTCGGGTGTCGGTGAGCCTGGACCAGATCACCCGCCCCGGCGCGATGATCAGCGGCAAGGTGACTTTCAGCGATGGCAACACGGCCGAGTGGTATCTGGATCAGATGGGCCGCCTCGGAGTGGTGCCTGCCGTGAAGGGTTATAAACCTTCACAGGAAGATGTGCAGGCTTTTCAGATGGAATTGCAACGGCAGCTGCAAAAAATGGGCTTTTAAGCATCGCTTATCCGCAAGATAGGTTGCGCGATGAACAACGCAGGCGTTTCCAGAAACTTGCGTTGTGTTCGAGTGAGCAAACAGTTTGTACGTCACAAGTAATCAAAGATTTATGGACCTGACCCGCACAGCTTACGGCACCTGGAATGGTGGCCGCTTCATGCACTTCGGCGAACCGGTGACCGATGAACGTTTCATCTCGCTCATCCGCCTCGCCTACGATTCCGGCATCCGCACGTTCGTCACCGCCGATGTCTATGGGACCGGCGCGGCTGATGAGATGCTCGGCAAGGCGCTCGCAGGCATTCCGCGCGACAGCTACTGCCTCGTGGGCACCATCGGCCATGATTTCTATGAAGGCAAACGCGAAGGCTCAAAAGGTTTTCCGCGCTTCACGCACGCGTCCCTGCGCGGTCCGGATAAGTATGCGGACTATGTGAAGTTCGCCACGGAGAAGGCACTCGCCCGCTGTCAGGCGTCGAAATTCGATCTCCTGTTCCTCCACAATCCCGACTCCATCGGTTACACGAGCGAAGCTGTTTGGAAAGCGATGGAAAAGGTGAAAGACCAAGGGCTTACGGATCGCCTCGGCGTGGCACCTGGGCCCGCGAACGGCTTCAGCCTTGATATCATCAATTGCTTCGAGAAGTTCGATGGGCTCATCGATTGGGCCATGATCATCTTGAATCCGCTCGAGCCTTGGCCGGGCCGTTACGTATTACCCGCGGCGGAGAAGCACAATGTGAAGTTGCTCACACGCGTGGTGGATTACGGCGGGATTTTCCACGACGATGTGAAGCCGGGCCACAAGTTCGCCGAGTGGGATCATCGCACTTATCGTCCCACGGGCTGGGTGGAAGCTGGTGTTTCCAAGGTGGACCAGATGCGCAGCATCGCGAAGAATCACAACCTCACCATGCTGCAGCTCGCCTCCGCATGGAACCTCTCGCACGCAAGCGTGAAGAGCGTCATCCCGACGCTGATCCAGGAGATCGATCCTAACTCGAAGCCGATCGAGGACAAGGTGAAGGAACTCGCCACGTTGCCGGATATGAAGCTTACGACTGAAGAGATGGAGACTATCAATCGCATCGGTGACAACACCGGTTGCATGGCGCTCAAAGGCGGCAATCCGGATCACCAAGGCGATAACCTGCCAGACCGCTGGTCGCTCACGCCAGAGCTGATCGAGGTCGGCAAGCGCTGGAACATCCAGCCCGAGCGCGACCTCATCTGCACGCATCACTGAGCCGCAGAACGCATTTACGAAAACAGCCGCCGGAAGCAGTTCCGGCGGCTGTTTCTATTTCGTTCGAAAACTTCCTTAGAGCTTAAAGCTCTTGATGCCTTCCTGCAGGCCCTTCGTGGCGTTCTTCAATCCCGGCGCATACTTGTCCGCGAGTGACGTCAGCAACTCCTTCTGTGGTGCGGTCAGCGTCGCGTTACTCGCCACCTTCTGGATGTAAGGGATCGCCGCAGTCGCATCGCCCTTGCGGAGCGAATTCACGATCTGGCCCACCTCGCTCTGCACGCCATCTAGCGCCCCGAAATTCTTTTGCACCATGAAGGCAGAGAGGATGTCCCCTGTTTGCTTGACCAAGGTGATCTGTTCCGGCGTCAGTTTGGCTTGAACGAGCTTCTGGTAGTAATCCAGCGCGGCGACATCCTGTCCGGCCAACACTGATTTCAGCGCGTCATCCAAGTAACCCTTGAGCGATGCATCGCCCGACAATTTCTCGCCGAGCTGCATCACCGAAGACTGCACTTCCTTGCTCAGGTCTTGCAGCAATGTGTCGGACGTGTTCTGCGCCGTAGCGAGCAGTTTCTGTCCCAAATCCACCGCCGCTGCTTTCGCCGTGGCGACCGTCTGGGTCGATGCTTGCGTCAAAGCCGGTTTGGCATCCTCAATCGCCTTGGTGACGGCCGATGTCTCCGGTTTGGCGCCCTCAGCCGGTGCTTGCGATTTGCCACAACCGGCAACCAGTGTCGCCGAGATCAAACCCACTCCCAAAATCACATGTTTCATTTTCATAAAAGCCGCGTGAACCTATCCGAGCGCCGCCAAATTGCAATCCCCCTAATCGGTCCTGCTTGTTGCCCGTCGCCTCCGATGCCATACTACCGGTGACATGACATCTGCCATCGCATTACGGATCACCGGCATCAGCGGCTTTCTCGCAGTCTGCCTCGGCGCATTCGGCGCTCACGGTTTGCACAATGTGCTCGTCCAGAACGACCGCCTCCCGAATTGGGAGACGGCCGTCCTCTACCACCTCGTACACACCGTGGTCATGCTCTTCGTCTGCCTGCGTTCACCATTCTTTCCCAAGCAATGGTGGGCGTTTTTCATCGGCAACCTCATCTTCTCCGGCAGCCTCTACATATTAAGCGTCACCAACATCACCAAGCTCGGCATGATCACGCCTCTCGGTGGACTCGCCTTCCTGGCGGGCTGGCTCATGCTTGCCTTTCAAAGAACACCTGCGCCCAACAACGCGCAGTAATCATTCTCACGCCCCGACGTTCTTCTTGATCTCCTTCAGCTTCGCGAACTCCGGTTTCTGCGTGTAATACTTGTCCAGCGGATAGCACCCACTGATGAGCCCATTCCGCGGCGCCGTCGTGCAATCACTGAATGTGCGGCAGATCAGCTTCGTCGTCATCTCGCCCTTCTGCACCGCATCCGCGATCATCGTCGGATAGCTCAGCACCACGCGACCGATGCCGATCATATCCGCCCAGCCGTTGCGCACCACATACTGCGCCACATGCGGCAAGTATTCCTGCAAGTAGCTGTAGCCGGAGCCGATGATGATCATGTCCTTCGGCGCTTTCTCGCGCAGCTTCTTCACCACCTGGATCTGCCGCTCCACATCGATCAGCGGATCGTACGCCGGCTGATAACCATCGCTCGGCGGGAATGCCGCCGGACGTTGCAGATTCGGCGTGTAATACGGCGAACCCGCCGTCGTGTTCAAAATCTTCACGCCCAGTTCCCCGCACAGCTCGATGAACTTGAACGTCTCCGCGATGTCGATCTGCGTCGGGTCCTGCTGGTTCACGCCGAAGCCATACACATACGGCAGACAATGCGCGTGCTCCTCCGGAATGCCCGGCCCCAGCTTGCCCGGTTGCGAGAGCGCCGGATCAGGACGATACGGCACCTTGTCAAACGTGCTCAGGCGCACGCCGAACTCGATCTTGTTCCCGCTCGCGCGAATGCCCTCGATGATCTCGCGCAAGATGCGCGTGCGATTCTCAAAGCTCCCGCCGTACTTGCCCGGACGCGTATGCGCGCCGAGAAACTCGTGCAGCAGATAACCATGACAATGCTTGATATCCACGAAGTCCGCGCCCACATCCCAAGCGATCTTCGCCGCGCGAATGTAGCACTGGATGAGCTCCTCGATCTCCGTATCCGTGAACACCTGCTCATCGCTCGTCACATTAAATTTCTTGTCGAGGATCGGATGCCGGAACGCGATGCGCGATTCCCAGCGCTTCTTGTCCACCGGCCGGCAGAAGCGTCCCGAGTGCGTGAGCTGAAAACCGATCACCAGGTCATCCGTCGTGCCATATTTTTCCAAATGCGCTTTTTTCAGGATGCCCATGAGTTCCGCGAGCCCCGCCTTGTTCTCCTTCACGATGATGATCTGGTTCGGATTCGCGCGCCCATCCGCCCGCACCGCCATCGCCTCAGCGCCGCAGATCAGCTTGGACCCGCTCTCCCCGAAGCGCTGCCAGCGCCGCCGCATCTCCTCCGTCACGCCGCCCGTCGTCGTGCCATCCCAACCCTCCATCGGATGGATCGCATACCGGTTGCCAATCCTCTTCCCGTTCACCGCCACATTCGTGATCGGCTGCGCCAGCGGCGAATCCCCCGCCGCGATCTTGTCCTCGCACGGGATATTGATGCCCAAGGTCTCGTTGAACTTGCGGAAATCCTCAACCGTCTTGATCGTCGCAACGCGTGTGATCTTAAAAGGCTCAGCCATATGTTTTCCTATTTGTCCTATCAGTTCTATTCCTTACACCGGCAACCGCTTCACAATATCCGCCAAAATCTCCCGATCCGCATCCGGCCGCTTCGCCGATTTCGGATGCGTGTCGTCGCAGCCCAGCCAACCGCGCAACTTTAGGAACATCGCCGCGGAATGCTTGTAAGCCGGCACCGGCGGACGAAACGCCAGGAAGCCCAGATACTGCATTAAATCGTTCAACTCATAGAATGACGCATCACCCTTCTCCCAGGCCGCATCGCGCTTCGCGAACACATCCGGCGCGAACGTGCTCAACCCCAGCAGATAATCGCTGCCATACATCACCATATCGATGGCGAGATCGTTCCCCGTATACACGCGGAAATCCGCCCGCGTCGCATCGCGCAAGATGAGCCGTTGCCATTCCAGATCCCGCCGCAGCGAAGAATGCTTCGCGCCGATGCACGCCTTGATCCCCATCAACCCTTTGTAAACCTCCAGCGAATAGATCTTCCCGAACGGCGCGAACATGTTCCCCAGCTCGAACCCGATGAACCGCGAACCATACTGCGCCAGCTTCGCATACGCCGCCACGATCCCCTCATCCGCTTGGCCCGTAAGCCCGTACGATTGAAAGATCACCGGCGTCCCCCCGCGCTGCTGGATCATCTCCATCTGCTTCGCGTAAGCGTCGCCATTGAAAGCCGCCCCCTGCTGATCCAGCACGAACGCCCCCGCCACGAAATTCCCATTGCCCAACTCCGCCCGCGTCAGGTCCAGCGCCTTGCTGCGGATGCTGTCGTCAATCAGATTGCCGAACCCCGTATCCATGTTCACCGCCGGGGCCAAGCCCGCCACCGCCGTCCGCCGCACATGCGCCTTGAACCCCTCCCAATCCACCTCCCCATTCGCCTGGAACGGCAAAAGTATCGCCGAGATCCCCTCGATCTTCCGGCGCGGCTTGATCATGCTCAATGGGTCGATCGCAATCGTATCAATCGTCTCGCTCATAAATTCAAAGTGCTGTCCGTCCATTCTCCCAAATCCTCTTCCCCTCTGCAACGAGCTTCCAGCTGGAAGTTCGTGAACTCTCGCTCTTATCCGCATTCCGCTAACCGCACCGGCCCGCTCACAAGGTAGGGCTGGCTGTCCTCAGCCGGCCGCCGCCGAAGCACCTGCCCATCCAAACCTCAGCAGCCCTCCAACACGCCCACCGCTCCCACTCTTTTCCCATCCGTGCCCTCCTGTGTTTCATCCGTGGCTAAAACCTCTTTTTCCTTCTTTTACCTGCCCAAACTTTATCACTGGCGTATCCATCGGAAAAACAGTACTTTCCGATAACAGTTATCGTTTTTTCCGATGGAACTCTACCAGCTCGAATACTTCCTCGCCGTCGCTCGCCATGGCAACTTCACCAAGGCCGCCCGCTCCCTTCACCTCGCCCAGGCTGCCCTGAGCGAACAGATCAAGAAACTGGAAGGCGACCTCGAAACGCAACTCTTCGTCCGCAACCGTCGCCGCACCCGTTTGACACCCGCCGGCGAACTCCTTCATCACCGCGCCAATCTGATTCTCGACCTGGCCCGTCAGACCAAGAAGGACATCATCGATGTAAACGAAGTCAAACGCGGCCGCCTCACCCTCTGCGCCATCCCCTCCCTCATCGGCTGCTGGCTCCCGCCCGTCATCGAGAAATACCGCGCCAAATATCCCGACATCGAACTGACCCTTCTGGAGAACAGCTCCTCCGGCGTCGCCGAATCCGTCGCCTCCAGCATCGCCGACCTCGGCTTCCTCCAGCTCCCCACCGACAACCGCAAGTTCGATGTCCACGGCCTCATCCGCGAACCCTTCAATCTCCTTGTCCGCAAAGAAATGGCCCGTGGCAAAGATGCCGTCCGCCTGGTGGACTTCCGCGATCACCCCTTCATCTTCTACAAAGGCCGCGCCCGCGACGTCGCCATCGACGCCTGCCGCCGCTCCGGCTTTGAACCCAAGATCGCCTGCGAATCCGGCGAACTCGACACCATCCGCGCCCTCGTGAAAGCCCGCCTCGGCGTCGCCCTGCTGCCCAACCTCGCCTTCACCCCCAAGCTCCCCGCCGGACTCAAGGGCCTCGACATCACCCAGCCAAAAATTCATCGCACGCTCGGCTGGATCAACGCCAAGCACCGGAGCCTCAACCCCGCCGCCGCCGCCTTCGCCAAAGAAGTCAGCGACCACCTCATCATCCAATGCTTCGGCTACATCCCCGACGTGCAGGTTTAGACTTGTGACTCACTCTGCTATTCCTACTTTAAGTGAATTTCCAAGACAAAAAGGCCAAGGAACATCCCTAGTGATAAGTCTTTGAGGGAAAGCCTGGAGCACATTCGGTATGAGTTCGGCACGATACTTCTTCCCATTACCAATTATCCTGAAAACCTTAAAGAAGTAGTAGAATTTTGGCACCTCAGCCACACTCGCCTTCTATTGGACTTTTTCACCTGCAAATGGATATCGCCAACAAACGATTTGATTTACACCGACTTCTTTGTGGGAAGGCAACCAATAGAAAAACTATATGGCAATCAATCTGACCAGGAAGTTAAGAACTTTATCAGTCAAAGGCTGCTACACTTGACTATGCTTCGATTCGGTAAAAATTCCTCACCAAACGAAAAACTTTGGCCAACCTCTCGATTCATGCTGCCGATTCAAGAACAGGCTAGTTTGTTCATTGATGACGTCATCCAAGGCAAACTCAGATTTCAGATCGATTCCATCGAGCTAGAAGAATGGAAGAAGCTAAAAGACGATATTCTTAAGAAAACTCCTTACAGTTCCAACAGTGGCAATGTCTCGATACAGACCCTTCCGCCCATGAATTTCTAATCTACGGGATTCCTAACTTTTCCCATCTCTATGTTCGATGTTTCTCCCTTCCCCCTCTCCGCGCCCTCCGTGCCTCCGTGGTAAAACAATCCGTGTGATTCCGTGTTTGATCCGTGGCTAAAAATCACTTCCAAAAAATCTTCTTCCCCACAAACGCCACCGCATAAATCACCCCCAACAACACCACATCCGCCGGCCCCACCGGAAAATCCCACCGGTACGCGATCCAGAAACCCACAAACGCCACCACCCCGCCCAACACTGACGATGCCACCGCGAACTGCCGCATGTTCCGCGCGAACGGATGCACGATCAACGGCGGCAGCAGCAGAAACGCGAACGTGATCAACGGCCCCACCGTCAGCACCGCGATGGAGATCGTCAGGCCGATCAGCAGATAGATCACCACATCCCACAGCAGCACGTTCTTCTTCAGCGTCACCGCCATCTCCCGGTCAAACGACACCAGCAGGAACTCCCGCCGGAAAAACAGCAGCACCGCCACCACGATGGCCATCACGCTCGCCGTCAACGCCAGATCACCCGCTGACACCGAGATGATCTGCCCCTTGAAAAGATTCATCCACCCCTGCTCCGCCTGCGGACACTTCGAGAGCAGCAAGAGGCTCAATCCCAGCGACACCACATACAGCATCCCGATGCGCCCCTCCACATACCCCTTCCCCTTCCGCTCCAGGAACGCCAGCGCAAAGATCGTCCCCAGCGAAAAGATGATCGACCCCGCGATCGCCGCCAGCCGTTCCTCATCCCCGTGGGCATTGCTGAAATGTCCCGACCACACATGCAGCGAGAGCGCCAGCGCCACCCCCGTCGAAGATATCTGCGGTAGAGCGACACCGAGAAACACCATCCGCCGCAACACCAGGAACACCCCCACCAACGGACACGCGAACCCCACGATCAAGCTCACGTAAACCGAGTTACGCAGCAGAAAGTTCGGGTCCAATATTTCGCGCAGTGATTCCATGGCTTCAATGGCTCCCCGTCAGCAACCCCATCATCCGCTCTGCATTTAGCAATTCGTTCACCGGGCCGAAGCTCGCCTTCCCGTTCGCCAGCCACACCACCTGCTGCGCCAGCTCCCGCACCACCGGCAGATCATGATTCACCATCAGGATCGTCATGCCGCCCCGGTTCAGCTTGCGCAAAAGTTCCACGATCGCCCGGTTTGCCGCCGCATCCACCCCCGCCGTCGGCTCATCCAAAACCAACAAGTCCGGATTCGTCGCCAATGCCCGCGCTATAAGTATCCGCTGCTTCTGCCCGCCCGAAAGATGCGAGAACCGTTCCTCGCAAAAACCCAGCGCCTCCACCTCCTTCAGGCACTCCTCCACCCGTGCATACTCCTGTTCCGGCACCCGGCTCCCCGCCTTCACCCGTGCGCACACCCCCATCTCCGCCACCTCACGGCCGGAAAAAAGATAAATCGGATCCAGCGTATCCCGCTGCGGCACATACCCCACCACCGGCACCTTGCCGCCCTGCTCCGTCCACGTGAACTTCCCCTCCAGCGCCGGGATGATCCCTAGCAATGTCTTCAACAAAGTGGATTTCCCCGAACCATTACTGCCCAGCAACCCTGTGAAACTCCCCTTGCCCAGCGAGAACGAAATGTCCCCTACAACCACACTCCGTCCATACCCGGCCGAAAGCCGGTCTAACGTGAGCAAAGCATTCGCAGACATTTCCGTGCAGTATGGGAATGAAACCAAGACCGTCCAACCAAAAGAAGCCCTCCGCATCCAGCCGCCCTCGGCTGACAACCCGGCTGTGGTGGGGCAGGCACCCTCACCTATCACCCCCCTCCTTCAACCGGGCCACCGACATCAGTCGGCGTTAACCCTCCTTTCGATACCTCCGATTTCTGTATTTCCCGAAATCCGTGTGATTCCGTGTTTAATCCGTGGCTATAAATTCCCCCTCTGAAAACTGAACACTGAAAACTTGAAACGCTTTCCCCCGGCTTCACGCCGTTCTCCGCACCAGAAACACCGGGATCGCCCCATACTTCTTCGCCAACTGCTTCGTCCCCACGTAATCGCACGTGAACGTCGAGATCCCCTCGGACGCTGACAACGCCGCGAACGCCTCGGACGCGTAGATCTGGCCTTCCTCCGCGATCGGTTCGATGCGCGCCGTCCGGTTCACATGCGCGCCATTGTAGGTCAGCTTGCGCAACACCGGATCATAACACGTGAACACCGGCCCGGCATTCAGTGCGATGCGGATGTTCAGCTCCGGCAGGTCATACTGGCTCCAGTCCGTCCCGCGCACCAGGTCCCGCATGTTCAGCGCGAAATTGCCCGCATCCTCCACCCGGTCAAACACCGCGCACACGGCATCACCCCATGTGTTCTGGTGGATGGCCGGACGCTCCATCCGCTCCATCAGGTCCGCCACCTTGCCCAGGAACTTGTGCACAAAACTTGGGATCTGCACCTCCGTCAGTTTGGTATACCCCACGATGTCCGTGAAGATCATCGCCTTGATCTCCTGCCCCGTGGCGATGACTTCCCGTGACGGCACGATGGCCGGAGCAGCCACCGGTGGCAGTGCCGCCTGTTTCGTCTCTTCCGCCGTCATCTCGGCTGGCGGCAGGTAATCCGCCAGGGCCACGACTTCCACGTGCGCCTTCTGCTTGTTCTGCCAGTAATCCACGAACGATTGCGTGCCCCCGCGCCCGTCACCGATCTTGCCGTCCCACACCACGATCGGCACCACGTCCATGCCCAGGAAGCGGCTCTTCAGGATCGCCAGCCCGCTCAGCGCCTGGTTGCAGAAATCATACGCCGCCCCGTCATTCGCATCCCCCAGCTCGCTCAACACCGTCACCGTCGCCGCGTTGTTCAAGATGTGGTCGAAACGCCGGCCCCAATCCTGCCCGCCCACGATGTCCACGCTCGCCTTCTTGAAATCATCCTTTTTGAACGGCAGCACGATGTTCACCTCGCCGCCCCGCTCCAGCAGTGCCTCGGCGAAGATGATGTCACCGCCGCACGCCAGCGAGGAATAACCCACCTGCGCCTTCACCTGCTCCAGCCGCTTCACGATGTCCGCCCGGATCTGCGGCTCCAACGCATGCGGGAAACGTGGCAACTTCCGCCCCGGCCGGTCGAACATATGCCCCGAGAACACCGCGATGCGCGGCAGCGAGAAGCAATGATCCATCAGGTGCACATCCCCCGCGATATACTCGGACAGCAATCTCGCCTGCGACCGCGTCCGGCTCAACACCACCGAACTCACCCCGCCGATGCTCCCGCGCTTGTAATACTCCTCGGCCTTCTTTACATCGCCCAGGATCAGATAAGCTTCCGCCAGCGTCGCCTCCAGCCAGTAGGCCTCGTCAGACTCCGGCCCCAGCGCCGCCAGTTTGCTCAGGCACATGTCCACCACTTCCTGCGCGATGCCCTGTGCCGCGTCGCGTTCGCCATAGATCAGCCCCATGGACGCCGCGTTGATGCCCGTGTAATATCCGGTGTTACGCTTGTAACCCTCCAGATACAGCTCGTAACTCGTCTTGAGATGCTTGCGTTTCTCGTCCGGATCGGCCGCCAACTGCCAGAAATCTTTGTGCGTCCGCGCCAGGATGCCCAGCGTCTCCTCATCCTTGTGGCCGGACAGGCGCAATTGCTCCAGGATCGCGTTCGCCCGCCGTGTCGCCCCCGTGCGCGCCAGCGCCAGCGCCTGCAACTGGATCAGCCGCAAGTCTCCGGGAAACGCCTGCAATCCCTCCTCCGCGATGTCGAACGCCACGAACGCTTCGCCCAGTTTCAGCGCATTGTCCACCGCCCGGCGGTAAACCTGCTCGTTCTGGAACCACACCAGTTGCAGCCGTTCCTCCCAGATGCGCCGCAATTCCGCGATCGTCAGCTTGGGATTCTTCAGCTTGTTGATGACCTCCGCCGCCCGTTGCTTCAGGTCATCGCTCGCCACGAGCGATTCCCGCGCCACCTTGTCCTTCTTGTAACCCAGCGAGATGAGCGTCTTCACCGTCTCCAACGCCGTCTTGCGGTCATACTCCTTCTCGTTCTCCGGCAATTGCTCGTAGGGCACCAATGAAGGATGCTGCTTCTTTTCGTCATTGCGTTCCGGACCGTAACTCCAGCCCTCCGCCACGCGCTGCTGCGCCCACACATCATGCGCGTTCGCGGCAAAAAGTTCCGTCAACCGGATGATCTCATCCGTCAACTGCACCTTGCTCGTATCGAGCGGCTTGGGAATGTACGGCTCGCCTGCCATGGTCTCTGGACGCCCGGCTGAAAACCGTTTCTAAATCTTTCAGCCGTGCGCGCGACATTGTTTAACCAACCCACGCGCAGAATCAACGGCAAAGGCAGCTTCCTTTGCAAAACACAGCCTCCTGCCCCGCCGCGTTGCAGATTCGAAAGCAAGAACCGGAGTTTCACTCACCTGCAACAGCACTAGGTTGTCTCCCAGCATGAAAACAGCTATCACCATCCTCGTGCGCACACCGTCGAAATCGGCCCGGCAAAAATATGCCAGCGACACTTCCCGCTGGACTGCCATCGTCACGCGCGACCCCCGGGCGGACGGCCAATTCTTCTACTCCGTCAAAACCACTGGCGTTTACTGCCGCCCCTCCTGCCCTTCCCGTCAGGCCCGGCGCGAGAATGTCCACTTCCACGAATCCTGTGCTGAAGCCGAACGCGCCGGTTTCCGCCCCTGCCGCCGCTGCCAGCCAAACGGCCCTAAACAAACTGAGCAATACGCGGCCATCATCACTACCGCCTGCCGCAGCATCGAGACCTCCGAGGCTCCTCCTTCCCTCGCTGCCTTGGCCCGCGCCGCCGGTCTAAGCCGCTTCCATTTCCATCGCCTCTTCAAAGAGCACACCGGCCTCACGCCCAAGGCCTATGCCACCGCGCATCGCGATGCTGCGATGCGCCGCGCTCTGCCCAAACGCGCCACCGTCACCGAGGCCATCTACGAAGCGGGCTTCAACTCCAACAGCCGCTTCTACGAAAAATCCTCACAGACCCTCGGCATGGCTCCCAAAAGCTATCGCGCCGGCGGCCCCGGTGAAATCATCCGCTTCGCCCTTGCCGAGTGTTCGCTCGGCTCCCTCCTCGTCGCCGCTTCGGCCAAAGGCATCTGCGCCCTCGCCCTCGGTGATTCGCCCGACCAACTGCTCCGCGACCTCCAAGACCAGTTCCCGAAGGCTCAACTGCTCGGCGGCGATCAAGCATTTGAGCAAACCGTCGCTCAAGTCATCGCCTTCGTGGAAGCGCCGCGACTCGGCCTCGCTCTCCCGCTCGATATCCGCGGCACCGCCTTTCAGCAACGCGTCTGGCAGGCCCTGCGTCAGATTCCCGCTGGCACCACCGTCAGCTACACGCAACTCGCCGAACGCATCGGTTCTCCGCGATCCGTCCGCGCCGTCGCCAGTGCCTGCGCCGCCAACAGCATCGCCATCGCCATCCCCTGCCACCGTGTCGTCCGCCTCGGTGGCGGCCTCTCCGGCTACCGCTGGGGCATCAAGCGCAAACGTTCCCTGCTCGCTCGCGAAGCCGCATGAGTGCCACCAGTCTAAACCTGTTCCATCACGACCCCTTGGCCAATCTGCTGCCCGCCGATGGCATCGTGCATTATCACGGCCCCGTTCTTCCACCCGCTGCCGCTTGGCGGTACTACGATGCCTTGCTCAAAAGCATCCCGTGGAAAAACGACGAAGCCATCATCTTCGGCAAACACATCATCACCGCCCGCAAGGTCGCCTGGTATGGCGATCGCGAGTATGCCTACACCTACTCCGGCACCACCAAACAAGCCCTCGTCTGGACGCCCGAACTGCGCGAACTGAAAGCCCTCGTTGAAAAACTGTGCGGCGACACCTTCAACTCCTGCCTCCTCAACCTCTACCACGACGGCAACGAAGGCATGGCCTGGCACAGTGACGACGAGAAATCCCTCGGCAAAAACACCACCATCGCCTCTCTCAGCTTCGGTGCCGAAAGAAAATTCGCCTTCAAACACAAACGCACCGGCGAAACTGCCACTCAACTCCTCGAGCATGGCAGCCTGCTCATCATGAAAGGCACCTGCCAGACCCACTGGCTCCACCGTCTGCCCCCGACCAAGAAAATCACCACCCCGCGCATCAACCTCACCTTCCGCACCATCGTCCTCTGATCCGTAGCCGTCCCGCGTTGCAGGATAACCGGGGGGAATTAACCTGCCCCATTCGTGATCGTCCTCGTTCTCGTCGTCTTCCTTCGTCCTCGCCCCACAACAGGCCCTTGTCTTGGACCGCGGCTGTGTCGATAGACCAGCCGCAGCACGGGGAAGCAAAGTCAGATGTGGAATATTTCGATGCCTCGCTTGCCCTCGTTCCCGCTTTTACTGAGGCCATGCACACAGTCGCGGTCCAATAAAAACTCTCCCACACTCTCACGCCATGTCCACGTGTTACCTTGCACTTTTACTCACGACCCGCTTTCCTAATCCCAAATCCATGAAGCCGAATACCCGTCGTCGTTTCATCCAAACGGCAGCCACTGTCGCGACCGCCTCAGCCATCCAATCTCTTCCTGCCGCTACCACAAGTTTGGCAGGAAAAAGCAAATCCTCCCGCACCATCAAAACCGACATCCTCGTCTGCGGTGGAGGATGCGCTGGCACCGCCGCCGCCTTGGCCGCTGCCCGTGCGGGAGCAAAAGTCCTGCTCGTAGAGAAAGCCCCCTTCGCCGGTGGCATCATCACCAGCGTCGGCCTGCCCTACTTCGATGGCATCGCCCACATCTCCACCAATCGCGTCGTCGTCCGTGGTATCGCGCTGGAACTGCTTTCCAAGACCGGCGTCTGCGCACCCGATGCCAAAACCGTCTCGCGCCACAACCCCACCATCCCGAACACGTTCGAGTTCAAGCTGCTCCTCGACCGCCTCTTTCAGCAACAATCCGCTAACCTCAGCGTCCTCTACAACTCCTTCGTCTGCGATGTCCGCACGAGCGGCAGTCGCATCGACACCGTCGCCCTCGCCAATAAAGACGGCCTCGTCACCGTGAAGCCCAAGACCGTCATCGATTGCACCGGCGATGCCGACGTCGCCGCTTGGGCCGATGCTCCCTTTGAACAAAATGCCGAAGTGCAACCGCTCACCCTCCACTTTCGCATCGGTAACGTGCAGAACGTTCCCGGCCTCAGCGCCCAATGCCGTACCGCCTTGGCCGCTGCACAAAAACGCGGTGAGCTGCCCTACTACTACGGTCCCGGCGTGATGTTCCTGTTCGGCAAGAATGAGATCTACGTACATGGCGTCCGCGTGCCCGCTGATCCCACGAATGCCGCTGATCTCTCCCGCGCCGAGATGCAAGGCCGCGCCGATGCCCACGCCATGTTCCGCGCGTGGAAGCAGGATGTCCCCGCTTTCGCCGACAGCTATTTCCAGGAAGCCTACCCGTGGATCGGCGTCCGCGAATCCCGCCGCATCATCGGCCAGCATGTCTTGAGCGAGGATGACCTGATGAAGTCCCGCCGCTTCGATGACGCCATCGCCACCGGCTGCTGGTATCTCGACCTGCACCCGAACAAGACCGTCATCGGCAGCGCCAATGATTTCGATCCCAAAAAAGTCCAGCCCGAGCCCTACGACATCCCCTACCGCTCACTGGTGCCGCAAAAGGTAGAAAATCTCCTCGTCGCTGGTCGCTGCCACTCTGCCACTCGCAGTGCTCACGCCTCCAGCCGCGTCACCGTCACCGCGATGGCGTTGGGTGAAGCCGCCGGTTGCGCCGCTGCGATGTCACTGAAAGGCAAAACCTCCGTCGCCACCCTGAACGGCATAAAAGTCCGCGAAAAATTATCCGCTCAAAATGCAGGTCCGTTCACCGACGCCTAACCCGTAGCCAACACATTTCAACCCAAGTGATGAGGCTAAGCCTCCCTCAGAATCTAACACCAGTTTGACAAAATCCCCGCTTAGTGAGTTACTTGTTAAAAGCCTCGAAAGGTGCCCGTGAAAGAACTCTGGATCATACTTGGAATACTTAGTGCCACCTTGGCTGCTGCATTTCTTTTCGCTGCCATGATGGGGTTTCAGGTGAGCATGTTGGAAGAAAAACCGGGGCCGGATCGAAAAACTAAAACTTGGATAATATTAGATGCGATCTGTTTCGGATCGATTGGCACCGCTATCGTCGGCGCGCTGAAGAACTGGAAACACCTTCCTGAAAGCCGCCAATCAGCCGCATCAGGCATCGTGTCGTCAGCTTTGGCCGTTCTCTTTTTCTATCTGTCAGGAAAAGTTTCTTAAAAAACTGCTCTGTGAAGCAGTTACCCATCCAACTGAATATGCTCCCCCGGACCAGGCCGACACCTTGAAACGGTTGCGGCTTGACGGAAACAGCCAGCACCCAAATGCTGGCGGTGTTACCTATGCAAAAACGCCCCTTCCTCAGCGGGTTCGCGCTCCCCTTGTTCCTTGCCGCCGCAAATTTCTCGGCTTCGCTCACGACTGCATTCGCCGCCGCCGCACTGGAGGAATTTAAAACTGTAGAGACAGCGATCCGCGCTACCATCCGCCCCTCCACTTCCACGAACAAAACCGAAGAGGTCGGCCTCACTCCCTATCTCGGCCTCACCGTAAACACCAATCCCAAGGGACAGTTAACGGTGGAAAGAGTTGCCCACGAATCTCCGGCTGCCAAAGCGGGCTTACAAATAAATGACACGTTGGAAAAAGTTTCCGGCAAGACCTTCCGCGATACGGAATCGCTCCGCACCTGGCTGCATGAACAGTCTCCGGGCGATAATGTGGAACTGGTGGTGAAGCGCAGTGGGAAATCGGTCACCCTTACCGCCACACTTGAGACCGTCAGCCAGCCGCTCAGGGCCAGCCAAGGCCGCGGCTATGTAGGTCTGTCCCACAATGAACCAGATGACGTCGGTGCCTCCATCCGCTCCGTGGTCGCAAAATCTCCGGCCGAAAAGGCAGGCATCAAAACGGGTGACGTGATCGTCCGCGTTGGCAACACGCCGATGAGCTCGACCTCCACCCTCAACGATGTGCTAACCGAGAAAAACCCTGGTGATCCGCTGGAATTCACCCTGCTTAACAACGGGAAAGAACGTAAAGTGGAGGTGACGCTTGGGACAGCCGCCAGCACTGAACCCACCGCCCCGCTGCCCTCCATCTGGAAGCGCAACACGTACAAACTCGCCGTCATCAGCATCGCGTTCTCGGACACCGCCATGAATCCCCAGATCACCACCTCTGCTTGGGAAGATTCGCTTTTCAGTTCTGGCACCTACACCAACACGACCAATGCAACCGGGCAGCGTGTTTACGGCAGTCTCGCTGATTACTATCGGGAAGCGTCTTGTGGCAAACTAAGTGTCAGCGGCAAAGCGTTCGCACCGGTAGTCGTCGGCAATAATCGTATTGACTATGCCGGAGCCACCCGGCAATCCGACAAGACCAAGCTGCTCACCGAGGCTTTGGACAAGCTGCTGGCACGCGAAGGCAAAGGGGCGCTGAAGGATTTCGATGGCTTGATCTTCATCTACGCGGGGAATCGTTATCCTGGTGCCAATCGGGGCACGATCTACTGGCCGCATCGCTCCAGCATCACCTACAACGGCAGGCGTTGGTCCTACTATATCTGTGCTGAAGGCGGGAAAACGATGACCTCCATCAGCGTGTTCTGCCATGAGTTCGGGCACATGCTGGGCTTGCCCGATCTCTACGCTCGTCCTGAGAATCCCGGCTCTGAGGGTGTGGGCGTTTGGTGCCTGATGTCCAATGAACGCGGCGGTGGCCGCCCGCAACATCCGTCCGCTTGGTGCAAGGAACAGCTTGGCTGGCTCACGCCCACGGTCATCGATCCCGCCGTCCGACAAAAACTCAAGTTGTCGCCCGTAGCCGGTTCCACCAATCAATGCTTCAAAGTCCTCGTCCGCCCCGATGCCAGCGAATACTTGCTGCTCGAGAACCGTCGCAAAACGGGTTTCGACGCCAGTCTGCCTGGAGAAGGATTGATGGTCTGGCGTGTAGTCGGGAAACGACCGATCCTAGAAGAGTCCCATGGCGTAGAAGGTCCGGTGGGACCTAGAGTGTATCTCAGCAACGTGCCCTACCCGAGCCCATCGAATGATTCGTTCACCCCTTACACCATCCCGTCGAGTCGGGCTCAGCTTGGAGGTGGATCGCCCGTGTATCTGACCAACATCCGCCGCCATACGGATGGCACCATCACCTTCGAGATCGGCTACGAGTACCAGTGATCCATCTGATTTGGCCCACCGATAAACCTCAGCCTATCGCTTTCATTTCGCGCTCGGTCTTAAGCCGGAGCTGCCCACATGCTGCATCAATATCATGCCCCTTTTCGCGACGCAGCGTCGCGATCACATCCTGCTCCTCCAACGCCGCCAGAAAAGCTTCCTGCACTTCTTCCTCTGGCCGCACCCATGGCAAATCCTCCACCTTGTTGTACGGGATGAGATTCACCTTCGCATGCAGGCGCTTCGCCAAAGCCGCCAGCGGCTTCGTCTCGCTCAGCATGTCGTTCACGCCCGCGATGAGAATATACTCCAGTGTGATCATCTTGCTCTTGCGCTGCTGGTAGTAGTCACAAGACGCCGCAAGTTCAGCCACGGGATACTTCTTGTTCACCGGCATGATGCGGCTCCGCACCTCATCCGTCGCGCCGTGCAAGGAGATGGCCAATCGAAACTGCTCCGGCTCATCCGCCAGCTTGCGGATCTGCGGTGCGAGGCCACTCGTTGAGATTGTGATCTTCCGCGCACCGATGCCACCGCCCCAAGGCGCATTCAGCAAGCGCAATGCCTTCAACAAATTATCGTAATTCGACAGCGGCTCGCCCATGCCCATGATGACCAGGTTGTTCACCACGCGATCCGCCTTCAGCGTGCCATCCACTTTTTCCATCTCCTCCGGCTGATCATCATGCCACCGCTCCGTCGCGATGATCTGCTCCACGATCTCATCCGGGCGCAGATTCCTCTTCCACCCCTCCAGCCCGCTCGCGCAGAACTTGCACCCATACGCACATCCCACCTGCGTGGACACGCACAACGTATGCCGGTCACTCCGTTCGCCGTAGAGCGAGGGATTCGCCGGGATCAGCACGCTCTCAATCATTGCCCCGTCCTGCAATTGCCACAAAAACTTCTGCGTCGTGTCCCGTGAACCCTGCTTGCGCGCGATCTTGTGCGTATTCAGCGTGAACACCTCTGCCAGCTTGGCCCGCAAGGCCTTCGGCAGATTCGTCATCGCCTCCCACGACGGCGCACGCCGCACATAGAGCCAGTTCAGCAACTGGTCCACGCGATACGCCGGCTCGCCCAACTCGACGAACTTCGCCGCGATCTCATCCCGCGTCAGCGCTTTGATGTCTGTTTTGACTTCTTTCACGAACTGTCAGCTATGCTGCTTTTTTCAGCGAACCCCAAAGGGGTTCAATAAATCAGCCCAGGGTTGTCACGCGCAAGCGGGACTACCCTGGGTGGATGGCCCAATGAGCCTCTACCCTGAAAGGGTTGCGTCAGGAGGCACTCATATCAAGCGGCAAATATCCGCCGCCACACCTCAAGTGCAACCTCCTCGGTGACCCTACAGCCAAGAAACCAACGAAAAGCTCGCTCTACTTACCAATCCACCGCCGTCAACTTCTCCAGCACCGTTTCCACCACCAGCTCCGCTGCTCCCTCGACCGAACCATCCGCGATGGATTGCCGCCACTTCGCTTGATAAGCCGTCGGCGCTTTCCTGGCCGGGTTACGAAGATTGCTGACCAGCTTTCCGCCCATCGTCCGTAGCGTATGCTGGCCGTAGGCTTTCACTAACCGCTGCATCTCCCCGCCATCGAACCAGCAACCGTCACACTGCGGACAGCGATCGATCTCGATGCCCCGGATGATCCGGGGCTCCAGCGGGGTCTGGCATTTCACGGTACAAGTGCGCTTCGCCGTTACTCCCGGCGGACTCGCCGTCACCTCGCCCGCCACCGGAGTGGCCGTCTTCGCCTGTTCTGACGCCAGCGTCGCCAGTTGCTCCCGGCCCACCCACAAGCCCCGGCAACGAGGGCAGCCCAGCACTTGTGCCCGGCCAAGCTGCACCTTGATCAAGGTCTGCCCGTCTGCCGGACAAGTGGGTGTCATATCATCACTTCTGGATGTAGTACTTGTTCGCGTAATCCTGCACCATGCGCCACGTGCCATACTGCGGCACGAGCGTGACCATCGCGCGGCGGATGCGCTGGATCCACTGGCGCGGGATGCCGTTCGCATCGCGGTTGAAGTAACTCGGGATGACTTCTTCCGTCAGCGCCTTGTACAGGTTCTCGCTATCGCGCTTGTCCTGCTCCTCCACATCGGCCGGATGCGTGTCATCGCCGATGGAGAACCCGTTCGTGCCGTCATAACCTTCGCGCCACCAGCCGTCCATGATGCTCAGGTTCAGGCAGCCGTGCACGCCGCACTTCTGGCCGCTCGTGCCGGAGGCTTCCAGCGGACGCCGCGGATTGTTCAGCCACACATCGCAGCCGGACACCATCATGCGCGCCACGTGGATGTCATAATTCTCGATGAACACCAGGTGCCCCGCCAGCTCCGAGTGCTTGCTCAGGTGGATGACTTTCTGGATGTAACGTTTGCCTTCATCATCCCGCGGATGCGCCTTGCCCGCGAAGATGAACTGCACCGGACGCTCCTTGTCCTTCACCAGTTTCACCACATTGTCGTACTGGTCAAAGATCAGCGGGGCGCGCTTATACGTCGCAAAGCGCCGCGCGAAACCGATGGTCAGCGCGCTCGGGTTCAGCAGATGGTCCAGCGTGATGAAATCGCTCTGGGAAAAGCTCTTGCCCTGGATCTGCAACCGGCGCCGGGCGAATTCGATCAGCTCGCGACGCAGCTTGAAGCGCAACGCCCAGATCTCTTCGTCCGAGACGAATTCCGGGTCTGCCATCTGCGCCCAAAACTCCGGCCGGTTCACCTCGTTTTCCAGGTGCAACGCCGGCTTCTTGCTCCAGAAGGCCGTCTCCTCGCCCGTCGGCATCGTCATCTTCTCTGCCGCCAGCTTGCGCCGCCAGAAACGCCGCACCGTGCCCTTCATCCAGCCCAGCGTATGGACGCCGTTCGTCACATGCCCGATGGGGACCTGATCCACCGTTCCGTTCGGATACATGCAGTGCCACATCTCGCGGCTCACCTGCCCGTGCAGTTCGCTCACGCCGTTCGCCGACCGCGATCCGCGCAAGGCCAGCACCGTCATGCAGAAGAGTTCGTTAGCATCCGCCGGGTTCACACGGCCCAAGCCCATGAACTGCTCGCCGGAAAGACCCAGGCTCTGAGAGATCTTAGGCATCGCGTAGTTCAGCAGATCGCGGCTGAACCGGTCATGCCCCGCTGGCACCGGCGTATGCGTTGTGAAGATGCATTCCTGCTTCGAGGATTGCAGCGCCTGCTCAAATTTCATCCCGGTCGCCATCTTCTCGCGCGCCAGCTCCAGCACGAGGAACGCCGCATGACCTTCATTCATGTGGAAGGTCGAAGGCTGGACACCCAGCGCCCGCAACAGGCGCACACCACCGATGCCCAATAAGATTTCCTGCAAGATGCGCGTCGTACTGTCGCCGCCATAAACGCGCAGCGTCAGGTCGCGGTAATGCTGCTCGTTCTCCGGCAGGTTCGTATCCAGCAGATACACCGGTACCCGGCCCACGTTCACGCGCCAGGCGCGGAAGGACACTTGTGAGGTCGCCATCCACACCGAGCAGACCACCGGCTCACCCTTCGCGTTCAGCACCGGCTCAAGCGGCAGGTTCTTCGGATTCAGCAGTGTGTAATATTCCGTCTGCCAATTCTCCGCATTGATGGCCTGCTGGAAATACCCTTCGCGATAGAACAGGCTGATGCCGACAAAACCCAAGCCCAGATCGCTGACCGCCTTGGTATGGTCACCGGCCAGAATGCCCAGACCGCCCGCCGCGATCGGCAAGGTCTCGTGAAAACCGAACTCGGCGGAGAAATACGCCACCGGATTCTTGATCAGTTTGGGCGCATTGTTCGCCCCCCACGTGTCCTTGTCTCCCAGATACCGCTTGAAATTCTCCAGCACCTCATGCACCCGGCGGGCGAATTCATGGTCCTGCAAGCGCACGCGCATCTCATAGTCCGACACCTCATGCATCACCGCCACCGCGTTGTGATACAGGTTTTGCCAGCTCCGGGGGGACAGCTCCTGAAAAATCTCCTGCGCCTCCTGGTTCCAGGTCCACCACAGATTGCGGGCCAGTTGGTTCAGCCCGTTGACCATGTCCGTGATTTCCGCGCTCGAAAATGATGTTTTGCTCATAGCGATAAGATGTCCGGCACCAAAATGGTCCGCCGTTGGCGAACGTCCCCAACGCTAGTCAGACCGTCTCTCATGGGCAACCCTCAACTTCAGTCGTTTTCCTGATGCATCTCGAAAGCTCGATGAAGAAAACGCACAATTCCCGTTTGTCACATACCCTGTCATCAGTTAAGATAATTTTGTCTCCTTTGGAGCAATTTGTCGTGCGCATAAAACATCTCATCACCTTCCTGCTTTTCCTTGGTGTCTCGCTTGCCCAGGCCCAGACCGGCAGTCGCCCGCTTTCGCTCGATCTTTCGCAAACCAACTCCGCGAGCATCCCCCCCACGAATGCTCCCGCCAAACCGCCGCTAAAGGAGATTTCTCCCGCCATTTTCGAACTCGGCAAAGTTCGTCTGGATAAAACCGCCAAGACCGTCTCTTTCCCCGCCGTCGTGAACATGCGCGGCGAGGACATCGTGGAATACTGGCTCGTCAACAACGGCGGCAAGATCCACGAGAGCGTGCTGAAGACCGAGGCCGAACCCTACCACATCCACCTCGCCATGCTGCTCATCGGTGCGAAAGGCCGCCCGAACATCACGCCCGCCCAACGCGTCGAGGACAAGACCACCGCCGGTGATACCATCAGGCTTTCGTTCGCGTATCAGGATGAAAAAGGCCAAGTGAAACGCAGCGCCGAAGAGACCATTCACGACAAATCCACCAAGGCCACGATGGCGAAAGGCGATTGGATCTACAACGGCTCCTGGATCTTCAACGGTGCCTTCGTCGCCCAGCGCGAACTCTCCATCGTCGCCAACATCCACGACCACGATGCCCTCATCAACAATCCCCGCCCACGCCGGGAGAACGATGAAAATTGGCTGGCCGAGACCAAGAACCTTCCGCCGGTCGGAACCCCCGTCACCGTCACCATTGAATTGCTCAAAGCGTATGTTAAACCTGTTGTTCATGAAACCAAGCCGTAACCCCTTTTTGTTTCTGTCCGCCGCCCTCTCGTTGCTGCTGCCCACGGTCGCATTCACTCAGCCACTGCCCGACAAGACCCGTGATGTCTCGCTCGCCCACGAAGTCCAGCGCGCCATTGATCGCGGCCTCGAATACCTCGCCAAACAACAAACCCCCGAAGGCCATTGGGCGCCCGCCGAGCATCCGGCCATCACCGCCCTCGCCGTCACCGCAATTCAAGGCGATCCCTCCGGTGCCCGGCCCAAGCAGGACGCCGCCAAACTCAAGCTCGCCTACGATTTCATCCTGAAGAACGCCAAAGCAGACGGCAGTATCCACGCCAACAAGCTGATGACCTACAACACCTCGCTCTCGCTGATGGCGCTCGTGCTCGCGAAAGATCCCGAGTACCGCCCGGCCATCGAACGGGCGCGTGGTTATCTCATCGCCACCCAGTTCGACCTGAATGAAAAGGGCAAGATCGATTCCCCGCACGACGGCGGCTTCAGCTACGGAAATGTTTTTGAAAAGGGCGACATGAGCCAGACCCTCGTCGCGTTGCAGGCCATGTATTTCTCCAAGGCCATCGTCAAAGACGGCGAAACGAGCGCCGTCAAAGATCTCAACTGGGAAGCCGCGCTGAAGTTCATCGAGAACTGCCAGGACCTGCCGAAGAAGGGTGAGACCTCCATCGCCGAGAACAACGGTCCCGGCGGCTTCACCTACGGCCCCACTGAATCGAAAGCTCCTTCCATCACCAACGCCGTCACCGGCAAGGTCTCCCTGCGCACCTACGGCAGCATGACCTACGCCGGTGTGCTCAGCTACATCTACGCTGACCTCAAGAAAGACGATCCGCGCATCACCACCGCCGTAAGCTGGCTGGAGCAAAACTACACCTTGAAGGAGAACCCCGCCATGGGCGCCCAAGGCCTCTACTACTACTACCACCTCATGGCCAAGGCCCTGCAAACCTACGGCATCGACGAACTCAAAACCAAGGACGGCCAGACCATCAACTGGCGCAAAGACCTCGCCTTGCATCTCATGAACCAGCAGCAAGCCGACGGCTCCTGGATCAACCAGGAGAACGCCCGCTGGTGGGAAAAGGAACCCGTCCTCGTCACCGCCTACACCGTGATGGCCCTCGAATTCGTCCACCGCGGCTTGCAGTGATCCAGCATCCGCAGTGTTCATTTCCCTCTCCCCTCCAAGGGGAGAGGTCCAGGGAGAGGGGTCCGCTGCCAGCCAACAACCCATAACCAAGCGCAACAACCTTGAATATCCCGCCCTCATATTCATCCCCTTTTTCTCCCACAATTTTCCGCACCGGCCTGATCGCGCTTCTTTTCATTATCGCGTTCAACTGCGGCGCAGCTGACCTCCGCATCGCCACCTATAACGTCCAAAACTATATCGACCACCCCGCCACGGGCCGCGAACTCAAATCCGCCGAATCCAAAGCCAAGATCCGCGCCTCCCTCAAAGCCCTGAACCCCGACGTCCTCGCCCTCCAGGAGATGGGCCTCCCCTCCGCCCTCTTGGAACTTCGCTCCTCCCTGAAAGCCGAAGGCCTCGACTATCCCTACTGGGAACACGTGCGCGGCTTCGATACGAACATCTTCGTCGCCGTCCTCAGCAAATATCCCTTCACGGCCAAACGCTCGCACACGAACGCCAGCTACCTCGTGAACGGTCGCCGCCTCCAGATGAGCCGGGGCATCGCCGAAGTGGACATCAAGATCGGCAACACCTACACCTTCACCCTCCTCACCGCCCATCTGAAATCCAAGCGCCCCGTCGGCGTCGCCAGCGAGGCCGACATGCGCGAAGAAGAAGCCCGCCTCCTGCGCGGCATCGTGGATGAACGGCTGAAAGCCAATCCCAACGCCAACCTCGTCATCCTCGGCGACCTCAACGACACCAAGGATTCCCGCCCCATCAAAAACCTCATCGGCCGCGGCAAAACCAAACTCACCGACACCCGCCCCGCCGAGCGCAACGGCGACAACCTCCCGCCCGAACGCTCCGGCTACGACCCACGCAACATCACCTGGACCCATTTCTACGGCGCGGAGGACACCTACTCCCGCATCGACTACATCCTCCTCAGCCCCGGCATGGCCCGCGAATGGAACCCGGCCGAAAGCTACGTCCTCGCCACGCCCAACTGGGGCCTCGCCTCCGACCACCGCCCGCTGGTAATCACCGTGACCGCATCGGACAAATAGCATCCTTTCCCAATCGTCATGAACTCCGTGACCATAGGGTCGCGGCGTCCTCGTCTTCGACACCCTTTTATGCTTTAGCGCCCCTCTTCTTAAAATCCCCTTTTCCCTATATTCCGCGTATTCTGTGGTTCAACCCCTCACTTCACCCCCACCACCTGCACCGCATCCACGATCACATGTCCGTCCGTATCCTTGTTCGTTATCTCCACGCTGTACTCCGTCCCCGCCTTGAACTCGAACTGCCCGATCACATGGAACAGCTTGTCGATCGCCGGCGCCTTCTTCTGGTTCACCTTCACCTCCGTCGAACCATGCGCATGCGTCACCTTCACCGGCACATTACTCGCCCGGTTCGCATTCTGCGTGTACGCGATCCGCACCTCATACTTCCCATCCGCCGCCAGCTTCACCGGAAACACCGCGCTCTGCTGCCCCTTCTCCTCGTTCCCGTCATGCCGGTAGCTCGCCGCCACATACGGAGTGATCGTGTGCCCCGTCATGCCAAAACCGTGTAACTTCGCCTGCTCATCATCGATCACCAGTCCCGGCAACGTCTTCGCGTCCAGCCCCGTGGCCGTGTTCCCGCTCTTCTTCGGACCCGTCCACACCAGCACCTGCTTGTCCGCCGCCAGTCTATCATGCAGCTTCTGATAATCGATCGCCTGCACCGCCTTCTTCTCATCGATGGCATGCGCCGCCGCCGTCGCTGCGGATTGCGCCAGCACCATGAACACCGGCTCCATGCGGATGGACCCATAAGCGATATGTGTCGCCGAGAGGCATACCGGCACTAAGAGATTCGCGCACTCCTTCGCCGACGGCACGATGGACTTATAACTGATCGGATACGGCGAGAACCCGCCCACCTGCACATCGCCCTCATTGCGCACATGCCCGTTCGCATCCACATAACGCTGCTGGTTGTGCGAATCCATCGTGTACGCCGCCAGCCCCACCGAATCCTTCGCCTCTACCTTCCCCTGGCAATCATCCTGTTTCATCACGTAATCACTCACCATGCGGCGCGCCTCGCGGATGTAAAGCTGCTCCTGCCAGCCGTTCCCCTCCACGAACTCATCCTTGCTCATGCCCCAGCGCGAAACTTCTTTGCGCACGTGCTCCGGCACCCGTGGGTGATTCGCCAGCGTCCACATCAGACCCTGCTGATACAGCCGGTGCTGCGCCACGATCTTCTCGCGCTCTGCGTAAGACGCCTCCGGATACGCATAATTCTGCCCGATGAAATCCGTCGAGAAACCCAGCTTGTTGTTCGTATCCGTCTTGCGGTTCGGCATGGAGGAATTGATCCACGGCACCCCACGTTCGCCCGCCTCGAAATTGCGGAACAAGAGTTCATACCACAGTTCATTGTAACCCTCCGGCTTGTGGAACGGGATGCGGTTCTCCGGATGATCCGTCAGGCACATGCGGAAGCAATAAGCCTGCACACGCTTGTCCGCGCCACCCTCCTCACCCGGCCCCTTCGGATCGATATGCGGCAATAACCCGCTGCTCGGGTCACCCTTCTTCACATACGGATCAATGCCTTTGAAAAGCTGGTGCGATTTCGCCTGCTTCACCTGCACGCCGTTCAAGGTCTCGCCATACTGCGCATTCGCCTCGCGCCCCACCGTGTAGCTCACATTCGCCACCGCCATCAGATCGCCCTCATACGTCGCATCGATGAACATCTTCCCCTTGAACGTCTTTCCCGACTCCATCTTGATCGCCATGATCCGCCACGGGATCGACTTCGTAATCGTCGCCCCCGCCTTGCGATCCAGCCGTTCGCCGTAAACCACCTCGATGTTGTTCGCCTTCACCCAATCATTGAACACCTTTAACGCCGCGCTCGGCTCGAACGTCCACATCGCCGGTTCCCCTTCCGCTGTGCGCGTTTGGCCATCATCCTTGTATTTGCTGCGCTCCTGCCACTTCCAAGCCGCCGGATCATTGTAGTGCTTGCGGATATCCTGATAAAACTCCCGCGCGATACCCCCGATCGCCGCCTTGTTGCCGATATCCGTCTGGCCAAGGCCGCCGCTGCTCAAGCCCCCCAACCGCTTCGTCGGCTCGATCACCACCACCGTCTTCCCCATCCGCTTCGCCTGCACCGCCGCCGCGACGCCCGCCGACGTGCCGCCATAAATGACCAGATCATACTCCGCCTCCGCCGCCCGCAGCGAACCGAGACAAAACACACTGAGAGCCAGTAAAGATAAAATTTTCATGCCACGCATAGGGTTCAACACATTGTTCCAAAACAAACCACCTGAGCAAGCGCCATGTGGATTACACGACTTAAGTCCTCCTCCTGAACTTTTGGACACCTTTTCTCCTTCCCCGCAGCCGCCGACATCAATCGGCGCTAACCCATATGTCCCATAGCCCCTCAACCAACAAACTGACTAAAAACCCATTAGTCATTGCTCATTCCTTCGTCATTTTCCCGCTCTCGATGTTCAGAGTTCGATGTTCAGAGTTCGATGTTGGATGTTCGATGTTTCCCTAATCCAAATGAATGAACCCCCTCCTGATCGCCTCCGCCGTCGCCTGCGCCCGGTCATTCACCTTCAGTTTCACAAACAGATTGCTGATATGCCGCTTCACCGTGTCCTCTGAAATGAATAACTGCGCCCCGATCTCCTTGTTGCTCAATCCCCGTCCCAGCAGTTGCAAAATCTCCAGCTCCCGTGGACTCAGATCCGGCCCCGCCACCCGTGCCGCCAGTCGCGATGAGATCGCCGCTGTCATATACCTCTCCCCCTTCGCCAACGCCCTCACCGCCGCCAGCAACTCCTCACGCGGTGACGACTTCAGCAGATACCCGAACGCCCCCGCCTGCGTCGCCCGGTAGATATCCTCATCCCCATCATATGTCGTGAAGATGAGCACCTTCGCCCCCGGAAATTCCTTCACCAGCAACGCCGTCGTCTCAATCCCGTTCTTTCCCGGCAAGCGCAGATCCATGATCACCACTTCGGGTTTCTTCTCACGATACAGCTCCAGCGCCTGCTCCCCCGTCTCCGCTTCCGCCACCACTTCGAGGTCATCCTCCAGCGCAAGCGACGCAACCACTCCGCTGCGGACGACAAAATGATCGTCCACCACCATCAACCGTATCCGCCGCGCTGTTGTTGTGTTCGTGCTCATGCCTCAACCTTTGACTCCCAGCAGCACGATAAATTCGACCGCCGTTCCCTTGCCCGGCTCGCTGCTTAATTGAAATTGTCCGCCCGCCTTCTTCGCCCGCTCCTGCATCCCTTGCAATCCGAAATGCCCCGGCTTCGTGGGTGTGCCTTTGCTGGCATCGAACCCCCTCCCGTCGTCCTTAACCGTCAGCCGCACTTGCGTCTCTTGCACCTCCAGCAATACAGCCACCGTTTTCGCCTCTGCATGCTTCACCGCATTCGCCATCGCCTCCTGCGCGATGCGCAAAACCGGATGCGCCAGACTTTGCGGTATCCGCGCGAGATCGCCTTGGACCTCGACCACCACCTTCGCCCCCGTATCCCCCGCCATATCCGCCGCACTCCGCTCGATCAACTGTCGCAACAACGCCGGCTCCACCTCCGAACCACGCAGGTTCCACACAAACTCCCGCGCCTCCACCTGCAATCTCCCCACCAGCTTCCTCGCCGCTTCCACCAGCCCGCGCGCCTTCGGCTCCTCTACCCGCGGCACCACCGCATCCAATCGCAACGAAAGCCCCACCAGCTCCTGCTCTAGCGTGTCATGAAACTCCCGCGCGATCCTTTGCCGCTCCTCCAGCGCCGCCGCCTTCTCCACGCCCTGCCGGATGATCTCTGTCTGCCGCCTGACTCGCGCATTCAACTGCAACGCCCAAATCAGTGCCAGCAATGCCAGAAGCAGCACGATGCCCACCGCGATGCCCAATCGCTCCGGCGTCCACCACGGTGGCTGCGTCAGCACCACGATATCCGCCGGTGAACGCAGCAGCAGTTCAAACGCCCGCGGACTGCTGCTAAAACTCGGTGACGCTGAGTTTGCCTGTTCTACCAGGCACACGCCCGTCGCCCGGATGCGCGTGCCTGCTTCCAAGGAAAACGGCAGCTCCCCCTCGCTCCGCTCCAATCGCGCCCGAAACACCTCGTTGCTGCTCTGCAACACCAGTCCGATCTCCGCCCTGCCCGCCAGAAACTCCAGCACCGTCGCCTCCAAGGAGATCAGATTCGCATCCAAGGTTCCGCGCAACACTTGCCTTACATTTGTCACCACCGGCTCCGGCGCATTCGTCCGCGTCACCCGTCGATACACCGCCTCCTCCAGCACCGCACTGAAAGCGCCCATCGTGGGAAACCCTGACACCTCTACCACATCACCCGGCTCCAGCCGGCGCACGTCCTTGGCCATCACCCGCAAGCCACGGTCCTCATCCCGCAGATACAGCGCATTCCCTGTCTCGCTCGCCGTCACCACGCCTTGTACCTTCACCCGGTGCCCGCTGAATCCGTCGGGGGCGAACCGCAAGATGGAGTTCAGCGGCGAAAGCGCCCGCTCGAACGCATCGCTGGGCGCGGCCTCCAAAACTTCAATCTCCTCCATCCGCTGGATTCGGATATGCGGCGCCACCAGTTGCCGCTTGTCATTGATGAATCCCGCCGCCAGTCCACGCACTTTCACCCGCGCATCCACATACTGCTCATGCGCCTCATTCATGGGCTCGGACGCCTGGACCTCGATCTTCCGGCTCCCCATCGCCAGCAATAAAGTCGTGCGGTCTTTCGGCACCCCCAACACTTGCCGACCGATGCCTTCCAGCTCCACCCATTCGTAATTGAACCTGCCGGCTGCCAGATCATCAAAGCTGACTTTCCTCGGCATCGGCAACGTACCCTGTTCCAACACCTCCACCTTCTCCGCGTCGATTCCCGGCACATACAACCCCGGAAAGGTCTTCCCACGCACCTTGATCCTCAAACCCGGTTGCAGCCCGGAGCTCGTGGGTGGTCCCTTGAAAAACGTTCCCCCTGTCTCATCCTGCAAGAAAACCGTGCGCCCAAAATCCACCAGCGTCACCACCCCCACCACTTCCACCGGCAACCCCGTATCCGCCGCCTCCGGAGTCACCCGCCGGATGTCCAAAGCCGTGCGCAAAACTGGCACAACCTCATCTGCCTGTTGCGCTCTGGCTTCAAACAAGCACAGACCAAAAATCAGCAATGCCACCCCAAACCTGATGGCTGCTAAAATTCTCTGCGTTGAAAATCTCATTTAAAACAATCAAGACTTAGTAAAATAACCAGTCCATGGCGAGGCAATCCGTCGCCGCCAATCATGCTCGTAATCGTCCTCACCACCCGATCCGTGCTCGCTCTCTTCTGCATTAGATATCTTCCTCCTTCCCCAATCTGTGCCATTCCGTGTTCCATCAGTGGCTTAAAAATTCCCCCTTCCATGTGTTCTGCGTATCCGGTGGTTTACCATCTCCACCCTCCGTGGTTAATCATCGATTACAAAAATTCTTCAGCCGAAAACCCAACTGCTCATTGACATCTCCAGCCGCTTGCCGTGATGTCACCCGCCATGAACTGGATACTCATTGGAGTCCTGGTTTACGTCATGATCCAGATGGCCATCGGCCTCATGGTCTCACGCAGGATCGACAGCGAGGAAGATTACCTGCTGGCCGGACGCAGCTTGGGACTCGGCCTCGCCACCTTCAGCATCTTCGCCACCTGGTTCGGGGCCGAGACCTGCATCAGCGCCGCCGGCAAGTTCTATGAAAACGGCTTCTCCGGCGGAGCCAGCGACCCTTTCGGCTATGGTATTTGCATTCTGTTCCTTGGCCTTGTCTTTGCCATACCCTTGTGGAAACGCCAGCTCACCACCCTCATCGACCTCTTCCGCCAGCGTTACTCCATCACCGTGGAGCGCGTCTCTGTCCTGCTCATCGCCCCGACCTCCATCATCTGGGCCGCCGCCCAGGTCCGTGCCTTCGGTGAGGTCATCCATAACGTCTCCAACGCCGGCATCAGTGTGGATATGGCCATCCTCGTCGCCACCGCCGTGGCGATCACCTACACCGTCAGCGGCGGCCTCAAGGCCGATGTGCTGACCGATCTCTTCCAAGGCATCATCATCATCGTCAGCCTCGTCATCATTTTCATCGTCATTCTGGCCCAGACCCCGGACCTCTCCGCCACCATCAACGCCATCGAGCCCAGCCGCCTGAATCCCTTCCACGGAAATGGTGGTTTTCTGGATCAGCTTGAGCTCTGGATGATTCCCATCTGCGGCTCCGTCGTCGCTCAGGAGCTCATCGGCCGCGTGCTGGCCACGCGCTCACCCGAAGTCGCCCGCAAATCTGCCCTCCTCGGCGGCAGCATCTACATCCTCATCGGCCTGATCCCCGCGCTGCTCGGCCTGCTCGCCTTCCAGACCATGCCCGGCATTGCAAACTCCGAGCATGTCCTCCCTGAACTGGCCCGGGCTCACCTGCCCACCCTGCTCTTCATCGTGTTCATGGGCGCGCTGGTCTCCGCCATCCTCTCCACTGTGGATTCCACCCTGCTCTCCGCCTCCGCCCTGATCTCCCACAACCTCATCGTCCCCTTGCTCCCGGATGACATCGAGGAAGACAGCAAGATCCTCTCCGCCCGCATCATGGTCGTCGTCAGTGGCCTGATCGCTGCCTGGCTGGCCGTAAGCTCGGATTCCGTCTGGGGACTCGTGGAACAGGCCTCCGCCCTGGGCAGCACCGGCGTCTTCGTCATCATGGTCATGGCCCTGTTCTCCAAGTTCGGTGGACCCGCTGCCGCTCTCACGGCCATGGTCACCGGTCTGGTGGTATACATCTTCTTTGATTGGGCCGAACTGGACCATCCCTTCCTGACCTCCATGGTCGCCGCCTTCGGTGGTTACTTCGTCGTCGGCATCATCGAGAAGAACCTGCACCACCGCATAGCCCCGGCAAGATAGCCCGTGGCCTGTTCCTGACCGCTTCTGCCTGAACGGCTATACCAGAGCAAGGATTACTGGGAACCTCTCTTCGCTCATTCGATGCTCGAAGCTTCCCTCAATTGCCCACCGATGCAACCGGTTTGAACTTTACACTTTGAACTTTCCCCGCCTTCCGTAACCTCTGCCCCACTGAAATGGCCGTGAAGTTCTACAACACCTTGTCGCGCTCCCTCGAGGAGTTCGTGCCGCTCGATCCCGCTGGCAAATACGTGGGCATGTACTGCTGCGGGCCGACCATCCACGACTTCGCGCACATCGGGAATTTCCGCACCTTCGTCTTCACCGACCTCCTGCGCCGTTATCTGGAGTTTCGCGGTTACGCCGTGAAGCACGTGATGAACATCACGGACGTCGAGGACAAGATCATCAAGCGCGTTCGCGAGGCCAAGACCACCCTGCGCGACTACACTGGCAAATACGAAGCCGCCTTCCTCGAAGACCTGAAGACGCTCGGCTGCAAGTCCCCCTCCGTCATGCCGCGCGCCACGGAATACATCCCGCAGATCATCGCGCTCATCGAGAAGCTCATCGCCCGCGGCATCGCGTATCAGGCCGCCGATGGCTCCGTCTATTTCAGCATCGATAAATATCGTGGCTGCGGCTGCAAGTACGGCCAGCTCGTGAACCTGAATTTCGACGGCATGCGCGTCGGTGAACGCGTCGCCAGTGACGAATACGAAAAAGAATCCCTCGCCGATTTCGCCCTCTGGAAATCCCGCGTGCCGGATGACGGTGAAGTCTTCTGGGATAGCCCCTGGGGCCAAGGCCGCCCCGGCTGGCACATCGAGTGCAGCGCCATGAGCATGGACGTCCTCGGCACCAGTTTCGACATCCACGCCGGTGGCGAGGACCTCATGTTCCCGCATCACGAGGACGAGATCGCCCAGAGCGAAGGCGCAGGCGTGCAAGCCCCCGGCCAGAAGTTCGTGAAGTATTGGCTGCACGGCTCCCACCTGCTCGTCGAGGGCAAGAAGATGAGCAAATCGCTCGGCAACTTCTTCACCCTGCGCGATCTCTTGGGCAAAGGTTTCAACGGTCGTGAGATCCGCTACCTGATGATCAGCGCACACTACCGCGAGCAGTTCAATTTCACGCTCGATGGCCTGAGCGGCGCCAAGACCGCCCTGGCGCGCATTGATGAATGCCTGCTGAAGCTGCGCGAAATCGCCGGTCAGACTACTGCCACCGGTGACTCCGATCTCCCCAAACGCTTCACCGAAGCGCTAGATGAAGACCTGAACGTTTCCGCCGCATGGGGCGTGGTGTTCGAATGGGTCCGCGAAACCAATCGCAAACTCGCCGCCAACGAACTCACACCCGCGCAAGCCGCCACCGAGTTGAAAGCGTGGGAAACCATCGACCAAGTCCTCGGCATCGGTGTCAAGGCCACCGACGAAGTCCCCGCTGAACTGCTCGCCCTCTTGGAAGAACGTCAGGCCGCCCGCAAAGCCAGAGACTTCAAACGCTCCGACGCCATCCGCGACGAACTGAAAGCCAAAGGCTGGGTGATCGAAGATACGCCCAAGGGACCGCGATTGAAGAAGCTATAAGGTGAAGGTGTGTCCCCTCCGCACGGGGCGCGGTTCTCTGACCCGTGAAATTGCATCAAAGCTTTGCCTCCTGACTTCAATCCATTACACTTCCCGCCATTGATGCACCGGCGCATTGCGATCACGACATTCCTGCTCCTGCTCACCTTGGCCTTACACCTCGGCGCGCAAACACTTGCCCCGGCACCACCCACACCGCCCGCCGCCACCACCGGCCTCGTCTGGGACGCGCTCATCAAAGAGATCACCCCGAAGGAAGGTGAACTTGACATCCCCTTCACCTTCGCCGTCACCAATCACGGCCCCACCCGCATCACCATCGAGCGCATCGAGCCCTCCTGCGGTTGCACCTACGCCGAGATGCCCAGCGAGCCCTGGCTCTTGGAGCCCGGCCAGGGCGGCGTGATCAAGGCCGAGTTCGACGCCCGCAACAAATACGGCACCCTCACCAAGACCCTGCTGATCTTCACCAGTGTCGGTCCTAAAACTTTGACCGTGAGAGTCAACCTCCCAGACGCCCCGCCCAGCTCCATGCGGGACAACGCCGAGCGCGTCACCAACCTGATGGAAGCCTCCAAGAACCGTCAGGCCGTCTTCCAAGGCAAGTGCGCCAACTGCCACGTCAAACCCGCCGAAGGCAAAGTCGGCCGCGAACTCTACCTCACCGCCTGCGGCATCTGCCACGATGCCGAGCACCGCGCCAGCATGGTGCCTGACCTGCGCGCCATCAAATTCGGCACCACCCGGGCTTATTGGGAACACTGGACCCGCCACGGTAAGCCCAACTCCCTCATGCCCGCTTTCGACCCGAAACAAGGCGCTCCCTTCACCGACGCCCAGATCAACTCCCTGATCGACTTCCTCAGCACCAGCAAAACCTTCCCCTCCAACGTCACCATCCCGGCGGCTGATCAGAAAGCGAAACCATGAGCGGACTCTTCATCACGTTTGAAGGCACCGAAGGTGGCGGCAAGAGCACCCAGATCCAACTCCTCGCCGAACGCCTGCGCAGCCTCGGTCACACCGTCCGGACCTTGCGCGAACCCGGCGGCACCCCCATCGGCGAAGAGATCCGTCACCTCCTCAAACACAGCGACGCCAATCACGCCATGACCAGCGAGACCGAACTCCTGCTCATGAACGCCAGCCGCGCCCAGCTCGTCCGTGAAGTCATCCAGCCCGCCTTGGCCGCTGGTGAGATCGTCCTCTGCGACCGCTTCTACGATTCCACCCTCGCATATCAAGGCTACGGTCGCGGCCTCGACCTCGGTCAGGTCCAAGCCGTCGTGGACTTCGCCGTAGGCAACGTCCATCCCGACCTCACTCTCTTGCTGGCTGTTCCGCTCGCCGTCAGCGAGGCCCGTCGCCAAGCCCGCCAGCAAGCCACCGGACCGGTGCGTGACCGCATGGAAGAAGCCGACCGCGCTTTCTTCGAACGTGTGGAAAAAGGTTTCGAGCAACTCGCCCGCCAGGAACCGCACCGCATCAAAGTCATCAACGCGACCCAATCCATCGAAGCCGTCTCCGCCGCCATCTGGACCCAAGTCGAACCCCTCGTCCCCTCGTAGCCGCCGAGATCAGGAGGCGGACCCCCAAGTAACAGCCGACGTCAGGAGGCTCTAACCTCTCACCTCTTGATGTTGGAAGTTGCGCGTTCGAATGATGGCCTGCCGGTGCAACCGGCTTCCCTGTTTCCCATAAGTCTTATTTGTCCTATCGGACCCATACGCCCTATTCCCTCAATCGACTATCCACCATCCACTACCTACTATTTTACGTTCCCCGAAGCGGCCTTCCCATCTCGTCCGTTCGATGCTCCCTCTTCTCGATAGCATCCTGTCCTGCGGTACTCTAGCTACCAGTCTGCACCTCCCAGATCCGATCCCCGCCAGCCACTTCAGTTAACCACCAGAAAAGACCCAGCCAGACACAGTCGAGAGTTCAGAACAAAAAACTGTTCCCCGCCCCCATCTGCGTTTATCTGCGTCCATTTCACCCCGGCATCCGATGTCGGGGCTGCGGTTAAACAGAGAACTATG
>JAEYXS010000122.1 GCA_023431185.1 Verrucomicrobiota bacterium
GGGCTTAGGAGGTGGCGGTGGATGGTGGAGTAGGTGGACGGTTTTGGTTTTCGGGGGCGGTGGGCTGGCGGGAGGTTCTACGGGACGCAGTCCCGCGGTCCAGGGTGTGGGCGTGAATTATTTTATCTGGATTTTCGGTTTTTGAGCGGTTTTTTGTGCGTAAGGCGTTGTGCGGGAGTTAGTTGGGTGGTTTTAAAATGTTTTTCAGAAAGGGGGGCCATGGACAGCCAATGTCCTACCCCCTCGGTTAAATTATGAATTATGAAGGATGAGTTGGGAAGAAGCTCAAAAGGAAAGGATTGAGGATGATATGAAGATTGAAGGAAAGTTTGTCCAAAAGGACGGCGCGGGGACTTGGGTATTGAATCAATTAGTTGGCCTTGGCCGGGTGGCGCTTGCTGGCGGGCGGTTTGCTGGCTCGACACTGGGTTTGGGCGGAAAGTATAAAGCGTTTATGCATTTGTTCCGAGTATGGGCTTCTTTGGCTTTGGCGACGGCGTTTGGCTTACGCGCGCAGGCGGCGGAGTATGATGTGGTGGTATATGGCGGCACGTCGGCGGCGGTGATCGCGGCGGTGCAGGCGAAGAAGATGGGGAAGACGGCCATCATCGTCTCACCAGACAAACATCTGGGCGGTCTCTCGAGCGGCGGCTTGGGTTTCACGGATACGGGCAACAAGGCGGTGATCGGCGGGTTGTCCCGGGATTTTTATCATCGCATCTGGAAGCATTACGACCAGAAGGACGCGTGGAAGTGGCAGAGCAAGGAATCCTACGGAAACAAGGGGCAGGGCACACCGGCGATCGATGGCGCGGAGCGGACGATGTGGATCTTCGAACCGCACGCGGCGGAGAAGGTTTTCGAGGATTACGTGAAGGAGTATCAGATCCCGGTGGTGCGGAATGAGTGGTTGGATCGCGCGAAGGGTGTGAAGAAAAACGGGGCACGCATCACGTCCATCACCACGTTGAGCGGCAAGACGTACACGGGAAAGATGTTCATCGATTCGACTTATGAGGGTGATTTGATGGCGGCGGCGGGCGTGGATTATCATGTGGGGCGCGAGGCGAACAGTGTTTATGATGAGAAGTGGAACGGGGTGCAGGTGGGGGTGTTGCATCACCGGCATCATTTCGGCGCGGTGAAGGAGAAGATCAGCCCGTATGTGGTGCCGGGTGACCCAAAGAGCGGGGTGTTGCCGCGCATCAGCACGGAGCCGCCGGGTGAGTATGGCTCCGGAGACAAGCGCGTGCAGGCGTATTGCTTCCGCATGTGTCTGACGGATAACCCGGATAACATGATCCCGTTCCCGAAGCCGGAAGGGTATGATCCGAAGCAGTATGAGCTGCTTTTGCGCATCTTCATGGCGGGTTGGCGCGAGACGTTCGACAAGTTCGATCCCATCCCGAACAAGAAGACGGACACGAACAATCATGGGCCGATGAGCACGGACAACATCGGGATGAATTATGATTATCCCGAAGCTTCATATGAGCGGCGCAAGGAGATCATCAAGGAGCATGAGACGTATCAGAAGGGCTGGCTGTATTTCATCGCGAACGATCCGCGCGTGCCGAAGGACGTGCAGGACCGGATGAGGAAGTGGGGCTTGCCGAAGGATGAGTTCATGGATAACGGCAACTGGTCACACCAGCTCTACATCCGCGAGGCGCGCCGGATGATTGGCAAGTATGTGATGACGGAGAACGAACTCGTGAAGCGGCGTCCAACGCCGGAATCGGTGGGCATGGGCTCATACACGATCGATTCGCACAACGTGCAGCGTTACATCACGCCAGAAGGCTATGTGCAGAACGAAGGCGACATCGGCGTTTCCACGAAGGGGCCGTATGAGATCGCGTATGGTTCGCTGGTGCCGAAGAAGGGCCAGGCGGATAATTTGTTCGTGCCGGTGTGCGTGTCGAGCACGCACATCGCGTATGGGTCCATCCGCATGGAGCCGGTGTTCATGATCCTGGCGGAATCGGCGGCGACGGCGGCGGTGCTGGCGATCGATGGGAACCTCGCGGTGCAGGATGTGCCGTATGCGAAGTTGCGCGAGTTGTTGCTGAAGCAGGGGCAGATCTTGGAATACAAGAATCCAGCGGGAGCGAGCGCGGAAGGTGGTCAGGGCGGGATGTCGCCCGCGAAGTTCGGTGGGATCGTAGTGGATGATGCGGATGCGAAGCTGGCGGGCGACTGGACGGATAGTTCGGCGGGGAAGACCTACATCGGGTTTGGGTATCAGCATGACGGGAACAAAAAGGACGGGAAGTTCAGCGCACGGTTCGAGGCGAAGCTGCCGAAGGCGGGGAAGTATGAAGTAAGGCTGGCTTATCCGCCGAACACCAACCGATCCAGCAAGGTGCCGGTGGTGGTGGAGCATGCCAACGGCAAGCAAACGATAACGGTAAACCAGAAGCAGGTGCCGCCGATCGAGGGAGTGTTCATTTCGCTGGGGGAATTTGAATTTGCGGAAGGAAAAGCGGCGGCGGTGACGGTTTCCAATGAGGGGGCGGATGGGTATGTCGTTATTGATAGTGTCCAATGGTTGGCGAAGTGAGTCTCAGAGGAATCACCATACAGACCTATGGTTTGCTGACGGAATCCGGCCAAGGAGGCCTAGTCACACGGGGTGGGCAATTTTTGCCAAGCAAACTTTACACCTTATTTACATACCCGGCTTGACCTAAGTCATGGTGTCACTACTCTCCGTCTGCAATTTCGCCACGACACATGACAATAAAGGTAAACAGTATTAACGCTTTACAGAGCGTTAGGGGATTCATCCGTCGCGCCCTTGTAATATTTACACCAATTCTTTGCGGTTGGCATCTGAATGCGGCGACGAATGAGGTGGCCGGAGCGCCGATCAAGCTGGAGGAGTTTCTCAAACAGGTTTGGACGCGGAACGAATCGTTGCAGATCCGTATCTTGGAATCCGTGATCAGTGACGAGCGATACAAAGCGGAGAAGGGGATTTTCGAACCGGAATATATTGGTGGGGTGGATGCGGTGGACCGGCGTCGTCCCAACACGGCGGAGCAACGGGCGAATTTGGGCGGCATCTTCGGCGGTGGTCCCAACATCTACAACGAGCGTAATAAGACCTACTCCAGTGCGTTTGAGGCGCTGGTCCCGACCGGTGCCAAGGTGCGTTTGGGATACACGCTGCAGGCGCTGGAGAACAACATCAACGCGGCGGCGAATCCGAATGGCGAGTGGGTGAGTACGGTCGGTCTGGCCATCACGCAGCCCTTGCTGAAAAACGGTGGCGTGACTGTCACCATGGCGGGCATCCGGGCGGCCGCCATCACGTCGGAGATTTCTTTCCAAGATTACCGCAAGAACATCATGGAAGTCATTTCCCAGGCGGAAGCGGCCTACTGGGATCTGTATCAGACGCAGGAACAGGCGAAGCTGGCGAAGGAGTCCTTGCGCGTAGCGGAGACGCTGCTGACGGACAACAAGAAGCGGGTGGAGCTGGGCAAGGCGGCGGAGATCGATGTGCTGCAGGCGGAAGCGGGCGTGGCTGAACGCACGGCCATCCTTAACGACGCAGAACAGCGGCTTAGTTCCGCGCGCAGCCGGGCGGCGACAATGCTGTCCGATTCATGGTCGCCGAACGCCTTGGGCATGCTGGCGGCAGATGCACCGAGGGTGGTGGACCACAATTTCGATGTCACCCAGATGACGCTGGCAGCGTATGATTTGAATCCCAGCTATGGCTCATTGGTGAAGCAGGCGGAGCTGGAAGGCTTGCGGGTGAAAGTGGCCAAGAACCAGCGCATGCCGAATCTGGACCTGAAGGGTGGGTATGGTTTCAGCGGTTTGGGCAACAACCCGGGAGCCTCTTGGGATGCGGCGTATGAACAGGATTTCCCGAACTGGTCTGTGGGAGTGGAATTGCGTGTGCCGATGGGCGGCGGGGTGAAGAGCCGGCATGAATTGAAGGCGGCGGAACTGCGCCGGGAAGCCACGATGCGGGCGTTGAACGGCCTGGGCATCACGCTGGCGAACACGTTGCGTTCCTCGGTGTTCTCCGTGGGGAGCTACCGGGAGAATGTGGACCGCCACGGCAAGGTGGTGAGGGTGAACGAAGATGTCCTGAAGACGCAGCTCACACGGCTGGACGCCGGCAAGATCAGCAGCCGTGAGGTGCTCGAGGCGGAGGAGGATGTTTTCCGCGCCAAGATCGCGGCGCTCGACAATCTGATCCGGTATCAGCGGTCCTTACTGGAGCTCGATCTGGTGATCGGCCGGTTGCTGAAGGAGCGCAATCTGGATTTCACGCAGAAAGAATTGCAGGAGAATACGGCGGTGCTGGTGAGCAGCGGCCGTATCACCCAGGACAAGTATCAGGAATTTTTGAAAACGATGCACACGGAATACGACAAACGCCGTCCAGCGGTGAGCACCACGCCTTGAGCCGGAGCTTTGGCCGTTCAAACTGTTGCCCCTTTAAAAACCATGCACTTGCCGAACAAAAAAAACGGAATGAAACTGCCGGGCTGCTTCCTCGCCCTGATGTTGGCCAGCGTTACGCTGACTGCTGTGCAGGCCCAAACCACGGCGGCGGGCGTCACCGAGCCGTTCCAAGATGTCATCCTCAGTGCCAGTGTGGCGGGTACGGTGGAGAAGCGCCTGGTGAAAGAGGGCGATGCCATCAAGACTGGCCAAGTCCTGATCGAGATGAAGAAACGGCAGGAGGAGCTGGAAGTGAAACGGCGCAAACTGATCGCGGACAGCAAAGCGGAACTGGCCGCGGCGGAAGCGCGCGTAGTGACGGTGAAGACGGACTTGGATTCCACCCGCAAGCTTTATGAAGCCACGAAGTCCGTCAGCAAGGATGATCTGGCCAAGAAGGAACTGGAGTATCAGCTTTCCGTGGCCGAGGTGGATCGCCTGAAGATGACGGAGGACCGGGAAATCATCGAACACGACATGGCGGTGGAGTTGATGAAAGACCGGATAGTGACGTCGCCGCTGACCGGCTTTGTGGTGGAGTTCTTCCGGCAGGTGGGTGAAGACTGCAAGGCCCAGGAACCTTTGATGCGCGTGGTGGACACGCGGCAGTTCTACTTCGTGGCGAACGTGGAAGCCAAGGCCGGATACAATCTGAAGAATGGCGATACGGTGCAGTTGCTGATCGAAGCGGGGAGCAGATCGATACCGGTGACGGGCAAGGTCAGTTTCGTCTCGCCGGTGGTGGACCCCGCCAGCGGCCTGCTGAAAATCAAAGTGTTGTGTGACAACGCCAACGGCCAGGTGAAACCGGGCGTGGCGGGGACAATGCAAATCAACGCGCAATAGCATGAGTTCACTTAACCCCGGTGCCGCCCAAACGCCGCCTTCCTTCGCGGAAGAAGCCGCGAAGCTGCGGCAGTTCAGCGGCGCCCCGCAAGAGTTCTGGCCTACGTTTCTCAAACTGTGCGGTCAGGTGGGTGGTGCCGCCCGTGCGGTCCTGATCCGCAAAGACAACGAGGATGGCCGCTGGAAGCAGCTTTCCGAATGGTCCCTCCCGGAGACCTCAGCCGCCGGTCTGGCCCTGTTCCGCAATGCCTTGCTCTCCATGGCGGACGAGTGCGGCACGGCGGGCGTGTCCAAGCGCATCCTGGCGCAGGATGCGAAACCGGGAGCCAGTATTCCTGCAGGTGTGGCGGTCCGTTTGGTGCTGGCCTCTACGCAGGAGGTCTGTCTGGTTGCGATCTTCCTGCCGAACCTCCAGCCCCAGGAGCTTGATTCTATCGCCCTGCGGGTGCAGTTGCTTGCGGACATCCCCAAGTCCTATCAGGAACTGGGGCAGAACCGGCAGGCGCGCACGGATGCCGAAAAGCTGGCCATCGTGCTGGACACGCTGGCGGAGGTGAACGCGCAGACGCGTTACACTTCCTCGGCGCTTGCCTTGTGCAACAGCCTGGCGTCGCGGCTGCAATGCCAGCGCGTCAGCCTCGGCTGGTTTGAGAAGGGCTTCATCAAGCTGCAGGGCATCAGCCGCACGGAACGTTTTGACCCAAAGATGGAAGCGGTGGTGGCCATCGAGAAGGTGATGGAGGAAGCGCTGGATCAAGACGATGAAATCTTGTGGCCGACGCCGGAGCATTACGCGCTGGTGAACCGTGACCATGCCGCCTTCGCGAAGGCGAACCAGTCCACCTCCGTTTGTTCCATCCCGTTACGCATCGAGGGCAAGGTGGTCGGTGTGATGACGCTGGAACGGGCCGACGGTGAGTTTTCCGTGACCGAGCTGCAACAGTTGCGCCTCGTCGGCGATCAGGTGGTGAACCGTCTGAGCGATCTGAAACGGCGCGACCGCTGGTTGGGAGCCCGGCTGGCCGCGGATGTACGCGAGAAGTTCGCCGGCTTCATGGGGCCGGAGCACACCTGGATGAAGGCCACGGGCATTGCCATCGCAATCGTCCTGGCGATACTTTTCCTCGTGCGGCCCAATTACCGCGTGGAGGCGAATTACATCCTGCGCAGCGAAGAAGTGCGGTATGTGTCCGCGCCCTTTAATGGTTACCTGGAAGAAGTGCTGGTGCGGCCGGGCGATGCGGTGAAGGCCGGACAAGTCGTTCTTCGCCTGAACCGTGACGATTTGCTGCTCGAAGAAGCGGCAGCGACGGCGGAGATGAGCCGTTACCAGCGGGAATCGGAAAAGGCGCGCGCGGCGAACCAACTGGCGGAGATGCGCGTGGCACAATCGCAACTGGAAGAGACGAAGGCGCGCCTGAGCCTGGTGAAGTATCGCCTGACCCGCTCCGAGATCCGCGCCCCGTTTGATGCGGTGGTGGTGGAGGGGGATCTGCGCAACCGCGTGGGTGCCCCGGTGGAGCAAGGGGAGGCGCTGTTCCGCCTCGCCCGTACGGACAAACTGTATGTCGAGGCGGAGGTGAACGAGCGGGATATACATGAAGTGCTGGGCAAGGAGACGGGCGAGATCGCCTTTGTCAGTCAGCCGCACAAGCGCTATCCCGTGAAGATCGAACGGCTCGAACCCGCGGCCACCGCGAAGGAAGGCAAAAATGTGTTTCTGGTGCGTTGTGAAGTGGACGGCACGCCCGAGGAATGGTGGAAGCCCGGCATGAGCGGCGTCTGCAAACTGAACGTGGGCAACCGCAGTCTGATGTGGATCATCACGCATCGCACGGTTGACTTTCTGCGGATGTGGTTCTGGTGGTAAGCCAAGCACGCCATGGAACAATCCCGCACATTCAGCGAGTCGTGGCACCGGGTGGCCAGCCAGAAGATCCAGTTGCGTCCCGGCGTGCAGGTGCAGCGCCAGCAGTTCCGGGGGGAACGCTGGATCGTTCTGCAAAACCCGCTGGCCAACCAGTTCTTCCGGATGCGACCGGAAGCGTATGAATTCGTCGCCCGGCTGCGACCGGGCAAGACGGTGGAGGAAGTCTGGCAGGAATGCCTCGAGCGTTTTCCCGATGCCGCCCCCGGACAGGAAGCCGTGGTGCAACTGCTCGCGCAACTTTACCACGCGAACCTGCTCCAGTACGAGCTGGCACCGGATGCCGAGCAGCTTTTCCAGCGGCAACGCAAGCGCAAGCAACAGGAATTGGGCATGAAGTGGCTGAACATCATGTTCATGCGCTTCCCGCTGCTTGACCCGGATCGTTTTCTCGTCAAGACACTCCCTTTCGTCGGCTGGCTTATCAGCCCCATCGGATTGGTCCTGTGGTTGATTGTTGTCGGTCTTGGGCTGAAAGCCGGGATGGATAATTCCTCGTTGCTGCTGGATCAGTCACAAGGGGTGCTCGCCCCGGACAACCTGATCTGGCTGTACCTCGGCATGATCCTCATCAAGACCGTACACGAGTTCGGTCACGCCTACTTCTGCCGGAAGTTCGGCGGCGAGGTGCATGTCATGGGCATCATGCTCATGATCTTCACGCCGGTGCCGTTCGTGGATGCCACGGCGAGCTGGGGGTTCCGCAGCCGCAAGGAGCGCGTACTCGTGGGCTGCGCGGGCATGATCGTGGAGCTGTTCGTGGCGGCGATCGCGGCGGTGGTCTGGGCGAACACGGCGCAAGGTTCGATCATCCACAGCGTGACGTTCAACATGATGTTCATCGCGTCGGTCTCCACACTGTTGTTCAACCTGAACCCGCTGATGCGGTTCGACGGTTACTACATCATGTCGGATCTGCTGGAGATCCCGAACCTGAACCAGCGTTCGACGAGCCAGATGACCTCGTGGATCGAGCGGAAGGCTTTTGGGGTGAAGACCGCGCAAAGCCCGGCGCACAGTCCACGCGAGGCGGTCTGGCTGACGGTTTACGGCATCAGCGCGCTGATCTATCGGACGATTGTTTTCGTGGGCATCATCTGGTTCATCGCCGACAAGTGGCTGTTGCTCGGCATGTTGATGGCCGCTGTCTGCCTGTTCACCTGGCTGGTGGTGCCGACGTACAAGTTCATCAAGTATCTGAGCAGCAGTCCCAAGCTGGAGCGCACCCGTCCCCGGGCCATCGGCGTGGTCGCGACGGTGATGGCGGCGTTGATCCTTTTGCTGGCTGTCATCCCGTTCCCACACTATTTCCGGGCCTCGGGTGTGGTGCAGGCCAGAGAGTGGAGCCAGATCATCACGGAAGCTCCCGGTGAAGTCGCCGAAGTGATCGCCACACCCGGACAGCCGGTGAAAGCCGGACAGCCACTCTTGCGGCTGGAGAATCCAGAGTTGGCGATGCAGTTGATGCAGGCCCAGGCCACCAAGCAGGAAGTGGAAGGTCGGCTCCGGGCCGCGATGCAACGCGATGCTGCGGCTGTGGAACCATTACGGAAGCGTTTGGAATCGGCCGAAAAACTGATTGAACGGATCACGAAGGAACAGCAGAACCTCATCGTCCGGGCCCGGCATGAAGGCATTTGGGTCGCCCCGGGAGTGGAAGATTTGCAGCAACGCATCGTGAAACGTGGCTCGCCGCTGGGCTTGCTGGTGAATCCGAAACAGTTCGAGTTCTCCGCGACCGTCATGCAGGAGGATGTGGACCGCATCTTCATCAAGAACGAGATTCCGCCTGCCGAGGTGCGTTTGCCTGGCGACGCCGAGAAGGTCTTGAAGGTGGAGCAACTCCGGGTCGTGCCTGGTGAACAGAAGAACCTGCCGACCCCGGCCTTGGGCTGGGAAGGTGGCGGGGATATCGCCATCAACATGAAGGAAAGTTCCGGTCGCGTCGCGGCCGAGCCGTTCTTCTCGGTGATCGGACAATTCACGTCGGAGAGCGAAATGGTCCTGCTCCATGGCCGGACCGGCAAGGTGCGGTTCCAGTTGGAGAGCGAACCGTTGCTGCCCCGTTGGATCCGGCGATTGGGACAACTGCTCCAGAAGCGCTTTCAGTTTTGAAGACGCCCAGTGACATCTACCGGCGGATCGCTCCGCCCCAGCCGCGCAAGTTCCATCAAGGGATGGACGCGATGGTCCATGGCTGGATGGGCTCGTGGAAGCGGCGGGGTGAACACGCCAAAGAGCTGCTCGCGAAGGCGGCCGAGGTGGACCGGTTGGCAGACAAGTACGCCGCACTTTCCGAGGAGGAACTCAAGACGGCCCTGCTGAATTTCAAAGAGATTTTTCGCCGGGGTGGTGATGGCATCGCGGAGAATCTCGTGGAGGCGATGGCGGCGGTGCGCGAAGCAGCGAAACGTTGCATCAGGCTGAACCCTTACGTGGAGCAGATCGCGGGAGCCTTGGCGCTGAACGAGGGGTGCCTCACCGAGATGGCGACGGGCGAGGGCAAGACGCTGACGGCGGCATTGGCTGCGGTGCTGGCTGGTTGGTTGGGCCGTCCCTGTCATGTCATCACGGTGAACGATTACCTGGTGGAACGCGATGCGGGTGGAATGGAATCGCTGTACCGGATGTGCGGCCTGAAGGTGGCGCCGGTGACGGCCAAGCTGACCCCCAGTGACCGGCAGAAGGCGTATGCGGCCGACGTCGTGTATGTGACGAGCAAGGAATTGCTCGCGGATTTTCTGAGAGACCGGCTCCGTTTGAAGGATCTGCATAATCCCGAGCGCTGGATGATTCGGCAGGTCATCAATCCCACGCGGGCAGCGGACAGTGCACTGGTCCTGCGGGGATTGCACACGGCCATCGTAGATGAAGCGGACAGCGTGCTGATCGACGAAGCGGTGACCCCGTTGCTCATCTCATCGCAGCGTCCTAATGATGCCCTGAAGCAGGCGGTAGAACTGGCGGCGGTTTTGGCGGGGAAGTTGCAGGCAGATGTGGATTACACGGTGGATACCCGCTACGGAGATATCGATTTCACCAAGACAGGCGAACAGCGCGTTGAGGAAGGAGCCGGGCTTCTGCCTCCATTCTGGCGTGGCAAGCTGCGTCGGGAGGAGCTGATCAAGCAGGCAATAGTCGCGCGCGAGTTGTTCCACCTGAACAAGCAGTACATCATCAACGAAGGCAAGGTTTCCATCGTGGATGAGTTCACGGGCCGTGCGATGCCAAACCGGAGCTGGCGTGAGGGTTTGCACCAGGCCATCGAGGCGAAGGAAGGCATCCCGATGACGGACCCGACCGAGACGCTGGCGCGCATGAGTTTTCAGCGGTTCTTCCGCCTGTTCCCGAAGCTCTCCGGGATGACCGGTACGGCGTGGGAGGCGGCGGATGAGTTCTGGCGCATCTATTATCTGCCCGTGGTGCGCATACCGACGCACAAGCCGTGCAGGAGGGTGCAGATGCCGGACCGGGTGTTCAACACGGAAGCGGAGAAGTGGGACGCCGTGGTGGCAGAGATCAAACGCATCAAGGAACTGGGCTGCCCTATTTTGGTGGGCACACGCAGTGTGCGGAACAGTGAATTGCTCTCGCATAAACTTTTTCAAGCCGGAGTCGAACATCGCATCTTGAACGCGACGCGTCATGCGGAGGAGGCGGCGATCATCTCGCGTGCGGGTGAGAAGGGGGAGATCACCATCGCCACGAACATGGCGGGTCGTGGGACGGACATCCGGCTGGGGCCGGGTATGGCGGAGCGGGGCGGGTTGCACGTCATCGCCACTGAACGGCACGAATCCGAGCGCGTGGACCGGCAGTTGTTCGGTCGCGCGGGGCGTCAGGGCGATCCCGGCTGGGCGCAGGCGTTTGTGTGCTTCGATGATGAGCTCCTGAAGAAACATTTGCGGCCGGTCTTCCGCGACGTCGCCCGTTCGGCGACCAAGGGCAAGGCACCGGGGGCTGAAGTGCTGACCAAGACGGCGTGGAAGCAGGCGCAGAGCAATGCGCAACGTCTGGCCTACAAGCAGCGCGCCAATGTGTTGAAGTATGACACGTGGCTGGATGAGGCGCTGTCGTTCGCGGGGCAGCAGTAGCAACTGCACCGGTCCGCCTGCGGTATGTGCCGTTAGGATTGCCAGCAGTGCCGGAGCGGAATACCTTTTATCAGATCAACGAGTGACGACCTTCATGCCATCACCTCACGCAACGACGCTGCAAGGAATCTTTCCGCAGGCCGGGAGATGGCTGCTGGTGTTGCTCCTGAGCCCATGGCTGGTGGTGCAGGAGGGTGTCGCAGCGGATACTTCGTTTCTGCCTTTGCAAGCCAGCCGGCTCTTTACCGGAGCAGGCGCTGACCTGGCCACGGCGGTGGTCGCAGGGCCGGATGGTTCGGCTTATTTCACTGGCACATTCATCGGGAATATTGCCGGTTCTTCGGGCAATATCTCATCCCATACCGGCAATCAGGCGGACATCTTTCTGACCAAGCTGCTGCCCAATGGGAGCACGGCGTGGCTGTTGGGGCTGGGGGGGACGTTGACGGACAAGCCCGAATGTGTGACGACCGATCCGGCCACGGGCCGCGTTTACGTCGGCGGACTCTTTGCCGGGACGGCCACTTTCAGCACGACCAATCTGACGGCGGTCGCGGGCAATGACGGGTTTATCGCCTGCTTTGAAGCGAATGGCGATTTCGCCTGGGTGCGGCAGATCAGCGGTGCCGGAGATGAGACGGTGTTTGATATCAAGGTGGGGCCGGATGGCTTGCATATCTGCGGCACTTACAGCGCGACGGGCAGTTGGGGCTCATTGACGTTTCCGGCGACGAGCGGGGAAACCTGGATGTTCCTGGCCAAGGCGGACCTGAACGGAGTGCCGACCTCGGCGATCTATCCCAAAGCGACGCAGAGCATCCAGCCCAAGCGTCTGGTCCTGCTGGCGGACGGGACCAGGGTGTTGGCGGGGCAGTTCACCGGCACGCTGCTCTTCGGCGGTTTTCGTGCGAGCAACGGGGTGAGCGATCTGTTCGTGGCGGCTTATGAAACTGATGGTGCTTTGCGCTGGTTGATCTCGGGTGGCGGGACGGGGAATGACGAGGCGAACAGTCTCATCCGCAGTACTGCGGGCGGTTTGCTGCTGGGGGCGAGTGTGGAACTGGACAGTGATGGAAACGGGCAGCTCACGGACAGCAATGGCACGCAGACCTTGCCGCTGGCAGTGAACGGTTTGCGGGTGGCCAGGATCAGTGAAGCGGGAGTTTATTCGCCGCTGATGTCGGTCAACGGAGCGCAACTGGGCGGAATTGCCGAGGGCCAGCGCGGGGTGCTGCATCTGGCGGGGAATTTTTCGGCGGCAGTCACCTTGGGTACGACGGTGGTGAATCCACCCGGCGGACAGGCCTCGGTTTTTCTGGCAAGTTTTCTGAGTTCCGGCGAACTGGCGGGGGTGGCAACGGTTTCGAGCAGCGCCTTTACCGGGGCGTTGGATCTGGTCATCAGTTCGCACGACGGGCTGGCGTTGGCGGGGCTGGCAACCACCAGCCTGAAGCATAACGAGCAATCGCTGGCGACGGGCAATACGGGACTCAATGCCTATACGATGCTTTTCGCTCCTCCGGAGCTGCGCTTGAAGCTGGCGCGGCAGGGCAATCAGATGCGGGTCACTTATCCGGCGTATCACAATAACGCGGAGATTTGGGAGAGTGCCACGCTCGGTTCATGGACGGAGGTGTCCGGTGCAGCCACGCTGACGCTGGGGGAGATGCAAAAGGATTTTGACGGAACGGAGGCAAAACGCTTCTTTCAATTGCGTTACTCGCCTTGAGCTGAACGGAATTGTTTAAGGCTTGGCTGCTTCAGCCAGGGCGACTCTTTGACCCAAATCTTTGCGGCCATCGGCTTCGTCTTTGGTTTCACAATGATAGACGGTGCGGAAGCAGTTGGGGCAAAAACGGATCATGCGGTCGCCGGTCTGTTCGAGTTTGTCCCAGACGCCGGGGCAGGACGCGGCATTCTCCGATGGGCAATTGACGATCTTGATCATGGGGGAGGGTAGCGCAGTTTTATGATGGCGCAACGGGGCGGGCTTATTTTTCTGAAACCTCTGCCAAATAGCTTCCGGTAAGTATCTGGCCCTTGTGTTTGAACTGCACCCAGAGGCGATAGGTGCCGGGTTGCGGGAAGGCGTAGGGGAAACTCACCTCGTTGCCCAGTTCCGTGCTGACCTTGTGCGTGTAGTTCGTCGTGGCGGCGATCAAGGTCTCGAGTTCGGCCTTTGGGTTTTCACTGCGGGCGGTGAGGATGGATTGGCTGGCCATGGAGATGTTCCCGACGGGATGCACGTGCACGAAGACGCTGCCATCCGTGCGGCGGACGACGAGATGGCCGTTCATGCCCAGATAAGGTTCTAGCGCGGCGGGCTGGCCTTGCTCATCGTAAAGTTGGAAGCGGAGGGAAACATCCTGGTTGGCGGCCAGTTTCGCGGGGCGTTCCCATTTGAGTTTCAGGCCGTTCATGAGAGCGGCTTCACTGGAGGCAGTGGAGGGAGCCATCGCCTCGATGTGCCACGCATCGTCCATATCGAGATCACGACGGACAACGTCGGTCGTGTTGGTGGGGCGGATCGTGCTGCAAAAAGGATCATTCGGATTGCCACGTGTACGCGTCCAGCGTTGGCTCCAAGCTTCCGGCGCGGCGGGAATCTTCACCTCGGTGTGCAGCGTGCGGTAGAGGCCGTTCTCATGTGAGAGATCGGCGTAGAGGTGATAGTTGCCTTCCGGCAAGGGCGGCAATACGGCGGCGAATTTGCGATCACCTTGTTTGTAGGGATGCAGATGCACGAGCACATCTTGCTTCGGTTCGCGGACGAGGAACCAGTGGCTCCACTTGCCGTGATCGAGGATGAGCGGGGACCATTCGCGCTTTTGGCCGTCGGGTATCTCGAAACTGAAATTCAGCACGGGACGGTCATCATCCAGTTTCACTTCGGCGGTGGCGGGCCACATGCGGGAGATGCGGCGTTCGCGGTAATCGCGGTCTTCAGCGGCCCACCACGATTTGCCGCCAGCGACCGCGGCGATCATGAACACCGCGGCCCCAACCATCCACGCGGAGCGTTTGCGCTTGAGGGCCTGCGTGAAAGCTTCACCCGGCGGGTGAGTGCTTTCTGCCGCCGCAGCGCCGATGATGGCGGTGAAACTGATGAAGAGAAAAATCCCCAAAAAGGCGAGGATGATGCCCAAGCCCGGAGGCATGGGATTGCGGACAGTGGCGAGGGAATTCACGGGGACGACGATTTCGCCCTGGCCGTTCGCGGTCTCCACGCCCACGTGGACGCTGTAAGCGCCGCGTTTCATGAACCACATGGTGCCGGAGTAGAGATTGGTCTCACCACGCACCGGGGTGAGGGCATCGGGCGTGGGTGAACCTTTCTTGCCGGTCTCCCAAAAGACGGGCAGCACGCTGAGCTTCTGCGCGCCGGGGCCTTCCGTGCGGACGGTGATCTCCGCGAGACCGGGGATGACGCCCGGGGGCTTGATAATGACCCGCATGGGGACACCGGCAGCGGTGCCCTCGTAGAAGAGGTTGGGGCTGCCGATGTGGGCGCATGCGTCTGGCGCGGTGCATGCACCGAACACGAGCAGCAACAGCAGAGAGCGCAGGAAAGACATCATGGCAGGATCAGCGACGGACCTTGGTCATCCAGCCACCGACACCCAGACCGAGCCGGGTGGAGATGTAAGCCAGGGCGAGCGCCTTGATGAGGACGAGCACGGTGATGGGATGAGTGGTCGTTTCCCAGAACTGGTAACGCCACTCACCGGGCGTGCTGTAATAAGTCCACTGGCGGTTGCCGGAGAAGAAGGCGTTCTCGGCGGCCGGGCTGATGAGGAAGGCGGAGAAGTTCCACTGCACAGGAATGAGGATGGCCAGATAGACGGCGGCCAGTGCTCCGGCGAGGAGCCATATCGAAAACGGTTTCTTCTCCCAGCGTTGATAGAGCCGGTCCATGGCCAGTGCCGGCAGGGCGATCAGCAACGGCCAAGCCGGTGGCACCATGTGGGTGACCTCGCGATAGATGGGCGCGAGCTTGGGTTCACCGGGGAAGAGCGGCAGCAACCAGGTCATCGAGAGCTGGATGGCCATGTAGGTGAGGGCGACGATGGTGCAGGCCCATGGATGCTTGGCCGCCCGTCGCACACAGGCCAGCAGCATGGGGTATTGCCACGCGCAGATGTAAACGAACGTGGCCGCGCGCATGTGGTTGGGCTGGCTCTTCTCCGTGAGGAAGATGGTGAGCATGTTCAGCATCACCCCGGCGGTGAGCAGGAAGAAACCGCCAGCGATCTTGCTGTCGCGACCGGTCAGGCGGTTCTGCCAGGAGAGCATTTGCAGCAGCACACCGAAGGCGACGGCATACATGCCGAGGGCCAGCAAGGTGTGGGGTGGACTCAGGATCTTGACGTCGAGGCCGTAGGCATTGTGCCACCAGTCATCGAACGGGGCGGAGGTGAGCATGCCGATGGAGCCCCAGATGGTCAGCCATGCGCCAAGCGGCGCGCGCAAGCCAAAGATGGAGACGGACGCGGCTTTCTCTTCTGGTGAACCGAAGAAGTGAGTCCGGAAAGCGATCCAGCCGGAGACCATGCCCGGGATGGCCCCGCCCATGTAGATGACGATGTGCGCGGCGGTCCAAAAGGAATCGCGACCGATCGTGGAATGCCAGGAGATATCCCAAAGCACGCCGAGAGGGATGCAGAAAACACTGAAGACGAGCACCCACGCGAGCTTGGGGAGACGTTGGGTGCAGGCCTTCGCGGTGGACAGAGCTGGAGCCGGTGCTTCACTGGTCAAAGCAGCAGTGGGTGGCAGAGTGGCGTCCATAATTTTCCTGACAATGAAGGACTTATTTCCTCACGCAGGCAAGCTTCTGATTGGATGAATTGACAAATGGAAGAGGAGTTTAGCCACGGATGAAACACGGATCACAGATTGGAAATTAAATGGCAGCAGGAACTTTTTTGAGGAATTTCACGGCTGATGATTCGTTGCTTGTGGAAGTCACTCGGAATGAGGTGCTTGGGTGGTTGCGAAAATCGGGTAGGCAAAACGGCCTATGACAGCGGATGTCATACCCTCCTTGGTAGGGTGGGAGGTAGAAAAGATGAATTATGAAGAAAATGGATTCGAGGATGAGGACAAGAATGAGGACGATTTTTCGGATTAAAAATGGGTGGAATCAAACTGGTGTTGAGGCATCATAAGATTATGGCTCACATCATCATCAAGCCGGATTGGCACATCGCGGAGAAGGACGCGACGCCGGAGCAGGTTTACTGGCGGCGGCGCGAGTTCCTGAAGCAATTGGGTTATGGCGGGGCGAGCGCGTTGCTGGCGATGAGCGGGGTGTCGTCGTTGGGGGCGGCGGAGCCGAAGAAGGGGTATCCGTATCCGCGCAACAAGGAGTTCAATCCGGGCTGGGCGCTGACGGATGAAAATGTGTCGGGCAAGTTCAATAATTTTTACGAGTTCACCACGAGCAAGAAGCTGGTGCATACGATGGTGGACAAGTTCGTGATCACGCCGTGGCAGATCGAGATCGGTGGGTTGGTGGAGAAGCCGTTGAAGCTGGATGTGCGGGAGTTGATCGAGATGTTCCCGCTGGAGGAGCGGGTGTATCGCTTCCGGTGCGTGGAGGGGTGGTCCATGGTGGTGCCGTGGACGGGGTTCCAGTTGAGCAAGCTGATCGAGAAGGTGCAGCCGAAGGCGGAGGCGAAGTTCGTGAAGTTCGTGACTTTCAACCGGCCGGAGCAGGCGCCGGGGATGAAGCGCAATTATCCGTGGCCCTATACGGAGGGATTGCGGATGGATGAGGCGATGCATCCGTTGACGCTGGTGACGACGGGTGTTTATGGGAAGCCGTTGCCTAAGCAGTTCGGGGCGCCGATACGTATGATCGTGCCATGGAAGTATGGTTACAAGGGCGGGAAATCGATCGAGCGGATTGATTTCGTGGCGACGCAGCCGAAGACGTTTTGGGAGACGTTGTCGCCGGAGGAGTATCCGTTTGAATCGAACGTGGACCCGACGGTGCCGCATCCGCGATGGTCGCAGGCGACGGAAGAGGTGATCGATACGGGACTACGGATACGGACGCAGAAGTACAATGGATATGGAGAGCAGGTGGGCAAGCTGTACGGGAGGGGATAAGCAGGGATAAGGCATGGCGTGAGGTGCGGCTAGGAGGAAGGCCTATAAGCCGGGAGTTGCATAGTGGTCGGCTCTGGAGGTTAATAGAGGCCAGTTTTTGAAGGTTAAAGGATGTTGGTGGTTGAACTAATTGGAGCACGGACAGGTACGAAGGGCATTATGGGAATACCGGTCATCACGGTGGAGCAGATGAGGCAGTGGGAGGAGGCGTCCTGGCTGGCCGGGCGACGTCAGGAGGAGGTCATTGCCCAAGTGGGGAAGCTGCTGGCGCAACGGGCCTTGGAGCTGACCCAGCCGGGGGATGCGATTTTTATTTTGGCGGGCAAAGGGAACAATGGTGCAGATGCGCGCGCAGCGGAAGCGCATCTGCTGGAGCGGCGGGTGATGGTGATGAAGGTGGTGGAACCCTTGCGTGCGCTGGGAAAAATCCAGGAATTGCTGGGGCGAAAGCCAGCATTGGTGGTGGATGGGCTTTTTGGCATCGGTCTGAACCGGGATTTGTCACCGGACTGGTGTGCGGTGGTGGACGCCGTGAATGAATCGGGGTGCCGGGTGCTGGCGGTGGATACGCCCTCGGGCCTGGATGCCCAGACAGGCGAGGTGCGGGGTGCGGCGGTGAAGGCGAACTGGACGATCGCGCTGGGTGCGCCGAAGACCGGATTGCTGGAGTCGAAGGTGGCGGGGCATGTCGGACGGTTGGAGGTGATTACGGACATCGGTCTCATCGACTGCAAGCTGGAAGGAGAGCTGGAGTGGTTGGGGAAAACAGAGTTCGCCGGTTTTCCACCGCCGCGGCCCATCAACGGTCACAAGGGGACATTTGGCCATGTGGCGATCTTGGGCGGGAGCGTTGGTTATCATGGTGCGGCGGTGCTGGCGGCACGGGCGGCGCAACGAGCGATGCCGGGATTGGTGACGTTGTGTGTGCCAGAGGCGGTCTATGTGCCGGTGGCGTCCCAGTTGCAGAGCGTGATGGTGCATCCGTGGCGGACGGGGTGGGCCTTGCCGGCGAGCACGAGCGCGGTGGTGATGGGGCCGGGGTTGATGGCGGAAGGGGTGCCGGCAGAACTGAAACAAATGGCCATCAAGTTATGGCGGAGCGCGCACCTGCCGGTGATCGCAGATGCGAGTGCGCTAGACTGGTTACCCGCTGGCCCGGTGGAAGGCGAGGGCTTGCGGGTGATCACGCCACATCCGGGCGAGGCGACGCGGATGCTGGGCTGGACGACCGGGCAGGTGCAGGGGAGACGGTTGGAAGTGCTGAAAGAGCTTTCGGCACGATGGGGGCGGACCTGGGTGGTGTTGAAAGGCAGGCATTCTTTGATAGGGCGGGCCGCAGGCAGAGTAATGGTAAATTCATCGGGAAATCCGGGGCTGGCCCAGGGCGGGAGTGGCGATGTGCTGGCGGGTTATCTGGGGGGATTGCTGGCGCAGCCGAGATTGCAGGCGGATGCGGCCAAAACGATTGCTTATGGAGTTTGGCAGCATGGGGCGGCAGCGGATGCACTGGCGGAGAAACAGCGGGTCTGGAACATCGAGCAGCTTTTGGGATGGGTGGGCACAATTTAAGTCAGCGGGAGGGAATTTTTGGGTTTCAATCGGCGGTCAAGCCCGTTATCTTCAAAAGAATCATGCGTAATATCCTTAGCCCAATTTTGACCGTCTGGCTGGCCGTCGCGATGTTGGCGACGTCGCTTAGCGCAGAAGTGGTGGTGGAGAACGGCCAAGTGAAGCGGGGCAAGTTCAAGCTGAAGGACGGCACCGAGATCAGCGGCGAGGTGACCGGGCCGAACGGTTTGGGGGTGCTGTTCCGCTACGATGAGGGCGAGCAAAAGGGCAGGTTCTCGCGCCGGTATAAGTGGGAGGAGTTTTCTCAGGATACGTTGAAGGAATTCCTGCAGGACAACCGGGTGAAGAATTTCGTGGGGGTGCTCATTGAGATCAAGCCGGAAGATCTTTCGGCTTTGCAGGATGAGGCGTTGCCGGAGCGCAAGGCGCGTCCGCCCCTAGAGTTGAAGCCAGTGCCAAAAGCAGTGCGGGAACACGGGGATGCGACTTTTTTCGGGGCCATCTTCTCCGGTACGGGGCTGTTGCTGGCCTTGGTGATGTATGGGGCAAATCTCTTTGCCGCGTATGAGATCGCCTATTTCCGCAATTACCATTTTGCCATTGTCTGCGGGGTGGCGGCGGTGGTGCCTTTGATCGGACCGACGGTATTCTTGTGCCTGCCAACGAGAAGCAAGCACGCGGAAGTGGAAGATACCGGACCGCTCCCGGGCGATACGGCTGATGTGATGGCTGCCGGAACTGAAGGGGAGGAGGAGGAGGCAGAGGCGGCACCGGTCTATGTCGAGCCTGTGCCGGCGGTCGCGCAGATCCCGGCGACACAAGTCTTCAAACGTGGCGAGGTGGCGATTAACCGCCGGTTCATCGAGACGAAGTTCGCGCCGTTCTTCCGAGTGATCCTGGGTGACAATGAAAAGGATCTCCGGTTGGTCATCAAATCTTCGAAGGGTGAGTTCGTTGGTAACCGCGTGAGCAAGGTCACGCAGACCGACCTGAGCTTGCAGATCACGAATGATGCCGGGGCTTCGGTCGAAGAGACTTTCCCGATCACGGACATCTTCGAGATCCAGATCCGGCACAAGGATGCGCCTGCACAATGATCGACGGGATATTGATATAGTATGAAGTATAAGACGATATTGCTCTTCGGTGCGCCGGGGGCAGGCAAGGGGACCCAGGGCAAGATTCTCGGGACGATACCCAATTACTATCATTGTGCTTGCGGGGATGTCTTTCGCAACCTGACGGTAAGCAGTGAACTGGGCCGGATTTTTATCGAGTATTCCAGCAAGGGCTTGCTGGTGCCTGATGAGCATACGGTGAATCTGTGGCGGCGGAACATCGAAGGCAGCCGGCAGCTGGGTTACTTCGAGCCGACCACCGACACGCTGGTACTGGATGGCATCCCGCGCAATGCGAACCAGGCGGAGATGCTCAAGGACACGCTCGACGTGAAGGGCATCCTCTATCTCACCTGCCAGGACATGGAAAAGATGGTGCAGCGCCTGCAACGGCGGGCCTTGCGCGAGAACCGGCTGGATGATGCGAACCTGGATGTCATCCGCACGCGGCTGGCCACATACGACCAGGAGACCAAGCCGGTGCTGGATTACTACGGTCCGCAACTGGTGCATCATATCGATTCGACGAATCCGCCGGTGCAGGTCTTGCGGTCCATTCTGGATGTGCTGGTGAAACTTTAAGCGCACCTGATGCGTCTAGTGGTTATTCTAAGCGCCCGGCCTGAGGCCGGGCGTTGTTTTTGATGAGCACGCGTTATCGGATCATTTTCATGGGCACCGCGGAGCTGGCCTGCGCCAGCCTGCGGGCCTTGCATGCCTCGCCTTTGTTTGAAGTGGTGCTGGTGGTGACCCAGCCGGACAAGCCGAAGGGACGCGACCTCAAGCTGCAACCGACACCGGTCAAGGCGACGGCGCTGGAATTGGGTCTCACGGTGGAGCAACCACTCAAGGCACGGGCCACGGAATTCGTCGATCACCTGCGTTCGTTCAACGCCGATCTCATCGTAGTGGCTGCCTATGGCCAGTTGCTGCCGCAGAGCATCCTGGATTTGCCGAAGTATGGTTGCCTCAACGTCCACACTTCCATTTTGCCCAAGTATCGCGGGGCCGCGCCCATCCAATGGGCCATCATCGACGGGGAAGCTGAAACGGGCGTGACCATCATGAAGATGGATGCGGGACTGGACACCGGCGACATCCTGACCATCCACACCACTCCGATCACTCCAGAGGACAACGCGGCGACTTTGCACGACCGGCTGGCAGGCATCGGGGCGGAGGCGCTGATCGTGACGATTCCGTTATACATCAGTGGGGATATCACCCCCAAGCCGCAACCGGCCGAGGGCAGCACCTATGCGCGCAAGATTACCAAGGAAGACGGGCGCATGGACTGGTCACTGCCGGCGCGAGTATTGTTCAATCGCATCCGCGGTCTGACTCCTTGGCCGGGGGCGTTCACGTTCTTGGCGCCGGAGCACAAACTGCGTTTGCTGAAGATCTGGCAGACGGAGCTGCTGACTGGTATCAGTGGCCAGCCGGGAACTGTGTTGCAGGCAGACAAGACTGGAATTGTCGTGGCTTGTGGGGAAGGGGCGCTGCGTCTCACTTCCTTGCAGCGGGAGGGCGGGCGCCGGTTGACGGCGGCTGAATTCTCCGCCGGGCAGGCCGTCAAAGCAGGAGACAAATTTTACGCGGAGTAATTTTAACCACAGATAGACACAGATGTACACAGATAGAGTCACCAGTATGGCCAGGCAGACAATCCCGATGATTCTTGTCGTCCTGCTCAGTTTCCTTAAGAGCAATACGGTTGCAGCGCCTGCCTTGCCCAAGGCGGAGTATCGCGAACATATCCCGTATCTCGCCGCAACGATTTCCTCGGACACAACTTCGCTGAAAGGCCTCGCCCTCAAGGTAGGGACGACGAATGAACCGGCGGCGATCTGTTTTGATACGGAGTTGTTGCGCGTTTCTGCCGGGTGGACGGGCGGTTTTGTGCAAGGGGTGAACATGATGTCGCGCGGGCAATATCCGACGAACATCGGGAAGATCTTGTTTTCGAGCGATGCGCTTCCGGGTTGGGTGGTGGATGGAATGTTCGGTGATCCACGCAAAGATCCGTATGGGCCACTGCCAAAAGCAGTGGCGCATTATCGCGGGTTATACTTGAACGAGTCTGTGCCGGTGGTCGCTTATACGGTGGCAAATGCGGAAGTACTGGAACAGGTGAAGAGTGCGGGTGGTTTGTTTACCCGCACATTGGAAGTTAGCGCTCATACAAGTCCGTTTCATGTTCTGGTGGCGCGGGTTAAAGAGAAGCCGTCTATCACACAAGCCGAGGCGATGAAGATGGCAGAGTCGGGATTTGATGTGTGGTGTGAAGGTTTGGGTACGGCTGCGAAATGGGAGGTGAAGAATGGTCATCTCTATCTGAGTTTGCCTGCCAGCAAAGCGGTGCAGAATGTTTCCATCAGCATCGGGAAACTTGAACAACGAATCGCGGGCAAAGCGGTAGCTTCGCTGAAACCTTTGACGCAAGGCGGGCCGGTGCGCTGGCCGCAAACAATCACGGTGAAAGGATTGCCAGGCCTTAGCAACAACGCCTACGCGGTGGATACGATTCCCGTGCCCTTCGAGAATCCGTACCAGGCGGACATGTTGCTTGCGGGCGTGGATTTCTTCAGTGATGGTCGCGCAGCGGTAAGCACGTTTCATGGCGATGTGTGGATCGTGTCCGGTTTGGATGACAATTTGCAGAACGTGACGTGGAAGCGTTTTGCCTGCGGGTTGTATCATGCACTGGGGCTCAAGATCGTGAACGATAAGGTATATGTGTTGGGCCGCGATCAGATCACGCGTCTGCATGATTCGAATGAAGACGGCGAGGCGGACTTCTACGAGAACTTCAACAACGATGTGTTCATCACGAAGAATTTTCACGAGTTCGCGCTGGACCTGCACACGGACCCGCAAGGGAATTTCTATTTCGCCAAGGCTGGCCCGGTGAATAATGGTGGCCGTGGTTTCATGCAGATTCTGCCGCACCATGGTGCGTTGATGCGCGTGTCCAAAGACGGCAGCAAACTGGATGTGGTGGCTACGGGTCTGCGCGCGCCCAATGGTATCGGCGTGGGGCCGAACGGTGAACTGACCAGCGGTGATAATGAAGGCACTTGGACGCCGCGTTGCCGTTTGAACTGGATCAAAGAGGGCGGCTTCTACGGCGTGGTAGATCTCGCGCACAAGACCCCATTGCCCACGGATTATGACCGGCCTTTGTGCTGGTTCCCGAAAGAAGTAGATAATTCCAGCGGCGGCCAGGTGTGGGTGACGAGTGATAAGTGGGGACCGCTGAAAGGCGAGTTGCTGCACACGGCTTACGGCACGTGCTCACTTTATTTAGTGTTGAAGGAGCAAGTGAATGGCTTGATGCAGGGTGGGGTGGTGAAGCTACCGTTGAGTTTCGAGAGCGGCATCATGCGGGCGCGTTTCAATCCAAAGGACGGCCAGCTTTATCTGGTGGGCATGAAGGGGTGGCAGACGAGCGCGGGCAAGAATGGCTGCTTCCAAAGGGTGCGTTATACGGGCAAGCCACTGAACCTGCCGCGCCAGTTGCACGCCGTGAAGGGCGGCTTGGTGATGGAGTTCAGTGAGGCGCTGGACAAGGGACTGGCAACGGATGTGGAGAATTATTCGATCGCGCAGTGGAACTACGTCTGGTCGGCCTCCTATGGCTCACCGGAAATCTCGGCGAAGGCGGGCAATACTTTGCAGCCCGGCGACAAGGGCGGCACGGAATGGACGAAGGATCAGATGATGATCAAGCAGCGCGACACCCTGGCGATCAAATCTGCGAAGCTCTCGGCAGATGGCAAGACGGTGTTCCTGGCGATCCCGGAACTGCAGCCGGCCATGCAGGTGCATTTGCGGTACAACTTGGAAACAGCCGCGGGTGCCGTGTTGCGGCAGGAGATTTTCCATACCATCCATCATTTGGGGGCGGCGAGAAATTAGGTGGACAGCAGGCGGGTCTGAAACGAGATTAAACGCGTAATCCAAGCAGTTATGAACCGCAGATATTTCTTAACCTTAATTGCGGCGATGCTGGCGTGGACCAGTGTGAGCTGTGTCGCGCAGCCAGCCGTCAAGGCGCCCCACATCGTCTTTGTCACGGGCGACCACGAATACAGCTCCGAAGGCACCATGCCCGAGCTGGCGAAGATCTTGGAGCGTGATTACGGCTTCAAGACCACGGTCTTGCTGGCGCATCCGGATGAAAACGCGGAAGAGAACATCCCGGGCTTGGAGAAATTGAAGGATGCGGACATGGCGGTGTTCTACCTGCGTTGGCGGCGTTTGCCGGCGGAGCAGATGCAGCATATCGAGGCCTTCTTGAAATCTGGCAAACCAGTGGTCGGTTTCCGCACGTCCACGCACTCCTTCAATTACCCGAAAGACCATCCATTGGCGGAATGGAACAGGCGGTTCAGCGCGGAGGCGCTGGGCGGGCCGCCGGGTTGGGGCGGGGGACACACCCATTACGGGCATGACGCCAGCACGGATGTTTATCTGGCACCTAGGGCGGGCCAGAGCCCGATCCTAAAAGGCGTGGCGAAGGAGTTTCATGTGCGCTCCTGGCTGTATCATGTGCTGCCGGATTATCCGCCGAAGGATGCGAATATTTTACTGATGGGCAAGGCGGTGAATCCGAACAAACCGGCCATAGACAATCCGGTGGCATGGACGTGGAAGAACAAGTTTGGCGGCAACGTCTTCATGACCACCATGGGGCATCCGGAAGATTTTGAAGTAGCCGCCTTTCAACGGTTGGTCATCAACGGCGTCCATTGGGCGGCGGGCAAACCTGTGCCAGACCAGTGGCAGGGACCGTATGTCATCAAGGTGGCCTATCACGGCATTCGGAAAACCAAATAAGCGGGGATAGATGAGGTGCTTATGATACAAGACACAATCGCAAAAATCGAAGCGCAGATTCAGAATTCGGCCTCCCTGACGTCCGATCGGCGCGAGGAGCTGAACCAGTTGCTGGCCACGCTGAAAGCAGAGGTCAACGATCTGGCCAAGACGAACGAGGAGGACGCCCAGAGCATCGCGGGCTTTACCCAGGTCTCAACCCATGAGGCGATGCGGGCGGAGCAGAATCCGGCACTGCTGCAGCATTCACTGGATGGTTTGACGGCTTCTGCGGCACAATTCGAGAAATCGCATCCACGGCTGTATCAGGCCGTGCAGTCCATCACGAATACGCTCTCGAATCTGGGGATCTGATCAGGCAGAGCCTCTTCAAGTCGGTTGCTGCGGACATCAGATTTGTCCGCAGACGTATCTTTTATTGTTTCACCCGCCGGTTTGATTCCCTATGGTGCTGCGCTATCAGTTTTAGCTGTACATGAAGAAACCGTCGATTCTGGTCATCTTTTTGACCGTTTTCATTGATCTTATCGGCTTCGGCATCGTTTTGCCGTTGCTGCCGCTCTATAGCAAGAATATGGGGGCCGATGGGTTCACCATCGGAGTGATTTTCGCCGCTTTCTCCGCCATGCAATTCATTTTTGCACCTTGGTGGGGGCGGCTCTCCGACCGCATCGGGCGGCGGCCGGTCCTGTTGATCAGCATCTTTGGTTCGTCGGTGTCCTACGCCATCTTTGCCCTCGCCTCCACGCTGAAAGGGGATGTGGGGCTTGGGGTGTTGCTCTTGTCACGGGTTTTTGCCGGCATCTGCGGGGCGAACATCTCCGTGGCGCAGGCCTATATCGCTGACATCACGCCGCCGGAGGACCGGTCGAAGCGCATGGGACTTATCGGCATGGCGTTTGGTCTGGGATTTGTTTTGGGGCCAGCCTTGGGTTCTTTCAGCCTGGCGGGGTTTGAGCTGGGGCCCATCAAGTTCGATGGCTTCGGCCCTTCCGGTCCGGGATGGGTGGCGGCCGCCTTTTGCTTCACCAATTTTCTGATGGCCTACGTGCGCCTACCGGAAAGCCGTCAGCCCGGCAGCGAGAACGCTCCGCAACGGCCGCGCTGGGGGCAGTGGGTGCATACCTTGAACCAGCCCAAGGTGGGCATGCTGGTCTGGCTTTTCTTCCTGGCCACCTTCGCCTTCAGTTGTTTCGAGACCACCTTGGGATTGCTGGTGAGCAAGACATTCAGTTTCAACCTCGGCAATCCCGCCGATGAAAAGAAGATCGGCTATCTGTTCGCATACTGTGGCATCATTGGAGCCATGGTGCAGGGCGGGGGCATCGGCAAGGCGGTGAAGAAATTGGGCGAGCCGCTGCTGATAGCGGTCAGCATGGTGCTGACAGCCGTCAGTCTGGCCATGCTGCCATTGGTGAAGAGCTGGCCCCTCATGTTGATCGCGCTGGCTTTGCTGGCTGTGGGTTCGAGTCTCGCCCGTCCACCCATTTTTGGTCTCATTTCCCGGCTGACTTCGGCGAATGAACAGGGGGCAACCTTGGGTGTGGCGCAGAGTTTTGGCAGTCTGGCGCGCATCTTCGGTCCTATCTTTGCCGGCAGCCTGTTTCATTATGGACCGGCGATCCCTTATCTGGCCTGCGCTTTGGTGGCCTTGGTGGCCGGCATGATCGCGTGGAAGAAGCTGCACGGCGCGGTGCCTTTGCCGGTGGCGGCTGCTGCCGTGGCGACGGAAGCGAAAGGATGATTTTGCCATCCGGCCAGCATGGAGTATCCTCTGCCGTGATCCGTAACATCATTTTTGACTGGTCGGGGACACTGGTGAATGACCTGCCGGCAGTCTTGCAAGCGACCAATCATGTGTTCCGCCAGGCGGGGGTGCCGGAGATCTCGCTGGAGACATTTCGCGCGGAGTTCGTGCTGCCTTTCAAGGGCTTCTATGACCATTACGTGCCGCATGTGCCGATGAAGCAACTGGAGGAATGGTTCCATACACGGTTCAACGAAGTGCAGCATACGGTGGAGGAACTGCCGCATGCGCGTGATTTTCTGGAATATTGCCGGGCGGAGAAGATTCGCACGTTCGTATTGAGCACCATTCATCCGGAGCATTTTCGGGAGCAGACGAGCAAGAATGGGTTTCATCAGTATCTCGACCATCCGTATCTGGGCATCTGGGACAAGCGCACACGCATCCAGCAGCTCATCATGGAGCATGCCCTTGACCCGCAGGAGACGCTTTTCATCGGAGACATGCAGCATGATGTGGAGACGGCACGGCATGGTGGGGTGTGGTCGTGCGCGGTGCTGACGGGGTTCAACCGCTTGGGGCAATTGCGTGAGAGCAAACCGGACCTGATTGTGGAGCATCTGGGCGAATTGCATGACCTTTTGCGACGCAAGGTGCCGGTATTCACCCATGAGCCAGAGCAAAACAAGGTCAATCCGACGCCGGTCATCACAGTGGGCGCACTGATTTTCAATGAACGGGATGAAGTGCTGATGGTGCGCACGCATAAGTGGTCCGATCTTTGGGGCATTCCTGGCGGCAAGATCAAGTGGGGTGAGACCTCAGAGGATGCCTTGCGCCGGGAACTGCTGGAGGAGACGAATCTGGTGGTGGATGATATCCGTTTCGTGCTGGTGCAGGACTGCATCCATTCCACGGAATTCTACCGGGACGCCCATTTTGTGCTGTTGAACTATACCTGCCGGGCTCGGGGGAAGCAGACCGTGAAGCTCAACGAAGAGGCGGAAGAATACCGCTGGGTGACGGTGGGGGAGGCTATGAAACTGCCCATTAACCAGCCTACCGCAACTTTTTTGAAAAATTCGCAAAACTTTTGAGCAACGGCAGTGTTATCACCGTCGGGTAAGATTAATCCGTACCGTCCTTTATCGCTGAGGTTTAGCACATGGACATAATTACTATTGCCGATCTGGTTGTTTTTTATCACGTGGGCGTTCCAGAAGATGAACGGGCCAAAGCGCAAAGGTTGCTGCTGACAGTGGAGATGGAAACTGACTTCACTGCCTGTGCCGCCGCCGATGAGATCGAGAAAACTGTCGATTACTATTCGGTCTCCCGCCGCCTGCTGAAACTGGGTGAAGGGCGGAGCTGGAAGCTGATTGAGTCCCTGGCCGTGGAGGTGGCGGAATCCCTGCTGCATGAATATGGGTTCAAGGCAGTGACGGTGGAGGTGAAGAAGTTCATCCTGCCGGAAACACGGTATGTTTCGGTGAAGACCCGCCGGGTGAAATCCTGATTGTCTACGGTTTCTATTTGGTTCTTGGCCAGAGCTGGCTGAGTTTTTGCCGGATTTGCTCGTCGGTGGCTTTCGAGGTTTTCAACTGGGCGGCCACACCGGTGGAAGTGGCCGTAGCGGCGGAGGTGCCGCCGACGAGATAGGTCTTGCCATTGTAGGTGACCAGCGAGCTGCCAGGGGCCACGATATCCACGAAATCCCCATAATTCGCATACGCAGCGATAGCCCCATTGCGATTGCCAGCCGTCACGGCGATGACTTGCGAGTAGGCGGCCGGATAGGTCGGGGCGGTCGTGGGCTCATTGCCAGCCGCACCGAGGAACAGGACGCCCTGAGCAGAGCTGTTGGCGATTAACGTCTCCAGATACCCCGCCGTGGCCGGACTGCCCAAGCTCATATTGATCACGTTTGCCCCATTTTTCACGGCCAGATAGATGCCGTTCGCGAGGTCGAACGTGGAGGTGGTTTCGCGGTTGCCAAAGACATCGACGGGCAAGATTTTGGTCGAGCTGCTGCCTTCGGCGACCTGGGCCATGGCGCGCAGGATCGTCTCGGCCATGCTCGTGCCATGCAGCAAGCCGGAATCGAGGTTGGGGTCGCCTGCGGCGTAAATCGCCTTCAGCAAGAAGTCATTCATTTTGCCGCTTAACGGTTGTACTGCAGTATCAATCAGGCCGATGACCACACTGTTGCCACTGGTGGCAGTCGGATTGAGCGAGAAGGGCAGGGGGGCACTGCTGCCCGCCACGATGGGTGAATCTGGGCGGGTCACGTTGTAATTATACTCCACACCCTTCACTTCCGGAAAATTGGCGAGTTGTGTTTTGGCAAAGTCGGCCTTGTCCGCGTCTTCAAAGCGCAGGCGATAGAGGCCCAATTCCGGGATGCCCGCGATGACCTTCGCCCCATAGCGGGCGGCCAGCGATTCGATGTTGGTGCCGGGCTTTACCGAAATGATCAGTTCATTGGCGATGCGGGCGGCTTCGATCAAGGCTTCTTCCTCGGTGATGGATTTGACAGGCTGGGTGGCGTTCTTGGCGTTGGTACGGAAAATCAGCAGTTTCGTGGGGCTGTCTGCTTCTCGGACTACGGCATAATTGACCTCCCTGAGCAAACGGTTGAGGGCTTCGCGGGTGGTTTGGTCTTGAAATTTGGCAGAAACGATGACGTCCGTGCCTGGTTCGACCAGAATCTGCCAGTTGGTGACCTTGGCCAATTCCTTCATCAAGCGATCAAGTTTCCAATCATCCACCGAAGCGCTGACCTTGTTCTCTGCTTCGTTCCAGCTCAGAGGCGGAGCAGGCTTGGCCTCAACCGCTTGAAGCAAGGGACTGGCCACCATACCTGACAAGAGCAGCAAGGTAAGGATTAGTTGGCGCATAGCTTCCGGCATACTACTTCTGATTAAACCCCTTTGCCACCAAAAGGTTGCGGTGCGAAAGGCAAAAACGAGACCTGTTGCAGCAATATCTGCAGGTTCCAATCTTGTTCTTAACTTGTTTATAATCAGACGGTTATTGTCTTGGTGGCGTTTTTTTGCAGAGGGGTGTGCCTGACTTTCAGCTTGCGATTTGTCAATAAAAAATGTTACGAATCAGGGACAATTATATGGCAGCCATCGGCCGATTTCAAAAGGGCGACGAAATCTTTTACGCAAAAGTGGTGGACGGTGAGTTATTCCGTCTCAAGGGCGATGTCTTTGGGTCTCCCTCCTACTCCAAGAAGCCCATGCCGTTCAAGGGCGTTAAAACCCTCACGCCGGTAGCCCCTTCCAAAATCATTGCGGTGGGCTTGAACTACGCCGATCACGCCCGGGAATCGAACAAACCGCTGCCCAAAGAACCGCTTTTCTGGCTGAAGGCTCCGACTTCACTGATCCCTGATGGAGCCAAGGTGGAAGTCCCTTTCAGCAATCATCGGACAGATTTTGAATCGGAATTGGCCATCGTCATCGGACGTAGGGTCCGCAACGTAACTTCCGCTGCCGCCGCACGTTACATCTTTGGTTACACCGCCGCGCAGGACATCAGCGACCGCACGATCCAGAATGCCGAGGGTGAGCGGACCCGGGCGAAGTCTTTCGACACGTTCACGCCACTCGGGCCATACGTGGAAACGAAGATCGACCCGCATGATCTGACCATCCAGTTATTCCAGAACGGCCAGTTGCGCCAGAACTCGAATACAAGCCAGATGATTTTCAACTGTTTCGAACTGGTTAGCTTCATTTCCACGAACATGACCTTGCTGCCTGGCGATGTCATCCTGACCGGCACACCCAGCGGGGTAGGACCGATTGAGTCCGGAGATCGCCTGGAAGTTCGGATTCAGGGGCTCGCGCCGCTCGTTAATACAGTGAAGTAACCTGTCATTTTAGCCGGAGCGGACTCAGTGCTGCTCCGGCTTTTTCATTTTCCGCTCGACCCATTCCGTTGTAACACACACCTTTTGCCCCCATGCGTTGGACTAATTCTTTAATACCGACTTTGAAAGAGTCTCCGGCTGATGCGGAGATCACTTCTCATAAACTGCTGCTGCGCGCGGGGCTGATCCGCAAGCTGGCGGGCGGTCTCTACACCTTCATGCCGCTCGGTTTGCGGGTGCTGCGCAAGGTGGAACAGATCGTGCGCGAAGAGATGGATCGCGCCGGTGCCTTGGAAGTGTTGATGCCCGCCTTGCAACCACCCGAAATCTGGCAGGCGACGGGCCGTTACGAGACCGCGCGCGACGTGCTCTTCAAGGTGAAAGACCGGGCTCGCAAGGAATGGGTGCTCGGCCCGACGCATGAGGAGGTCATCACGACCCTCGCGGCCGGTGAGATCAATTCTTACCGCCAGATGCCGAAGAATTTCTACCAGATCCAGGTGAAGTTCCGTGATGAGATCCGCCCGCGCTTCGGTCTGATGCGCGCGAAGGAGTTCATCATGAAGGACGCCTACAGCTTCGACACGACGGATGAAGCGGCGCAGGTGAGCTACCAGAAGATGTATGATGCCTACACGCGGATCTTCGAGCGTTGCGGCATCCAGTCGTTCCCCGTGGAAGCGGATACGGGTGTTATCGGTGGCAAGTTCTCTCATGAATTCATGGTGCCGGCGGAGACGGGTGAGAACGACGTGGTCTATTGCGAGTCCGGCCAATACGCGGCGAACATCGAGAAGGCCTCGAGCCGTGGACCTTTGACGGCGACGCCGACGGAATCCACTGGCACTGCGCCGGAGAAGTTCGCGACGCCCGGTGTGGTGACGATCGAGGCGTTGGGCAAAGATCCCTACAACGTGGCCGGTCATCAGCAGATCAAGACGCTGGTCTATTTGGTACAGGGCAAGTTGGTCATCGTGCTCTTGCGCGGTGATGACCAGTTGAACGAAGCGAAGTTCGCGGGCCAGATCGGCACGAATGAATATCGTCCGGCCACGGCGGATGAGATCTTTGAAGCCATGGGCGCACGTCCCGGCAGCTTGGGTGCGGTGAAAGCCGCAATGAAGTCGGCCATTCCGGTTTATGCCGATGAAGTGCTGCGCGGCTCCAAGGGCATGACCACGGGTGCAAATGAAGATGGTTTCCATTTCCGCCATGTCGAGATCGATCGCGATATCGAGGTGAATCATTGGACGGATCTGCGCACGGTGAAGGTCGGTGAGTTGTGCGAGAAATCCGGTCTGCCGTTGAAGATTCGGCGCGCGATTGAAGTCGGTCACGTCTTCAAGCTCGGCACGAAATACAGCGAAGCTCTCAAGGCGACGTATCTGGATGAGAACGGTGTGGCGAAGCCTTGCGTGATGGGTTGCTACGGCATCGGCGTGACGCGCACGATGCAGGCGATCATTGAGCAGCGCAATGACAAGGACGGTATCATCTGGCCGATCTCCGTGGCGCCGTATCAAGTGTGTATCACGCCGCTGGGTGTGGCGCCGGGCAGCCCGACGATGGTGGTCGCGGAAGAACTCTATGCGCAACTCACCGCCAAGGGCGTCGATGTCATCCTCGATGATCGCGATGACCGGCCGGGCGTTAAGTTCAAGGACTCGGAACTGGTTGGTTTCCCGATCCGCATCGGCATCGGCGAGAAATCACTGGCCAAGGGCGAAGTGGAATTGAAGCTGCGCGGTGGCGAACTGACACCGCTGAAGAAGGAAGATGCGCTGGCCAAGGTGCTGGAGTTGGTGGGCAAGTAATTTATTCAAACCACCGTCCTGAAAACTTTTTTGGGACGGTGGTCCATTTTTGACCTGTAATGTTTGAGCTTTTAAAAACGGATACGACGTCCAAGGCGCGTCTGGGACGGCTGACGACCACCCGTGGCATCGTCGATACCCCGGTATTCATGTCAGTGGGCACGCAGGCGAGCGTGAAGGCGCTGGATCCGCGTGAGCTGCTGGAGATGAACACCCAGATCATTCTGGGGAACACGTATCATCTCTCCATCCGTCCCGGCATGGACATCATGCGGCAGGCGGGTGGCTTGCATAAGTTCATGAACTGGAATCTGCCCATCCTTACGGACTCTGGCGGGTTTCAGGTGTTCAGCCTCGGTAAGATCCGGACGGTACGGGAAGACGGCGTGGAGTTCCGTTCGCATCTGGATGGCTCGCCGATATTCATGGGACCGAAGGAATCGATGGCGATCCAACGTGAGTTAGGCTCCGACATCGCCATGGTTTTCGATGAATGCCCGCCGCATGACAAACCTTACGCAGAGATTCGCGCGGCCGTGGAGCGGACCATCCGTTGGGCAGAGGTTTGCCGGGTGCAGCCACGTGCGCCGGGGCAGTTCTACTTTGGTATCGCCCAAGGGGCAGGGCATGCTGAACTGCGGGAGAAGTGCGCGAAGGCCATCGTGGGTATGGATTTTGACGGTTACGCCATCGGTGGTGTGAGTGTGGGTGAGCCGGAACCGGAGATGATGAAAGCCGTGGAATACACGGAACCGCATCTCCCGGCGAACAAGCCGCGTTACGCGATGGGCTTGGGGACACCGGCGCAATTGGTGGAACTGGTGGCGCGCGGGGTGGATATGTTTGATTGCGTGCTGCCAACACGGGTGGCGCGGAACGGAACGGCGTTTACTTACAAAGGCACCGTCAGCATCAAGGGCGGTTTCAATAAGGCCGATTTTGGACCGATTGAGGAAGGCTGTGAGTGTTACGCCTGCAAGAACTTCACACGAGCCTACTTGCGGCATTTGCTGAACGTGGAGGAAATCCTCGGTTTGCGCATGCTCAGCGTGCATAACACCTTCATGTTCCAACGAGTTATGGCGGATATCCGGTCGCACATCGCGGCGGGTACTTTTGGGGCTTTTCGCGAGGAATTCATCAAGAATTATGTGCCATCAGAGAGGGTGCTTATGGCACGGGAGGACCATCAGCGCAAGGGCGAGACCGTCAGCCGGGGAGAGCAGGCCGGGTGATCGGAATGCGGGCGAAGTTTTCTAATTGGCAGGGAGGTAAGGCGGGCTAAACTGAACTTTTGAGCGAAAGCCGTGGGGTCACTGTCGGGACATACTGTGAGTGTGTCGTCGAAGAACGTGTGCCAAATGACTTGCGTTCACGACTTTGATACATAGAGTTATCGCCTATTTTGCGTCTATGACTGATACCGGATTGACATATTTACTGGCCCAAGCCACGGGACAACAGCAGGGGCCTCCAGGATGGTCGAGTTTTGTGCCGCTCATTCTGATGTTCGTCATCTTCTATTTCCTGTTGATCCGTCCGCAGCAGAAGAAGGCGAAGGAACACGCTGAGTTGCTGAAGACATTGAAACGAGGGGACAAGGTGGTGACCAATGGTGGCATCGTGGGTGTCATCGTTTCAGTAAAAGAGAAGCATGTGGTGGTGCGTTCGGAGGATTCGAAGTTTGAAGTCCTGCGCACGGCCGTTTCGGAGATCACAGAACGCGGCAACAGCAGCGGACCGGAAGTCAAGGAAGCCTAATCATTTTTAGAATTTAGAAAGTTCGCATGAATTCCAGTCATCTTTGGAAATTATTACTGATTGTTTTCGTCGTTGCGTGGTCGGTCAATGAAATGACCCCGCCGACAGACCGCAATCTTATCGAGGTTTTTGAGGAAAAGGCGACGGTCAAGGACGCGAAATTCACGGCTATCATAGAGCAGGCGCGCAAATTGCAGGCGCAGGATCCGACCCGCGTCTATGGCAGCCTGTGGGACGCCATCGGCACGAATGACATCGCCGCCAATTTCCCCGGCTACATCAAGGGTGAACCGGCCAATCTCAAACGGGCGATCCTGAACAAGGTGCAGCGCGAGGCTTCGGGCCAGATCCGCCTGGGCTTGGATCTCCGGGGCGGCACGGCTTTCGTGGTCGGTGTGGACGTGGACAAGGTGGTGACGGCGGCCGAGGAGCAGGGGACCAATAAGGTGACTTTCAGTGAACTGGAGCGCGCGCACCGTAAAGAGCAGGCGCTTTCCCAAGCCGTGGAAGTGCTGCGCAAGCGGGTGGACCGTTTCGGCGTGGCCGAGCCGGTCATCCAGCCACAGGGTGACAGCCGCATCCTGATCCAGATGCCGGGTCTTTCCGAATCCGACAGCGAGGCCGTCCGGGAGACCATCCAGAAGGCGGCACATCTGGAATTCCGCATTGTTCATCCCGAGAGCGACCGCTATCTGCAACAGGGCATCGTGCCGCCGGGCTATGAGATCCTTAGAGAAGAGGTCACCGGCCAGGACGGTGCCAAAGGCAGCCGTGCTTATGTGGTCGGCAAGAAGGCCGAAGGCGGGCTGACCGGCAAATATGTGCAACGCGCCGGGGTGGCCTTGCACCCGGTGACTTCCAAACCGGAGATCCATCTTTCCTTCGACAGCGAGGGGGCAAGCAAGTTCGGCAAAATCACCAGCGATCATGTGGGGCACCAACTGGCTATCGTGCTGGATGGCGAACTGTATTCTGCACCGAACATCAATGAACCCATCTTGGGCGGCAACTGCCAGATCACCGGCAATTACGACCTGAAAGAAGCGTACCGCTTGGCCAATGCGCTGGAGAATCCGCTGGAAGCCCCGGTCAGCATCCTGGAAGAGCGGACTGTGGATCCCTCGCTGGGCAAAGACTCCATTGAGAGCGGAGTCCGGGCCTCCGTGATCGGCACGGCTTTGGTGGCGGGTTTTATGTTGGGCTATTATTTGCTCGCCGGTCTGGTGGCAAATGTCGCCTTGATTCTGAACATCCTCATCCTGATCGGGGTGATGTGCTCGGTGGACGCGACCTTCACGCTCCCGGGCATCGCCGGTATCGTGCTGACCATCGGCATGGCGGTGGATGCGAACGTGCTGATCTTCGAGCGCATACGCGAGGAGCTGACGGCGGGCAAGTCCCTGCGGGGGGCATTGAATGCCGGATATGACAAGGCGTTCAGCACCATTTTGGACGCGAACGTGACGACGCTCATCTCGTCTGTGATCCTGATCTATTTCGGCACCGGTCCGGTGCAGGGCTTCGGTGTCACGCTGACCATCGGTGTGGCGGTGAGCATGTTCACTGCCCTGGTGGTGACCCGGTTGATTTTCGATTTCCTGATCGCGAAGAATGTGGTCACGAAACTACCGATGATGAAGTTGATCGGCCATACCAAGTTCGATTTCCTCAAGCTCGCCAAGCCGGCGTTTGCCGTATCGTGGGCCTTGGTGCTGGTGGGCACCGCCTACGGGGTGTTCTACCGGGGCACGGATGTGCTGGGTGTGGATTTCCGCGGCGGTGACAATGCCATGCTGGAATTCACCCAGAAAGTGGAGCTGGGCGAGGTGCGCACGGCCCTGGAGGCGGCAAAGATCGGCGAAGTCATGCCGCAATACCAAGGCGGCGGCAAAGAGCGCCTGAGCGTGCTGACGGAATTCGACAAGGGGACTCAGGTGGAAGGCATCCTGCAGGCCGCTTTCAAGGACGCCGGCTTCAAGCAAGTCGCCTTGGACAAGGTGGGGGCGACGGTCGGGGCGGAGATCATCAAGTCGGCCATTGTGGCCGTCTTGCTGTCCTTGCTCGGCATCTTGGTCTATGTGGCGCTGCGTTATGAATTCTCCTTCGCCTTGGGCGCGGTGGTGGCGGTGATCCACGACGTGTTCATGACCTTGGGCTGGTTCTTCCTGACGGATCGCGAGCTGAGCGCCACGATGGTGGCGGCCATCCTGACGATCATCGGTTTCTCGATCAACGACACGATCGTCATCTTCGACCGTATCCGCGAGCATCTGAAGCTGGGGACGCGGGGTTCGTTCAAGGATATCATGAACATCGCGCTCAACGAGACCCTGAGCCGCACGATCATCACTTCCGGAACGGTGCTGCTCTCCACGGGGGCGCTGTATCTCTTCGGCGGCGGCGTCATCAACGATTTCGCCTTCACCTTCCTGGTGGGTATCATCACCGGTTGCTATTCCAGTATGTACATCGCGGCGGCGATCGTGCTGTGGTATCATAAGGGTGAACGGCCGAAGGCGGTTGCTTCCACTGTGGTGATGGACAATGCGGTTGAGACGGCCGGAGTCCGTTAAACACACTGATGCTTGCGATCACGGAAATCACGCCTTGGCATTACGCCGGGTTCATCCTGGTAATCCTGTTCTTCCTGGCCCTCGACCTTGGTGTGTTTCATCGCGAGGCGAGGGTCGTGCGTTTCAAGGAGGCGCTGGGCTGGACGGCGCTGTGGTTCACGTTATCGATGGCTTTCTCCGGTCTGGTGTATCAGATGCGGGGCAAGGAGGAGGCGCTGCAATACATCACGGGCTACATCATCGAGCTTTCGCTCTCGATGGACAATGTGTTCGTGATCGCCCTGATCTTCGCCTATTTCCGGGTGCCGTTGGAGTATCAGCACCGTGTATTGTTTTGGGGCATCATGGGCGCACTCATCATGCGCGGTGTCATGATCGGGGTGGGGGCGGCCTTGATCCAGACGTTCTCCTGGATGCTGTACGTATTCGGGGCGTTCCTGGTCTTCACCGGCATCAAGATGCTTTTTGCAGGGGATGAGGGCGTGGAACCGGAGAAGAATCCGGTCATCCGGCTGGCCCGCAAGCTGTATCCGGTATCCAAGGAATTTGACGGACAGAAGTTCCTTACCAAAGTGGATGGCAAGGCCATGCTGACACCGCTGGCGCTGGTGTTGCTGATGGTGGAGACGACGGACCTCATCTTTGCCGTGGATTCCATTCCGGCCATCTTCGCCATCACGAACAAGCCGTTTATTGTGTTCACCTCGAACGTGTTCGCCATCCTGGGACTGCGCTCGCTATACTTCGTGCTGGCGGACGCCATCGGCATGTTCCGGTATCTCAAGGTGGGTTTGTCCATCGTGCTGGTATTCATCGGCGTGAAGATGCTGATCGACCCGCACGGCAAGACCCCAGAGTGGTATCAGATGAAGATCCCGACGAATCTATCGCTGGTGGTCATCGCGGGTATCATCATCGGGTCTGTCTTGCTCTCAGTGGTGGCGGCCAGACGGGAGAAAGGCAAAGTGGCTGACGGTGCAGGCAAAACGGACGAGACGAAGTCCTGACCGGGAGGTATGCACGCCAAGCCGTTATCCCAGAGTCTGGAAGAGCTGCTTGGGGAGGCGGAGGGCCAGACGGCGCTGACGCTGAATCAGCTCATCCAACGCACGGGCGGGCGCGGAGTGTATCTTTTCCTCATCCTCATCAGCCTGCCGTTCATCACGCCGATCCCCTTGCCGGGGTTCAGTCTCATCGTCGGTCTGATAATATTTCTGGCAGGCATGAGGATGGCTTTGGGCCTGCCGCCCAAATTGCCCCTGTTCATCGGGCGCAAGAAGATCTCCGTGGAGCATCAGCGCAAGATCTTGTCGGCGAGCATCAAGTGGGTGAAGTGGATCGAGAAGAAGGTCAAGCCCCGCGGCCGGGACTGGATCGCGAATGAGGCCTCGCGCCGGGCGAACGGGCTGCTCATCGCATTTCTGGGGCTGCTGCTCACGATGCCGCTGCCCATCCCCTTCACCAACTCCGGTCCCGGACTTGCCGTGATCTTCATCTGTGTCAGCCTGATGGAGGAGGATGCGGTGATGATCTGGGTGGGCTATTTCTTCTCAGTCGCGTCGGTGGTTTATCTGCTGGCGCTGTCCAAGGCGGTTGTGGAAGTCTTTGAGCGTTATTCGGAAACGGTCCGTAATTTTTTTGGGTTCTAAGTGAAATCATACCGCTGGTCATTTGCGCCGATCCAACTGGAACTGGCCCGTCTGCTGAGCCAGAGCCTGCGCATCTCCCCCTTGCTCGCCCAGTGTTTGCTGAACCGGGAGATCTCGGAACCAACGATCGCCTCGGAGTTTCTCGAACCCAAACTCAAGAACTTGCGTGATCCGTTTTTGCTGCCGGACATGGTGAAAGCGGTTGAACGGCTCTATGCCGCACGTGAGCGGGGCGAGCTGGTGGTCATCTTCGGGGATTACGATGTGGACGGAGTGACTTCCACGACCTTGCTCAGCGAATCCTTGGGCAAGCTGGGGTGGAAGGTGGAGACGTATTTGCCGCATCGCATGGACGAAGGGTATGGGCTGAGCAAAGACGGGGTGGAGAACTGCCTGAGCCGTTTTCCGGCGAAGCTCCTGCTGGCGGTGGACTGCGGTTCGACGGCAATCGAGACCATTCAATGGTTGAACGAACGGGCGGTGGATGTGCTGGTGCTGGATCATCACCAAGTCTCCACCCCGGAACCGGCGGCGCATGCGCTAGTGAATCCGCAGCGCAGTGATGATAAAGGCAGTCAGATGCTGTGTTCCGTGGGGCTGGCTTTCAAGCTCCTGCATGCGTTGGTGAAGCGCGGGCGCGAACTGAATCTGCCGGCGATGGCCACGTATGACATCCGGCAGTTCCTGGACTTGGTGGCTCTGGGGACAGTGGCGGACTTGGTGCCTTTGCGGGGCGAGAACCGGATCTTGGTCGCGCAGGGATTGAAGGCACTGGGGGAAACCAGCCGGCCGGGCTTGGTTGCCTTGAAAGAAGTGAGTCAGACGGGCGCGAATGTCGGGGTGTATGAGGTCGGTTACCAGTTGGCGCCGCGCCTGAATGCGGCGGGGCGCCTGGAGAATGCCTCGCAGGCATTGGATTTGTTGCGGGCGAACTCGGTGGCGGAGGCTTTGCCGCTGGCGCGGGAACTGGATGCGCGGAATCGTGAGCGGCAGGAGATCGAACGCGGTATGGCGGAGGCGGCCATCGCCACGGTGCGGAGCCGGTTCAATCCGGAGCGGGATTACGTCATCGTGGAGGGCGAGATGCTTTGGCACATCGGCGTGGTGGGCATCGTGGCGTCGCGGGTGTTGCGGGAGTTCTATCGGCCCACCATCATCATGGGCGGGTCAGGTGATGAGTGGCGCGGGTCGGGCCGGAGTATTGAGGGTTTTGATCTGGCGGCGGCATTGCGGGCGTGTGGTGATTTGCTGGTTAAGCATGGCGGGCACGCGATGGCGGCGGGATTGACGATCGAGCCGAAGCAGGTGGAGACGTTCCGGACGCGTTTGAATGAGCTGGCGCAGAAGTCCATCGCACCGGAGTATCTGCAACCTCGGCTCTCGCTGGATGCGGAGGTGACCTTGAGCCAGGTGGACATGATTTTTCTGGAAGCCTTACAGAAGCTGGAGCCGATGGGGCAGGGGAACGCGGCGGTGCAACTGGCGGCGCGTAATCTCCGTGTGACCGGTGAGCCGCGCCGTATGGGAAAAGAGGGACAACATGTGAAGTTCCAGGCGACGGACGGAGTGTCTGTGCGCGATGTGGTGTGGTGGGGCGTGGGGGATGCGCCGTTGCCGAAGGGCGTGTTTGATCTGGCTTTTGCGCCGCAGAAAAACGAGTACAATGGGCGGACGACGATCCAGTTGAAATTGCTGGATTGGAGAGTAGCCAAGACTGTTTAGCCACAGATGGAACACAGACGAAACACGGATGGGGGAAATCGTTAAATGGTGAAACGGTTTAACGAGGTAACCCACTAAACAATTTCACCAAAAACAGTCAGCGCCGACTGATGTCGGCGGCTACAGAGCAAGATTTTATGGTATCAGCAGTGATAGTGGCGGCGGGGCGCGGGACGCGCATGGGGCCGAATGTGGACAAGCTGTTCCTCGAAGTGGGGGGCAAGCCGATCATCGTGCACACGTGGCGGCAGTTCGAGACATGCAGTGCCATCGATGAGATCGTGGTGGTGGTGCGGGAGGGGATGCAATCAGCTTTCGAGGAACTGGCGATGGCCGAGGGGTTCAAGAAAGCTTACAAGCTGGTGCCGGGCGGCAAGGAGCGGCAGGACTCGGTATGGAATGGCATTGTGGCCGTCCGGGAAGGCACGGAGATCGTGGCCATCCATGACGGGGCGCGTCCGTGTGTGACGCATGAGCTAATCACGGCGACTATCCAAGCCGCAAGGGAGACTGGCGCAGCGGTGGCGGCGCAGCGGGTGGTGGATACGATGAAGGAATCGAACGATGGAAAGACCATCAGCGGGCATCTGGACCGGAGCCGGTTGTGGTCGGTGCAGACGCCGCAGACCTTTCAGGTGCCGGTCATCCGTAAGGCGCTTTCGCTAGTGAAGGAACGAGGACTGCTGGTGACAGATGATACGGCGGCGTGTGAACTCATCGGGCAGCCGGTGCGGCTGGTGGAGTGTGCAACGCCGAATGTGAAGGCGACGGCGCCTTCGGATATTCCGTGGTTGGAGATACTCTTAGGGAAGTGAGAGGTCTGAAGGGCGAAGCTCCAAATCCAAAACACCAAGCTCCAGAGAAGGTTCAACCTTCAATGGCTAACCGGTTGGTCGCTTGGCTTCGAGTTCTTTTGAAACCGGCGTTCTCTGTCAAAAATGCTGTAGATATTAAGAGTCAGGGTAAAACATATCATGTGAAATGCCATAACATTGGCAGGAATGAGGTCCAGCAGTTGTAAGCATGTCAACGGAATGAGGCTAAAGACCCAAAGGAGATAAATAACCTGTGGCCAGCCAGAGAGAGGAAACGGGAAAAAATTCGTGCGTTGGCATCGAATCCAATGCCAGTAGTTGGCGATGAACACAAACAGGAAGCTAAAGATCAGAATTAGCATGCCCATTGCTCTTGTATCTGCTTGTGGGGCGGATTTGTCATCTCAAAATTGCACCACTGTTGCTGGCGGATGTGATTAAAAGTGGATGAGTAGAGGGTTGTTAGCCACGGCGGGCGTCCTCGGACTGCCGACCCCGACACAAGTGTCGGGGCACAGGTCGCGTGCTTAGACGGATTGCTTTAACTACTTAAAATCACGTCCAATTTGAGCGTTTAAGTTTCTCTGGTGTTTGGAGCTTTGGGTTTGGGATTTATCCCTTGTTTCCGCCGCTTGCTATTTTGGGGCATGGGTTTTACTTTTGCGCGTAGTAGTGGCCCAACAAAGCGATTTATGAAGAAACGTATCCTCTTCAGCGCAGTGACCGTGGTGCTCGGGTTGAACCTGTTCCTCGGCGCGCAGATCTATCTCCAGAATGTTCACGCGGCGGGCAAGGATGATCCGTACAGCCATTATGCGTTGTTGGCCCGGGTGATGGAGATGATCCGGAAGGATTACGTGGACGGGGAGAAAATATCCTACCAGGACCTGATGCACGGGGCCTTGCGCGGCATGGTGTCCACCTTGGACCCGCACAGCGAGTTCATGGATGCGTCCAAGTTCAAGGATTTGCAGGATGACACGGAAGGGCAGTTCGGCGGTGTGGGCATCGTCATCCAGTCGAAGAACGGTTTTCTAACGGTGGTGGCGCCGATCGAGGACACGCCGGGATTTGCGGCGGGCATCTTGTCGGGTGACCGGATCGTCGAGATCGGCGGGAAGAACGCCGAGCGGTTGGCGATCTCGGAGGCGGTGAAGCGTTTGCGCGGGGTGCCGGGCACGGAGGTGACCATCAAGATTTTGCGGGAAGGCTGGACGGAGCCGAAGGAGATCAAACTGGTCCGGGCCGAGATCAAGGTGGATACGGCGAAGGATCTGAGCGGCAAACGGGAGTTCAAGCTGCTGGAGGATAACATCGGCTATGTGCGTCTGACGCAGTTCGGGGAGAAGACTGCGGAGGAATTGAAGGCGGCGCTGGACAAGCAGCAGAAGCAGGGAATGAAGGCGCTGGTGCTGGATCTGCGGGCGAATCCGGGCGGGTTGCTGGACCAGGCCGTGAAGGTGAGCGAGCTGTTCCTGCCACGTGGCCAACTGATCGTCACGACGGAGGGGCGCAATGAGGCGCAGAAGTCTTCTTATTCGGCGAAGGGGCCGGGCTATTACAAAGACATCCCGATGGTGGTGCTGGTGAATGGCGGCAGTGCGAGCGCGTCGGAGATCGTGGCGGGTTGCCTGCAGGATGTTCGCCGGGCGCATATCATGGGCGAGCAGACATTCGGCAAAGGCTCAGTGCAAAGCATCCTGCCGCTGCCGGATGATTCCGCCTTGCGCCTGACGACGGCGAAGTATTACACGCCCAGCCACAAGACTATCCATGAGCACGGCATCACGCCGGACAGCATCGTGCCGATGTCGCTCGAGGATGAGGTGAATCTGGCGAAATTACGTTCCCCGGGTGGGGCGGAGATGCTGGAGGGTGAGGAGAAAGAAAAGGTCCTCAGCACGAAGGATGTGCAATTGGATCGCGCGATGGATCTGCTGAAGGGGATTTTGCTGTATACGGGGCAGGATGCGAAGAAGGCGACGAAGAAGGGGTAATGAGGAAAAGCGTTTTGCGTTGGCGGTTTTAAAAAGCTGCTTTTGCTTGCGGATATCTCCTTCCCCCTCACCCCGGCCCTCTCCCTTGGTGGGGAGAGGGAGAACATTTGGCCCTGTTCGGGCGAAGCTTTCCGTTAATTTCTGGTAGAACGTTCCATGCTGATTCTAGCCATAGAGACTTCTTGTGATGAGACGAGTGCGGCGGTGGTGCGGGATGATGTCATCTTGTCCACAGTCGTTTCGTCGCAGATCAAGTTACATGAGGAGTATGGTGGAGTGGTGCCGGAATTGGCGACACGGGAGCATCTCAGGAATCTGACGCCGGTGGTGAATGAGACGTTGGCGAAGGCCGGGGTGAAGGCGAGCGAGTTGACGGCGGTCGCGGCGACGCAGGGGCCAGGTTTACCGAATGCGTTGATGATCGGGTTTCGCGCGGCGGAGGCGATGGCGTGGTCGTTGGGGGTGCCGTTTCTCGGAGTGAATCATCATGAGGCGCATCTGTATTCGCCCTGGATCGAAGGTGAGCCTTCGCGGGCGCGGTTTGATCTGTTTCAGCCGAATGTGTCGATGATCGTCAGTGGGGGGCATACGATGTTGGTGGATGTGCGGGGGGAGTTGGATCATAGGGTCTTGGGTGGGACGGTGGATGATGCGGCGGGGGAATGTTTCGACAAGGTGGCGAAGCTGATCGGGCTGCCGTATCCGGGTGGGCCGCATCTGGACCGGCTGGCGGGGCAGGGGAATCCGCAGGCGTTTGTCTTTCCCCGGCCGATGTTGCATGAGCCGGATGATGACTTCAGCTTCAGCGGGTTGAAGACATCGGTCCGGTATTTCTTGCGGGATAATCCTAGTGTCATCACTTCGGAGGCGGGTATTGCAGACCTGTGTGCCAGTGTGCAGGCGGCCATCGTGGAGGTGCTGGTGACCAAGACCATCCGGGCGACGAAACGGCTGAAGTATCGTTGTGTGACGGCTTCCGGTGGAGTGACTTGCAACAGCGGCTTGCGGGTGAAGCTTACGGATGAGTGCGCCAAGAGGGGTTTCACGCTGCGGCTGGCTGAGCGGCAATTGTGCACGGATAATGCGGGAATGGTGGGGATTTTGGCGGCGCGGAAGCTGGCCAAGGGACTGGGGGGCAGAGATTACGATGCGGAGATTTTGCCGGCAGATGCCTTGGTCTGATTTGTCAGAGCGCCGTTTCTGAATTACGTTTACTTACGGAATAATACGTATGCGTTAAATTATTCTTGGACAAGGACGTCCAAAGGATAATATTTGAGATTCAGACAGCATGAAGTTGAACAGAAAAGTCGTATCACTAGCGCTGGTCGGCACCTTCTCCGGGGTGACGGCGGCGGGAATTTTTGACCTGTTCAAGCAGCCAGCAGCGGCCACCAGCGGTCCAGTGCAGATGGCGGCATTGGCGAAGCCAGACCAGGCGGCTCCCAAGAAGCAGCATGGCACGATTTCTTACGAGAAAGACATCAAGCCTATCCTTGTGGAGTATTGCTACGACTGCCACTCGGACGGGACGAAGAAGGGTGGCGTGGCGTTGGATGAACCGGGTGATGTGGCGTTGCTGTTGAAGGAGCGGAAACTGTGGAACAGCGTGGCGCAGAACGTGGAGCAGCGCCTGATGCCGCCGGAGAAGAAGCCCATGCCGACGCAGGAACAGCGCGACCTGATCTCGGAGTGGGTGGAGAAGGAGATTTTCAAGGCGGACCCGAAGAATCCTGATCCCGGCCGGGTGACCATCCGCCGGCTGAACCGGGTGGAGTATAATAACACCATCCGTGATCTGGTCGGTGTGGATTTCGATCCAGCGGACGATTTTCCGGCGGATGATACGGGTTACGGTTTTGACAATATCGGTGACGTTCTTTCGCTATCGCCGATCATGCTGGAGAAGTATCTGAAGGCGGCGGAGAACATCTTGGATAAGGCGATCGTGGTGGGGTTGCCGAAGCCGCCGACCACGCGGTTCGGGGCGACGCGACTGGCGGGTGGTACGCCGTATTCCGGTGATGCGCGCATTTTGGTTTCCAACGGGGAAATGTTTTTTAACTACAATTTTCCGGTGGATGGCGAGTATTACATCTATGTGAGAGCTTATGGCCAGCAGGGCGGGCCGCAGCCGGTGAAGATGGCGGTGCGTTATGCGGGCAAGGATCTGAAGCAGTTCGATGTGCGGGAAGTGGCCGATAATCCGGGCACGTTCGAGGTGAAGTTCACGGCCAAGGCCGGAGATGCACGGATCGCGGTGGCGTTCTTGAACGACTTTTTCCAAGCTGCTTCAGCCAAGGACAAGACCAAGAAACGGCAGATCGACACCAACCTGATCGTGCATCATGTGGATGTGGCGGGGCCGATCAATACGGTGAACCCGGTGTATCCGGATACGCACAACCAGATTTTCACCAAGAAGCCCACGGGGGCAGGAGACCGGCAGCAGGTGGCGCGGGACTTGATCGAGGCGTTTGCCATGCGGGCGTTCCGGCGTCCGGTGACGAGTGGTGAGCTGGACCGGTTGATGGCGATCTTCAATCTGGGCGAGAAGAACAAGGAACCGTTCGAGAAATCGGTGAAGCTGACTTTGACGGCGGTGCTGGTGTCGCCACAGTTCCTTTTCCGTGGGGAGATCCAGCCGGAGCCGGATAATCCGCAGAAGGCGCATCCGATCAATGAGTATGCGCTGGCCTCGCGCCTGTCGTACTTCCTCTGGAGCAGCATGCCGGATACGGAGCTGTTCGACTATGCGCGGCGCGGGCAACTGCGGGCAAATCTGGCCTATCAGGTCCAGCGGATGTTACGTGACAACAAGGCTAAGGCGCTGGTGCAGAATTTCGCCGGGCAATGGCTGATGTTGCGGAACCTGGACATCGTCTCGCCGGACCCGAAGACGTATCCGGAGTGGGATGACAGCCTGAAGAGCCTGATGCGGAAGGAGACGGAGATGTTCTTCGAGCACATCATGCGCGAGGACCGGTCGTTGTTCGATTTCCTGATCGCGGATTACACGTTCGTGAACGAGCGGCTGGCGGAGCATTACAACATCGGCGGGGTGGTGGGTGACAAGTTCCAGAAGGTATCGCTGGCGGGCACGCAGCGTTCCGGGGTGCTGACGCATGGCAGCATTCTGACGATCACCTCGAATCCAACCCGGACCTCGCCGGTGAAGCGCGGGTTGTGGGTGCTGGAGAACCTGCTGGCGACACCGCCGCCACCAGCTCCACCGGATGTGCCGGCACTGGACACGAACAAGGAAGCGGCTACGGGCAGCTTGCGCGTGCGGTTGGAGAAGCACCGGGCCGATCCGGGCTGCGCCTCGTGCCATGCGCGCATGGATCCGCTGGGTTTCGGCTTGGAGAACTTTGATGGTGTGGGCGGCTGGCGGGAGAAGGATGAAGGTCACAAGATCGATCCTTCCGGCAAACTGGTTACTGGCGAGAGTTTTGCGGGGCCGAATGAACTGAACAAGATCCTGGCGAGTGAAAAGCAGGAGGAGTTCCTGCACTGCATGGCGGAGAAGATGCTGATCTACGCTCTGGGCCGCGGGCTGGAGTGGTATGACAAGCCGACGCTGGAACAGATCGCCCGGGAGACAAAAGCAGGGAACAGCAAGTTCTCGGCGCTGGTGATGGCGGTGGTGAAGAGCGTGCCGTTCCAGTTGCGGCGGGGTGATGGCGAGCGGTGAGCCGAAGTTCGGCCTCCCTATCGGGAATAAAGAGATAAGGAACGCCGAGTAAGAATATCGCTCTCAGCGCGTGTGAAATTTGAATTTAATTTTGGCTGAGTGGTCAAAATAAGTTATAGTAGTAACAAAATCAGACACAGACGTAGCTATGAACAAATCCTGGCAAATACCACGTAGGACTTTTCTGAAAGGCCTGGGAACCATGTTGGCGCTGCCGACTTTGGAAGCGATGGGCCCTTCGATGGCGCGTGCGGCTGAAGCCGCTGCTGCCGGAGCCGTGGGTGCAGTGCCACGGCGCATGGCGTTCGTCTATATCCCGAACGGTGTGATCGGTGAGAACTGGACGCCGCAAGGTGTGGGTTCCAGCTATCTGCTCTCGCCGACGCTGGCTCCGCTCAAGAGTGTTAAGGAGGACATCCTGATCGTGTCCGGCCTGAAGCATGACAAGGCCAAGGCGAACGGGGATGGCGCGGGCGATCACGCACGGGCGAATGCGACGTTTCTGACTGGCGTGCAGGCGCGCAAGACCGCCGGTGCGGACATCCGCGTGGGTGTCTCGGTGGACCAGATCGCAGCGAGCAAGGTGGGACGGCAGACGCGGTTCCCTTCGCTGGAGCTGAGCTGCGACAAGGCGCGTCAGGCCGGGTCCTGTGACTCCGGTTACAGCTGCGCCTACCAGTACAATCTTTCATGGAAGACCGAGACGATGCCGATGGCGCCGGAGAACGATCCGCGCCGGGTGTTCGAGCGCCTCTTCGGCGGCGGCAACGCGAATGAGAACGCGCAGAGCGCCGCGCTCCGCAAGGAATACAACAAGAGCATCCTGGACTTCGTGATGGATGACGCCAAGCGCCTGCAGAGCCAGCTCGGGGTGAATGACAAGCGTAAGCTGGACGAGTATCTGGCCGGTGTGCGAGAGCTGGAACTGCAGATCGAAGCATCCGAGAAGTTCAACGCGAAGGAACTGGACTACAAGAAGCCGACGGGCATCCCGAAGGAGAAGTCCAACCACTTCAAGCTGATGTTCGACCTGATGGTGCTGGCGTTCCGCACGGACACGACGCGCATCTCGACGTTCCTGATGGCTCATGACGGCAGCAACAGCCCGTTCCCGGAGATCGGCATCCCGGACGGCCACCACAATCTCTCGCATCACCAGAACGACAAGGTGATGATCGAGAAACTGAAACGGATCGATCATTTCCACATGCAGAACTTCGCCTACTTCATCGAGCGGATGAAAGCGACGAAGGATGCGGACGGCACTTCGTTGCTGGATAACAGCATGATCGTGCTGGGCAGCGGTATCGGTGATGGCAACCGCCACACGCACCACGATTTGCCGGTGGTCATCGCGGGCAAGGGCGGCGGGACGATCAAGACGGGCCGCCACCTGAAGCTGACCGAGCAGGTACCGATGACGAACCTGTATCTCTCCATGCTGGACCGCATGGGGGTGACGGGTATTCCGCGCCTGGGTGATAGCACGGGGCGGTTCCAGTATCTGGGCTAATCAAGCCGCAGTAGAATCACGAGAAAGGCCGGACGAGAGATCGTCCGGCCTTTTTGTTTTAGCCACGGATGAAACACAGATTCACACAGATGGGGGGGAAACAAAATGGCTGAATTACAGTAAAGCGTAGAGGGGCCGGACAACGGTGTGTGAAATGTGGTTTTGACAGATAAAGCTCAACGCAGCTCAGAAAATATCATGCAAATTCTTCTACTTCCGCTTTGGCCTCGGCTAGACCCAGTCCCGGGTTCTGCTCGCGATGCAGTTTGATGGCCGCAATCTTTTGAGCAGGGTCTTTGGCCAGACGCTGCACTTCTGGCGACAATTTCGAAGGCATGGTGATGCCGTGATGCTTGAGAATGAGATCCAGCTTGTTCTCCAACCGGCGCATCTCAGAGCGATGCCTTTTTTCGAAATCAATGGCGCGGGCGATCAGTAGAAAAATGGCGAAGATGCCCAGGATGTCGTAAAAAGTAATGGCAGCGAGTAATGGTGTCATAAAATCATGTATGATTGATACCGATGTTAAACGCCTTGGTCACGTGGACTAGTAGGCCACGGTGTGGAAGTTTCGTCAAATGGGAAGGCGAAATCCTGTGAGTAATGTCGAACATCGAGATAGGGCCGGGAACTTCGTGGAAGAGAGATCGTCCGGCCTTTTTGTTTTAGCCACGGATGAAACACGGAATCGCACAGATGGGAGGGAGCGAAGCTGGAAGGTTCTGATGTACAAGAGCACGCCCGAGTGGTTGAGAGGCTCGGGCGCGCTTGTTTGTCTATGAAGACAAGCAGAAATCACTTCTTCTTTTGCTGGGAGAGGTAGCTGTAGATGAGGCAGCGGTAATTGGGGAGGTGATTGGAGAACAGGGCACCGAGGCCTTCGATATCGTTGCGCCAATCGCGGTGGAGTTCGCACGCTACGCCGAACCAGGTCATCAACTGAGCACCGGCGGCCTGCATGCGGAACCAGGCGGCATCACGGGTGGTCTGGTTGAAGGTGCCGGAGGCGTCGGTCACGACGAAGACTTCGTAGCCTTCTTCCAGGGCAGAGAGGGCGGGGAAGGCGACGCAGACCTCGGTGACGATGCCGGCGATGAGTAGTTGTTTCTTACCGGTGGCTTTGACGGCCTTCACGAAATCAGGGTTGTCCCAGGCATTGATGTTACCGGGGCGGGCGATGTAGGGAGCATCGGGAAAGAGTTCCTTGAGTTCAGGAACGAGGGGACCGTTGGGGCCGTCTTCAAAGCTGGTGGTCAGGATGGTGGGGAGCTTGAAGTATTTGGCGGCGTCGGCCAGTGCGAGGACGTTGTTCTTGAAATCATCCGGCGAGAAGTCATGGACGAGGTTGGTGAGGCCGGTCTGATGATCCACGAGCAGGACGGCGACGTTGTTTTTATCGAGGCGGTTGTATTTGAAGTTACTCATAAGGCTTTTGGGTTATGGGTTGATCGGCGCAGTCAAATCGCCGGTTGTTTGTGCCCGCTACCTTAACCCCGACTGGGGCAGGGAGTGAAATGCTTAGTTGCTTGGCTTAGCATGCACGGAAGGTATGCTCGCGGCATGGAACTGCGGCATTTGCGTTATTTCGTGGCGGTGGCCCGGGAGGAGAACATCACACTGGCAGCGGCCCGGCTGCATGTCTCGCAGCCGGCGTTGAGCCGCCAGATACGCGATCTGGAGTGTGAACTGGGCGTCGAGCTGTTCACGCACGGGGCCAAGGCGATCCGGCTCACGGAGGCGGGGCGGATCTTTCTGAATGAGGCGAATGCCGTGCTGCAAAGGGCGGAGGACGCGATCGCGGTGGCGAAGTCCGTGGCCAGCGGGAGCAAGGGCGTGATCCAGGTGGGGTATGCGCCCTCGTTGATGGTCGAGATATTGCCGCTGACGTTGCGCCGGTTCCAGCAGATGAGCCCCGGGGTGCGGGTGCAATTGCACGACCTCTCCACGCAAGAGATGCTGGAGGGGCTGAAGGAAGGACGGCTGCACGCGGCGCTGATGATCCGGACGGAGGTGAAGGCGCGGCGGGGGATCCAATTTGAAGAGCTGGGGCGGCTGGCGATCTGCGTGGCGGCGCACCCTGCGCATCCATTGGCGCGACGGCGGCGCATCGGTCTGGCACAAGTGGCGCAGGAGCGGTTGGTGGCTTACACGGCGGCAGATTATCCGGAGTATCATGCGTGGCTGGCGGACTTGCTCGCACCGTTGAAGCGGCGGCCGGTCATCAGTGAGGAGCATGACAGTTCGACGAGTTTGATCGCCTCGGTGGAGGCGGGGCATGGCGTGGCGCTGGTGCAGCAGGGCTTCGAGTGCCTGGCGGGGCCGCGACTCAAGGTGCGGCCGATCAGTCCGGCTCCGGCACCGTTCGTGATCGGGGTCGCTTATCGCGAGGAGGTGGCGAAAGGAGCGGTGATGAAGTTTGTGGAGGTGGCCCGGGAGGTGGGCGGGGAAAGTAGAATTAAGAAGGGAGAATGAAGAAAGCCGGTTGCACCAGCGGACAATGGGGAGATGCTCAACGTTCAGAGAGAATAAGTCTTATGGGTCAGATAGTTCCAGTAGGTCAGCACGGGCTGATGTCTTCGGCTACCAGTATGTGAGGTTAGTTCCGCCTCATCACTTCGTCGGCTACGGATAAAGGGGAAAGAAAAAGGCCGACTGGCGTCGGCCTTTTGTGAGGGTAAGTTGTGGACTGAACTGGTTTTACTTGTTCAGGCCTTTGACGAATTTCTCCAGGCGGTCCAAGCCCTTCTCGATGTTGGCGAGGCTGGTGGCGTAGCTGATGCGGAGGTAGTCATCCGCACCGAAGGCGATGCCGGGGACGGCGGCGACCTTTTCCTGTTCGAGCAGGCGGGCGCAGAAGTCAGCGGACTTGAGGCCGACTTGCGAGATGTTCGGGAAGAGGTAGAACGCACCTTTGGAGTTCACGCAGCTAATGCCGGGGATGCTGTTGAGTTTCTGCCAGGCGTAGGTGCGGCGTTTCGCGTATTCCGCGAGCCACTTGGGCAGGTGATCTTGCGGTCCGGTCAACGCGGCCACGCCACCTTTTTGGGCGAAGGAGGTCGGGTTGCTGGTGCTGTGGCTCTGGATGGCGTCGATGGCCTTGGCGATCGGTTCCGGAGCGGCGAGGAAGCCCAAGCGCCAACCGGTCATGGACCAAGCCTTGGCGAAGCCGTGCACGATGATGGTGTGGGCCTTGTGCGCGGGTGAGAAGCTGGCGACGGACTTGTGCACGGCTCCATCGTAGAGAAGGTGTTCGTAGATCTCATCGCTCATGATGAGGACGCCTTTTTCCACGCAGATGTCACCGAGAGCCTTCACTTCTTCCGGCGTGTAAACGCTGCCAGTCGGATTGCTCGGAGTGGTCAAAATGAAGAGGCGGGTGCGCGGGGTGATGGCGGCGCGGAGTTGTTCCGGGGTGACCTTGAACTCGGTCTTGTCGGACGTGTTGATGATGACCGGGGTCGCGCCGGCGAGCTTGGCCATCTCGGGATAGCTGAGCCAATAGGGGGCGGGGATGATGACTTCATCACCTTCTTCGCATGTGGCCAAAACGACGTTGTAACAGGAATGCTTGCCGCCGCAGCTCACGATGACTTGGGAGGGCTTGTAGGTGAGGCCGTTCTCGCGCTGGAACTTGTCGGCGATGGCCTGGCGGAGTTCGGGGATGCCGCTGCTGGGGGTGTATTTGGTGAATCCATCAGCGAGCGCCTTCGCGCAGGCGTCCTTGATGTGTTGCGGGGTGTCAAAGTCGGGTTCACCAGCGCCGAAACCGACGACGTCTTCTCCGGCGGCCTTCATGGCCTTAGCCTTGGAATCAATGGCCAAGGTCAGAGATGGCGACAACGACGCGGCACGCTTCGAGATATGATAGTTCATAACAAAATCGAGTCGGGAAGGATTAGCAACTGGCGGTTCGCGGGCAAGAACGAATTGCCAGTTGCACTGGCGGGCTAATTTTTGGGAGCAGAAAATTCCAAGCCCAATGCTCCAAGGAAAAGAGAAAACAATGCGGGGCTTTAATAAATGAGCAAATCGATGAGCTTCTGCCCGGTGGCGGTCAGTTCCCACTGGTTGCCCTTTTTGGTGACGAGCTTGCGGCAAGGGTGCTTGGCCTGTTCGGCGGCGTTCACGCTGAGGAGCTGGATGCGAGCCTTGCCGGGAATCTCAATCGCGGAGCGGGGGATGAGCTGGAAGGGGAGGCCGTTGTAGTTCAGGGCGATCTCGTAGCCGGCGATGCCGTTCTTCTCCGCGATGGGATTGCGGCGGACGAGGCGGATGTAGCGGTTCAGCCAAGGGAAGCTGGTGTCACGCACCATGATGCGGCAGAGCTCGGTCTGGTTGCGCACATAGTTCAGGAAGCTGTAACGGGAACCGTCGCGTTGCTGGCCCTGGAAGACTTCCAAGGGGTCGATGGCGATGAGGTTCTGGCCGTTCCAGGTTCCGTGGTCGTTGCGCTGGCCGGGCAGGTAGGTCTTGTGCCATTGGGAGAAGCGGTCGTTGACGAGGAAATTGAGCTCGAAATGGAGGTGGGCGCGCTCCTTCGCGATGGTCTGACGGGTGTTGGCGGTGCGACCAAGGATGCCGAGAGTTTCACGGGCTTTCACCGGCGAGCCGATCTTTAGGTCGCTGCGTATGGAGCTGAGGTGTGCGTAGAGGGAGAAAACTTCGAGGCCCTCGATGTTATGTTTGAGAATGAGGTAGTTGCCGTAGTTGGAGAGGGCGACCTTGCGGTTCAGATAGGCGACGGTGCCTTCAGCGGCGGCCCAGACCTGGTCGGTGGGTTCGCCGGACTTGTCGCGGCTGACGGGCAGGATGTCGATGCCTTCGTGCATCTGCCAGCCTTCGGACCGGACGCAACCGAAAGTGCCGCTGCGCCAATCACGACCGGGCGTGGGGGCGAAGTATTTGGTGGCGCCTTCGGGATCGTAGAGGGTGCGGTTCGGGGTCGGGAGAATGAAGGGCTGCGCGAGGAGTTGCGGGGCCAGAAGGGTGATCAGGAGGAAGAAGGTGGTTTTTACGGCAAACGGCATGGTGCTGGGCTAAGGATGATGATGGAAATTGCTCCGGGTGTGTTGATGACGGGCTTACTTGTCGTCGTGGTCCTTGAGGAGGGCTTTTTTCTTCACATCGGCGATGACGTTGTTCAGGCCGAGCACGATGCGTTCGGCCTCTTCCCGGGTGGCATCAGGGGTGAAGCGCAGGACGCCATCATTGATGGGTTGGTTGACGTAAGGGGCGGCGAGCCAGCGCAGTTTGTCAGCGGTATCTCCGAAGAGGGCGGCGATGACGATTTGGCGGCCTTTGTAGGCAGAGGTCTGGTTCTGTAGCAGCCAGGTGCCTTGCCGGTTGAACTCAAGCTTGATGGCAAAACCGCCAATGTCTTCCACCACAGAGGCTTTGGTGAGATTGCCCTCATCCAGGAAGTGTTCCTTGTGCACATTGATCTGGATGGGATTCGCGCGGTAGATGCTGACGGGGGCGGTGCGTTCGGAGCCATCAGGCTCCTCTTGGAGGTGGATGCGCAGGAAGCTCTTTTCCTTGCCTTTCTTGTCCAGCACCACTTTTTGCTTCTTGGGCGGTTTATCGACATTGTCCGAGGCACAGGCGGTCAACAGGACCGCCAAGGCCAGCGTCAAATAGATATTGATACGTTTCATGCAAGTAAGCATAGTCTCGCCCTACAAATTCAGAACACGAATTAAAGTTATGGGCAAACAGTATAACAAGACGATTAAACGGAAAAGAAGAGTTGCTTACGTGAAACGCCGCGCTGACGCCGTGAAGGCAAAGTTCGGCAGCAAGAAGGCCTAAACCAGCTTTTTCCAGTCTCAGCCACCACAAGCGATTGTGGTGGCTGTTTTGTTTCTACCCTCCCGGTGGTTGTGAATAATTCTTAACCTGGCGGACACCTGTTCGTAACACGGGGGTGCGAGCGTGCGGATGACGGCTTATGAAAAAGGTCATCATCCTCACCGCCGGTTTCGGCGAGGGCCACAACGCGGCGGCCCGAAATATCCGCGACGCACTCGAGCACATCTCCGATGACGTGAAGGTGGAGGTGCTCGATCTGTTCGAGACCAGCTACGGCTCGATCAACGAGTTGGTGAAGAAGGCCTACCTCGGGCTGGTGCAGTATGCACCGGGGGTCTGGGGCGGCATCTACAACATGCTGGATAACTCGGCGTTGCTGAACCGCAACCTCGGCGGCTTCGGCCGGTTGCGCGATGCGCTGGGGGATATCCTGCACGAGACGCAGCCGGATTGCGTGGTGTCCACTTATCCCGTTTATTCCCACGTCATCCAGGAACTGTTCAAGGACCACTCGCAGAGGAATTTCCGTTTCATCACCGTGGTGACGGATTCCATCTCGGTGAACGCCGCGTGGTTCCGTGCACCGAGCGACCTCTTCTTTGTGCCGAACGAGCAGACGGCGGAGGTGATGATCGCCGGAGGTGTGCCTGCCGAGCAGATCAAGTCCATGGGATTTCCGGTGAGCTACCTTTTCGCCGAGCCGATGAAAGACGTGCTGGACTGGCCCGAGGCGGCGAAGCTGCGGCGCATCCTGTATCTCATCAATACGGGCAAGAAGAAATCCGGCAAGGCGCTCGACCGCTTGCTCGAGCTGCCGGATGTGCATCTGACGGTGACGGCAGGGCGCGATGCGGAATTGAAAGAGAAATTGCTGGAGCGCACGGCCGAGCATAAGGATCGCGTGGAGATCCTCGGCTGGACGAACAACATGCCCGCGCTCATGCGGCAGAGCCACCTCATCATCGGCAAGGCCGGTGGTGCGACGGTGCAGGAGGCCATCGCGGCCAAGACGCCCATGATCATCAACCAGGTGATCCCCGGGCAGGAAGAGGGCAACGCGCGGTTGATCGAGGAAGCCGGTTTCGGTGCCGTGGCGGAGAAAAACAAGGAAGTTGTGGAACTGGTGGAGGACGCCTTCGCGGATGGCTCTAGGCTCTGGCACAAGTGGAAGAAGAACCTCGAGGCCAAGAGCAAGCCGGATGCGTCACTCAGAATCGCAGAAGCGATCTTGGGCGAGTGCGACCGGCAGGATGATCCGACGAAGAAGATCAGGTTGTTCGAGAAACCGGCCGAGCGCGTGATGGAGCGGGGCGTGGTGGGCGCACCGGGAATCGTGACCAATCAGCAGAAAATGCTTCTGTGCGACTTCCACATGCACAGCAATTACTCGGACGGCAAGCTGTCCGTGCCTGACCTTGTGGATTTCTATGGCAAGCTGGGCTTCGACTGCATCTGCATCACGGACCACTTGGCCGACCCGCGCCGGCTCATCGGCAAGCTGGTGAAGCTGAGCAATCTCACCTTGGGGCACAACCAGGTGGAGGAATATTTCACCATAATCGAGCGCGAGCGCAAACGCGCCTGGCGCAAGTACGGGATGATCGTGATGACGGGCATCGAGTTCAACAAGGACGGCTACACCGCGAAATCCTCGGCGCATCTGCTGGGCATCGACCTGAAAGCCCCGATCGATCCCGCATTGGATTTGCCGGAAACCATCGCGCACATCCACGGGCAGGGCGGATTGGCCATCGCTTCACATCCGCACTTGATGAAGAGCGAGTGGGGCAAGAACACCTTGCACCTGTGGGAGAACATGGACACCTACGCGCCGCTCATCGATGCGTGGGAGATCGCGAACCGGAACGAGATCTTCAATCCGGTGGGCACGCGCCAATTACCGTTCGTAGCGAACAGTGATTTTCACAAGCCCAAGCACATCTACTCGTGGAAGACGTTGCTGAACTGCGAGAAGGACGCGGAGGCGATCAAGGCCTGCGTGAAGAAGAACGAGCACGTGGCCATCACGCTCTACCGTGATTTTCCGCAGGTGAAGAAGCAAATGCCACGGGTGGAAGTGATGCCCGAGAACTTGGTGCATCTGGATGAAGACATACGGCTGCGTGCGGCGCGGGCGTGAAGTTAGAGCGAACTCTGCTTATTTAGCCGTCGCCAGTTCCTGCATCATCTCCAGCAGGTTTTTCACGAGGATCACGGACGCATCCTCCTGCACGATGTTCGTGCCCAGCCACGTTTCGTAGCCACCCAGTTTATGATGCTCCGGTGTGGGCAGATAACCATGGCGGCCATTCGCCAGGCCGATGACCATGGTCTGGGCGAAGGGACTTTTCTTCTTCAGCTCCAAGCCGATCTCCACAAAGGTCTCGAAGGGGATGCCGCACACCACGACATCGCCGATGCGGATGGCCTGGATCTTTACCGTCAAGCTGCCGGGACGTTCCGCCGAGGATAGCGTGCTGCGGGCGTAGTTCTGGGCGAGGCGGGGCAGTTTCTCGATGGCGGCGGGGTCCTTGATGGCCACCACGCGTTTGGCCTCGGCGACCTGTTCTTCCGTGGGCTTGCGATAGTTCAGGGTGACTTCGCGTTCCACCATGCCGAGGCGGATATCCGTTTCGTGCTTGGCGATCTTGCGGTGGGCCAGCCAGGCGGTGTCAGCGGCTTTGCCAGCGACGATGCGGATCTGCTCGAAGGGTTCACGCGGCGGACGGGTGACGAGGAAGGGGATGTTGTTGATGTCCCCGGAAGCACCGTTGGACATCATGGCCACGAAGTTTTCATCGCCACGCAAGCGCGAGGGCATGAGGCGGGCGAACTCACCGAAGTAATCGGCCGAGACCTGGGCTCCGGGCATGCCGCCCACGTAATGGAGGGCGTAGTTCGCAAAAAGGGCGATGGGTTTGCGTTTCGTGTCTTGCAGGGAGAGCACCATGATGTCGGGGTCGGTCGGGCCGGCGGGGCGTTCCAGCACATCCGGGCTGGTGCCGGGGTTCATCTTCACCTGGTCGAGTTTGCCGTAGGGGTTCAGGGGCATCTTACCGAGCTTGAGATACCAGCGGCGGTTGAAGACTTCATCGGGCAGAGAATGCGAGGCGGCACCGAAGGCGGCGGGCTTCAAAGCGGCATGGGCCCTGATGATGGAATCCGCGAGGCCCGCGACGAGCAGTTTGCGATAGGCGGCAGCGGGTGAGTTGCCTTCCTTGGTGCCCGAGGAGGGCGCGCTGTGCGTGTGCGTGGAGGAGACGAGCATGCGGTTCACGGGAATGCCGGTCTTTTGTGAGGCGATGCCCTTGGCTTCCTCGATGGTTTCAGGAGCGGTGCCCAGATTATCTACTACCACCATGGCGACGGTGATTTTGCCATCATCCAAGACGAGGGCGCGGGAATGCAACGGATCATGGGCATTCGTGGCCATGTTCGCGCTGAAGCCGCCGGGCATGTTCAGCGGAAATTCCTTGGGGGTGATGTCTACGGCGGCGGCTCCGGCACGGAAGGCGGCTGCGCGGGCGGGCAAAGCGGAACTGAGGAGGGTGAGGGCAAGTAGGAGGATGAGACGTATGAAAGTCATAACGTAAGTTGTCGGGAACTCATTTAGGAATACCGCGGGGAGGGGATTGGTTCAAGTGATTGTGTGGTGGTTTGGGTGGAGTGTTGATGGCCGTTGAGCTTGACACAACCAGCGTAGTCAGGACATGGGTAACACAAGTGGTTCAAGACATAGGTAACACTTGTTGGTTTAGAGGTTACACTTCGTTTTCACTTTGACCAGCTTCCAGCGGGCGGATATCCGCCCGCTGGAAGCTCA
>JAEYXS010000126.1 GCA_023431185.1 Verrucomicrobiota bacterium
AATACCCCCACACATCCTACTAATCCGGTGGGGCATCGCTGCCGCGAGGCCCTGACTCTTTCCGCATCTGCGTCATCGAGCCTCACCAGTGTGTGCGAAGCTAAGGTCGCACTTCGCCCCTCTCACCTCGCACATCGCACATCTTCTGATGGTCCCATAAGGACTCGCCACCTCCCCGCCAAAGCAGGACACACCGACGCAATTACACAACGCATCGCTATGTTTGATGACCTGGGATTCTTCGCCCTTCCCTTTCCGTCCCTGACCTGAAACTTGAGGCCAGAAATCTGAGACCGAGCTTTACCCCGCCCTTTACCGACAACGAGTTGTCAGCACTGAGAACATTATCAGAAACCCTCAAGAAAACCATCACTTTTCGCTAAAATTTTCACCCAAGCTCCAACCATTTCTCCCTCAACAACATCCAAAAACCCAAACTCACGTAACTCGTATTTTAGCATCCTGTTTTCCCTCCTCTCTTTGCGCCTTCTGTGCTTCCTCACCCTGGCGTTCTGGTCGCGGTTGCGGCCATTTCTGATTCGCGTATTTAGCGTATTTCGCGGTTAGTTTTCCTTCGCCTTTTGAAATCCCTCGGATATCGACCATTGGCGATTGGCTATCCCCTTGTAATAAGACCGATGCAACCGCCACCCGCCAAGAGACGAGGCTTTCACTAAACTTGGTAAGGACGACTTCTGGTAGTCGAACTTCGACTGTCGTCCCTATGACGTTCCCTTGAGGTTCTCGCGAACCTTGAGCGGAAACATGGAAACACTTCAGCCTCGTAAATCGTCATTCTTAAATCGCAAATTCCCCTCGAAGAAGGCAAAGTCCGTCTATAAACTATTTCGGTGACCATGGAAAAACCATCCATCCTCCTTTACTCCGATTCCCTCCACCGCGCCCAAGTCATCGCCCTCTGGGAAAAAGTGTTCGGCTACCAATCCGCCCACAATCAACCCGCCCTCGCCATCGATAAAAAACTCGCTGTGAAAGATGGCCTCTTCTTCGTCGCTGCGACGGGTGACACCGTCGTCGGCACCATCATGGCCGGATACGATGGCCATCGCGGCTGGATCTATTCCGTCGCCGTCAGCCCCGCACACCAACGCCAAGGCATCGGCACCTTGCTCATGACCGCCGCCGAAACTGCCTTGCGCAATCTCGGCTGCCTGAAGATCAACCTCCAAGTCATGCCCAACAACGAAAAGGTCACCGCCTTCTACCAATCCCTCGGCTACGACGTCGAAGAACGCATCAGCATGGGAAAGAAGGTGGCAGAGAATATTCCCTCAGCGTAACAAAATGACACATCTCCAAATCATCCGCAGATCATTCTGCTTGCGTATCACGATTATCGCCCTGTGCTGTTTCGTAATCCAACTACACGCCGTCACCACTAACAGCACGCCCTTATTCAAACTCTCCGACGTGCTTCCCGAGGGCAAACAGGAAATCGAGTTCATGACTCTCCAGATTTCTGAAAGAGGAATGGAGTTGATGGCAAAATTTCAAAGCGCCACCGCCAACCATCGCGATTGGTTCATGGAATACGTCAAAAATGCTCCGGAAGGGCCTTTGCCTTATGATGAAAAACTGGGGCTGACTAAGGAAGAATACGCTGAATACTTAGGCACACTAACAAATCGTAAGCTCGTCTCGACGAAAACAAGCATCCCCTGCTTGTTTCAGCACGATGGCGATATTCTGACTCTGCACCTTGCGGAAACGGATACGCCGATAAGCAAGATTAAGTTGAACTTGGAAACTGGCGAACTAACCGCCTCGGTCGGTGCCATCGGCAAACCGGACTGGATCAGCAATGACGGCAGCTCAGGCGTGCTGGGAGCCTACGACGCTTGTTCCTGGCATTACGAAAAAAGCGACTTGGATAAATACGACGTGCGGTTGTTTAAACTCGATATCTGGCGATTGAAACCTTCCGGAAGAATCTTGTGGCACATCCAGGATTCGGAAGTCGTGAACAAGGAAAGCAAGCAGGCATTCGAGGTCGTCTTCGAGCCCCAGCCAGCAAAAGATCATGAGGACATCGCCAGCACCACCACTCAAACCGATGACATGCAGTCTCTAAAGCGGCTGGAGTCTGTAGTTGAAGTGTGCCATAAGATTGGAAGGTGGACTTGGGGTGCGACTGGAATTTCAGCTCTTGTCGCAGTTTTACTTGGCTTTTCCTCTCGAACCTTATCAAAGGCACGAATGCTCAGTTGGACGGCACTTGGGCTGGGCACGGTCTCTGTCATCGCCATGTCCACCATGACTTGGTTGGAGGTTTCAAATGAGAATCTCCCGCGCGGCACAAACGGCTACTACCTTTCGCTTATCTCAAAGACGGCAGGTGCCCCACTTCTCGCATTGATTGTGAACCGTTGGTGTCGCAAAAAACTAAAAACAGCCACAAATGCCCCTCCAGTGCCCTAACTGCACATTGCTGAAAACTTGCCACTGAACACTCCACCCTCACGCCGCCTGCAAGATATGCAGCTTCACTGAAGCCACATAATCCTTAACCTTCGCGCGATAGTCTGTCATGTGCGGTGCTTGCAGGTGCGCCTCCAGCGCGGGCAGATCCGCCCACTTCTCCACCACCGTCACCACATTCTCCCGCGCCGCCCCCTGTGCCGGGATGGATGTCTGCATGTCGATCGTCGGGCCATACTCGAAACACCCATCCTCCGCATGCACCAGCGAGATGATCTGGTGGAACTCCTGTAAAAACGCCGCCCTCTTGCCGGGATGCACCTCAATCGTGGCTATGACATGGATCATGGTGCCGTATTGCCAATGAAACAGGGCCAAATGTCAACCACCCAAAACAGCCTATTAGCAAAAATTGCTCTCCCCACAAACCCCGCGCCATCCGGTTGGACGTTGGACGTTGGACGTTGGACGTTGGACGTTGGCCGTTGGACCTTGGACATTAAACTCAAACCCACTCCCGAAACTCCTCGATATACTTGCGCATATCCCGGATCAACACCGCCTCCGGCTTGCACCGCAGCACCATTCCATCCAGATACATCAGGCTGCGGATGATCGCGAAGATCCCCTTCTCAAACGTCATCCCCGCCCTTATACCCAGCTTGATCGTCTGCATCATCTTCCGCGTCAGGCTCACTTGCGCCACCGTCGCCCCCGCAAAATCCGCATACAATTCATTGAACTGCACCTTGAATGCAGCCAGCGCCGGCCCCGTCAACGGCTGCTCCGCCATCGAATTCAATGCCAAAGCGCACCGCTCATAATCATCCTCCGATAACCCGGCAAAGAACGCGAACAACCCTCTCCGTATCTTCGGCCCCACGTGCCCGATGTAACCCGTATCGATGAAGCACAACTTGTCCCCCGCCATCAGCACATTCCCCGGGTGCATGTCCCCGTGGAATGTCCCTGCGCAGAACATGTAGAACCCGTGGATGCGGAACAGCTCCAGCAACCGCTCATACCCCAGCGCCTTCTCCTCCAGCAATTCATCAAAACTTTTCCCGGCGATGAATTCCGACACCATCACGTTCTCATTGCACAACGGCTCGTGAACCTGCGCGAACCGCAGGCGCGACAGGTCAAACCGGTCCTTGTTCTCCTCATAGATTCTCCGCAACGTCTTCTGCCCCGCCACCTCGTTGCGGAGATCCAGCTCGCTCAGCGTATACTCAGCGATGTCATCCAAAATCCCCTCCGGATCACCGGCCTTCTTCAACGCCGGATAAAAGAACGTCCCCGTCCGCATCAGTTTCTTAAGACTCGCGATGTCTGCCAGGAAACTCGCCCGCACATCCCGCTTCACCGCCTTGATCACCACCTCGCTGCCATCTTGCAACCGCGCCTTGTGCACCTGCCCTACGGAAGCCGAAGCCAGCGCCCGCTCCTCGATCGAGGCGAAGTGCCGCTGATAATCCCGCCCCAAAGCCGTCTCCAATAACGCCCGGAAATCCACGCCCGCCAATGCTGCATTCTTTCGGTAAAGCCGCGCCAGATGCTCGCACTTCTCGCGCTCCAGAAAATCGATGCGCAACGCGTGCACCTGGCCGAACTTCACCGCCAGCAATCCGAGACCCTCGATCCAATCCAGGTCCGGCAGCGTTCCCTTGCTGCCATAGATGGAATGCACCAGTTGACCGAATTGGATCCAGTTCATGGCGCACCTCAGACCTGCAGATTCTTCGAGACAAACCGCACCCCATGCCGGCGCGAGATCAGGTTCGCCGCGATGCGTCCCGACTCATAGATCGTCGGCAACCCGCTGCCCGGATGCGTTCCGCCCCCCACCAGATACAGATTGTCCAGTTCCTCGAACTTGTTTCGCGGCCGGAAATACAGCATCTGCTTCAAGTTATGCGCCAGATTGAACGTCGCCCCGAACTGGATGTTCATCCCCCGCCAAGTCTCCGGCGTATAGACGATCTCTTCGCGGATATGCTGGCGCAGATCCTTCATCCCACCGCGTTGCTCCATCGCGTCAAGAACCCGCTCACGGAAAGCGCCCGCTTCCTTTTGCCACTCGATCTTCGCCGTGCAGTTCGGCACCGGCACCAGCACATAAACCGCCGAATGCCCCGCCGGCGCCAGTGTCGGGTCCGTCACACTCGCATTGCGGACGTAGAATGAGATGTCCTTGGAGAGCACCTTGCTCTGGAAGATGTCGCTGATGTTCCCCTTGTAATCCCCGGCAAAAAAGATCGTGTGATGCGGCAGGTCATACACCTTGTCCAAGCCCAGGTACAGCATGTAGGTGGAGCAGGAATACTCCTTCGCATCCACCTTCTCCGGGCTGTATTTCGTCAGGACACCCGGCGGCACCAGATGCTTCATCGCGTAGCCGAAGTCCGCGTTCAGCACCGTCTCATCCGCCATCACGCGTTCGCCGCTGGCCAGTTCCACGCCTTTCACGTCGCGCCCTTCCAGCACCAGTTGCTTCACCGGCGTGTTCAGCCGGATATCCACCCCCGCCTCCCGGCACACCTTCGCCATCGCCTCGGAGATCTCGCTCAGCCCGCCCTCCACATGATACACGCCGAACTCATGCTCCACATACGGCAGGATCGCGAACGCCCCCGGACAATCCCACGCCGACATCCCCAGATACTTCGATTGGAACGTGAACGACAGCTTCAGCTTGTCCTCGTTGAAATAATCCCCCAGCACATCCAGCAACGCCCGCCCCAAGGACAGACGCGGCAACGCCTTCAACAGGTCCTTGGAAAAATACTGCGACAGCGAGGCATAATCTTTTTGCAGACAGGGATACATCAGCCGGAACCGCTCCTTCTCCACCGTCATGAACTTCTCGTAACCTTCCTTGCTGCCCGGGAACTCCGCCTCAAGTTGCTTCAACATCTCGTCCCGCACCGTCGTCGGCTCCAATCGCTTGTCCATGAACTGCAGGCGATACATCGGCTCCAATTGCACGCACTTCAGATAGTCATCGATATGCCGGTTCGCCTCCTCGAACACCTCGTCCAGGATGAACTTCATCATCAGGAACGTCGGCCCCGTATCAAACTTGTAACCGTTGCGTATGATGGCTGAATTTCGGCCACCGACCACATCTGCTTTCTCAAACAGTGTGACTTTGAACCCACGCGTTGCCAGCAGCATCGCGGTCGTCAATCCGCCCGGCCCGGCCCCCACCACGTTGATCCGTTTCTGTCCCTCGGTAGCTTTCATGCAGTAGCGTCTGAATTTTTTCGCGCTAACTACTACACCACGTTTGGAAAATTTCCTCCCGCCTGCCCCAAAAAAGTCGGATGATCGGTCTAAAAACACAACATCCCCTTGATTGCCAACAAGTTAAGCTGCGCAAAAAACTTGCTTCGTCAGGGAAATGATCATCTGCGTTTTCAACCATCGCCCCTCTCACGGCAGTTTCACCCGCTCCACCACCACATACCTCGCCCCTTTACCGGACAACTCACTCCGATACAGCACCACCTCCTCCGCCATGTCTGCATTCGGCGGCAGAAACGTTCCGTTGAAAGAATCCATGAATGTTTGGAAACGCACCTCATTTTGCCGGTCCACTTCAGTTCGTGCCAATGTGATATGCGCTTTGAACTCTCGTGCCTCCGGATGACACCCCGCGATCACTCCTCCCAAGCGTGATGCCAGTTCATCCATCCACTCGGCATTGTTCAGCCCCGCCCAGAGCACATAACGGCCGCACTGGCTAAAGAAACCCGTCCGCCCCAGGCGAAACACCCCGCCCTCCGCCCCGTTCAACCGCTCCCGCATCCACGACTGCACCACCGGCACCTGCTCCTCCGCCACCTCGCCCAGAAAACGCAACGTCACATGCCAGTCCACCGGTTTCGTCCAGCGCCCCTCCGGCCAGCCCGTGCGCCAATCCTCCAGGTAATCCTCCAATCCAGACCGGATGGATTTCGGCAAAGGGATGGCCACGAACAATCTCACCCCGTCAGTTTCCCGCCGTCACTCAGGTTCATCAAGCTTTCCCCCATCCCATTTCGCTGTTGGCGTTGGAAGTTCGATGTTCGATGCTTCCCTTTCACCACCCCCGCCAAAGTCCTTTACACACCAAATTCCCTGCCTCTATCTTGGTTTGCCTTTTTATGGGCTCTTACAGGCCCTTTGTATCGTTTGAAACTGAAATTGAACTATTATGGCGAAACAGATTGTTGAGATGGAGATCGAGTCGGTGGTGATGGAGCTGCCCGACGTCAAAACCGTGCGCTTTAAGTGGCCGGAAGGCTATGACCCAGGCGACTTCAAGACCGGCCAGTTCATCACCGTCTATTGGCCGCATAAGCCCAAGTACAAGCGCGCCTACTCCCTTTCCTCCTGCGCCCTGGACAAAGGCTACTTCGAGGTCTCCATCAAGCGCGACGGCAAGATGGGCACCAGCGTCGTGGACTGGGCCGAAGTCGGCGACAAGATGTTCGTCATCCCCCCGGTCGGCAAGTTCCTCCCCGTGTTCGATCCCCCGGACAAGCATCTCATCTGCGTGGCCGGCGGCTCGGGTGTGACGCCTTTCCGCGGTTTCGTGCGCGAAGCCACCGCCCGTGGTCTCCACACCAAGATCACCATTCTCTACACCGTCCGCACCCCCATGGACATCATCTTCGAGAAGGAGTTCCGCGAACTCGAAGCCAAGAACCCGCATTTCAAATTCCACGTCACCTGCACGCGCCTCGCCCCGGATTCCGACTGGGCCGGTCGCCGTGGCCGTATCACCCCGGAATGGGTAAAGAGCTTCGTGACCGATGCCGCGAACACCGTCTTCTACGCCTGCGGCACCAACGCCATGGTCGAAGCCGTGGAACACCTCGTCCGCCACGACCTGAACCTGCCCAAGGAACAGATGAAGCTGGAGAAATGGGGCTAAGCCCGATCTCATGAGCCCCAGACCCTCCATTCTCCACAGGAGAATCGAGCGCTGGACAGCTTCTCTTCGGAGATCAAATCGGCTCTGATCAGGAACATACCTGGTCAGAGCTTTTCCTTTTGCTGACCAGTCCGCTTTGGACGGCGGACTCTCCTTTCAGATCCTCGGTATGAGAGGATGCCCGCAGTTCAGCCTCAAAGGCGGTGCTGAGATGCGACTGCTGCTCTACACCTCCAACAGACTTGCCCATCCCCACTCCTTCCGCCACTCTCCCCGCTGCAATCCCTATGAACCGCCGCGCTTTCTGCATACTGCTTTCGGGCACCGCCCTTTCCCTGTCCCTCGGCTTGCACGCTGCCACCAGCCCCAACGACTGGCCCGCCTGGCGCGGACCCACCCGCGATGGCATCGCTGCGTCAGGTCAAAACCCGCCCACCACCTGGAGCGAAACGGAGAACGTTTTGTGGAAAGTCGCCATCCCCGGTCGCGGTCACGGCTCACCCACCGTCGTCGGCGACCGCATCTACCTGCCCACTGCCGATTCCGCCAAGCGCACGCAATCCGTCCTCTGCCTCAATCGTGCCGATGGTAAACTCGTCTGGCAAACCGAAGTCCATAGCGCAGGTGCCGAACCCGGCAAGCAAGCCAACTCCTCCGCCGCCTCCGCCTCCGTCACCTGCGATGGCAACCAACTCTTTATCAACTTCCTCAACTCTGGTGCTGTTTACACGACCGCCCTCGACCTCAGCGGCAAAAAAATGTGGCAGCAAAAGATCTGTGACTACGTCATCCACCAAGGCTACGCCGCCTCACCCGTCGTTCATGAGTCACTCGTGATCGTCGCCGCTGATCACAAAGGCGGCGGAGTCGTCTCCGCCCTGGATCGCCAGACTGGCAAAGTCGTTTGGAGCCAGCCCCGCCCCAAGCATCACAACTACACCACACCCTCCATCGTGAAAGCCGCTGGCCGCACGCAGATGGTCATGGCTGGTGGCAATGTCATCGCCAGCTACGATCCGCTGAATGGCAAAGTGATCTGGGAGATCGAAGGCTCCACCGAGGAATGCGTCACCACCATCGTCACCGATGGCACGCGCATCTTCGCCAGCGGCGGTTATCCAAAGAACCACGTCATCGCCGTCATGGCGGATGGCTCCGGCAAGATCGCCTGGCAAAACATCGCCCGCGTCTATGTCCCCTCCATGATCGTGAAGGAAGGCCACCTCTACGCCGTGCTGGATGCCGGCATCGCCACCTGCTGGAAATCCGATACCGGCGAGGAACTCTGGAAGGAACGTCTCGGCGGCGAAGTTTATTCTTCACCCGTGATGGTCGGCAACCGCATCTACGCCTCGAACGTCGCCGGCAAAACCTACGTCTACGAAGCCACGCCCAAGAGCTTCAAGCTCCTCGCCCAAAACCAGCTCGGCGACCAGGCCTACGCCTCCCCCGTCATCTGCGGCAGCCGGATCTACCTGCGCGTCGCCACCAAGACCGAACCGCGCCAGGAATACCTCTACTGCGTTGGTGAGAAAAAGTGAGGCAGCCCCCCGCGAGCAATTTTTAACCGCTCCAAAGCCCTTACAACCGTTTCACATTCACCTCATATACGACCCAATCGATTGAGTTGGCCCCCACGGCAAGACGGCCCGCCGGGGTGGCCCAGCGAGGATCAACACTCAGATCAGACACTGGACCGGACCATTGGTAAAGCGGCAGGGCGTCAAGGGTGGCGGTGATGCTGGCATTGCCGCCATCAAGACGGACGGTGACTTCCAAATCGTGCTGGTCGGCATCTTTAAACTGCTTGCCACGCACCACGCCGGGTAAATCTTTCAGCGCTTTGCCTTGAACCATTGTCAGGCCAGTGTAGCCGCCCATGTCAGGGTGTGCATCCAGTTGAAAACTCACCATCCGGTCCCCGACTGGCAATTGGAGGTTAAAAAGCAGCTTCTCGCTGAGCCGACGCAATTTCACCCGTACTTGATAGCTCATGCCGGTTAGATTACCGGGCAGCGGTAGTGAGCTAAAACCACCTGCCGGGCTGAAGAGCACTCCATTATCCATACGCCAGCCTCTGCTGGTCTGCTTGACCACTGCCGGAGTAAGTTGGGCGATGAGATTTTCCCACTCGCCCGGTTTCATCTGGGAGACACTTACGGTGGTCGCATTCGTTGCCGCTCTGCTCGCTCCTTGTTGCCGTTGAGGGATGGTTGTTTCATTGCTCAGATCCCAGATGCGGATGATGTGGTCTATGGCGGTCTTCGCCGCGAGTCGTTTGCCAGTAGAACTGAAAATCAGGTGCTCCGGCGGATTCAACAACCCGAAAAATTCCGCGACTCGCCGCTCCCTCTCAATGTCCAGAACTTTGACGCTGAGATCTTCTGAACCGGAGGCGATGCGCGGTTGGTTAGGGTGCCAGGCCAGCACCGTGATGGGCGCATCATGGGCACGAAATGCGCTTTGTATCGCGAGCGTGGAAGCATCACGAATACGGATGAACTTGTCCGCCCCGGCCTCCGCAAAGCGCCGTGCATCCGGCGCCACCGCCAAGGCATCCATGGCTGTCGCGTTAGTAGCGGATTTCAGCACCTTCCCATTAGCCGCGTCCCAGAGGAGAATTCGCTCTTCCGCGCCCGTGTTTCCCCGTGAACCATTGACTGTCACCAATCCCACGAGCCGATCATCGCCCAGCCAGTTCAGATCATTGATGCGATTGACGTTATCAAGCTCCAAACGCACAGAAACCTTGCCTGAGGCGGTCGAGAAGATTTGTAGTTTCGCCGTTTGCGCCCTTTCCATGAGGGCCAGTGATTTTCCGTCCGGGCTGGGTCGCAATCGGTAAGGCCAAAACTCTGCCGTGATTTTGCCGAACTCTTCCACCTTGCCGCCGTCCCGCCGCAATAAATGCACCGCGTTGCTGAATCCCGGTCGGGATAACACGGCCAATGAAGCATCGGCTGAGACAGCAGCGGTATGATTGAGGCGGTTGGCCGGTTGCCAGATAAACTCCATGCCCGAGGGCCTCAAGCCCACCAAACCCCAAGAATCATATGCATTGCTCAGGAGCTGGTCATCTGAACCCCAGAAAACTGGGCGTCCCATATGGTAGGACTGCATTCGCCACCGGGGCAATTGGCCCGTCAAATCCCAGACACGCGTATTGGCTCCACTGATCAACAGCTCGTTGGAACGGGGATGCACGCTTAAACTCACTGGCTGGCCTTGCCCGCCCAAGAGAGAACGGATCGCATTTCCGGTTCGCGCTTCCCATACTTCGATCAACTGACCACCATCACTTTTCAACGCTGCGGTCACCAGTTGCTCCCCATCCGATGTGATTCCGATGTGCCCACGTGATTGTTTCTGAGGTAACGCGAAAAGAGTTTTACCATCCACCAGACTCACGCATTCGGTGATGCCACCAATCGTAAATGTATATACTGACTGGCCATCCGGATGGACCACCATGGTCCATTGATAAGCGGGTATGCGTCCGCCCAGATTTCTGACCAGGCTGCCATCGCTGGCGCGAACGATTTGGAGCCGGCTTTGCAAGGTGACTTTCAGTATTTCGTTTGCGCCCGGCATAAAGACCCCCAGCACGCCGATCACACCGGGTTGCTTATCCTCCCATAGCAAGGATCCGGTCACACTGTTCCAGACCTGCAGCGACCCGGCACCGTGCCGGAGCAGTTTCTCATTATCCCCAAATTCCACATGCACACTGGCCGGCGTAGCCCATTCCTTGATCTTGGTGCCGTCTCGCACCTGATGAACCACGATTCCTCCGGGGCCTTCTCGCGCCACCGCCAATCTTTGGCCATCAGGCGAAAATGCCAGTCGATATTGGTTGGCTTCACTCCGCCTGCTGAACCCCGGTTCAAACTCCAGCAACCGCTCGCCGGTCCGCACGTTCATGATGGTGACCTTTCGATTTCTATCAGCGACGGCAAAGACCCCTGGGCGCACTGGATCAGCGGCTGCGCCCTCGGTTGGGGCTGTGCCCAAACGGATGCGGGCGATGGAACTGTCTGATTTCGCCAGCAGATAACTCCAGGTGGAGTCGCGCAAATCTTCCGGCACATCATTGAGCGCACTCTGCATCGCCAGGCCATCTGCTTCGCGCATGGCGGCCTCGGCCAATGAGAGCGCGGACTTGGCCAGCGACTTTCGTGCCTCTTGCTCCTTCTGCACGGCCAACGCTCCGGCTTCCCTGGCCTGTGTCGCGCTCTTTTCCGCTTCGGCTGCATTGGCGAGCGCTTTCTTTTCACTCGAGACCACCTTGATCATGAAGCCTACCGTCAGAAGCGTAATGACTGCCAGTGCCGAGGCGAAAGTCTTGTGCCGCTTGATTAGCAACCATAGTTCGCCTGCTTTGCCTACATTTTCCGCGCTGGTAGCAAACCCCCGCTGATACGCCTCTACATCCGCCAGCAACTCACCCACGCTTCCGTAACGCTGCTCGCGGTCAAACGCCAACGCCTTCATCGTGATCGCCGACAACGTCCCCGGCACTCGCCCGCCCGGACAATGCGGCAACGGAGTAATCAACTTCGGGTCAGTGACGTTCCCCGCAGGTAACTTCTTCCCCGCAGCAGAACTGCTCCCGGTGTTGAAATGCGTCGGTGGCACGATGTTCCCGCTCTTCACCTTGTCCAGCACCTCCTTGATCGTCCGCCCCTCCACCGGCGGTTTCAGCGTCAAGATCGCATACAATATCCCGCCCAGGCTGAACACATCCGCGCGTTCATCCAAGTCCCCCACCTTCCCCTCCGCCTGCTCGGGCGGCATATATTGCGGCGAACCCATCACCGCGCCATCCACCGTCAGATTCTGCGAACTTCCGCGCATCTGCGAATCGCTCAACTCCTCAAATCCCGTGGGCAATGTGCTGTCTTTTGGATTCGCCGTTGCACCTTTGGCCGATGCCAGCAACTGCAGTTCCTGCGCCGTCTGGGCCACGTCATAAAGCACCTTGGCCAGTCCCCAATCCATCACGAGCACCTCGCCGAACTGCCCCACCATCACATTCTCCGGCTTCAGATCGCGGTGGATGACTCCCTTCGCATGGGCGAATGCCATCGCCTCACAGATCTTCCGGTAAATATTCAGCAACCGGTCCAGCGTGAACTCCTTCACCGTCGCCGCCTTCCCCGCTTTCAAATCATCCAAAATCGCCTGCAGCGTGCGCCCCTCCACCTTCTTCATCGTGTAGTAGAGCCGCCCCTCCGCGTCCTTACCCATCTCGTAGATCGGCACGATGCTGGGATGCTCCAACCTTGCGAGCACCGTCGCCTCCCGGATAAATCGCAACCGGATGCTCTCGCTGTCCCCGATGTCATGCCGCACCACCTTCATCGCCACCGTCCGCCCCAGCAACTGGTCATTCGCCTCCAGCACCGCTCCCATGCCACCCTTCGCGATCTCTGCTCCCTTCGTATAATGCCCGGCGATTCCCGATCCGTTCGTATCGCTCGCCGATTCGCTCGCCAAACTGATCTGCAGTCGCACCGTCCCCAAGTGCAATTCCACCGGATACGCCAAAGCACGGCTCTCCCGCACTGATTGCCCGCTGTGATACGTCCCCGACGTGCTTCCCAAATCCTCCACCGTGCACTGCGTTTCGCCCAGCGTCAGTCGCACATGCCGCCGCGAGATCTCCGGTGACACGATCGCCAAATCACACGTCCCCTGTTCCCGCCCCAAGACATAACTGCCCAGTGCAAGACGATGTTCAAACCGCCCGCCCGACGGCGGCTCGATGACCAGATGAAAAATAGCCATGCCCATTCCCCGATAGGGCCAACCTCCCCGTACAATCCGGTTGGCAAACTGCTGATTTATGTGTGTCGTTGCGGACAATCCAATTGTCCGCCCCTTCCTCAAAACAGCAGGAAGCAACCATTTTTGCTCACCCGACCTCAGGCCAGCAAATATTTGATGACCCTACCTTCGTCCTTCCGGCCAATCAATCGCCGATTATGATGCTTGGATGCACAGCCGATGAACGGTCCGCGCCCCTCATCCTCCTGCCCAGCTAGAATTTTACGCACGCGAGAGCCCGGCCAACGGTTTCGAACCGGTCGCAAACGCCTCCACCTCCAGCCCCAGATGTTGGAGGTAGGACACAAATAAGTTGCACAACGGCGGATGGTTGTCCGCGTTGAACGCCAGGTGCTGCCCGTGCTGGAAGCGTCCGCCCGCCGTGATAAGCGGCAGATTAGTGTTGTTGTGGCTGGAGGCATTGCCAAGGTTCGAGCCCAGCATGATCGCCGTCTGGTCCAGCAACGTGCGCTCGCCTTCCTTGATCGCGTCCAGCTTCTGCATGAATTCACCGAAGAGCCGCATCTCTTCCTTCTCGATGATCGCCAGCTTCTTGATCTTGTCCGGGTCCTTGCCGTGATGGCTGAGATTATGCCAGCCGTCATCCACGCCTTGCAGCGACACCACTTCATTGCCACCGGCGCCGCAGAACGTGATGAGCCGCGAGGAATCCGTCTGCAACGCGAGCACCATCAGATCGTAGAAGAGCCGCATGCGCCCGGTGAAGTCCGCGCGGTCCTCGATGTCCGTGGGCGGTTTCTGTTCCACCTTTGGTTTCGGCAGCTTCGCCCATTCCTCGGCCTTCACCAGCCGTTGCTCCAACTCGCGCACACTCGTGAAATACTGGTCCAGCGTCTGCACATCATCACGTCCCAACGAACGGCTGATCTGGCCGGTCTGTTCGCGCACCAAGTCCATGATGCTTTGCCCGTCCTTGATGCGCCGCATCTGGTTGGCTTTCTCTTCTTTCGTTCCTTCCAGGAAGAGCCGCGCAAAAAGTTTCGAAGGCCGCATCTCCGGCGGGATGCGCACGCCCGAGCGTGTGTAGGACAGTCCCGCGCCATTTGCGGACAGCACGATGGAGCTCACGCGCGTCTGGTGCCCGATGCGCTCCGCTGCAAATTGATCCACCGAGATCGTGTTCTTGAAGCTCGGCTGGCCCGGATGCGCCGCTCCCGTCAGATAACTCTGCTCCGCCGAATGCCCGCCATCCACACCTGGATGCGACAGGCCGGAGAGCACCGTGAATTTGTTTCGCAACGCTTGCAGCGGCTCCAGGTAAGGCGTCGTTTCATAATCCTTCCCGACCTTCTGTGGCACAAGAAACGGCGTATGAATGCCCAACGGCGCGCAGATGGTCACCATTCGTCGCACATCAGGCGTCTCCACGGCCCGTGCGCTGCTTGGCAGCATGCTCTCCAATAACGGCAGGCCCATCGCGATGCCTGTGGTCCGCAAAAACGTCCGGCGATTCAGTTTGGGGAGGCTCATAAAATTGCGCTCAAGGTTGTTGAAAAAGTTCGCTGTCCACGACCGCATGGATCATGGCCCGCAGTCCGTAGTCTTTCGCTTGCGCCGTGGTGACGATCTTATCCACCGCCGTGCGATCCGCTACACTGGTTGGCCGGCCCGTGGCATACACCAGTAATTTCTCCGCCATGGCACGCGCGACGCGTTCGCGATCCGCCAGCAGATGTTCCCGGAACTGGATGAAATCGGCAAACGCCCGTCCATCCGGCAATTCGCTGTTGGCTTCCACCTTCAGCCCCAGCTTGTAACGCTGATCCTTCACCTTCTCGCCCTCGCCCAAGGAGCGGTAACGGTCGCGATAACCGCCGATGGGATCGAACACTTCCATCGCAAAGCCCGGCGGATCGATGCGCACATGGCAGCGCGCGCAGGATTCCTCCGCCCGATGCTTGTCCAGTTGCGCGCGGATCGTGGTGGCACCACGGATGTCCGGCTCCACCGCGGGCACACCGGCTGGCGGCGGTGGCGCGGGCTGGCCCAAGATCTTGTTCAAGACCCACACGCCACGCAGCACGGGCGAAGTCGTCGTGCCGTTCGCCGTGACCTTCAGCACCGCCGCTTGCGTGAGTACGCCGCCGCGCACGCTGTCTTTTGGCAATGGCACCACGCGGAAGTTCTCATGCCCTTTCACATCCGGAATGCCATAATGCCGCGCCAGGCGTTCGTTCAACACGGTGAAATCCGCATCGATGAAGTTCGCCACGCTCAAGTCATTTTCGAGGATGTGCGTGAAGAAGCCGCGCGATTCACCGAGCATCGCTTCCTGCAAGAGCGGTTCGAATTCCGGATACAGCTTGGCATCCGGCGTGGTGAACTCGATGTCGCGCAAGTTCAGCCATTGGCCCGTGAAGTTCTCCACGAAGCGTTGCCGGCGCGGGTCCTTGAGCATCCGCTCCACCTGTGCGTAACGCACCTTTGGATCCTTGAGCTGTCCCTTTGCCGCCAGTTGCATCAATTCATCGTCCGGCAAAGTGGACCATAGGAAATACGAAAGGCGCGAAGCCACCGTGTAGTCATCTACCACCGGCTCGCGATTGACCAAAAGGAAATAGGGCGAGCACAGGATCGCGGTGACGCCTGCGCGGACTGCTTGCTCGAAGTTGTGCCCCGCACTCAAGCGGTCCTGCGTCAGCTTCACGAAGGAATCCACCACCGCCTTGTCCACCGGCCGACGGAACGCGCGTGGCGCGAACTCCCGGATGATCCGCTCCGCATCCACCGCCGGTTGCGAGGACGTGACCGTGCTCAACTTCATGCCTTTGCGATGCCGCATGTAGATGGGTTTGTCCTCCACCATCGTGATGGTCGGGCTGTCGCCGAAGAGACGGCGTTGCGCCAGCGAAGGAAAATCCTGATCCAGCGGCCCATGTGTCTCCGCCCACATCAGCCCGATGCCCGGTCGCGCCTCGTGCTTGTCGCGATACGTGATGTGCTCCGGGTAGATGCGCGGCACGATGTGCAGGGCTTCGCCTTCCTTCATGAACGTCGTGAACTCGATGACCCGCGGATTCGCGGGCGTGCCGGTGATGTCGAATACCCCCATGGGCCGGAGCTTGCCCGGACCGAACAGCGGCCCCACATAGAGGGCCACGGCCAGGGTGCGGCCATTCGGTTCATGCGGCCAGGCGGCGACGCGGCAACGATAGACCCCGTCTTCGATCGGATGCGCGGAATCAAGACGCGCTGGTGGCCAGCCCGGCGCGAACTTCACGAACGAATTCTCCACCTCGATCGTTCCGCCCTTCTTCTTGTCCACGGAATCGATGTTGTCCTTGTTCTCCATCATCACCGCGCGCCGCGTGGCGGGCGGGAGCGGTTTGATGCGGCGGATTACGGAATCGAACGCCACATCCGCTGCCTCCAGATACCGCTCCATCAGGACCGTCGAGATGCTCAATCCGTTCGCCACATTGTCGAAGCCCTGCACACTGCCATCCTCCGGCAACAGATCGGCCAGTGGTGTCTCGATGCCCAAAAGATCATGCAGCGTGTTCTCATACTCCACGCGGTTCATCCGGCGTAGCGCCACTGGTCGCGCTCCCGGCACCTTGGCCAGACTGTCGCTGATGCTATGCAGGACTTGGGCGACATCGCTCGCAGCCGGTCGCGTTTCCTTCTTCGGAGGCATGTCCCCGGAGTCGATTGCCTCCGCCACCTTGCGCCAGACTTCGCTGTTCTTTTTATCCGCTGAGGGTGGTGCGAGCGTATCGAGACGCAGATCGCCCTTCTGCTTCTCCGGCCCGTGGCATTTTACGCAATGCTGTTTAAAAAAGGGTTGCGGGCTGGTGGCTGATGCCACGGCCTCTGAAAAAGAGGTGCAGAGGAAACTTGCAAGCACCCCGGTCAGCAGGGACCAGGCTGTATGTCGGCTAAACATGGCTCGGTACAAAGTGATAAGACAACCTTGGCAGACCAGCATCGAAATGCCAGCCAGATTTCTGTGGGGAATAACCGTCTGTGGACGTGTGGAGGAAGATGGTGGGCGCTGAGGGACTCGAACCCCCGACCAAATGCGTGTAAGGCATCTGCGCTAGCCACTGCGCCAAGCGCCCGACCGCCGCAGAACCTAAAGCACCCGCCCCCTCTTTGGCAACGGGAACTTTCCCCCTCGAATCGCCCAACCACTGGTTCGATCTCATTTTGAACTTTGAACTTTAGGCTTTGAACCTATTCTCTCCGCATCATGAGCGATACTCCGGCACCCGAATGGTTTTTGTCCGACCTGCTGACCCCGGCCACCATCCAGCTCCAGCTCCGGGGCACCAATCGTGACGCCGTCTTGGCGGAATTGATCGAGCATATCCCCAGCATCGCCGGCCAGCCCGCTGCCAAACAGACTCTCCTCCGCGCCTTGCAGGAGCGTGAGGATCTCCACTCCACTGCTATCGGTGATGGTATCGCCCTGCCGCACGCTAGGAATGCCCTCGTCGGCATGGTGGACAGTGCCGTCATCGTCTTCGGCCGTCATCCTACCGGTGTGCCTTACGGCGCAGACGATCGGATTCCAGCCAAGGTTTTCTTCCTCTTGGTCGCCACCAACGTCAGCGAACACCTCCGCCTGCTCGCCCGCATCAGCCGTCTTCTGCGCGCGCCCAAGCTCCGGCAAGAACTCCTCAAAGTGGACAAGACCGAGAACGTGCTGAAACTCCTCCGCGACGCCGAACAAGGCATGAATCGGTAGGATTTTATTTAGCCACGGATGAAACACAGATTTTCACAGATAGAAGACAACCCTCAGTCATCTGTGTGATTTGGCATTTCATCCGTGGCTAAACCTCTCCTTTGAATCCCTGCTGACGCAATGCTTCAAAGAGCACCAGCGCCGCACAGTTTGAAAGATTCAGTGACCGCGACTCCGCATTGAACATCGGTATCCGCAGCCACCGCTCGCGGTTCTCCTCGATCAATTGCTTCGGCAAACCCGCCGTCTCCCGGCCGAAGACAAGATAGTCGTCCGCTTGATAGGCCACCTCCGCATAGTGCTTGGGCCCCTCCGATTCGATGAACCAAAAGCACGCTCCGGTTGGCTGTCCGGCAACGAACTCCGCCCAGTTCTTCCAGCGTTTACAATCCACCTGCTGCCAGTAATCCATCCCGGCGCGTTTGAGCTGCTTGTCGTCCAGTTGAAAACCGAATGGCTCGATGAGATGCAGCCGCGTCTTCGTGGCCGCGCAAAGCCGGGCGACATTGCCTGTGTTCGGTGGAATCTCTGGCTGTAAGAGAACGATGTTCATGCGGTACTATTCCAAATCCGACAGCATCTTGTCAGGCCGCTTCGCCTTAAAACCCTTTTTGTAAAACACCTTCCACAGCACCAGACCATGCGCTGGAGCGGTCATACCGGCCACGCGCCGGTCTTTGGCGGCCAGGATGTGTTTGATGTCGGTCACGGCGATTTTCCCCTGCCCCAATTGCACCAATGTCCCCGCGATGCCCCGGCACATCTTGTAGAGAAAACCGTCCCCCTCGATGATGACGGTCAGCAACGGTCCCTTCTTTTGGATCTCACAGCGGTGCATCGTCCGCACCGTGCTTTCCATCTCATAATCCCGGTTCGCGGCGAAGGATTTGAAGTCGTGCTTGCCCACGAACAGCTTGGCCGCTTCCCGCATGGCCGCGAGGTCCAGGTCCTTCGGCACATGCCACGCTTGGGTGCGCAGCAAGGGATTTAAGGCAGAATGATTCCAGATGAAGTATCGATATTGCTTCCCGCAGGCGTTGAACCGGGCGTGAAAATCCGCCGGAACTTTCTTCGCGGACATCACCTTCACATCCGAGGGCAGATTGGCATTGAGTGCCAGCAGCAGCTTGCGCGCATCCATCGTCCGCAACTCAGCCTTGGGTATCTCGACATGGGCCACCATGCCGATGGCGTGCACGCCCGTGTCCGTGCGACTGGAACTGTGCAACCGTTTGGGCGTCAGGAAAATCTTGGTCAGCGCCTCTTCCACCTTCTGCTGCACGCCGACGCCCGTCTTCTGCACCTGCCAGCCCGAGTAATTTGTGCCGTCGTAAGCGATCACCAGCTTGAATTTGACGACGTTTGGCGAGCTGATCTCGTCCGTCGTCTTCGGCTTCCCGGTTGGCGCACTCGCCGTCATAGCTCAGGCGCCCATGCCCACGGAGTCCAGGTAGCTCTGCAGCAGGATCGCCGCCGCCATCTTGTCCACCTGCTCCTTGCGCTTGTCTCCTCGAACTTTGTTGTCGCGTAAAATCTTGTTGGCCTGCACGGAAGTCAGCCGCTCATCCCAGGCTTTGACGGGGACCGTGATGGCATCCTTTAACGCCGCCACAAATACCTGCACCTTAAGCGCCGCCGGACCATAACTGCCGTTCATATTGCGCGGCATCCCCACGAGGATTAATTCCACTTCCTTCTCCCGGATGATCTCCTTCAAGCGCACCAGAAAATCCGCAAACGGGTCGGCCGGGATGAACTCCAGCGGATGCGCCAGCATCTTCAGCTCATCGCTCACCGCGACGCCGATGCGCACCGTTCCGTGGTCTAATGCCAGTATTCGCATAGTGAAATCACAAAGTCTTAAGCACCTTCGCCGCCACTTGCACCGTCCGCTCGATATCCTCCGGCGTATGCGCCGTGGAGATGAAGCCCGCCTCGAATTGCGACGGCGCCAGATAGATGCACTCATCCAGCATTCCATGGAAGAATTTATTGAACCGCTGCCGGTCGCTCGTCATGGCATCCGCGAGATTATGCACCGGCTTATCCGTGAAATAGCCGCAGAACATGGAGCCGATGCGTTTGAACTCCACTGGGATATTGGCCGCCTTCGCCGCCGTTTTCATCCCTGCTGCCAGTTGTTGCCCCAACGACTCCAGCCGTTCATAAGCCTTGCCATCTGCCAACGCATCCAGTGCCGCGATGCCCGCCGCCATCGCCAGCGGATTCCCGCTCAACGTCCCCGCCTGATAAACCGGACCCAACGGCGCGAGATGATCCATGATATCCGCACGACCACCAAAAGCGCCTACTGGCAAGCCGCCACCGATGATCTTGCCGAAGCAAGACAGGTCCGGCGTGAGCCCGAAAATTTTCTGTACACCACCGAGCGAGAGACGGAAGCCCGTCATCACTTCATCAAAGATGAATACCGTGCCGTTGTCTTTGCACAGCTTCGTGATCAGCTCGTAGTAACCCGGCTTGGGCAGATACAGGCCCGCATTGGCTGGCACACCTTCCACGATCACGCACGCGATCTCCTTCGCATTCGCGGCGAACGCCGCCTTGATCGCGTCCTCATCATTGTAAGGCAGCACGATGGTATGCTTCGCGAAATCCGCAGGCACACCCGCGCTGTCCGGATTGCCGAACGTCAACGCACCCGAACCCGCCTTCACGAGCAGCGAATCACCATGCCCGTGATAGCAGCCGTCAAACTTGATGATCTTGTCGCGCTTCGTGAAGCCGCGCGCCAGGCGGATCGCGCTCATGCATGCTTCCGTGCCGGAGCTGCACATGCGCACCTTCTGCACGCTCGGCACAGCCTCCGTCACCCGCTTGGCCATCACGAGCTCGAGCGGATTCGGGATGCCGAAACTCGTCCCCCGCTCCGCCGTTTGTTGCACGGCCTTGATGATCGGCGGGAAAGCGTGACCATGGATCGCCGGGCCCCAAGTACCCACATAGTCGATGTATTCGTTCCCGTCCACATCCCAAACGCGCGAGCCCATGGCGCGGTCCACGAAGAACGGCTTGCCGCCCACCGCACGAAAAGCCCGCACCGGCGAATTCACCCCGCCGGGGATATACCGTAACGACTCATCAAACAACGCTTCCGACTTCGCTCGTGAAATCATGTTAAAAACAAATTAGCCAAATTAAAACCATCCCGCAAAGCCCGCTCTCGCCTGTTGTGTCGGCCTTGCCTCAAGGATTTCCCTCCCGCTTCGGCAAGGTCTTTTCCGCCAGCCCCGCCATCTCCTCGTCACTCAAGGCCCGCTCAAACACCGCCAGCCCGGCCATCAATCCGCTGAAGCGGTTGTTGTTCTCCATGCCCGCCACGTGATTGGCTCCCACGGTGAACTCCGCCCCCTTAGCTCCGCCATCGAAGATGCCTTCCGCATAAGGGAACGGATTGAAATTCTTCGCCTCATCCAGTTTCCCGTCCAGATACACGCGGATGAACTGCCCCTCATACGTCAGCGCGATCATGTGCCACTCTTTCATGGACACCGTGGACCCGCTGCTCGCGTAGCTGATCCAAAACTTCTCCCCCGGCGTCGGTCCGCCCAGCGCGGAGATGTGCCCGTGGATGCGATCCTGCGTCGGCACTCGCTTCATGATGGAAGCGTCCGTGCGCGTGCGCGCGTTCAGGAAAAGCATGTACTGCCGCGCCTCATGCGTTTCATCCCAGACACCCGCGATGGATTGCCAGAAATTCGTTCCCTCTCGTTTCACCCACGCGATCAGCGTCACCTGTGCCTTTGGCCCGTGGATGTTCAGCGGGCCCAGTTTATCGCGGGGAATCCGCAGCCACTGACCGGACTTCAGCTTCAACGAATGCGGCCCGAACAACCCCTCATCCGCCCGGCCAACACCTTCCTTGCCTTCCAGCAACTCGGCTTTGAACGGTCCTTGCGCCTTGCGGACGGAACCGCTTGCCTCCTGAAAATCCCAGAAGCTCACCAGCCCCTTTGTCGCCAGCACGCTCTGGGTTGCCCCGCCCTCCGCCGCTGCCACGGCAAAGCCCATCAGCAGACAGAACCCGCCCAGCAACCACCGCATCATGTTCGCATACATCGCCTGCTCCCTCACCATTCCCGGTACCGTTGCGCGATCGGGATGCGCCGTCCCACGCCGAACGCTTTCGTCGTCACCTTCAGCCCCGGGGCCGCCTGGCGACGCTTGTATTCGTTCAGATCGATGAGCCGCACCACGAAACGCACCACATCTTCCGGGTAGCCGCTCGCGATGATCTCCGCCTGCGATTTGTAACCCACCACGTAAGCTTCCAAGATGGCATCCAGCACGTCATACGGCGGGAGCGAATCCTGGTCTTTCTGGTCCGGCCGCAACTCCGCCGAGGGCGGCTTCGTGATCGTATCGCGCGGGATGATCTCCTTCTCGCGATTCACCCATTCCGAGATGCGATAGACCATCGTCTTCGGCACATCGCTGATGACCGCCAGGCCGCCGCACATGTCGCCGTAAAGCGTGCAATACCCCACTGCCAGCTCGCTCTTGTTGCCCGTCGTCAGCAGCAGCGAACCGAACTTGTTCGACATCGCCATGAGCACCACGCCGCGCAACCGCGCCTGCATGTTCTCCTCCGTCGTGTCTTCCGCCTTGCCGGCGAACACCGCTTTCATGCGGTCCTGCACCGCGTCAAACGGCTCCTTGATCGTCACGATGTCATACTGGATGCCCAGGTTCTCCGCCAGTTTCCGCGCGTCATCCAGCGAACCCTGCGAGGAATACTGCGACGGCAGCGACAGCCCGCGCACGTTTTCCTTGCCCAAGGCATCCACCGCGATGCACGCCACCAGAGCGGAATCAATGCCGCCGCTCAAGCCCAGCACCGCCGACTTGAACCCGCACTTGTGGATATAATCCCGCAAGCCCAACGACAGCGCCTTGAAGATCTTCTCCTCGTCCGGATACTCCTTCGGCTCGATCGGCTGCGCCTTCTCCAGGTCCACCAGCAGGAAATCCTCGTCAAACAACTTGCCCTGCGCCAGATGCTCGCCCGCTGCATTGAAGACCAGGCTGCCGCCGTCGAACACCAGCTCGTCATTGCCGCCCACTGAATTGCAATAGATCAGCGGCCGCTTCGATTTCGCCGCCATGCTCTTCAGCATCTCGTGCCGCATGCGGTTCTTGCCCAGGTGCCACGGCGACGCCGACACGTTGAAGATGATCTCCGCCCCTTCTGCCACCAGATCGTTCACCGGATTGCGCTGGTAACGCCGGTCATGCCAGAAATCCTCGTCGTTCCAGATGTCCTCGCATACTGTCAGCGCCACCTTGCGGCCATTGAATTCCACCACATGGTTTTCCTTGGCCGGCTCAAAATAACGGTCCTCATCGAACACATCATACGTGGGCAAAAGGGTTTTCACTCGCGTAGCGATCACCTTGCCGTTTTGGCACAACGCCACCGAATTCGTCGCCTCCCGGCCGGGCCGCACATCATTGCGTCCGACAAACCCCACGATCAAACCGACCTTGCCCGTCGCCTCCGCCAGCCGTTCCAGCGCGGACAGATTGCGATCGATGAACCCATGCTTGAGTAGCAAGTCACGCGGCGGATACCCCGTGATGGCCAGTTCGGGCAACACGACGACATCAGCCCCTGCCTCCACCCCGCGCTTATACGCGGCGAGGATTTTTTGCTCATTGTCGGCGATCCACCCCACCGTCGTATTGATCTGTGCCAGCGCTACTTTCATTCGTATTCGCTTTCGTGATCGGTCACCTGTTGGTCTTCAACACCTTGGCCAGCGGCCCATGCTCCGTCGTCACTAGGGCCCCCGCCTTCACCCCGTTCCGCTCGAACCAGCCCTGTTGCGTTTCCAGCACATACACGATCTGGTCGCTCCCGGCCTTCACGGAACCTTCGTTCAAAGGCTCCAGTTTGTGAATCTCTAAAATCACCCCCTGCTGGTTGATATACGCCGCATCCAGCGGCACCGTCGTGTTCTTCATCCAGAACGACGTCTGGTGCGGGAACGGAAACACGAAGATCATCCCCTCATCCGCCCCCATGCTCTCCCGGTACATCATACCCATCTGCCGGGAACGGTCATCCGCCGCGATCTCCGAGACCACCTCTTTCCCGCCCACGTTCAACTTAATCACCGGCAACTTCGGCTGCGGCGCGCCCTTCGGCTTGCTGACCTTCGCCGGCGCATTCGTCGCCACCGGCGGAGCCGACGTCGCCTCCGGACGGCACCCAAAAACACCCGTCACCAGGCCCACCGCCAGTAAAAATACCCCAGAACGCTTCATGTATGCCCCAGAGTGAGCCAGAACCACGCCATTTTCAATCTTGAGATGCAAAGGAGTTCCAAGACCTCACTCACCCGCCCTTGACCACCAAATCAATCCACCGGGAAAAAATTCTCACACGCCTCCACGAACTTGATCTCCCCCCGCAGCTCCAGATTCCCCGTGCGCGCGTCCAGCCCGATCTCCTGCGTCAGCACGAACCCCTCCAGTTCGCCGCGCTCGCAACACATCGCGATCACCGCATCCGCCGGCAGCAACCCCTCCCCCGTCTTCACCGTGCTCAACTGGATGCACAGATGCGCCTCGTTCCCGAACGTCCGCGCCCACGTCGTCACCCGCGCGATGACCTCCTCCTGGTTCTTCGCCTCCGTGATCTTCGTCAGCTTATGCTCCTCCCCCTCGTGCCAATACACGAACAACGGGAGCTGATCCTCCGCCAGCCACTCCGCCGCCGCCTTGAAGACCGCCACCACCGCCTCCTGCATCTCCTCGCTGATGGATAACTCCGGGACCGGTTCTTCAATCTGTCCGGCGCTCCACGGACTCTCCGGAAACTCTGAGAACACCACCGGTATTTCCACGGGCGGTTCCGTCTTCGTCACCACGTGTGTGATCTTTTGCATCTCCCGCGTCGGCGGCAGCTCGCACACCACCTGCACGAAGAAATCCCCCGGCAACGCCCCCGGACACGTCTCCGCCAGCTCCCCATTCATCACCGCCTCACGATACGTCAGCAGCTTGCGCTGCAAGAGCGCCAGCCGTTCCGCCGGCTCCCTCGTCACGCCCTCATCCGTGATGATCAGCCCATAGCGCCCATCCGACCCGCGCTGCGTGATCATGTCGATCGTATCGATCTCTTCCAGAGGCATGCCGGATAAGGTTCCAACGACCCGCCTCCCCCGCAACGCTAAAACTCAGCCCTTGGACCTTGGTGCAACCAGCCTTAGACCGTAGCCTTCACCGTCACTCTATTTTCAAACAACACCATCTCCCCCGCATGCGCCTGCCGCATCCGGATGGCCACCCCCTTGACCAGCAAGTAAGGACACCACCGGATGAGGCTCGGTGCCAGCCGTCTCCAGAGTGAGTTGTCATCCCGGGCAGGCCGGAAGTCATTTAAGAACCCCGCCCCGTGGGCCGCTAAAATCCCGTCTGTGCAGCTCGCCATCCGCCTCCACCGCTCGAACTCCGCGGCACTCGTCACCTCCCGCAAGCCATACCGCAACATCCAGCGCGTTATCCTCCGCGTCGAACGGGCCACCTCCCGTTGCAGCTCCAGATCCTTGATGTAAACCGGCATCGTGGCGATCCCTTGTGCCGCCTCCAACGAAGACCACCGCTGCTCCCGATGATGAAACAACGTGAGCTGCCGCGTGGTGAAGACCATGGGGCGGTCCGAATCCTCCAAGGACGCCAACATCAGCGCGAGGTGTGGCGCCAGCGTCCCTACCGCCTGGCAAAACACCTTCCGGTACGGGGCCAGGGCATCCAGATTGTACAAGTTGGACGACATAAAAAGGACATCCGCGATCTCCTTCCTGGCCAGGAACTCCCCCAGACCGTTCACCTGCTGATCATGGCTGTTGCGTCCCCCCTCGCTGTCACAATTGATCGCCAGCGCCTCCGGTGACCGGCCGATCAGCTCCAGCGCGGTCGCCACGGCATCCGGTGCCACCGGATCATCATCCCCCAGCGTCCACAACCACCCGCTCTGCACACTCTCAAAAGCCCGCATCAGGCTCCTTCCAATTCCCTGGTTCACCTTCACCCGCTCATGCCGCGTCACCCGGGAGATATACGGCTCCAAGACCTGCGCCGTGTCATCCGTGCTCGCGTCATCGAAGACATACAGCGCCACATCGCGGTGCGCCGCCACCTGGGGGATGAGTTCCTCCAGGCGCTGTTTCACTTTTTGCGCGCGGTTATAAGTGGGAATGACGATCGTGAGCTTGGAAATCATACTACCAGCCGGACCCGGACTGCCACTACCCGGCCATACAAAACAGATACCCCGTCCACGACTGCCGGACAAATTCAAAATCCCGCTAAAAATCGTTTGAAAAAACAGCTCTGCGCGAACCCCCCGTCAGTATCTCACCCGCCCAGGGCTGGCCGCATAACGCTGCAGCTCAGCCAACGCCTCCGGTCCCAGCAACTGGACCATGGGCAGCCTGCGCCGGTCCGGCACCTTGACCAGCTCCTCATAGATCAACCGGTCATCAAAACCCGCGGCGGCGGCCTCCTCGATGCTGAAGCCGTAGAAAACCCGGGCCAGCCGCGCCCAATAGCTGGCACTGAGACACATCGGGCATGGCTCACCACTGGTATAGAGTTCACACCCTTGCAGACTGAAACTCTTGAGCCTTTGACCGGCTGCCCGTATCGCCACCACTTCCCCATGCGCCGTCGGATCATTCTCGGCGATCACCCGGTTCCAGCCTTCGGCGATAATTCTCCCTTCCTTCACGATCACCGCTCCGAACGGTCCGCCATCCCCCGCCTCCGCCCCCTGGCGCCCCAACTCGATGGCCCGCCGCATGAATCGCTCCGCCTGTTCCGCATCGAAGCCTGTCGGACCACCTTCCGGACCGGACTGGGAATCATGGTTCTGTCGCCTCATCAGTTCCTCCCTCAGCCGTTACACGCCGATATCCTCATTCCACAACGCCGGATTCGCCGCGATAAAATCCCGCATCAGCGCCACACACGTCTCATCCTGCAACACCTCGACCTGCACCCCGCGCGAGCGCAGCCAGGCCTCTTCCCCCATGAAAGTGAGATTCTCTCCCACCACCACCTTGGGGATGCCATACAGCAGGATTGCGCCGCTGCACATCGCGCACGGCGACAGCGTCGTATAAAGCACCGCCTCCCGATAGACCCCGGCCGGCTGGCGACCGGCATTCTCGAACGCATCCATCTCCCCGTGCAAGATGGCGCTGCCCTTCTGGACCCGCCGATTATGCCCGCGCCCGATGATCCGCCCTTGGTGAACGATCACCGAGCCGATGGGGATGCCGCCTTCCGCCAGACCCAGCCGGGCCTCCTCGATCGCCGCTTGCAAATAAGGATTCATGCCGTCTTAATTAGGATTGGATTCCCTCTTATCGCAGCTTCACCCCGGGGAGACAAGGTGCTTGCTCGCTTGAAAATCGCGGCCGGGGAAATGACCTGAAAAAGAAGTGGTGCACCTGTCAGGAGTCGAACCTGAAACCTTCTGATCCGTAGTCAGATGCTTGCCTGTTTTATCGGGTTGCATTGGGTTTTGTTAAGTGCGTCGTTTCTGTTTGATTTGGAGGCAGTTACAGTCGAAACTACTCGCATTGACACAACCGGACATTACCCGAGTAAACACCAAAAGTGGCTAAGCAATGGCTAAGCAAACCACATTCTCAAAGTTCGCTCCAGCCTACTGGACGAGCAAAGTTTTTCGCCCTGCTTACACCCGTGATGGCGAATCGCGGGAGGTGTCTGAATTCTACGTCCGCATCCAATACGCGGGACGGCGGGAGAACATCGGGCTGGCCACGAACGAGCGGCACAAGGCGGCTCAAAAGGCGGTGAAGGTTTACCAGTCCGTCCGTGCCAAGGGCTGGGAGGAAACCTTGAAGGAGTTTGCCCCGGAACGTGCGCAAGAGATCAACTGCGTGACGGTCGGGCAATATCTCCAAGCGGTGGAGAAGTATTCCGGTTTGAACCCCAAGACCTGCTACGGGTATAGCGCGGCAATGCGCACACTGGTTGCCCGAGCTTTCGGGTTGAAGGACTCCGCGAGCCGATACGACTACAAGCACGGCGGCAACATGGCCTGGCGGAAGCGTGTGGAATCAATCCGGCTCATCCGCATCACCAAGAAGCGGCTCGAATACGCCTTGGGGCAGTATAAGGCCGGAACGGAGGATAATCCTGCTGCCCGTCGTCAGGCAGAGATCAATGCCGCCAGCCTTGCGCGTCAGGCCCGCTCTCTCTTTGCGCAAAGGGTATTGGAAAAGCTGCCGATCAAGTCTGTTCACAATCCCTTTGAGGGCATCCGGGTGGAGGCGGGCAGGCCCGAACACTATACCAGCAAGTTCAACATCGCGGAACTTGCCCAAGCAGCACGGCTTGAATTGCTGCCGAATGACGTGGAAGCGTACAAGGCTTTCCTGCTCGCGTTTGGGGCAGGACTGCGTAAACGGGAGATCGACAACCTCACCAAGACCCAATTGGATTTCGACGGGAATCGCATCTACGTCAGCACGACTGCGTTCTTTACCCCCAAGACGACCAGCTCTGAGGGTTCGGTGCATTTGGATACTTCCATCATGGTGGAGTTGCGGCAGCTACTTGAAGGCACTCCCGACGTATTCGTTTTGCAAAGCGAGTTGGCCCCCAAGCCGGGGCACGACCGGCAGTATTACCGGGCAGAACGAACGTTTCAGCGGTTGGTAAAATGGCTGCGCCGACATGGCATCACCGCACAAAAGCCCATCCACACCTTGCGAAAGGAGTTTGGTTCCTACATCTGCGAGCATGCGGACATTCTTGCAGCGAGCCGCCAATTGCGACACGGCAGCTTGGCGGTTACCTCCGCATATTACGTGGAAAACCGGAAACGAATCGCCCCGAGTTTACCTTTGCCAAGCCTGCGTAAGGAGCAGGCCGCATGAACTCTATCGCGAAATCCGACTGTGAGTTGACTTTTCAGCGGGTTCTCCCGGCCAAAGGGCGCTTTCCGGCTAGCTTCTGGGTTGAACGGGTATCCAAGGGGGAGGTCATCGCCCATCACCAGCGATACCAACGGGTGACGCCCCAAGAATTGGAGCAGATGGATCAGGCATTGGCGCTCGTTCAAGGCAGCTTCCTGGCTGCGGCCAAGCTTTTGGACATGGACCCGCAACGGTTCCGCAACCTCGTGAACTACCACCCTCGGCTCAAAGCCAAATGGGGACGGCACAGAGGGCGGCAGCCTCGTTTGAGCTTCAATCTGAGGTTTCCATGAGGGAGGTGACTGATCCGGCTACCGCTCTTCCAAGCCGTAATTACGACCTCAATGCCTAATTCCGCAGATTCGGCATCTGATTATCTGATGTTGCGGCAAGCATTCCGATTTCCCCATCTCGGCAGTCTTCACACCTTCACCTTGTCATCCTAAAGGTTCCCGCTATCCTGACCCTGTTCATCAGAGGGGACCACGGCACTCTAAATCCCTTTGGCAGGTCGCAGATTGCCCGGTCGCTTTCAGTCTGGATATGACCGTATATGCCGTATGCAATTGATTGAGAGACACGAAATACGCCTTCAAGACATGGCTGTGGCAGATGGAATCTGTCTGAAATCAACCCCTCCGGGAGGCTCGATAATTGCCCACCCACCACACCCCAAGCACCTTCAACTCCCACAAAAGGCGATCAAACACCCTGGTCGCCACATACTCCCCGGTTGCTTGCCCAACGGGTTCAAGTGCTCTGACACTCTCCCAGCCTAAACATGGTTATCATCGACAATATCAACCACCTGCTCGGCGATGATCTGAAGCAGACTGTGACGCCGGGAACCAAGCTCAAAATTGCCGCCTCTTGTTTCTCCATCTACGCATTTGAAGCGCTCAAAGCCGAACTGGGCAAAATCGATACACTTCAGTTCATCTTTACCTCCCCTACTTTCGTGCCCGGTGAAGTCACGGATAAGATGAGAAAAGAGCACCGCGAGTTCCATATTCCAAAGCTGGAACGCGAGCGGAGCCTTTACGGCACTGAGTTTGAGGTCCGGCTTCGTAATGAACTCACCCAACGGGCCATTGCCAAGGAGTGTGCCGACTGGATGCGTCGCAAAGCCATTTTCCGATCCAATCGCGGACGCGCTCCGATGCAACAGTTTGCCGGTCTCAGTGCCGATGGCAAAGAGCATGTCTATCTTCCGCTCCACGGCTTCACCGCCGTCGATCTTGGATACGAAAAAGGCAATGCCGTATCGAATTTCGTGAACCGGATCGACGAACAGCCGACGACCACGACCTACCTCGCGTTGTTTGATCAGATTTGGAACGACCCGGACAAGCTGGAGGATGTCACCTCAAAGCTTTGCGAGCACATCGCATCTGTCTATCAGGAGAACTCACCGGAGCGTATTTACTTCCTGATGCTCTACAACATCTTCAGTGAGTTTTTGGAGGACATCAATGCCGATGTGCTGCCCAATGACCGCACTGGCTACCAAGACAGCCTTGTTTGGAAAAAGCTCTATAACTTCCAGCGGGACGCCGCGAACGGGATCATCAATAAACTGGAGACCTACAACGGCTGCATCCTCGCTGACAGCGTAGGCTTAGGCAAAACTTTTACGGCGCTTGCCGTCGTCAAGTATTACGAGCTTCGGAACAAATCCGTCCTCGTGCTCTGCCCTAAAAAGCTGGCGGACAACTGGCTTACCTACCGGGGGAACCTGGTCACCAACATCTTCGCCAAAGACCGGTTTGGATACGATGTGCTGTGCCACACGGATTTGCTAAGAACCACCGGGATGTCCATCAGCGGTCTGCCGCTTAACCGTGTAAACTGGAGCAATTACGACTTGGTCGTCATTGATGAGTCCCACAACTTCCGCAACAACGCCGCTTTTGAAGACCGTGAGACACGTTACCAACGCCTATTGAATCAAGTTGTGCGGCAAGGGGTAAAAACCAAAGTGTTAATGCTCTCCGCCACTCCGGTAAATAACCGTTTCACCGATTTGCGGAACCAGCTTGCGCTTGCCTACGAAGGCGACCCCGACAATCTGAGCGCTAAGCTGAAGTCCAAGAAGTCCATCGATGAAATCTTCCGACGGGCGCAAACTGCCTTCAATGCTTGGTCCCAGCTTCCACCGGAACAGCGCACGGCTCCGGCCATTTTGGACACCCTCGATTTCGATTTCTTTGAGGTGCTCGATAGCGTGACGATTGCCCGCTCTCGCCGCCACATTCAGACTTACTACGACACCAAAGACATTGGTACTTTTCCTGAGCGCCTAAAGCCTCTCTCCTTCCATTGCCAGCTCACCCACCGCAAGGATGTCATCGGGTTTAACGAAATCTTCGCGCGGCTTACCAAGCTAGTTCTCGCGGTGTATGCGCCGTTGAGCTACGTGCAGCCAAGCAGGCTAAGAAAGTACGAAGAGCTTTACGATCCGGGTGAGGAAGTCGGACATGGTAACTTGGGACAATCCGGTCGCGAGAAGGGCATTCAAGCGCTCATGACTGTGAATCTGCTCAAGCGGCTTGAAAGCTCCGTCCATTCGTTTCGGCTTACGCTTGAGAGTCTCGCGGACACCCACGAACGCACTCTCGCAAAAATCGCCTCGTTCAAGAAAACCGGTCAGGATGCCAAATTTGCCGACGTTTCCCCTGCTTTCGCCGATGTCGAGCCGGAAGATGATGAAGGGATGCCGGACCCGGAGGACGCCCGGATTGGCAACAAAGTGCAAATCGATCTGTCCGACATGGACCTTCCACGTTGGGAGCATGAGCTGAAGGCTGATTTGACCATTATTGAGAGTTTGCTGGACGAAATGCGCAAGATCACTCCTTCGGATGATGCCAAGCTCCAGCACCTCAAGACAACAATCCTCAGCAAGCTGGCCTCGCCCATCAATCCATCGAACAAAAAGGTGCTCATCTTCACGGCCTTCTCGGACACGGCAGATTACCTCTACGAACAGCTTTCACCCTACTTCCTCGAAAAGGCCGGGTTGCACTCCGCCAAGATCACTGGTTCGGACAGCCCCAAGAGCACCTTGAAGAAGTCCTATGACTTTCAATCGCTCCTGACCTTGTTCTCGCCGCGCTCGAAAGAGAAAGCTGTGATCCTGCCCAAGGAAAGATTGGAGATCGACCTCTTGATCGGCACCGATTGCATCTCCGAGGGGCAGAACCTCCAAGACTGCGACTATCTCATCAATTACGACATCCATTGGAATCCCGTCCGCATCATCCAGCGTTTTGGCCGCATTGACCGTATCGGCTCGCAGAACCGCTGCATCCAGCTCGTGAACTACTGGCCGGACATCACGCTGGATGAATACATCAATCTCAAGGAACGCGTCGAAAACCGCATGATCATCGCCGACGTTACCGCGACTGGAGATGATAATCCCCTCGATGCCAAGGCCAACGACGTCGCGTATCGTCGTGAGCAGCTTCGCCGTCTCCAAGAAGAAGTCATCGAACTGGAAGATCTCAAGACCGGCATTTCGATCACCGACCTGGGCTTGAACGATTTTCGGATGGACTTGGTGAATTACGTCAAAAACCACGGCGACCTCGACAGTCTGCCGAATGGGATGCATGCCGTCGTTCCGGCGGCTCCAGCTCGTGGCCTCGTGCCTGGAGTCATCTTTGCCCTGCGAAATCGCAATGAAGGGGTAAACATCAACCAACAGAACCGTCTCCATCCTTATTACCTCGTTTATGTCGCGCAGGATGGAACGGTCGTTGTCAATCACACCGAAGCCAAGCGCCTTCTGGATCTCGCGCGGCTGGCCTGCAAGGACCGCCACGACCCTATTCCTGAAGCATACCAGCCATTTAATCGGGCCACGCAAGATGGACGCCGCATGGATGCCTACTCGGAGTTGCTGGGGCGGGCAATCCGTTCCATGATCGAGCTGAAGGAGGAGAAGGACGTGGACAGCCTCTTCACTGGCGGCAGGACCACGGCGCTGGTGAACACCATCAAAGGCTTGGATGATTTCGAGCTGATCGCCTTCTTGGTGGTTTATGACCCATCCGCTTCCGATGGGAGCAGCACCCGGCATATCATCGAGACCGCCTTGAAGAAACGGGGAACCAAGGTGACCAGCCAGCTCATCTACGAAATCATGGAAAAGGAGGGCATTTAGCAGCGCCATGTACTTGCTGGACATCAATGTCTTGATTGCCCTCGCCGATCCCGATCATGAGCATCATGGGAAGGCGGAAGCCTTCTTTCTGGCCAACCACAAAGCGGGCTGGGCCACCTGTCCGCTTACGGAGAATGGGTTCGTCCGTATCGTGGGCAATCCCAAGGCTTACCCAAAAGGGCCGGGCACCACCGAGGAAGCCTCTGCCATCCTCAAGCAACTATGTGCCCTTGAGGGCCACCGCTTTTGGTCGGATGACGTATCCATCCGCAGCATGGCCGGGTTGCCCATCCACAAGCACCTGACCGATCATTACTTGCTTGGTCTGGCTTTGCACCGGCTGGGCAAGCTGGTGACTTTTGATCGGCGCATCAATGCGGGGCTCGTCCCCGGCGGCAGTGCCGCCTACGTCGTGATTTGAAGTTCGCCATGTTCGCCTACCCGAAACAAGCTGAGTTCAACCGCGTGGTGCCCAAATCGAAGATTTACACGCACGCACGTCCTACGAAGCGGGTACGCGAGCTTTTCGTGTCCGAGGTCGGGGAAATTCTTTGGAAATACAAGCTCTCCCCGGAAACCATCAATCTCCCCGCGCGAAACGGCATCACGGAGATCCAAGTATTTGAGATCACCCTGAAAACTCCCGAACTTGACGATGCCGTCTGGCAGACGATTGACCGGGCGATTCCCTTTCCCTTGCTTTTCCAATTGGTGCATGGCGATACCATCCGCTTTGCCGCCTCCTACAAGCGGCCCAGCGAGGCGGATTCATCTAAGTGGGTAATCGAGGGCAGCTTCCAGTCGGAACCGCAACCGCTGTCCACCCCACGCCCGCCACTGCCTGTGGCGCTGGATCTGTCTGGTCTTTATGAACAAATCATCCGCTGCCACCTGCCGCTGCCAGCGCGTTCGGGAGAGAGCCTTGCCGCTCAAGTTGCCCGCCATGGAGCGATTCTGCGGAAACAGCAGGAAAAGCAAAAACTCCAAGCCCAGCTCGCCAAGGAGATTCAGTTCAACCGCAAGGTGGAGCTGAATGCCGCCTTGCGAACTATCGGAAAAGAGATTTCTGAGCTTCAACATCCGTAGCATCCCCTTTATCTTTTCGCAAAATGGACAAACTCAAGATGCACAGCCCCGATCTGACGGCGGCGAATATCGAGAAGCTGGCGGCGCTCTTCCCAAACTGCGTGGTCGAGGCGCGCGATGAGCAGACCGGACAGCTCCGGCGCGCCATTGATTTTGATCATCTTCGTCAGGAATTGTCTGGTAACATTGTGGAAGGACCGCGTGAGCGCTACCACCTGGATTGGCCGGGCAAACGTGAGGCCCTGCTCGCCGCCAATGCGCCCATCGCCAAGACACTCCGGCCCTGCCGTGAGGAGAGCGTGGATTTCGATACAACCAGGAATCTCTTCATCGAGGGGGATAACCTCGACGCATTGAAGCTGCTCCAGGAGACTTACCTCGGGAAGATAAAGATGATCTACATCGACCCCCCGTATAACACCGGAAACGACTTCATCTACGAGGATGATTTCTCGGAGGATACAGAGGCTTACCTTATCCGGTCGAACCAGCGTGACGATGAGGGGAATCGTTTGATTGCCAACACGACCTCAAACGGACGCTTCCACTCGGACTGGGTTTCAATGCTCTATTCGCGTCTGAAGCTTGCGCGAAACCTACTTCGTGAGGATGGATCAATATTCATATCCATTGACGACAATGAACTCACAAATCTCAGGCAGATGTGTGATGAGGTGTTTGGCACCGACAACTTTGTTTCTACAATCGTCTGGCAGCGATCAAAGAAAGGTGACGCGAAGTTGGTGGCCCGAGTTCACGAATACATCGTGTGCTACGCTCGCAATAAAACAGCCCTGATTGATGCCGGAGTCTGGCGGCGAAAGAAGGAGGGCGCGGATGAAGTGCTCGCCCAGTATGCGGCGTTCAAACGGTCTTTTCGCGATGACCACACCAAGATTCGAGAAGCGATGCAGAACTGGTATCGCGGGCTCGGAGACAGTGATCCTCGAAAGGCTCACAAGCATTACAACTGGTCCGATGCTCGTGGCCTATATTTCGCCGATAATTTTGCAGGTCCGGACGATGGCAGAGAAAGCAGGCCACGATACGACATCATCCATCCGATTACCAAGAAGCCGTGCAAGAAGCCTTCCACCGGATGGCGGTGGGATGAGGCGAAAACGAAATGGGCATTGGAGCAAGATCCTCCGCGAATTCACTTTGGACCCGACGAAACGACGATTCCGAACAGAAAGAGCTACCTCGAAGAAATCAGCGTCGAACCGTATCCCTCGCTTTTCTATCGCGATGGTCGTTCTGCTACCCTTGAGGTGGAAAGCCTTATTGGGAAAGGGTGGTTTGAATTCCCTAAAAACACTGACGTTTTGGCGGAGTTGATCGAGCTTGCTTCCGGTCCTGATGACGTGGTGCTGGATTTCTTCGCTGGCTCGGGGAGCACAGGTCACGCGGCGTACCTTCTGAACGCAGCAAAGGAATGCAGTCGGCGATTTGTCCTTGTTCAGTTGCCGGAGCCGACAGGACGCAAGGGTTACGCGACAATTGCTGACATCGCCAAGCAGCGCCTCCGAAAGGCTGGCGGCAAGATTAAGGATGAGAACGCTACCACGGCTTCAGACCTCGACGTCGGGTTCCGCGTTCTCAAAATCGACACCTCGAACATGGCGGACGTTTATTACGCGCCGGATGCAGTAAGGCAGGCCGACCTCGTGGCGCACACGGACAACATCAAACCCGACCGTACGCCAGAAGACCTGCTCTTTCAAGTGCTCCTGGATTGGGGCGTGGACCTTTCCCTGCCCATAACTCAAGAGACCATTGCCGAAAAGCAAGTGTTCTTTGTGGATGGCAACGCCCTCGCCGCCTGCTTCGATCCCAAGGTGAGCGAAGACCTAGTGAAGGAACTGGCCCAGCGCAAGCCGCTTCGCGCCGTCTTCCGCGACAGCAGCTACGACAACGACAGCGTAAAGATCAACGTGGAACAAATCTTCAAGCTGCTCAGCCCGGAGACCGAAGTGAAATCGCTGTAGGCCATGAAGCTGAAATTCAAACAGCAGGCATTTCAGACTGAAGCGGTGAAGGCGGTCGCGGATTGCTTTGCCGGACAGCCTAAGAGCACGGGCTTAAAGTATGCGATTGACCGGGGCCGCGAAGATGCTGGTGGTCAGCAAGTATTCCGCAACGTGGAAGCAGACGGCTTCGCCAACGCCAGTCTTGTAATCACACCAAAGCTTTTGGAGAACGTGCAAGCAGTGCAGCGACGGCAGGGTTTGCCAATCTCTCCCGAGCTGAAGAAAACTTCCGTCTGCGATGTAAATCTCGACATCGAAATGGAAACGGGCACGGGCAAGACCTATTGCTACATCAAGACGATGTTCGAGCTGAACCGGGATTACGGCTGGAGCAAGTTCATCATCGTGGTGCCCAGCATCGCCATCCGCGAAGGCGTGCTGACATCTTTCGAGATCATGGCGGACCACTTTCTGGAGGCGTACGGCAAGAAGGCCCGCTACTTCGTCTATAACTCGAAGGATCTGCCCAATCTGGAAAGCTTTTCCTCGGATGCCGGGATCAATGTGATGATCATTAACGTCCAGGCATTCAATGCCCGTGGCGAAGATGCCCGGCGCATTTATCTGGAGCTGGATGATTTTCAATCCCGCCGCCCGATTGACGTTATCAAAAAGAACCGCCCCATCCTTATTTTGGACGAACCGCAGAAGATGGAGGGCAAGGCTACGACGGAAAAGCTGGCGGAGTTCGATCCCTTGATGATCCTGCGCTACTCCGCCACCCACAAGACGGAGCATAACAAGGTGTACCGGCTGGATGCCATCGATGCCTACAATCAAAAACTGGTGAAGAAGATCGCCGTGCGGGGTATCTCGGTGCGCGGCTTGGCCGGAACGAATGCGTATCTCTACCTCGAAAGCATCCGGGTCACCACCACCAAACCGCCGGAAGCGCGCGCGGAACTGGAGATCCAGCAGAAGAGCGGCATCAAGCGCGTGCTGCGGATGCTTCGCAAGAACGACAACCTCTTCGACCTGTCTGGCGAGCTCGAACAATATCGGGGCTTTGTAGTATCGGACATCAATGCCATCGAGAACACCATCAGCTTCACAAACGGCGTGGTGCTGGGTGCTGGCGAGGCGGCGGGTGATGTGAACGAAGCGGCCTTGCGTCGCATTCAGATTCGCGAAGCCATCAAAGCCCACTTTGAGAAGGAGAAAGCGCTCTTTTCACAAGGAGTGAAGGTGCTGACCCTGTTCTTCATCGATGAGGTGGCCAAGTATCGCAGCTACGATGATGCTGGTGAAGTCGCAGGCGAGTATGCGGTGATGTTTGAAGAGGAGTACAACAACCAACTCAACGAAGTGCTGACTTTGGAGGAGACTACTTACAACAAGTATCTGCGCGGCATCATCGCCAACAAGACGCACACGGGCTATTTCTCCATCGACAAGAAGACAAAGCGGTTGGTGAATCCCGAAGCAAAAACGCGCGGCGAATCTGCCGGGGAAGCCGATGATGTCGATGCCTACGATCTCATTCTGAAAGACAAGGAGCGCCTGCTGAGCTTTTCTGAACCGGTTCGTTTTCTTTTCTCTCACTCGGCCTTGCGTGAGGGCTGGGATAATCCGAACGTCTTCGTGATCTGCACTCTAAAGCACAGTGACAACACGATCTCCCGACGGCAAGAGGTTGGTCGTGGTATGCGACTGGCACGAAACCAGAGCGGAGAGCGCATCGATGATCCGGCCATCGTGCATCAGGTGAACGTGCTCACGGTGGTAGCCAATGAGAGCTACAAGGATTTCGTGGCCGGGCTCCAAAAGGACATCAGTGCCTCACTCTCCGCCCGCCCGAAACAGGCCAATGCGGAGTACTTCCAAGATAAACTGCTCAAGACGCCGACCGGTGAAGTGAAGGTGACACCGCAGATGGCGAAACTGATCGAGCGCTATTTGGTCAGGCACGACTATACAGATACCGACGAACACATCACAGAAGCGTATCACGCTGCCAAGAAAGAGGGCACACTCGCGCCCCTACCTCCCGAACTGGAGCCGCACAAGGAACAGGTTTTTCAACTGATCGACACGGTATTCAGTGCCGCACAACTGCCAGGCATTGATGATGATCGCAAGAACAAGGTGAACCCGCGCAATGCGAACATTGAGAAGAAGGAGTTCCAGGAATTGTGGAACCGGATCAACCACAAGGCCATTTACGCGGTGGACTTCAACACGGATGAACTGATCCAGAAGTGCATCGCGGCACTCGACAAGGAACTCAAAGTAACTCCGCTGCAATACACGGTGATGGCAGGTATCCAAACCGAGCAGGCGACTTATGAAGGGATGAAAAAAGGCGAAGCATTCGTGCTGAAGGACAGCAATACGGACCACCTGACCAGTTCGGTACGTTCGGCGGTGAAGTATGACCTCATTGGCAAAATCTCAGGAGATACCCAACTGACCCGCCGCACAGTGGCGGCAATTCTAAGCGGCATTAACGTCGCGGTCTTCAGCCAGTATAAGACAAACCCGGAAGACTTCATTCAAAAGGCAACAACGCTCATCAACGAACAGAAGGCCACGGTGATTGTGGAACACATAGCCTATGACACCACGGCAGGCGTGCATACAATGCTGGAAATCTTCACCGAGGATAAAGCGGATTTCAGCAAGGGATTCAAAGCGGAGAAACACGTTTACGACTACGTCTTCACAGATTCCGCGAACGAGCGCACCTTCGTCGGAGAGCTGGACGCCAGCAGTGAAGTGGTTGTCTATGCCAAGCTCCCCAAGGCCTTTCACATCCCCACACCGGTCGGCAATTACAATCCCGATTGGGCCATAGCGTTCGAGGCCGGAAAGGTGAAGCACGTCTATTTCATCGCCGAAACCAAAGGCTCCATGTCCTCAATGGATTTGCGGAAGATCGAAGAGTCCAAGATCGCCTGCGCGCGGAAGTTCTTCGCGAAAATCACGTCTGACCAAGTGAAGTATGACGTGGTGAACAACTACGGGAAGCTGATGGAGTTAGTGAAGTGAGGACATCCGCAAAGCCCCCTTTGAACAAACGAAATAGGTTGGATTCAACTCTCCGCCTGTCGAATCCATTCAATCTACCTTTGGCCACTTGAACTTGTGGTCAAACTTGCCGATGTAGGCAGTGCATTGCAGCCATTCCAAGTCTTCCAGCCAGTCAGAGATAGATGGAGTTTCATGACTCTTGTTTCTTTGTTTGGCCAATCGGGCAAAACTGGCCAATGAGGATGCTATCTTTTGCAGCCGCTGCGATGACATTTCCGCGCCCCACTGAGATTGGTAATGCGGCGGGAAAATATTCTCGGGAAATGGTTTGTCGAAAGCCTTCCGTAAAATGAGTCGGCGCTTTTCTTTCGAGAGGCCCGATTCCCCAACGTGGTAGCCAAGATACGCCAAGTAGCCGACCTTGAGCCAGTGGTTGCGGTCCAAACTGTGAGAGGCATCGCCCTGCCTGATGTCGGCGCTAACCCACTTGAAACCGTTGTTCCGTAGAAGGAGTTCCAAACCGGCATGGTTACGTACATGAAGGTCCAGAAAGCCTGAGCGTTCGCTATGTGGGTTTCTGCGAGTGAACAACTGATACAAGAGCATTTCTTGTGAATAAAAAAGCGGGCACTCCATTGAGCGGGTACGCGGGAAACCATCTTCTTCAACCGACTCAACAAAGCGAACGGCATACGCCCGATCCGGGCCAAGCCAGAAACTGGGACGGCGGATCAACCGGAGCAGCAAGGCGGAGTCCTTTGCGTTGATGTTTCTGCCCAGAACGAATACCGGCGGCTTGTCACCGGAGTGCTTGAAACCGGTTTTCAAGTCGCTTACCACACGGGATTGATACCTTTTTAGGAGTGCTGACAGACCCGGCTTTGCAATCGGGCCTTCTCCAATCAAGAACAATGTGCCTCCCGCCCACGACTCATCGGGAGTCCAAGTAATCTTGGAGTACCACTCCATCAGGCTTTGAGTGTTGAGGGGGCTGGTCTCATCTGCCAGGGAAAGCCAGTTCGCGGCCTCACGGCGAAACTGGAACGCCAACTCTGAGGTTAGCAATGCCTTGGGAGAGGATATACATTTCCAAGCCACTTGTGATTCGAGTTTGGAATATTCCCCATCAGAGAGCAAAGGTAGCAAGCTCAGGGTGGTGAGATGACACGCAAGCCGTTGTTTTTCAGTGGATGTCAGATTGGAAATGTCCGACACATTTTTCTGGAATAGAAGTTTGGCTTCGCCCAACTGACGCAGCGTAGTAACTTCGTCCTCCTTCCTGTTGAGTGAAGCCATGAAGGCACTGTAAAAAACTGTGATTGGGCTGAGATCTTGCTTGATCAGGGCTTGGGCCACGACATCCACCACACATTCGACCTTGGGGCTGATTGATTTCAGGCAAGCCTGAATTTCCGCCATATTCTCCACCCTCATCAGGGGCGAAAAATCGTAAAGCTCATGATGCTGCTTTAGATACTCGTGGTGGGCTATTTTCAATGCATTGCCTTGGAGCCCCGTGACGTCGCCGTAAGACTTACGGTTTAGAGTATTTGTTTGATTACGTATCCCCTGTAAAACGGCAAACTCAAGAAGGCTGCCGGACAAGCCTTGGTGAATTCTGAACTTTTCGCGCAAGCCTGCAACTAGATCAGCAGGATGCGCATCGCTCTCTGGTTTCGTGTCGAATACCGACAGTGGGGCTGGCTCCTGCCCGCGCAATACCGCATTAACCTTGTCTGTGAGTTTTTGGCCTTTGAGTTCGGGCTCAACTTTCCTCAAGGCTTCCTTCAACTCCCTTGCTGGTATGCCGCAATTATTCCCTGGTAGATTATCCAATGGTATGGGTTCGATAGATGGCGGAGGCGGCTCCATCTGCTCGCGCAAAATTGCATTCACCTTTGCCCGCAACCTCTGACCTTTAAGGCTTGGATCAGTCAGCATCAACTCGTCCTTGATCTGTCTGACAGTCTTGCCGCATTTGTTAGGCTGAATAGGGACGGGTCTGGCCACGGAATCAAATGCGGCCAGCTTAAGCAGTTTTCCATCGGGGCGAAGGGATATTTGGCCAATGAACCCTGCTAGCTCGTCTGCTGTAAGCGGATGCAAATGAGCTTCAGGGCTCGTCGCCCAGCGGAGCCCTAACTTCGAGCCTGCTGCCAACACATCCTTGGGTGTCACCCCCAATCTTTCGCTCAATTCCTTGACTGTCATGGTTTCTCCAGACCAACGACTAAGCTGCATTCTCCTGGCGGGGAGTTTTTAGAATCTTAGCCACCGATGCTAACGGCAACCCGGTATCTCCTGCAATCTTCCTCATACTTTTCCCTGCCTTTCTTTGGGCGATAACGTCGTTGGCATACTGGCTGAGGGTTTCCGGCCTGCCCAGCTTGGTGCCGCGTGCCTTGGCGGCTTTCAGGCCCGCGTTTACGCGCTCGCGGATGATGCTGCGCTCGAATTCCGCCACGGCCATGAGGATGTTGAGTTGCAGTTGTGCGGCGGGGTTCATGCCGGAGGTGTCTATGCCTTGAGAGGGGCAGACCAAGGCTACCCGGCTGGCGGTGAGTTCCCCGATAATCTGGGCAAGATGGGGCAGGCTACGCCCAAGGCGGTCCAGCTTGAAGCAGAGGACGACATCCACCCGGCCCCGGCGAACATCCGCCATAAGGGCGTCCAAGCCTTGGCGGCTGAATTTGGAGCCGCTGATGGTGTCGGTATGTTCCACGATCTTGGTCCAGCCACGGCGCTGGCAGTGGTCGCGGAGTTCGTTTAGCTGGCTGTCGTGGGTTTGCTTGTCGGTGCTGACGCGGGAGTAGATGGCGACTTTCAAAGTGTTCATAAAACTAATGTTTTGTGGACAGGGTTTCCGGGAGGGAAAACAAGGCGGAAAAGGGGTGAATTTTTCCGCCCTGTTTTGTGTACACCCTATTCAGCTTCGACGGGGCGCTTGGCCAAGATGAAATCGGCGGCACGTTGCGCTTGCGCGGCGGCTTGGACAACGAGCTTGGAATCAGACTTGAGGCGGGAAAGCCAGGAATGAATGTAGGCGGCGGAGTTATCAATGGTCCTTTCCACGATACCGGTATGGCCGCAGAGGAAGGCAGCGCCCATTTCGGCAATGAGTTCCTCCTTGGAGTAGGACTGGCTGCCAAAGGATTCCCATTCGTTTAGCTGCTTCCGGGCAAGCCGGGAGTGGTGCCCGGTGGCGTGAGTAAGTTCATGGAAGAGGACGGAATAGTAATCCTCGGCGGTGTCAAAGGTGCCAAGATCCGGCATGCCGACGTAATCCGGCGCTGGAGCATAGAACGCCCTGCCCTGCCCCAGTCGAATCTCTGGCCGCTGGGGCATGCCAAGGACGACGCTTTCGGCGGTGGTGATGGCGGAATGATCCTTCAAAGGAGTTTCTGGCTGGGGCACCAAGCCTTCCAAGCCGTCGCACTGGGCGACATTGAAGACGGAATAGTAGCGGAGGAAGGGAACGCGTTTCTGCTCGCCGTTGCGGCGGTCGTCCACATCCAACCATTTCCAGAAGACTACCGGGCAGGCTTTCTGGCCTTTGCGCACGGTGCCGCCCAGTTCCCCGGCCTGCTTGAAGGTAAGCCAGTAGGGAGAATCAAAGCACATGGAGTGCAGGAGGAAGGTATTGACGCCCCGGTATTCCCGTCCGCTGACAAGGTTGCGCGGCATCTGTGATCCGCCCTGCCAGGGTTTGTGCCAAGGAACGGTGCCCTGCTCCAAGAGGGCAATGATCCGCTCGGTGATGATGGTGTAGGTGTCGGCCTTGGTAGGCGCGGTAGCAGTTGAATCTGTACGGGACATGGTTACTCTCTCCATTGCTGGCCGCCCGGTGGAACGGGTCGCGGTGCGTTCAAGGTTACTCTCGACGAACCGCAGGCCAGCACTCTCTCGCCGTGAGTAGCAAGGCGGTCGTGCCCTGCTATTTAGTACGCGAATAGGTTACCGCGACGATGGAAAGAGGCTCAAAAACGACGATGGGGGGAGGGGTGGGAATTCACTCTGCGTGGCGTGAACGATGGATAGATGGTGCTTCCGAACTTTCTGGGAAATTAGGGATTCCAGACCGGGAGGTCTTCATTCTGTGATGTTTCGATTGCTTATTAGTCTGAAAGAAATTGTTCCTTGAAGTAGGAATACATTGGAATACTCGACACTCCCCCCGAGGGGGAAAGTGTCGAATCTGAAAGAAAATGTTCCTCTCAGTGAGGTATCCATGTGGTGCCCTCGATATGGGTAAACCCATAAATTTGTGCTAGCTTTACTGAAAGCGGGTAGCGGTCACTCTGTAAACCCTTCACACAAACCACTCCGGCTCGCGCCAGTGACGGTTGCCTTCGATGCTTGCCCTTAATGGAAAGGCAAAACATTGGCAAATCGCTTTTGATTTTTGTTTTTCGAGGCCAGCTTGAGTATTCGCCCTACGGCGATCCCCGACTAAATCGATTGGAGCTGATCGTCCCTCGTGTCACTCATCATTCTCACGATGAGCAAACAACACCTATGTCAGCGAATGCATCAAAGACCTTCAACCTGAATCCGGGCAACCTCGGCGGCTGGAATCTTCCAATGCCTGCCTGTTTTGATTGCACCGATCCGGCCTTGGCGAATCGCACGACGAACACTCTCAGCGTGAAAGCGGATAATGACAGCCACTTCCTCGGGCAAATAGAGCCGCTGTTGAGGGATTGGCTGGCCCAGATTCTGGGCGGGCTTCACTAGCTTTGATGTTTGTTCGTGCAACATAGCTTTCGCTACTTCGCACTAAACTACACAACCGTGCTGATACCTAGCACCAATGATTTGAACCTAAGCCCTATACCTTAGATTCTAATGGGATAATCCCATTGAAGAGTTTCTGAAATCTGTCTCTCTCACCCCGGTTTACCTTCTTCGGCTCGTCCAGCAGGAGACGCTGAAGCTCGCTAGACTCGAAATCCGCTATCGTGTTCAGGATACTCTTAACGTTGGTTCGTCTTGATTGAACTTTCTTGGAATGGCGACCAATCTCCTTCCGATAAAGCTGCTGTATCATTTCAAGATCAGCCTGTAGGTCATTCACTCCAAACGCATCAATGCTCATCACGAAATGCCCATTTCTCAGTGCCGAATACAAGAGGGAGAACGGGTTTTTCCGAGCAAAGCTGAAAGGAGGGCTGTATTCGCCCGGCACTCCATCCATAGCCCTAATCTCCTTCATGAACTGGAATGCAAAATGATGAGCTTCCGCCTCAGCTTGCTTCCCCGACTTCTGAGACGATGCGATAACCGGATTGTCAAAGGGTTTAGGAAGCAACTTGCCCAATTCTGTATTCAGCAAAGTGTGCTCGATTGTCTGGCGGTCCTTTGAGTCAAGTTCCGGCCAAGACTTAGGCGATGTTGGCAAAAGAACTTCGATCAGCCTAATTGCAGAATACTCGTTGTATCTCTTGATGGAATCGAAGCCCCGGATGCTTTCAGACTGGTATTTTAACTTGGCACGTTCAACCCCGATTCTGGGATGTCGGCGAAGCAACTCATATATCGCCGATTCTCGTGTAACTTTTCCTACCCCCGATTTTCGCCACCAATGATTCAGGCGAAACCAGTGCGAATCCAGAATGGCCTTTCTCTCAGCTTCCGTGGCTCTTTTTGGCATCACGGGCAGGTACCAGTCGAAATTGGTTTTCCTTTTCACGAAATACCATTCGCTCAATCGCTGCGTTCAAGCAACCTTACACAACCTCCCATATCCACTATTCCTTGTGGTTGGGTGAAATTATTTTTGATCTGCCAGAACGGATATTAAGCAAATCAGGGTTTGAAAAAGTGGCTAAGCAGTGGCTAAGCAGGTTTTTTCAAGGATTCGGGATTTTACGTAAGTCCTTGTGAGAGAGTGGTGCACCTGTCAGGAGTCGAACCTGAAACCTTCTGATCCGTAGTCAGATGCTCTATCCAATTGAGCTACAAGTGCAACCAACGGGACCGAAACGCTACAAAACCACCCTCGCCCCTGCAAGCGATTATTTCGAAGATTTTTCCGGCCCGGTTTCCGTCTCTTTCTTCCGTAAAAACTGCACCTTGGCGCTCAACTCCGGCGTCAGAAACTTGTCTGGCTCACGGACTTGCACCTTGATCTGGAGCGTCCCCTTCTGCCGGTTCGCCTCGGGGGCGATCTCCGCCACGTAGCCGCCATAGACTTTATCCGGATACGCCTCGGGGCTCACCTTGCATTCCTGCTTCAGGTAAACCTTGGCCAGATCCTGTTCGTTCAAGTCGATCTCCACCTGCAAATCATCCCCCTGCGCCAGCGCGATGAGCGCCGTGCTCGGTCCCCGGCTGCCCCCGAAGCTCTGCGGCACCACCAGTTCGTTCGGGTCCACGAGCTTCTCCAAGACCACGCCGTTGATAGGTGAGCGGATCACCGTCCAGTCGATGTAGGTCAGCAGGAGTTCGCGCTGCCCCTCGATCTCCTTGATGGAGGCCTTCGCCGAGTCCACCGCCAGCCGAGTCTCATCCTCCGCCTGCTTGGATTCGATGGTTTCCCGGGCCAATGCCTTCGTGCGTTCCCACGCCAGTTGCGCCTTCTCCAGCGCCACCTTCGCTCCGGCCATGCGGCCATCCGCCTCCCGCAGACGTGCCTTGTACTCGGTGTCATCCAGCAGCACGACCACCTGCCCGTTCGTCACGGAATCCCCCTTCGTCACCCCGATCCATTTCACCACGCCCTGAAAGCGCGGGCTCAGCTCGATGCGCTCGCGGTTCACGATATACCCGCTCACCGTCAGCACGGAATCTCCCTCCTCCCCTCGTCGGGATGTGGAAACAGCATTGGTCGAAGCAATAGAACTGCCGCCCATCTCCTTTGGTTTCTCGCCACCGATGAGCCGCCGGGAATCCGATGCGCGCGGCCAGCCGAAATAGATCGCCACCGCCGTGATGAGCAGCACCAACAAAAAGATGAGCCCCACCGCGCCCTTGGGACGCTGCCGGCCCTCGTCATCTATTTTCAGGCGGTTCGCCTGTTCAGGTTTCATACAGATTTAAGCGCCGAGATCACCGGGATGCGCGAAGCCCGCCACGCCGGCAGCAGGCTCCCGACCAGCCCGATGATCACCGCGAACAATATCCCCCGCCCCAGCAACTCCGGCGTGAGACGAAACTCAAACACCACCTCGCTGAACGTGTCAAAGCCGATGGTGCCCGTCGCATAACCATGCAACGGCAACGCCAGAAAGCAACCCAGCACCCCGCCGATAAATGATAATATGGCACCTTCCAGCAAAAAGCCGAGCAAGATGGAATGCCGGTGAAAACCCAGCACCCGCAAGGTGCCCACCTCGCGCGTCCGCGCACCCACGGTGGCATACATCGTGTTCATCGCCGCAAAGACCGCCCCCACCGACATGATGGTCGCCAGCAGATTGCCCAGGATCTTGATGGGCCCCGCCGTCTTCGTCTGCTGCTGGTAATATTCCGTCTCCCGCTGCAGCCGTGCTGCGATTTGTTTGCTGCTTTCCAACCGTTCCTTGAGCTTCAGCGCCGCCGCCTCATCCACCGGCCGCACCAGCACGCTCGTATAATTCTCCCGGCCAAAAATATTCCGCGCCTCGTCCGTATCCATCCACACCTCGGAGTCGAAGGCGCTCTTGCCGCCGTCCAGCCAGCCCACCACCTTCAGGTCCGCTCCCGGCACATGGAACTGCTCGCCGATCTGGAAATTCTGGAAGCGCGCCGCCAGCTTCCGGCTCACCACGACCTCGCGATTACCCGGCACGAACCAGCGCCCTTCCACCAATTGCACCTGCGGCCGCAGTTCCTTCCCCTTCTCCATGACACCCCGCACCAGCACGTTGGCCTCTCCGTTGCCCTCCTTGCGCGGCAGATTCACCAGCACCATGGTGTCCGCCGTCAGAATCGCCTTCCCCTGCTCATCTTTCGCGATCTCCTCCATGTATTGCAGGTAGCGGAACTGTTCCCGCGTCACCTGGCTCACGGATTCGGAGGTCGCACCTTTGCGGACGATGAGAAAATTCCGTTCATCCCCCGTGTTCGCACTGTTCTGTTCCAGCCCCACCGCCAGCGCCTGCAACAGCACATACACGGCCACCACCATCCCGATGCCCAAAATGGTCGCCAGCGTCGAACGCCAGCGCACGATGACGTTGTGGAAATTGTATTTGAGCGGCAGCGCCATGCTTTAATCCAAGGTTTTCAACCCCTCCACCACGCTCATGCGCGCCATGGAGATGGATGGCATGATGCTGGCCACGATGCCCAGCAACGCCGCCACGCCAAACCCGATCGCCATGATGCGCGGTGTCAGCTCGAACGCGATGAACATGCCTTTGGTCACGGCCGTGATGTTGATGTTCGTGTACAGCAGCCAGGCGCCACCCACACCGACGATCGCGCCCAGCAAGGCGAACCCAAAGCTCTCGGCAAGGATGAACGCGAACAGCTCGTGCCGCCGGAAGCCCAATGCCTTCAACACGGCCAGCTCACGAAAGCGCTCACGTATGGCCATGCTCATCGTGCTGCCGGAAACAAGGATGAGCGTGAACACCACCACCGTGGAGATGGATCCGATGAGGATCTTGATATTCCCCCACATGGAGATGAACCCCAGCACAAAGGAGCGCTCCGTCTCCGCCAGCACTTCCGCCGACGTGTTCTTGAACGCCTTGTTGATGCGCTCGACCACCAGCGGCACTTCCTCCAACGACTTCGCCCTCACCCACCAAGTACCGACGACGCCCAGACGTCCACAGGCTTCGTCCATGTAATCGTGATGGAACAGCACATTGCGATCATCCGGCGTGCCTTGGTAGATGCCCGCGATGGTCAACTCCAGGTCGGCCGGCCAGACAGTTCCTGCCAGTTTCATGCGGTCACCGATCTTGAAATCATATCGCTTCGCCGTCTCGATGCCGATGATGCAGGACGAGCGATCCGCGATCCAGTTGTGCAACTGATCCAGCGGCAGCTTCGCCTCGCCGAACACGTTCGTGAGTTGAACGGGATCCATCGCGAATTGGGCGAAGGACGGGATATCCTCATTCCGGAACTTGCCACCAAAGAACGTGAACGGCGTGACCGCCGCCACACCAGGGATTCGCTCGATCGTAGCGCGTTGCCGGTACGGCAACGTATTTGCCAAGGACACCCGATGCCGCACCGCGATGCGCATCGCGGCATCCGCATCCTCCATTGGCGTGGTCAATTCGCGCAGCAGCACGAGCAGTGTCACCAGCAGGAAGAGGCTCACCGCCACGCTCAAGACAGAAAGCAGGGCGCGGCGCTTGTTGCGCAGGGCATTCTTGATGATGAAGCCGCCGATCGTCACTTGGTCGTCTCCTCCCGGATGAGTTCACCCTTTTCCAGATGGATGGAGCGCGAACCAAAGGCCGCTGCTTTGGGATCGTGCGTCACCATGATGACCGTCTTCTCGCCACCACGCGCCAGGCTTTGCAGGATGCCCAGGACCTCATTCGCGGAGTTCGCATCCAGGTTGCCCGTCGGCTCATCCGCCACAACGAGATGCGGATCGGTCACCAGCGCCCGGGCGATGGCCACGCGCTGTTCCTGACCGCCGGACATCTGCCGCGGCAGATGCCCCGCACGATCCGCCAGGCCGACCATCTCCAGCGCCGTCCGCACCTGTTCCCGACGGCGTTTGCCACTAAGACCGGTGAGCAACAACGGCAGTTCCACATTCTCAAACGCCGTCAGCACCGGGATGAGATTGAACGATTGGAACACGAAGCCCACGTTCTGGTTCCGCCAGTCCGCCAGTTGGGATTCGCTCAAGCGGGTTACGTCCACGGATTCGACGTAGCACTTGCCACTCGTGGGCCGGTCGATGCCCGCCATGATGTGCAACAGAGTGGATTTGCCCGATCCGGAAGGGCCCATCAGCGTAAGAAACTCGCCCCGGGTGATATCCAGGGTGACATCGTTCAACGCGGTGACATTGATTTCCCCCTGCTGGTAAATCTTGGTCAGATTCTGGATGCGCACCACCACGTCTTTTTCCATAGAGCAGGACACCAATAGGACAGAAACCCCGCAAATGCAAACCCCCTTAAATCTTTGCAGATACGTAACTATTGGCCATTTCCTCACCTAATGGCCAACTCCTCCAATCCGGTAGCTGCAATCGTCAGATTGCGCCAACCTTCTCTATTTTCCTTATCTGCGCTCATCTGCACCCATCTGCGGCTACTTCCCAGTCCGCGTATTTTCGCGGTTTATCTGCCCCTACTTTCCCGCTAACAACGGCGGCAACGGACAATCCAACCCATCCGCCACCGCCCGCAATAGTTCTGCTTCACGCGATTGTATCTCGCCATCACTCGCCACCGCATGCGCGCATGCATCCAGCACCTGCTTCTTCACCATCGGCGAGGATGTCACCAACCGGTCCAGTGCCGCATCAATGTGCGTGAGGTTCGCTTTGCCCACCGGCTGCAATTGGAGATTCGCCGCCTCAGGCCCCAAACGGCTCACGCCCGCGCGAAACGCCTTCGCCGCTTCTTCAGGTGTAGCATGACCCACGATCGCCAGTCCCGAGAGCAGCACCTCGCAATCCGGCAACAACGGTTTCAAAGCGTAATACTGCGTGACCGGTTTCTTTACCTGGCGGTAATGCGGCCAGAGATGCCGCTTCAGCATCCGTTGCAGCGAATACTCGAAGAGATCGATCTGCTGGTCGGCGGCGATGAGCGCCTCGACATTGCCCATGAAAGTCTCGAACTGGCTTTGCGAGAGCTGGCGCAGCGCGGGCATCGCCATTTCGATCAAGGGCAGCCTCGCTACCGGTTTCACCGATTCAAAAGCGGCGCGCAGCTTGTTCAGCTCGGCGAACACCCCGGCATCTGCCCGCGCTTGCAACGTGCTTACCTGCTTCGCCCGGCAATTCGCATCCGGACTGAGCAGTAACCCATACACCAACGCACGAGCGCCGTAGCTCTCATGCGCGGCGGCGCGGAGCGGCTCGGGCATCTCAGCCATCATGGCAAGCGCCCAAACCATGTTCTGTGGCTGCATGGTGCCCACCTGGTTGATCACGTTCCCCACAGGCAGGATTGGCGGCATCGGAAAAGGCATCGGCGGCGGCCGATGACGGACGGGCGGACGCGATGACCGCTCTTCCCTGTCCTCCTCATTACCCCCCTTGGGAAACTCCACGCGGGGAAAATTCCCATCGAACTGGGGATCGATCGCCTTGATGCGTTGCGCCAAGGGCGGATGGGTGGCCGTCAGGTTGCTGAAGCCCTCCGCCAGCGCATTGCCGAAAAACATGTGACTGGCCTCCTCCGCATCCGGCGCGGTGACGAGCGAGCCGCGACGACCGAGGCCGCCGATCTTTTTCAACGCGTTCGCGATGCCATGGGGATTGCGTGTGAACTGTACGGCGGAAGCATCCGCCAGATACTCGCGCTGCCGCGAGATGGCGGCCTTGATGAGCCGGCCGAAAAAGATGCCGATGTAACCGACGGCGAAAAGCACCAGCCCGATGAACGGCAGCGGATTGCTGCCCTTATTCCGCGCGCCCATGTGATAGCCTCTGCGGCCCGAGGTTTGCAGCAGGATGCGCCCGATCATGGCGATGCACAGGATGCCGAAAAGCACGCCCATCAGGCGGATGTTCAGCTTCATGTCACCGTTCAGGATGTGGCTGAACTCATGGGCGATGACGCCCTGCAATTCATCACGGTTCAGCATGCGGATGCAGCCGCGCGTCACGCCCACGGCGGCATCGCTCACGGAATTGCCCGCCGCGAAGGCATTGATGCCTTCCTCGTCATCCATCACATAGATCTGCGGCACGGGGATGCCGGAGGCGATGGACATCTCCTCCACGATGTTCACCAGTTTGCGTTCATCGGCATCGCGCGTATTCGAATCAATCAACCGCCCGCCCAGCGCCCTAGCCACGGCGCCGCCACCCGCACTGAGCTGCGCCATCTTGAACATGCTGCCGAGCAAGACCACGGCGCTCGTGCCGCCTGCCACCCAGAGGAACAGCTCCGGCTGCCAGAGGTTGCGCGCCTGGCCGAGCGCATCCGGCCGCCCCACCTTGGCAAAGGCGATGGCCAAGATGATGTAGATGACCGCGATGGTCCCCAACACGGCCGCGCCAAAGTAAAACACGAGCCGCCCGCTGTTCTTCCGGGCCTTTTCCTGTGCGGTAAAGAAATCCATAGTTCAGTTCGGGAGAGAACTTAGCAGAAGCAGACGGGCAGACCAGTCCAACCGGGAGGAGATTTTCTAATCGCCGAAGGCACGGAAAGGATCTGCCACAGGGAGAAAGAGGTGAGTCAGCACCGACTGATATCGAGCTAAATCCGTTTGGCGTTTGACCCGCTGTGAGCAAAGCATCATATTTATGAGAATGAGAGTTCCTTTTACCACCAACCGCCAAGTCTCATAAGATTATGACACTCGCGGATGAGCATCAGGAATGCCCTTACTAATTTGAAAGCAGAGGCAAGGCACACATGAGCTATGTCATCACCATCAAACGCCCAGTCGGCAAGCCCTTGCTGACAACGGCGGATATTACGGAGATGGTTGAAGCGGACCCTTCCCTTTCGGGCGGAAAACTCGAGCCGATCCTGTGGACAGACCCGGCAGACGGCCAGAATCGTTATCTGAACATCGAACCGGAAGCAGGCCAGCTCTGGACCGATGATTTGCCAAAGGATGAGCCGGGACTGAACCGTTTTTTGGATAAACTGCGGAACATCGCCGGGAAGCTTGATGCACACGTGTATGGAGAGGAAGGTGAAGATATCACCAAGCCACCTCCAAATCTATCCACCAAAACTGGCTGTGCGGCAGTCATCGTCTGCATGGCCGCATTTTTTGCAGTCTTGGTGATGTTGATCGGGAGTGGACCAGCCACTCCAAGGCAAAACGGAAGTGCCGACTGGCAACCCGATAAGTTCAGGCCTAGGGAAGTTCGCCCTCTGCCAACTGCCGCATCGCTAGAAACTGAACACAACCAATGGCTGACAGAGAATACGAACAGCATCTCCCGTATCTACACAGCCATGCTGGGCAACCCAGCCCAACAGGGCCAGTTGATGGTCGAATACAAGGAGATGGAAGGTCCACTAGGCAGACCATGGTTCACTTTCGCGAGCTATCGCTATCATGACCCGGCCAACGGTACGTATATCATCACGTGGAGCAGCATGGGCCGTCATAAGCCGAAGTTCATGAAACTGGAAGCCACTCCCAGGCTGCATTGGCTGGCCCCTACTCTTACAGGTGAAAGCCTTGAGCTTCGTGAGGGTATCCCGGTGCTGAGAATCGTCGGCGTTGAAGGGGTGCCAAAATTTTGTGCTGACTGATGAGCTATGCCTCCAAAACCAAAGGTTACCGCAGCATCACCGTTAACGGTGTGCGCTACCGCTGGCGCTTTGTGTCTGGCAAGGACGATGGCACGGTCACGCTACAAGGCAGTGATTCTAGCAAACAGCAGGCGATGGTAACGTCGCGTAGCTGGAGTGACCCTTGGCTTTCGCTATCAGATGGGAAGGCCAAGGCGTTCACCGTCGCGCCGAAACTAGTACAAGGGCTCATCCTGCTGGCATTGGTGAAAGGCTGGGAGCCAGGCAAACAAGGGAAGGCGTTGAAGTTAGCGAATGAAAACATTTAGCGCGCTCATCACGTTCATAGCCTTGGCGCTATGGTCCCTGTCTCCCATGTCCCAGCACTCGCATGATCGCACTTGGAGTTTTTGGGCCGTGTGGGCGATCATGGAATGTCTGCTGCTTTTCGGTTTTGTGAAAGCGTGGTTGAAGCTGGGAGAGGAGTGATGCCAGGTGAAGAGGGAGCTTCGCCGAGTGTTGATTGGTCGTTTCAAGTATTCCCCATATTCTGGCACTCCTTCAGAGAGCGTTTTTATCGTCCGGCAAACCGGTGTTGTCGCTCGTAACTCGCGAAATCTCTTGCTGCTTTCTGTTATCCCTCCGGGATAAGCCTTGGCGGCTGCTTTTTTAACGAAGGTGATCTGCCTTTGCTTAGGTGAGTTGCTGCGGGCCAGCGGCCCGCGCTCCACCGGAACTCAAGCATCCTCGCTTACCCGGCTAAATCATTTGGTTTTTCTTTCAGATATTTTTGCACAGACGAACAAAAACACCTTAATCAGCTAATATTCAACCAGTTACAACTGGAAAGAAGTTTTCAGAAAAAGGGGACCATGGACAGCCAATGTCCTACCCCCCTCTCTATGGTGTGAGGCATGAAGATCGAGGTGGGAGCAAAAATGGGGAAGCTTGGAGGACCGAAGGACTTCGGTGTTGGGGCTCCCGGGCGGATGATGAAAAACGTCATCGCGCCCGGGAGATTTCTCTTCGTTGAATTTCCTCTACTGGAAGAAACGCGAAGGGCGATTTTTTTTAATCGCCCTTCCTGGAATCAATCTATGTTGAAGGTGAAGCGGGATGGCTCCTCTGCCCCGGCTTTACCAACTGCGGCCAGGCGGCAGGCTCTTGCCACCGTAGCCGCCACCACCACCGCCGCCGAAGCGACGATTGCCGCCACCACCACCAGACCGGTGCTTGCCACGACGGCCTTTGGATTGGCTGGGCAAGGGGCCGCCGTAGATCTTCCCCATGGAAGCTGCGGGATCGCGCTGGGCGAGCCACTTGTGGATGGGCGGGCGTTCATTGGCGCCTTCGCGGTTGCCATCGATCTCACGCGGTTCGCGAGGTTCGTCGCGGCGAAGGCCACGGGGCGGCTGGTTGGGCCGGGGTTGCTGGTGCGGTTGCGGCGGTCTGGGCGGACGCGGTCCTTGTCCCTGCTGGTGCTGGGGAGGACGCGGCGGTTGCGATTGCTGTGGTTGCACCGGTCGTGGCGGACGCTGCTCCTGAGCGTACGGCTGGCCCTTTGGCTGCGGCGGACGCGGCGACTGAGCAGGACGTTGGTTTTGCGGCGGCCGATTCTGCTGCTGGTGCTGACGTTGCTGGCGATTTTGCTGTTGCTGGCGCGGCTTCGGCTTCACGACTTCGCCAGGACGGATCTCGTCAAAGGCCGGGCTGGCAGCGTAAGGGAAGTTCTCAAGTTTCTCGCGGGCGATCTTCTGGCCGATGAATTTCTCGATGTCGCGGACCTGGCCGCGTTCTTCGGCAACCATGATGGTGAAGGCATCGCCCGTGGCTTGCGCCCGACCGGTGCGGCCGATGCGGTGCACGTAGTCCTCGGCATGGAGCGGGACGTCGAAATTGATAACGTGGCTGACCTCGGGGACATCGATGCCGCGGGCGGCGATGTCCGTGGCGACGAGCACATCGTAGCGCTTGTCGCGAAAGCCTTTGAGGGCGTCTTCACGCTGCCGTTGCGAACGGTCCGAGTGGAGCGTGGCGACGGCGTGACGGTTCTTGCTGAGGAATTTCGCGATGCGATCGGCGCGATGGCGCGTGCGGCAGAAAACAATGACGGAATCGTAGTTGATCTGGTCGAGGAGGGCCTGGAGGAGATCGGTCTTCTGGTTGTCGGCGACGGGGAAGATGGCGTGCTTGACGGTCGTGGCGGGAGTGCGGCGCGCCCCGATCTCGATGACCTCGGGCTTTTGCATGGCCCACTTGATGAGGGCATCAATGTCCGGCGGGATGGTGGCGGAGAAGAGGCACGTCTGGCGTTGCTTGGGGCAGCGCTCCACGATACGGCGGACATCGGGCAAAAAGCCCATGTCGAGCATGCGATCGGCTTCATCGAGGACGAGGTGCTTCACCTGGTCGAGGCGGATGGTGCCGCGATTTATAAAATCGATGAGGCGGCCGGGGGTGGCGACGAGGATATCGACACCCCGATGGAGCATGTCCGTCTGTTTCCCATAACCGACGCCACCGAAGACGACGCCCGCGCGAAGCTGGGTGAAACGGCACAGGTCGCGAAAAGACGTCTCCACCTGGGCGGCCAGCTCACGGGTAGGCTCCAAAACGAGCACCCGGGGCTGATTGGCCGGTTTATCCAGCAGGGAAAGGATGGGCAAGGCGAAGGCAGCCGTTTTGCCAGTGCCGGTCTGGGCACTGCCGATCACGTCTTTACCCGCCAAAATCAAAGGAATGGCGCACAATTGAATGGGGGTCGGTTCGACATAACCCATGGCCTTGACGCCCTCCAAAACCGTGCTGGACAAGCCCAGCTCTGTAAAACTCATACCGCACCTTGCGCAAAAAGACGGGCGAAGGGAAGCGCATTTAGCGGGGAAAGCGGGTTGTCCAAACAGAAAAAGGCTTGCAAAGACACCTTTTCAAGATGGTTCAAAGGGGACAGGAATCAACGGAACTGCGGTCGAAGCAGGCATTACGATGAGAAGGCAAACGCTTCGCTTGCGTTCGTGTCGTCCGCTCCTACACTCCCGCGCGCGATGTTCGATATTGGTTCACTGAACCCGCAGCAACGGGAAGCGGTCCGGACGATTCACGGGCCGGTGCTGATCCTGGCCGGAGCCGGGACAGGCAAGACGCGCGTCATCACGGTGCGCATCGCGCACATGATCGACCGCGGGGTGAGCCCGGGCAATATCCTGGCGGTGACCTTCACGAACAAGGCCGCGCGCGAGATGCAGGAACGTATCAGCAAGCTCGTCCCCACCCAGCGGGCGCGTAAAGGCGAGGAGAAGGTGCCACGCCCGACCATCTGCACGTTCCATTCGCTCTGCGTCCGCATCTTGCGCCAGCACATCGAGAAGCTCGGCTACAAGAAGACGTTCGTCATCTACAGCGAGAGCGAACAGCTCGGGGCCATCAAGAAGATCATGAGCCGCCTTTCCTCCAAGGGCGAGAAGAGCGATCCCGGTGCCATTCTCTCGATGCTCAGCCGCTTCAAGAACGGCGGCGTCGATTCCACTTTGTTCGCCGATGAAAGCGTCCGCGCGCTCGCGTTACATGTACGCCGTCAATACGACACGGCGTTGAAGGCGTGCAATGCGGTGGACTTCGATGACCTCATTCTGCTCACGCTGAGATTGTTCGAGGAGCATCCGGATGCGCTCGAGGCTTGTCGTGCGAAATACAAATACGTGATGGTGGACGAGTATCAGGACACGAACGCGGTGCAATTCCAGCTCATCCATCACCTCACCAAGGTGCATCGCAACTTCTGTGTGGTGGGTGACGATGACCAGAGCATCTACGGCTGGCGCGGTGCGGAGGTCGCGAACCTCCTGAATCTCGAACAGCATTTCCCCGAAGTCAAAATCGTGAAGCTGGAGCAGAATTACCGCTCCACGAACACGATCCTTGAAGCGGCGAATGCGGTGATCAAGAACAACGCACAACGGCGCGGCAAACAGCTCTGGTCCACCAAGGGCCAGGGCGAAAAGATCACGATCGCGAAATATCCGAAAGACGAAGATGAAGCCAGGGAAATCGTGCAGCAGATCGAGTTCAACCGCATGACGCGGCAGATCCCATGGGTCCATCATGCGATCCTGTTCCGCACGAACTTGCAGGCGCGACCGATCGAGACGGCGTTGCGCAAGGCCGGCGTGCGTTATCACTTGATCGGCGGGCAGAGCTTCTTCGATCGCCGTGAGATCAAGGATTTCATGGCGTATATCCGCACGTTCATCAACCCGCACGATGACATCAGCCTTTTGCGCATCGCGAATACGCCTGCACGCGGCTTGAGCGATACGACGATGCAACGGCTCTTGGAAGCGAGTCATGAGCGGGGCTGCTCGGTGTATGCAGCGATGCGCCATACGGATGTGCAGGACTCCTTCCTCACGCGCATCAAAGAAAGCATCCAGGAATTCCTCGTGTTCATCGAAAAGATGCGTGAGCCGTTGCAATCGGAAGACACTCTGTCATTGAGCAATTGGGCGAATAGTTTCCTGACGGAGACGGGCTATCTGGATGACTTGCGCAAATCGGAGAAAGACCCGGAGACGGCGGAGAATCGCGTGAAGAACATCAGCGAACTCGTCGCCACCTTGGACACGACTCCGGGCGGCACACCAAAACCGCAAGACCGCCTGGTGGAGTTCATGGAAGAGATGACGCTGGACACCGAACGTGCCGAGGACAAGGAAGTGAAAGGTGACGCGGTCACGCTCATCACGATGCATAGCTGCAAGGGCTTGGAGTATCCACATGTGTTCATCGTGGGCCTGGAGGAAGGGTTGCTGCCCCACTCCCGCAGCAAGGTGGAAGGCACGCTGGATGAGGAGCGCCGTCTCTTCTACGTGGCCATCACCCGCGCACAGGAAACCCTGACCATGAGCCATTGCGATGCGCGCATGCGTTACGGGCAGCCGATGCCCTGCCATCCGTCGTCGTTCCTGAAAGAGCTGCCCGAGAACCTCGTGGAACACCTGAGCGAGAAGGCGAAGAAACCGGTGACAGTGGAGACGGGGAAATCGATCTTCGCAGGGATACGGGCGAGTTTGGGGTGACCCGAGAAACACGCTAAACACACGAAAAGAAAACGCCGTTCTGGTTTGTGTATTTAGTTTGTTACGCGGTTAATCCGCTCACATCGCGGATTTCAAAATTAAACTCAACTCGTCCGCTGTCAGCTCCACCGGATTCGCTTTCATGCTGCTCGCCTTAGCGGCTTTCTCGACCACCTCCGAGACATCTTTTTCCGCACAGTCATATTGGGACAGTTTCGGCACTCGCAAATCCTTTACCAACCGTGCCACCCACTGCACACCATCTTCCGCAGTTCCCTGTGCTTTGCCGGTGAGCAACCTCCCAATCTCTTCATAACGCACCAAGGCAACACTTCCCTGCGCACTCTCTCGCAACGCCTTGATATTCGCCGCCATCACGTGTGGCAACAACGCCGCACACACCGCGCCATGCGGAGCCGAAAACATCCCTCCGAACGGTGCCGCGAAACCATGCACAGCACCGAGTCCGGCATTTGCCAATGCCAGCCCGCCGAAGAGGCTCGTCACGGCCATATCCTCACGAGCCGTCTTATCATTCCCCTGCTCCACCGCTTTCCGCAATGACCTGGCCGCGCGGCGGATTCCCTCCACACACCAGCCGTCCGTCATCGCATTCGCCTTGGTGCAGACGTAGGGCTCAATCACTTGTGTCAGTGCATCCAAGCCTGTGTAAGCTGTCACATCTGGCGGTAAATCATAAGTCAGTTCCGGATCGACTATCGCGAGTCGCGGCAGCATCAGCGGACTCCGCAGGCTCACCTTCACGCGATGCTCCTGGGAACCCAGCACTGCATTCCGCGTCACCTCGGCGCCTGTACCCGCAGTCGTCGGTATTGCGATGTAAGGTGCTGCGGGATTCTTCATGGGTAATGCCTTGCCGATGACCTCCAGGTAATCGAACAAATCCCCTTCATTGGTCAGTAACCCGCTCACGGCCTTGGCCGCATCAATCACGCTGCCACCGCCCAGGCCAATGACCACCTCGCATCGCTCCGCCTTGGCATGAGCCGTCAGTGCCTGCACGGAATCAGTCGTGGGTTCACCGACCGCTTGGGCGATCACTACCTCCCGGCCAGCCTGTTTCAACTGACCGACCAAGCCCTCAGCACGCTCCAATCGGCTGCCCGTCACCAAAAAGACCCGCCGCCCAAATCCCTGCGCCGCCTTGGCTGCCTCGGACAAGGTTCCGGCGCCAAAGACGATCCGCGTGGCCGTGGCAAATTCAAAGCGCGTCATAGGTGCTACCAGCCCGCCTCGCCCGGGAACACGTTGCCATACTTCACGCTCGTCCGGGGTTCGGCCATCATCTCGGCCACCGTATCCCGCCACCGGGCGTAATGGGCCGTTTCCTTGTGCTTGGCCGGGGCGCTGGCATCACGATGGACCTCTACCAGGACGAACTTGGCCGGGTTATCTTGTTGCTGCACAACGTCAAAGCGCGCGATACCCGGCTCTTGGACGCTGTACCGGGCGTTTTCCAAAGTGGCCTGCTTGAAGGCCTCGATGCACTCCGGCTTCACGTGGACTTGGACATGGACGATCAACATGGCAATCCTTTCCCCGCCAGAAAACGCCAGGGGCATCCCGGGGTCAATCCTCTTTCCCAAATCCATGTGAATTGCTGCTTTACAAGTTTGTGGCAGGTTGAATAAATTGATTTCGTAATCTCGCTGACTAACCTATGCGCAAACCATTGGCCCTGTTGTTTTCGGCGGCTGTCGCGGTCACTTTGACCACCGGCTGCGCTGGCCCTTCCCACAAGCTCGGTCGCGGCATCAATAATGCCACGGAATTCGCCCGCCTTGGTGATTTTCGCCGCTCCATGGAGCAAACGGCCATGTGGTATGGACCCGATCAGGCTTATACCGCCGGCTTCATCAAGGGCATCAATCGGAGCGTGACCCGCACGGCGATCGGGGTCGTGGAGATCGTCACCTTCCCGTTCCCGTCTTATGACCCCTTCTACATGAAGCATAGCAAGGGCAATGAAGACATCTACATCGGTGGCCCTTACCAGCCCAAGCAGGTCTGGTCCATCGACTTCATGACCGAAGATCCCGCTTACCCGACCAATTTCAAGCCGGGCCTGGTTTCTGACAGCATCTTCGCCACCGATACCCAGATCGGTTTCAGCGCGGGTGACGCCTTCCCGATGATCCCGGGCAGCCGTTTCCACATCTTTGACTACTAAAAAAGCTTTTCAAACATCCGGCGCCAACATTTGCTTGTTGGCGCCGTTTTTTATTTAGCGCCAGATGCCACTCACATACCAATCGCACTGCAAGGTCAACCTGATCCTGAACATCCTGGGCAAGCGCCAGGACGGCTTTCATGAACTGGAGACGGTGATGCTCCCCATCCCGCTCCATGACACCCTCACCTTCGAGCGGGCTGGGCGGGGCGTAATCCTGACCTGTAGCGACGACCGCCTGCCCGTGGACGCCAGCAATCTGGTTCATCGCGCCGCCTCCGCTTTCCTGACGAATGCCAAAATGTTTGACGGGGTAAAGATCCATCTGGAGAAACACATCCCTATGGCCGCCGGTCTGGGCGGTGGCAGCGGGAACGCCGCTATCACCTTGCTGGGCATGAACGAACTCTTCGGCCAACGCCTGCCCGAGAACCGGATTTATGACATCGCGGCGGCCTTGGGTTCAGACGTGCCGTTCTTTCTGCAGAAAGGTCCGGCGCTGGCCGTGGGTCGCGGTGAAAAGGTGCAGACCTTGCCGCCCTTCCCTTCCCTGAAAGGGCGCGGGCTGCTGCTCATCCATCCCGGCTTCGGGGTATCCACGGCGTGGGCATATCAGAACCTCGCCCGTTTCCCGGAAGACTTGAATGGTCGTGCGGGCCGTTCGCAAGAACTCGTCAATGCACTGAACGGGACGGATACGAAAGCGGCAGTCACCTTGTTCTACAACTCGCTCGAAGCACCCGTGCTGGAGAAACACCCCATCCTCAAGCTGTATCAGGAATTTCTCGAAGCGCGTGGGGCCCTGCGCGCGATGATGTCCGGCAGCGGTTCCACGACGTTCGCCGTGTTCGAGAACAAGGCGGCAGCAGAATCGGTGATCGAGGAATTCAAGGGCAAGTTTGGGGATACGGCGTGGATGGCTTCGCTGGAACTGTAGTGGAGCGCGGGACTGTGTCCCGCAGGCCCATCCCAAAGCAACACCGAGCCCAACAGGTTCAAGCACTCTTCTCTAAATAACGCGCCGGACATTTTCCGGTCGCTCTGTTTTATCACGTTCCTGCGGGACACAGTTCCGCGCTTCTTTTTCTGTCCGCCATACAAATTTCTTCCCGCTGGTGTCTATCTCATGAAAACCAGCAAACGACACCATGGAAGAAAAACGGGAATCCTCCTTTCTGCTGCTGGCTGCCGGGCTTGTGGCCGGCTGGTTTCTGACGGGTTGCACCAAAGAGCCGTCTCTTTTGCACCCGCCGGTGAACGAGCCGCAGATCAAGGCTTTCTTCAGCGCCAAGGAGGCACAAGCCCGGCAGCTGGTCAGTCAGGAGAACAGCGAACTGCCGCCGGAGATCTGGCCTTACTTCAAGGCTGGCCAGAAGGGTGATTGGGCCACTGTCACGAATCTCTACGGAAAGATGGCCAGTCGCAGCAACCAATTCGATGGAAACAAAGTTGATGAGCGAATGCTGACGATGGCCTGGCAAACCATCAATGAAACCGACCGCTTCTATCTGCAATGCACCCAGCCGGATTCCAAGCTGGTGCTGGCTTTCGGCGAAGAAATCATGCGTCTCGTCCCACCCGGCAGCATCTACTTCGGAGATTCGGACACGGGGCGGTTCGTGCCCACAGCGCTTTGCCGGGACCATGCCAAAGGTGATCCATTCTTCGTGCTCACGCAGCATGCCTTGGCGGATGGGCTTTACCTCGCCTATCTCCGCAACATGTTTGGTAATAAAATCTACACCCCTTCGACGGAGGATTCGCAGAAGGCGTTCGATGAGTATATCCAGGACGCAATCAAGCGTATGCAGGAAGGGAAACTGCAGACGCGTGAAGATGTGCGCCAGGAAGGCAATAAAGTATCCGTGAGCGGCCAGCTCTCGGTGATGGCCATCAACGGGCTGATATCCAAGGTTATCTTCCAGCGGAACCCAGACCATCAATTCTATGTCTGCGAAGGCGCTCCAACCGCATGGATATATCCACTTGCGGAACCACATGGATTGATCATCAAAATCAATCGTCAGAAATCTCCCGAGTTGACGCCCGAGACAATTCAACGGGACCGGGATTACTGGAACCAGCAGGTCACGCCGCTGATCGGCGATTGGATAAAGGAAGAAACCAAGTTATCGGAAATCTGCGACTTTGTGGAAAAGGTTTACGTGCGGGAAAATTTCACCGGTTTCAAGGGCGATACCAATTTCACGCGCATGGCCACGTTTTGGCGAAAAGTCCCCGCCTACAATTCCGCTTCTGCAAACTGGTCCAAATGCCGCGCGGCGATCGCGGTTGTCTACGTGTGGCGCATCAATGATTGTGCGGAGCAGATTACAGCACTCCAACGACTTGTGCTCGATGAAAGAAGACGGGAGGATGTCAACCGACTATTTGCAGAGCAACAACGCTATATCAAAGAGGCCGATTTTGCCTATCGACAAGCCTTCGCGCTGAATCCCTCCTCACTGGAGGCCGTTTATCGCTACGCCTCGCTGCTCACTTCGCTTGGGCGGCTGGAAGAAGCATTGCAGATGGTACGGGTGGCAAAAAAGTTGAACCCGTCTCTGATAACTCTGGAGGCAAATCTGGTTCGGACCAAACTCCAAACGAACCCGATCATCACCGTGACACCGTGACTAAGCTTTCATCGCCGCCTGATACACTTCGAGGTATTCAGCGGCGGTGCGATCCCATGAGAAGTTCGCGTTCATGCCGTTTTGACGGAAGTGCATGAGGGCTTCGGGATTCTGATACAGAATCAGCGCCTTGCGGATGGCCTTGGCCAACGCGCGGATGGAGTATTCGTGGAGCTTGATCCCGTTCGCCTCTTCGTTGGATTCCGTGGCATCAATCACCGAGTCGTCCAGGCCGCCGACCGCGCGGACGACGGGGATGGTGCCGTAGCGCAGGCTGTACATCTGGTTCAGGCCGCAAGGCTCGAACTTCGAGGGCATGAGGAAAAAATCGCAGGCGGCCTCGATTCGGTGAGCCAGGACGTGGTCGTAGCCGATCTTGATGCCGACCTTGCCGGCGTGGCGCCTGGCCAGATCGCGGAAGGCATTCTCCATCTGCGCACTGCCGCTGCCGAGAAGGACGAACTGCATGTCCGCCGCGAGCATCTCTTCCAAGGCGCCGAGCTGGATATCCATGCCCTTTTGATCGGCCAGGCGTGAGACCGTGCCGAACATGGGAACATCGGCACGCACGGGCAGACCGAGCTGTTCTTGCAGCGCGAGTTTGTTCGCCGTCTTGGCAGCCAGATCCTCAGCGGAGAAGGGCGAGACGAGGCAGGGATTGTTCGTCGTGTTCCATTCGTCGTAATCCACGCCGTTCAGGATGCCGACCAGACGGTCCTGGCGGGAGCGCAGCAAGCCGTCCAAGCCGCAGCCGAATTCCTCCGTGGTGATCTCGCGCGCATAGCGCGGGCTGACGGTAGTGATGTAATCGGAGAAGGCGATGGCGGCTTTCAGGCAGTTCAGCGAACCCCAGAATTCGGCACCGTTCGTGTTGAAATAAGCGAAGGGCGCGTTGGTCAGCCAGAAGGAGGCGGCGGGAAAGACGCCCTGATACGCGAGGTTATGGATGGAAAGACAAGTGACAGGCGGCTTCCCCTTCCCCAGTTTCGCGGCTTCCGTTTGCAGGAGCAAGGGCACCATGCCGACCTGCCAGTCGTGGATATGGACGATCTCCGGCTGCCACGGCAGATAGAGCGCGAGGTTGACGACGGCTTTGCTGAAGAAGATGAAGCGTTCGTCGTTGTCCGGATAATCGTGGCCGTTCTCCTGATACAACGAAGCCCGCTGGTAGAAAGCGGGCTGGTCGATGAAGTAGATGGTGAGGTTTGGTTCCGGCTGCAGGACTTGCACACTGCCGGAGACCACATGGTCGCCGAGCGGCAGGTCGAGTTTCCAGTCGAAAGGTCGCAGGCCCTTGTGCTTCTCCGCGATGCCCCGATACAGCGGCGTCACGAGCCCGACTTGATGGCCGAGGCGCGCCAGCGTTTTGGCGAGGGCGGCGACCATGTCCGCGAGGCCGCCCGTCTTGGAGTACGGGTGGACTTCGCTGCTCGCGAGCAAGATTTTCATCCGGGTATTTTGTCCGCTTTGAGATACGGCTGCAGTGGTGCGGGGATGCGGATGGAGCCATCCGCCTGCTGGTGGGTCTCCACCAAGGCGACGAAGAGACGGGCCAGCGCGGTGCCGCTGCCATTGAGGATGTGCGGGAAGCGATTCTCGCCTTTTTCATCCTTGTAACGCATGCCCATGCGGCGGGCTTGGAAGTCTTCGCAATTCGAGCAACTGGAGACTTCGAGATACTGCCCCTGCCCCGGCGCCCAGACTTCGATGTCATACGTCTTGGCGCTGGCGAAACCCATGTCACCGGTGCAGAGCATGATGGTGTGGTAATGCAGCTCGAGGAGTTGCAACACTTTCTCCGCATTGGCGACCATCTTCTCGTGTTCGGCGTAGCCGTCTTCAGGACGGACGATCTTGATGAGTTCCACCTTGTCGAACTGGTGCACACGGATCATGCCGCGGGTGCCGACACCGGCCGCACCGGCTTCCGCACGGAAGCATGGGCTGTAAGCGCAGTAGAAGATGGGCAACTGCTCGGCCTTCAACAATTCTTCACGGTGGATATTGGCCACTGGCGCTTCGGCCGTCGGCAACAGATATTGCGCGGGGGATTCGATGTCCGTGCCCTTCGTCACTGCGTAGGCCTGGTCCACAAACTTCGGGAACTGGCCGACGCCGACCATGCATTCTTTGTTGATGATGTAAGGCGGTGCGACTTCCGTGTAACCGTGCTCGGTCGTGTGCAGGTCGAGCAGGAAATTCACGAGCGCACGTTCCAGCCGAGCGCCCCAGTTCGTGTAGAGCAGGAAACCGCTGCCGGAGAGCTTCGCGCCGCGATTGAAATCGATGAGCTTGCTGGCCTCAGCGAGTTCAATGTGCGTCTTGGGTTTGAAGGCGAACTCCGGTTTGCTGCCGTACTCACGAATAATCGGATTATCCGCCGCAGATTTGCCTATGACCACAGACTCATGCGGCACGTTAGGGATGGTGAGCTGGAGGTCATCGCGCTTCTGCTCCACCTCCGCCACTTGCTTGTCGAGCGCAGCGATCTGGTCGCCGAGATTGCGGGTCTCCGCCTTTTTGGCTTCCGCTTCCTCGAGTTTCTTCTGGCCCATGAGGGCACCGATCTCTTTGGAAACGCGATTACGCAGAGACTTGAGCGTCTCTGTTTCACTCACCAGCTTGCGGCGTTGCTCATCGAGCTGCAGCAGTTCCGAAATCTTGTTTTCGTCCCCCGAACCCCGAGTGGACAGCCGTTCGCGGACATAATCCGACTTCTCGCGAACCAGTTTGATATCCAGCATGGGGCGGATTATAGGAAGTGACCATTTGAGGGCAAGCATCGAAGCCGAAGTTCGGCTTCCCCAGAAGAAGGGAGAAGAAACTCGTCCCGCGGGTGAACAATCTCCCCACCGAGCCGTCGAAGAAACACGGGCAAACTTAAAAGGCAAAAAATGCAAAAGGAAACCAGCCGGGAGAAGGCGAAGATTTTGGGGAAGGTGGCCTCGCTGCACTTGCATAGCGGGTTGCCGGGGGAGCGGATGCAGGATGTTTTCAGCATGGAACTGGTGGCAGGCAAAGGGATTGCGGGCAACAGGCGCTATTTCAGCCGGCCTACACGGCGACAGGTGACGTTGATCGAGCGGGAGCAACTGACGGAGCATGCAGCGATGCTGGACCTGGAGGAGATCGCACCGGGCCGGGTGCGGTCCAACATTGAGACGACGGGCATCTGGTTCCGGGAGTTGATCGGGAAGCGCATCCAGATCGGGGCTTCGGCGGTGTTGTTTTTGTATGAGGCGCGGATTCCGTGCCACAAGATGGAAGCCATCGCTCCGGGCATGCGACGCTTGATGGAGAACGGGCGGCAAGGCGTACTGGCGCAGGTGGTGGTTTCCGGGGTGATCCAGACGGGCGACACAATCACGCTCGCCAACTCAAAGATGGTCCAGTAAGGTCCCGTCACAAGAGCTGTGAAGATTCTCATCTTGGTAAACATCTATCCGCCGCACCACGCGGGGACTTATGATTTTCGCTGTGAACTGGTCGCCACCGAATTGCGGAAGCGCGGGCATGGGGTGCTGGTGCTGACGTCGAATCACGGTCTGAAGACGGAGCAGCGGGACAAGGAGACTTCCCGGCGGCTGCTGCTGAACGGGGTCTATGGGCATCCGCTGCAAAAAGAGTTTCTGGAGATGAAGAAGCTGGAAACGCACAACCACACCATCCTGCGGGAGACGCTGACGGAGTACCGGCCAGATGTGGTGTATGTGTGGAGCATGCACGGTCTGTCAAAATCTCTCATCTTCACGCTGCACCAGAGCGGCCTGCCGCTGGCGTATGACGTGGCGGATTACTGGATCACGAACGAGCTGAACACGGATCCATGGCTGGACTGGTGGAACCGGCCGAAGCTGCCGATGGCGCAATCTGCCATGCGTTCCACGCTGGAGATGAGCAAGCAGCGGGACAAGATGGACGAAGTGACACCCACGCGCGACCATGTGCTGACGAAGCGGCTCTCACACATCTACGATGCGGACAGCGACCGCACGGCGATGCAACCGGGGAGCATTTCCACCTTCCGCTTCAACCACATCTCGTTCACGAGCCAGATTTTGTGTGACTCGGCCATCCAGACCGGGTACGGCATCCAGTCGCCGACGATCATCCGGCCGGGCATCCGGTTTGACAAATTCGCGGCGGATGTGCGACCGCCGGAAGTGCCGGCAAAGAAAATTCTGGTGGCCAGCCGCATGCACAAGGAGAGCGGCGTGATGACAGTGGTGGAGGCGTTCAAGCAACTGCATGCCACGGATCCCACGCTCTCGCTGACCATCTGCGGCAGCGGTGAGTCAGAGTATGTGGCGCATGTGAAATCTTTCGCCACGCGGAACAATGTGCCGATCACGTTCGACGCCTCGGTGGACCAGGCGGTGGAACTGCCCCGCTTGTACAAGGCGAACGATTTCTTCATCCATTGTGCGGAATGGGCGGAGCCCTTCACGACTACGCCGCTGGAAGCGATGGCGGCGGGGATGATGGTGCTCTCGACGGGTTATGGCAGCGTGGGCGAGGTGCTGCAACACGGCGTCAATGCCCTGCTCTACTCGGCGGGCAATGTGCTGGACCTGGCGCAACGCATCCAATACTTGCAGAACGAACCGGCCATGCGCGTGCAAATGGCGACGACCGGCCAGCAGGATGTGAAGGAGAACTACACGGTGGAGGCGATGGTGAACCGGATGGAGGCGTTTTTGCTGAAGGCGGCTAAGGGGTAGGCGATCCCCCCCTCCGTCCGTGCTGACGGATATCGTCCTGTCAATTCACGCTGTTTTCGCGGCGCCCTCGGGCTGGTTACGCCGGACCATTTTTTTGCCATACGCCATCATGGGCATCTCCACACTTTTGTGCAGAGCCACGGCGGCACACAAAATCAAGGGCAGTCCCACAAACAGGAGCAGCAGGACCGATTGCAACGGGGTGGCCGTGGGATGGAAACGCAACAGGGCCGAGAGGAACAATAGCAGGAGCGGCCAGTGTACCAGATAGAGCGGGAAGGAGATCTTGCCCAGCCATTGCAGCCAGGGGTGCAGCAGGAATTTGCGCAACAACACCAGCAACCGGGAAAACATGTCATCGCCTTGGGCGAAGATGCAGCCGAAGCCCAGCGCCCAGACCGAAAGCGCGATGGGGTGCCAGTTGACCAGAAGCGCCACCGCCAGCAGGGCGGCGGCTGGCAGCGTGAAGCGGCGGGAACGGCCGGCGGAGTGCGCACTGAAGCCGACGTAGAGGTGGTAGCTGGCGATGCCGATGAGGAAGAGCGGCAACTGGGCAGGCAAAAAGGCCGGATGCGGATTCATCCAAGGGGCGGCATGCCGGGCTCCCAGCCAGGCCAGACACGCAACCAGAAGTAGTCCGGCCCCAGTGCGGACCAGCAGGGCCAGCAAAGGCGCCACCAGATAGTACTGCCACTCCAGCGAAATGCTCCAGGCCGGGGTTAAAAGTGTGCCGGTACTATCCGGCAGTATCTGCTTGGGAACCAGACCGTGGAGGAGCGTCGCATGCCAGGAAAGATGAGCCGCAGGTGCCGCGGTCTCGCTGGCGGAGATGGAGCCCATCCAGTCGAAAAAGATGGTCTCATGCCAGGATGCGGTTTGCAGGATGAAGGGCATCAGCCAGGTCGTGGCCAGGCCCAAGCCGAGACAGATGACATAGACCGGATAGATGCGGAAGAACCGGCCCGTCATGAATTCGCCGTAGGATTGCTGCCGTTTATGCAGCAGGAACGAGATGGCAAAACCGCTCAGGATGATGAAGGCATCGACTGCCGGGCCAGCGCCCAGAAACTCTTTCCAAAGACGGGCCACGGCTCCGGGAAGGCGGATTTCCCACCAACCGGACCAGCAAAAGATATGGGCGACAGCGACCCAGAAAGCCAGCAAACCGCGCAAGCCGTCCAATTCATCCACACGGACCGGTTGAGAAACGGTTGGGGGAGGCGTCATGCAATCAGGCGATGATTCGGCAGCAAAGGCAGGCAGCCTGAGCAGTTTCTGGACAAGTATGGAGGGCCGGCAAGCAACGGCTAAGCATAAGCCACCTCAACACAAACCCTCTGTAGTGACAAGCAAGCAATCACGTTGAAAGGCCAGGAGAATGTGAAAGAGAACTACACGGTGGAGGCGATGGTGAACCGGATGGAGGCGTTTTTGCTGAAGGCGGCCAAAGGATAGGTGCGAGCGAAGAAAGAAATCCCAAATCCAAAGCTCCAAGCTCCAGGGAATCCTCAAATCTGGAAGAATGCTCTCAGGCGGGACGCTCGGACAAATATGGCTGCAAAATCTTTTGCAGCGCGATGAAGAAAGCAGCGGTGAATTCCTCACTCTGCTCTGCCTGTGAAATCGCACACCTACGGTCTGATTCGGTAAGCTCTATCATCACGTCGTCAGGTAGCAGCGGACGCTCGGGAAAATGGCTGCACAGCCGCTCTGCCTGAGCAAACAGCCCGGCAATCTCAGCAAAGTCCAGTTGAGCTTTGATGGATTGGATGCAGGTGAAATTCGATTGCGGGCCGATGATTTCTCCGTGCAGCGAACCATCCGACCAAATCTTGAGGTGCCAATGCGGGTTGCCCTGCTTGACGTGACCGTTGTGCAGCAGCCGGAGCGTGGAAAGCGGTGGCGGTTCAGTTTCTTTCAAGCAGGGCGCGTTTAAGACGGCAGTTCTCACTGATGAGGCCGAAATTGGCGAGTGCGATCAGGATGAGGAAGCCATCGCGTCCGGCAACGCGCCAGAAGGCCCAGGCTAACGCAGCGAAAATCAAACTGACGAAGAGAAGTTGAATTCTATCTTTCATAGCGGCATGGGCCTTGGGTGTGGAGAAAAGATGATTTTGTGGAGAGGGAGCGTAGTCAGGACATGGGTAACACAAGTGGTTCAAGACATAGGTAACACTTGTTGGTTTAGAGGTTACACTTCGTTTTCACTTTGACCAGCTTCCAGCGGGCGGATATCCGCCCGCTGGAAGCTCA
>JAEYXS010000127.1 GCA_023431185.1 Verrucomicrobiota bacterium
GTTGAGACTAGCCTAAAGCGTGCCAATCTCACAATTACGCAAAAATATCAGACGAGGAGATGGGGGGCTCAAAGGTTGAGAAAAGCGACCAAACGGAGCCGTCATTTGAAACTCATCGCGATGGTGCGCAAACTCAGCAGGATGATGAGCACCCCGACACCGATCATAAGTTTTTTGGCCGGAACATGTTTCACCATATAGGCAGCGAAAGGCGCGGCGATCACCCCGCCTGCAATCAAGCCCAAGACCACACTGAAGTGGGTGATTTTCAAGAAGGCGAAGAAGGTGGCTGCCTGGGCAATGGTGACGAAGAACTCCGCCGTATTCACCGAACCGATAGCTGTGCGTGGTTCACGGCCACCGGCCAGCAGGGTGGAGGTCACAATCGGCCCCCAGCCACCACCACCGATGGCGTCCATAAATGCACCAAAGAATCCCAAAGCTGAGACATGGTGGTGCTTTTCTTCTTTGTGTACGGGACGGTTGAAAGCCTTCTTGATGATCACGAAGCCCATGATGAGCAGGTAAACGGAGATAAAGGGCTTGACCATGTCGCCATCCAAGTTCGTGAGGATGTAAGCTCCCAAGATGCCGCCCAGCACGCCCGGGAACACCAGCCGGTAGAAGAGCTTCTTGTCCACGTTTCCCAGCTTGATATGCGCCGCCCCGGAAATGCCGGTAGTGAAGACCTCCGCCGTCTTGACGCTGGCCGCCGCAATGGCGGGGGCGATGCCGATGCTCAGGAGGAAGGTGTTGCAGCTGATGCCGTAGGCCATGCCCAGGGCACCATCAATCGTCTGCGCGATCAAACCGACCAGCGCGCATATCAAAAACTTTTCCACTCGTGATGCTGTTGATTGAGGCCGGTGAGGCTATGCCAGTGCGTCTATCCAGGACAACGGCAAATCTCGGCCGAAGGGTGATTTTCTGGTTACAGGTTGGCTCCGTAGGCGATGAAGCGGCGGTATTCCGCCAAGACCGACAACATAGCGGCGAGCAACGCGTTCTCCTGAAGATACTGGGGAGATGTGTGAGGCGTCTCCAAGATCAGCTCAAATGGTTTGGGGCGCTGGCTGGCCGGAGCGCTCAGGATGCCCTGATAGCCATCCTTGATGATGCCAGCGCGGGCGCGGAAACCATCAATGACCTGGTTGGTGTTGCGCGGCAGATAGGCCTCGGCCGCTAACAGGGCCGGTTCCAGCAAATGCTTGGTCAAGGTCGCACCTCCGGCGAAACCGTAAAGTCCGTGGCTAGTGTCGTCCGAGTGGAGGGAGATCAGGCCGTGAAATTGGCGCGTGCGCAATTCATTCTCCAGAAAGCTTACTTCGGGTTCCGCGCTGCCTTGCCAGAACTCGCGGTTCAGGTCCTTGCCGTTGCGAGATGCCCGAAGGTCGTGCACGAATCCATGCGGGTTGCACACCGGGTAGATCATCAGGGCGTAGCCTTGGGCCAGTTGCGGATTCTGCTCCAGGAGTTGGAGCAGTTTCACGACGGCATAGCTCCCCGCCGGTTCGTCACCATGGATGCCGGCAAAGATGCCGATGCGGATAGGGGCATCGCCACCCTGTGGACCGAGATGCAGGTAGCGGGGCAGCACAGGGAGGATATTTGGCTGACCGATGACCTGCGGGTTGTTCAAGTCCAGCAGGCTGGAAGACTTCCCGGTCAATTCATCCAACGGGGCCAGCAGCTTGGCGAGCGAACGGCTCACGGGCGGGCAAGACATGAGCGGCTTGGCGGGTGCAAAGCCTTGATCCAAGGCGGGGAGCCCGCCTGCTATACGATTCTTTTGCCCAGATGTTTTCATGTCGAGACCAATAAAACGCTTAATCTACACCAAGTCAATAGAGTTATTTATTTTAATGTAAATAGCTGATATGCAAGGCAATGTAGCGATTGTTAAACATAACTTGATAATTTCTATCGGGTTTTGTTTAGTCTGGAGTATGAAACTGTCGCTACGTGGCGAGTATGCTTTGCGGGCCTTGGTGGTCCTCGGGCTGAACTACGGGGAGGAAGTCCTGCCTATCCAAGTCATCTCCGAGCGGCAGAACATCCCCAAGCGGTTTCTCGAGCAAATCCTCAATGATTTGAAGACGTTGGGTATCGTGGAGAGCCGGCGTGGGGTAGCGGGTGGTTACCGCCTGCGGCTGCCACCGGACCAAGTCACTTTGGCGGCCGTAATCCGGCATCTGGAGGGGCCTTTGGCGCCGGTGGGCTGCGTGAGTGAGAAGTTTTACACCCCCTGCACCTGCCCGGATGAGAGCAAATGCGGCATCCGCAGCATCATGAAAGAGGTACGGGAAGCCATCGTGAAGATCTTGGAACAAGTGACGGTGGCGCAGCTCTGTGACCGGGTGAAGCACCTGCAAGGGACGGACCAGCCGGTGTCGGACTACATCATTTGAAATGACTAATGGCCAAATCCGAATGACGAAGGAATGCCTAATGACCAATATCCAAGGCTTGGTGCTTGGACATTCCTTGGTCATCAGGGCTTTGTCATTGGGCATTGATTGCCCTATGTCAGTTTTGGATTCCATTTCCTCCAAGTCCCCGATACTCTCACGTTTACCCTGAACGGCAGCAACGGCCAAGGGTATCTCTAAAATGAAAGCGAAGAAAGCGGTGTCCTCGAACCGGAAGGGCATTCTGGCGGGCGGCAATTGGATCATCGACCAGGTCAAGCTGATAGACGTTTATCCCCAACGGGAGCAGCTTGCCAACATCCACAGCCAATATGAAGGCACCGGTGGCGCGGCTTACAATGTCTTACGCGATCTCGCCATCCTGGGGGCGAAGTTTCCGCTGCAAGCCGCCGGTTTTGTCGGCAAGGATGCCTTGGGCACGCAGATCCTCGAAGATTGCAAGAAGCTCAAGATCGACACGAAATTCCTCACGGCAGCGCCGAAGTCTTCCACGTCCTACACGGATGTGATGACGGAACTGAATGGCCGCAAGCGCACGTTTTTCCATAACCGTGGTGCGAATGCCCTCTGGGACGGCAAGGACCTTAATTTCTCCCGGACCAAGGCGAAGATTTTCCATCTCGGCTATCTGCTTTTGCTGGATGCCATCGATGCCGAAGACAAGAAGTATGGCACGCGTGGTGCCGCTCTGCTTGCGGCGGCGCAAGAGGCGGGGCTGAAGACCAGTGTGGATGTGGTGAGCGAGGACAGTGATCGCTTCGCCAAGATCGTCACACCGGCATTGAAGTATACGGATTACGCCATCTTGAACGAGATCGAGGCGGGCAAGACGACCGGATTCAAGATCCGCCAGGCGGATGGCAAGCTGGACACGGTGTCCTTGCGCCACTCGGCCGGAGCCTTGCTCCAGCTCGGGGTGAAGGAAGTCGTGGTGATCCATTTCCCGGAAGGCGGCTTTGCCCGCACACGTGATGGCAAGGATTACTGGCAATCCTCTCTCAAACTACCGGAGAAATACATCGCGGGCACAGCGGGGGCCGGGGATGCCTTCTGCGCGGGTGTGCTGTATGGTCTGCATGAGGAACTGGATCTGCAGGAGTGCCTGAAGTATGGCGTGTGCGCGGCTGCTGCTTCCCTGTCTGACCCAACTTGCACAGCGGGCATGAAACCGTTGGCGACAACGCTGGCGCTGGCCAAGAAGTATGGTGTGCGCCCGGCGTTGGAGCCGGAGTTTTAAACGCCCGAAAATTTAAGAACAAGAAAGTGCCCGTATCGGAAGATGCGGGCGCTTTGCTTTTCTGGAGCGCGGGTTGTCGCAACCCGCAGCAACTTTTGCACGCCAGCCGGGCTGATATTTCTAAGTGTGTCCCTAAGATCAAGAAAATCTCATCGCTTTAGATGTGTCTTTTCGCCTCGACTGTTTGGAAGCCTGCTTTGCTCAGGTGAGTTGCTGCGGACGAGACGTCCGCGCTCCAAGAGCGTTCTGTGGCTTGCTTTCCGGGGCCTACAGTTACATTTTACTTAGCAGCGTCGCTTTCACATTGCATGGCCTTGAAAAAACAGAGCAAACCGCGGTTTGAGCATCCGGACAATTTTTTGTTCGATGCGGCGCAGGGGTGGTCTGATTTGGGCAACCCGAGGGAGGCGGTGAATGAGTTGCGCTCCATGACGCCGGCCGGGCGGGATCATCCTGAGGTGCTGGTGCTGCTCTGGCTATTGCACGCTGAGTTGCTGGAGTGGACGGAATCTCTGGCGGTGGCCGAACGGTTGATCGAGATCGCGCCGCAGGATTCTTTTGGCTGGGTGCACCGGGCTTACAGCTTGCGGCGGGTGCCGAGTGGCGGATTGGAAAAGGCTTGGCATGCCCTGCGCCCGGCGGCAGATCTGTTTCCTAAGGAGAAAATCATCCCGTATAATCTGGCGTGTTACGCGGCGCAGATGGGGCGGCTGGATGAGGCGTGGGTCTGGTTGCAGAAGGCGATGGATATCGCGGGCGATGTGCGGGGGATCAAGGCGATGGCGCTGGTGGATGAGGATCTGAAGTCTTTGTGGGAGAGGATCGAGGCGCTGTGAAGGACTGGATAGTAGATGGTGGATGGTTGATAGTGGGGAATTTGCGGACGGGTAGCGTAGTCAGGACATGGGTAACACAAGTGGTTCAAGACATAGGTAACACTTGTTGGTTTAGAGGTTACACTTCGTTTTCACTTTGACCAGCTTCCAGCGGGCGGATATCCGCCCGCTGGAAGCTCA
>JAEYXS010000028.1 GCA_023431185.1 Verrucomicrobiota bacterium
GCCTATCTCTCCCCAGGGTCTCGTTCTAAAAAAGCTCCTGCGGGCCGGGTCGGGCTTCCCTCTCCCTCTGCCTCAAATGTTCCCTTGCTCCATCCTCATTAGTTACCGCTCCTCCAACGTGCAAGGGCCGGGGTGAGGGGAAAGGTGACGTGCCTAAGCAAATCCACCCACCCCTCGCCCGAACATCCCATCCATCCCCTTGTTCACAGAACTCGCCTACTGATGGCCTCACCCGCTTTTAATCACACCCATTTGATCCTCGCTTATTTCGCAACGGAAGTTCACCATGCTACCCAGCTCAAGGATGACTCCTCAAACCCATCGCCGCCGAAAGTTGATGGCACTGCTCGTTGTTTCTGTGCTATTCACCCTCGGCTCTCTGTTCCTGCTCTGTTCAGCCACCCGCATTCCACCCCAGCCCACCGCTTGCCAGGCCAATCTCTATCTACTGGATCAAGCCATCACCCGCTGGGCCATGGACACTCATCGAGCAACCACCAATTCCCCAACGGAGCCCGACCTTCAACGTTACTTCTCCGATCAGTCTGTCCCCCGCTGTCCTGACGGAGCTATTTACCAATATGGCACTCTTGCCCTGGCCACCACCTGCCCTCGTCACGGCAGTGCTGTGCTGCCACCTGCCAGTCAAAACGGCCCATCCTTGCTGGACTACCTGCAAATGAAACTGGGCCTAAAACCAAACCAACCTTTCCACAACTGCCGCGCCAATCTCCTCATGCTGGATGGAGCCGCCCAGTCCTGGTCCTTGGAAAACAAGAAGCGAGTCCATGACAAAGTGGATGCCCTCAAAGTCGCCACATACCTACGTAATGGCCAACTTCCCCTCTGCCCCGCTGGCGGCAAATACGTTTACACCGCCGTCTCGAATTTCCCCTGCTGCACCATTACCGGCCACACCCTCCCCTGAGGCCCTGAATTCCCGTCCGTTCCCTGTCCCTTCCCCCATCTGCGTCCATCTGCGGTTGGAGTCATCCTCCGTTTACTCATCCAGCGCCACCCGCACCTTCTCCATCAGCTCCCTCGGCGTGTATGGCTTGGCCAGAAACCATGTCTTGGGCGGCAGTGCTTCCCCCCCGGAGACCAGCTCGCTCGAATACCCGCTGCTGATCAAGACCCGCAGCTCCGGGCGCTCCTGTCGCAAGGTTTCCGCCAGCTCCTTGCCGCTGATCCCGCCCGGCATCACCATGTCCGTCAGCAACAGCTTTACCTTGGCGTGATTCGTCTTCCACACTTGCAACGCCTCACTACCTGAGGCAGCCGACAAAATCTGATATCCGCCCATGGAGAGCAACGTCTCCAGCATCCGTCGCACCATCGAATCATCTTCCACCACGAGAATTGTCTCGGACCCCTTCTTCTCCGCTGGTTGCGGCAAAGGCTTGCTCGAAGTCAGCGCCGGTGTCTCCGCTGCTGGCAGATAGAGCCGGAACGTCGTCCCCTTGCCGACCGTCGAATCCACCTCCACCCACCCCTGATGCTGCTTGATGATCCCGTAAACCGTCGCCAACCCAAGCCCCGTACCCTTGCCAAACTCCTTCGTCGTGAAAAACGGTTCAAAGATCATTGTCAAATTTTCCGGCGCGATGCCGCTTCCCGTATCCATCACACTCAGGCACACATACGCTCCCGGCGCCGCTTGCGGTTTCTGCCGGCAATACGCCGCATCGATCTTCACCGCCTCGGTGCTGATGCGCAGTAGTCCTCCCTTGGGCATCGCATCCCGCGCGTTCACCGCCAGGTTCAGGATCACCTGCTCCACCATGCTGCTGTCCGCCTTTACCGAAGGCAGGTCCGTGTCGTAATGGAATTCCAGCGTGATGTCCTCGCCCAAGATACGATCGAGCATCTGCGTCATCTGGCTGGTCACCTCGTTCAGGTTCAGCAACCGCCGCTGCAATACCTGCTTGCGGCTGAAGGCGAGCAACTGCTTCGTCAGATTCGCCGCCCGCTGGCTCGCATCCAATACTTGATCCAGCAAGTCCTGCTGTCCCGGTTCCGGATGATTCGCCAGCAACAGCGAGGTATTGCCTTGGATCACCGTCAGGATGTTGTTGAAATCATGCGCCACCCCCGCCGCCAGTTGCCCGACTGATTCCATCTTCTGCAACTGCCGCAGCTCGCCCTCCATCCGTTTGCGATCCGTCACATCCCGCCCCACACCGAACAACCCCACCACTTTTCCTTTTTCTGTCAAAGGAGTGATGGTCACTTCCATCGTGATCTGGCCGCCATCCTTGGTCTTGAGCGGCAATTCGAACAGCGGCAGACGCTCCCCGGTCATCGCCAGTTGGAACTGTACCGCCGCTTCCGCTTTCACCTCCTCCGGCAGGGTCTCCGAGTAATGCCTGCCCAGCCAGTCCTCCACCACCCAGCCTGTGGCTTGCGTCAGGGCATTGTTAAGCGAGAGCACCATGCCCTCGGGCGAAAGGGTAAATATGAGATCCCGCGCCGTCTCGACCAGTTGCCGGTAACGTTTCTCCGACTGGCGCAACGCATCCTCCACCCTCCGCCGGTCAGTCACATCCGTGGCAATGCCGCAAAAACCCGTCACATTTCCACGTCCATCCGTCAGCGGAAATTTCGAGACCATGTAGCAATGCGGCCCATCCGGCAGCGAAGCCCATTCCTCGGCATCAACTGGCCGGCCACTTTCCAGCATCTGCCGGTCATGCGCCCGATAAACCTCCATCTCTTCCGGTGTCGAAAAATCTCGATCGAACTTGCCTTGGATATCCTCCCGCTTCACCCCAAATGCGGCGGCAAATTTAGAGTTCACCAGCAGATATCTGCCCTCCAGATCCTTGATGAAGATCAACGCCGGACTGTTATCCACAAAGGCCAGCAATCGCCGCTCGCTGGTCCGCATGGCTGCTTCGCTAAGCTTCTGGTCTGAGATGTCGATGTTGACGCCCAGATAGCCCTGCTGCTGTCCTTCCACCCAGATTGGCGCTAGAATATTGTAGAACCAGTGGGCCTTGCCTTGGTGTTCATAATGCACCTCCCCCAGCACTACTTCGCCCCGCAAGGCCCGCTCGTTATTTTCCAGCCACTTACGCCGCACTTCCGCTGATACCGGCCATTCCTCCGCAGGCCGCTTGGCCAGTTCACCCCAGAATTTCAAGGAGACTGCATTCTGCAAGACATGCCGCCCCTGCTGGTCCATGATCCAGAAATCAAACGGCACATGGTCGAACGCCGCCCGGAGGATGGCCTCACTCTCATTGGCCTTTCGTTCAGCCGCCTTGCGTTCAGTGATGTCCTGCATCACCGCCAGCGCCTTGGCTGGCTCGCCTGGCTGACTGATCATCCGGGTGGTGATCAGCAACTGTCGCTTGCTGCCGTCGCTGCGGACGATCTCCCACTCCTCGCCATTGAGCGCCTCCCCCGCCTTCATCCGCCTCATCCGCTCCACCGACCGCTGCTGCGTCTCCTCATCCGGATGCACGGTCTGATACCAGCCCCGCCGGTTGATCTCCTCCATCGTGTAACCGGTGATCTCCCGCATCCGCTGGTTCCAGATGCTGAACCTTACGAACGGATGATCCGGTATCTGCTGGCAGACACAGATGCCCTGTCCCGCATGATCGATCACCATCTCGCGGAAGCAGCTCTCCGCATAAAGTTTCTCTTCGCTCTTCTGCCGCTCCAGCTCCAATCCCGCACGCTGGGCAAAGATCTCCAAGATGGCCCGCTTGGAGAACTCATCCGGCATGGGCTTGTCATCCATCACCACCAACAGGCCCAAAGGTTGTCCGGCGCGATCCAGCAACGGCAACCCCATATAACTCTCCACGCCCAGATCTTTTAGCGGCTGATCATCGGGAAAACTCTTTTGGACATCACGCGGATAAAGGCAAATCTGCCGCCCCGCCACTTTCGCGCAAGGCGTTCCGGCCAGGGCATACTCGAAACATTCTCCGTGTCCCGTGCCCGTCCAAAAGGACAGCATCCTCACCCGGTCCGCTGGTTGGCCCAAGAACTCCCCCACCATTGCCCACTTCACCTGCAGCGACTTGGCCAGATATTGCACCAGCGTCTGGAAGAAATTATCCCCGCGAAACCCGGTTGTCTTGGCCACCAGCGCCAACGCCTCCTGGCTGAACTTCTGCTCCGTGATGTCCCGTGCAATGGAATACAACGCTTCATTTCCTGGACGAACTCCCGGACACGTCCACGCCAGCCAGCGATAACTCCCGTTCTTGCAAAGATACCGATTCTCAAACTGGACGTTGTCCCTGCCTGACACCAGTTGCTGGTGCACTGCCAATGTCCTTTCCCGGTCCTCCGGGTGAACAAACTCAAGATAAGGCTTCGCCAGCAACTCCTCCCTGCGCCAGCCCAGCACCCGTTCCCAAGCCCGGTTCAATTTGCGAAAGTAGCCATCCGCACCGGCTACGCTCAACAAGTCCAGCGACAGATCGAACAGGCGTTCAAATGAATCCTGCTCGCCCTGACTGCCGTCTGGCTGCGCCCGCTGCTGGTCTGGTCCCATGGCTTACGTCTTACGCTTGGAGTGGCCCCGCTTCCCCGCAATCACCGGACTATGGGATAACGCCGGAACGGGGTCCGAGGCAAAAGAAAACGCGAAGGCGTTCCCACCTTCGCGTTGGTAAAAAAGACTTTTTTTACCGCTTGAAATTTAACGGAAACGCACCCGGCATCTCATGCGCGCAGGGCTGGTTGATCGGCGCATCCGGCTGCTTGTCATTCGAAGCCACCAGCTTGTTCGCCAGCAGGTAGGCTTCCACCTCTTCCCCGCTGATATCCGGCAGCATGTGCCCGTTCACTTCCACACAGGGACTCAACATCTGACCGGACTTCTCGATCATCTCCTGACGTTGCATCGGATTGTTGATGATATCCCGGTCCTCGAAAGGCAGGTCATACTTGCGCATCACGGCCCGCACCCCATTGCTCCAGCCGCACGACGGTTTCAGATAAGCGATAATCTTAGGCTTTTCCATAATTACTCAAAAATTGCTGTCACGATGCCACTATGTAACCACGCATATCCCCTGCCGTCAACAAGTCGCCGCCGGCTGCTTGACCACGCTTTGCGCTTGGCGGCGGCCAAATCCCCTAGTTAATTGCCTCCCATGTCCTTACGCGTCCTGATTGCCCCCGACAAATTTAAAGGCAGCCTCACCGCCCAGCAAGTGGCTGTCGCCGTCGCCCAAGGCTGGCAGCGCGCTCGCCCTAACGACGCCATCACCCTGCTCCCCATGAGCGACGGCGGCGACGGCTTCGGTGAAGTCATCGGCAGCGCCCTCAAGGCCAAGGTCAAGCGCCTCAAGACAGTCGATGCCGCCCACCGCCTCCACTCCGCCGAGTGGCGTTGGGAACCCAAGACCAAGACCGCCATCGTGGAATCCGCCCGCATCATCGGGCTTGGTATGCTCCCCAAGGGGCAATACCACCCCTTCCAACTCGATAGCACCGGCCTTGGCGAAGTCCTCCTCGCTGCCGCCAAACAAGGTGCCACCCGTTGCCTCGTCGGCCTCGGCGGGAGCGCCACCAATGACGCCGGTTTCGGTATGGCCAAAGCCCTCGGCTGGAAATTCCTCCGTCAAGACGGCTCCGCCATCACCGTCTGGACCGACCTCGATCAGCTTGGCAAAATAGTCCCGCCCAAGAAGCGTAAACTCTTCCGCCACGTCACCGTCGCTGTCGATGTCCAGAACCCATTGCTCGGTGCCCGTGGTTGCAGCCGCATCTACGGCCCGCAGAAAGGTCTCCGCCCGGAAGACTTCCCCAAGGCCGATGCCTGCATGAAGCGATTGGTGAAGGTCCTGAAGCGCGACCACAAGCTCGACTTTGCCAAAACTCCCGGAGCCGGTGCTGCGGGCGGTCTTGGCTTCGCGCTGCTGACTTTCCTCGGAGCCAAGGCTGAATCCGGCTTCGAACTCGTCGCCACCCATTGCCAGTTGCGCAAACATCTCGCCCAGGCCGATCTCGTCATCACCGGCGAAGGCGCGCTGGACCGCTCCACCACCATGGGCAAGGGCGTAGGTGAAATCGCCCTCCTGTGCAAAAAAAGCAAGGTTCCTTGCATCGGCTTTTCCGGGTTCCTCGATCCCGTCCCCGCTCTTCTGCGTCGCTTTGATCTTGCCCGTGGCCTCACGCCCGGCTTCGTCACCACGGAGGAAGCTTTTGGCGAACCGGAATTCCACCTCGCCCGTCTCGCTGAAAAGACTGCTCTGGAGATTTCGGAACCCTGCGCTTGCTGCTAAGCAAGCACTTACTTAGCTTCACGCCATGACGGAAAAGCTCATCAGCCTGCTCGGTATGGTGGCCTTCATCGCCTTGGCCTGGGGCATCTCCGAGCATCGCAAACGCTTCCCGTGGCGCGTCGTCCTCTGGGGTCTCGGCTTGCAGATGTTCTTTGCCCTCGTGATCCTAAAGACGGATTTCGGCAAAGCCTTCTTCACCTTCGCGCAAAACGCTGTCTCCAAGCTCATCGGCTTCGCCAATGAAGGCGCCAAAGTCGTCTTCGGCCCGCTCGCGGATAATGGCCTGCTGGCGGACAAGTTCGGCCCGCCCAATGCCTTCGTGCTCGCCATCACCATCACCGCCACCATCATCCTCGTCTCGGCCCTGTCCTCTCTGCTCTATTACTGGCGTATCTTGCCGAAGATCGTGGAAGGCACCGCGTGGGTGATGCAACGCACCATGGGCACCAGCGGCAGTGAGAGCTTGGCCGCCGCCGCCAATATCTTCACCGGCCAGACGGAAGCCCCGCTGGTCATCAAACCTTACCTGCCCCGCATGACCCGCAGCGAACTCCTCGCCATGATGACGGGTGGCATGGCGACCATCGCCGGCGGTGTGCTCGCCGTTTACACTTCGCTGGGCGAAGGCGTGGGCCGTCTGGACATGGCCGGCCATCTCCTCACCGCCTCCGTCATGAGCGCACCGGCTGCCTTGATGCTTGCCAAGATTATGCTTCCGGAAACGGAAGCCAGTGAAACTGCCGGTGGCGGCAAGGCTCAGATTGAGCAAACCAGCGCCAACAGCATCGACGCCCTCTGCACTGGTGCCAGTGACGGTCTCAAACTCTCCCTGAACGTCGCCGCCATGCTCATCGCGTTTGTGGCCCTGGTTGCACTCGCCAATTACCTGCTTGCGCTGCCTCAGTTGTTTTTCTCCAGCAATCCAGACGCGCTCAAGCCCGTCACTTTCCAAGCCATGTTCGGCTGGGTGAATGCCCCCTTCGCCTGGCTCATGGGGGTGCCATCGCAAGACTGCCTCGCCGTCGGTCAAATCCTCGGCGAACGCATCGTCTTGAATGAATTCATCGGCTACCTTTCCTTGACTGGCCAGCAAGGCGCCCTCGATCCCCGCAGCTTCACGATCGCCACCTATGCCCTCTGCGGTTTTGCCAATTTCGGCAGCATCGCCATCCAGATCGGAGGCATCGGTGCCTTGGTGCCCGAACGTCGAAAAGACCTTGCACGCCTTGGGGTTAGGTCCATGATAGCCGGGTTGTTGGCGTGTTACTTGACCGCTACAGTTGTTGGCTTGTTGATCTAGGCGGGAGGGGGGTAATAGCACAAAATGGCTGCTATCAGGAAGTTAACTCCTGTGCTTACTTAAACCTTTAGGAATTGCTGTATGGGGCGTTGGAAAATGTTGGCTTACATCGTTTGCCTCGCGCTGACTGTCGCGTTTGGCACATTGACTTTGCGTTTTCACAGCCAAGTGAACAACCGGGATGCTGCCTTAGCCCCGCTGGCCGAAGACAGCACTGCCCGCGAGAACCCCTTCGATGCTGCCTACACCCGCATGATGATGAGCGGCTCCGTGCTTTTCCTGGCCTTTTGCGGACTCGCCCTGCTGGTCGCACGCGATATCGGCTCTCTGGTTGGCGGCCGGGCTGCTGCCCTCTACTACGACGAGGATGAAGCCTCGGACGCTTCCCGCAATGCCCTTTATGAACAGGCCGATCACGCCTGCAATGCCGGTGACTATCTCGAAGGCATCCGCCTGCTGCGCCTCTACGTGGAGCAAAACCCCCGCGAACAGCACGCCGCCCTGCGCATCGCCGAGATCTACGAAAAGGAGTTGGGCAATTATCTCGCCGCGGCGCTGGAACTCGAGGAGATCTTGAAATCACGCCTGCGTCCGGACCGTTGGGGCTGGACGGCCATCCGCCTCTGCAACCTGTACACCGGCAAACTCAAGCAAAGCGATAAAGCGGTCGCCCTCTTGCGCCGTCTGGTCGAGGAATACCCCACCACCCAGGCCGCCGAGAAAGCCCGCAAGCGTCTCGCCATGATGGAGCAAGCCGAGAATGGCGCGATTCAGGAAGAGACCTCCGTCACTTGACCATTTTCCCCCACGTTTGCTCCCGCTATCCCAATCCCTTTTTATCCACAGGGAGCAGCCTTTCCTGACATCGTCCAGATGAATGAGTTGCGCCGCTCTGGCTGGAACATTAGCCTGAAGTGTCGTAATGAAGTTTGTTTTCGGCATTGATTTCAGGTTTAAAAGCTTCGCCTCCTGCGTAGCCGGTTTGCTCTACCTCTGCCTTGCAGCCACAGCCAGCCAAGCTTCCTCGGACTACAGTTCGCGCTTATGGCAAATGGAGGATGGCCTTCCGCATAGCATCGTCCAGGCCATCACCCAGACCCGCGATGGCTACCTCTGGATTGGCACGCGTGAAGGACTCGCCCGGTTCGACGGGATAAATTTCACACTGATCGATCTCTCCCCCGATTCGCTCGAACCCTCCATCATGTCGTTTTGCGAAACCCGCGATGGCAGTCTTTGGATCGCCTCCGAGAACGCCGGGCTTTTTCGCCTGCGTAATGGCCGCGTCTCCCGTTTTCGATCCCGTGACGGTCTGCCCAACAATGTCGTTTACGATCTGCTTGAAGACAAAAACGGCCAGCTCTGGATCGCCACCCGACGGGGTTTGGCGCAATACGTGGATGGCGAGATCCGCCCAATGTTCACGGACAAAGTCACCGCCGGGGTTTGGTCACTCTGCCTCGATCAGCAAGGCGACATCTGGGCCAGTTCCGGGTATAATCTTTCCCGGTTACGGGGTGATGAGGTTCAGACCCACACTGTTACTTCCGCCCAACCGCCGGAATCCATCCCGCCCGCCATCCGACGGGTCTATTGCGATAAAAAGGGAAAGATCTGGGCCGGCAGCAATGTCCATCTCATCGAGATGACGGAGAGCGGCTTTCGCCATCACGTCAAAGATACCGGGCCTGCCGGTATCATCAGTGTGATATTTCAGGATCGCGAAGAAAACCTCTGGGTAGGCACGTACGCCGGGTTGGGCCGTTTCGCGGACGGCAAGTTCTTCAAGGAGGATAAAAATCAGGGCACCGTCTCCCGTGTCCATTCCATCTACGAAGATCGCGAAGGCAATCTCTGGATCGGTTCGGAAGAAGGCCTCGCCCGGTTGACCCCGCGCCACATCACCGTTTACACCCGGCAGGAAGGTTTGACCCAGAATACCACAGCCGCCGTCAGTGCGGGCAGCGACAACAGCATCTGGATCGGTGTCTGGGGCGGCGGCATCAACCGCATCAAAGATGGTGTCATCACCACTTACGGGAAGGCAGAAGGACTGACCACCGACTTCATCCTCTCCGTGCTGGAAGGCCGCGATGGCAGCCTCTGGGCCGGCTCTGATTTCGGCGGCGGTCTGCATCGTCTGAAAGATGGCAAGTTCACTCACTTCGGCAAAGCGGAAGGCTTGCCCGATCGCTCCGTCATTGCCTCATTGTGTGAAGATGTGCAGGGAAATATTTGGGTCGGCACGCGCAATGGCCTGTTCCGTTTGCGCGATGGCAGATTCGCCACCTACACCACGCGCCAGGGCCTTTCCCATAACCGTATCAACAGCCTCTATGCCGGACACGATGGCATTCTGTGGATCGGCCTGGAAAATGGTTTGATGCGTTATCAATCAGGCGCGTTCACCCAAGAGCCCGCTTGCCAGGGAACTGCGGTCGTCTCCATTTATGAGGACACGGAGCAAACCCTCTGGGTCGGCACCTACGGCCAGGGCTTGAATCGAATCAAACACGGCCAGGTCGATACCTACACCAGCCAGCACGGTCTCTATAGCGATTCCATCTTTGATATCGTGGAAGATGATCGTCACAACCTTTGGGTGAACAGCAGCAAAGGCATCTTTCGTGTCAGCAAATCGGAATTGGAAGCGGTCGCCCGGGGCTCAAGTCCTTCACTGACATCCATCCGCTATGGCCGGATGGCTGGCATCATCAGCAGCAGCCAGTATCGTGAGCCGGTTCATCCGGCCGCTACCCGCAGCAAGGATGGCAAACTGTGGTTCCGCACCAACCAAGGTGTCGCCTCAGTCGATCCCAATCGCGTCCAGCCCAATTCCCGTCCTCCTTCAGTAGTCATCGAGCAAGTCTATGCCGATAAAAAACTCGTTGGCTCCATTGACGGTGAGGAACCGCTGGCTCAAGCGGCTGCCGCTGCTGCACGTAAAAATGGCCAACTCGCCCCGCCCTTGCGTCTCTCGCCCGGATTCCGGCTCACCGTGCCTCCTGGTGAAGGTGAATTGGAGATCCGCTACACCGCCCTCAGCTATTCAGCACCTGAGCATAGTCAGTTCAAATACCGGCTCAAAGGTGTCGATTCCCAGTGGGTTGATGCCGGCAATCGCCGGTTCGCATATTACTACAATCTACCTCCGGGCATCTACCGCTTTGAACTGCTGGCTCGCAATGATGATGGTGTCTGGAATGACATCGGTGCCACGATGGCCATCGAATTGCTCCCGCGTTACTGGCAGACATGGTGGTTCAGGACGCTCTGCGGCCTGTTCGCCGTGAGCATCATCGCCTTGAGTGTCCGCGCGGTCACCAAGCGCAGGCTCCAACAAGAGCTCGCTCGCCTGGAGCAGCAAGCCATCATCGAGAAAGAGCGTGCCCGCATCGCCCGTGACATGCATGACGATCTCGGTGCCCGCTTGACCGAAATCATGTTGCTCAGTGATTTCTCGCTCAAATCCGCCAAGACCATCGAGAAAGCCCAATCCTTTGCCACGCGCATCACGGAAGCCTCGCGTGAACTGATCAATAATCTCGACGGCCTCGTCTGGACCGTAAACCCGGAAAACGACACCCTGGCCAGCCTCGCCAGCTACTTCCGTGAATATCTGGGGCTCTATCTGCAGTCCAAACCGGTGCGTTGCCGTCTGGATTTTCCAGATAAGCTGCCGGATTGCCATTTATCATCCGAACTGCGCCATAATCTTTTGCTCGTCGTGAAAGAAGCCCTGAACAATGCCGTGAAATACGCCGAACCTTCAGAGATAAACTTCCGTCTCCGCGTGCAGGAAGGTCTGCTGTCCATCGACATTGAAGACGATGGAAAAGGCTTTCAGATTACCGATGCCTCATCCCTTGGTAACGGTTTGAAGAACATGCGGAAACGCATGGAAAGCATCGGCGGCACCTACACCTTGACCAGTGCCCCAGGACAAGGGACCAAAATCCATCTGCAAGTCCGCATCTTGTCCGCCTCAGACAAATCTGACTGATTATTTGCCGACGCCACACTGGACATTTCCACCGTCATCACGTATTCAACGCCCAACGTCCGATGCCCATCAACGTATCCATCGTCGAAGACAACAAGCGCCTCCGCGAGAGTTTGAGCATCCTCATCGATGGCTCTGAAGGCTTCCGTTGCCTCAGCTCTTTCCCCAATGCGGAGGAGGCCATCAAACGTCTTCCCGGTTCGTGGCCCGATGTGTTGCTGATGGATATCAATCTGCCGGAAATGTCTGGCATCGAGTGTGTTGCCAAGCTGAAAGAACTGCGCCCCGCGCTCCAGATCATCATGCTCACCGCCTACCTGGAGAATGATAAGATCTTTCAATCCCTGCTGGCGGGTGCGACTGGCTACCTCATCAAACAGACCTCACCCACGGAGATTCTGGAAGCCATTGCCGATGTCCATCGCGGCGGCGCCCCCATGTCTGGCGATATCGCCCGCAAGGTCGTGGAATACGTGCAGCAATCCAAACGCCCGGCCGGTCAGGCGGAAGAAACTGCTGACCTCTCCAAGCGCGAGCACGAGATCCTTACCTATCTCTCCAAAGGTTATCAGTATAAGGAAATCGCCGATGTGCTTTCGCTCAGCGTCTCCACCGTCCGCACGCACTTGCGCAGCGTCTATAAGAAATTGCACGCCCGCTCCCGCACCGAGGCAGTGGTGAAGTTTCTCGGTCAAAGTCCCCGGTAGCTTACCCTCGTCCATTTGGACGATGTTTATGGAGCCACCACGACTGAATCTCCTGCGATTCATCCTTAAAGTCGAATACTCACTGGCCTTCCCTTCCTCCATCCTTTGAGCGTGATCATATCACCAGCGTGATGTGATGACGTCTATGGCCAGAAAGATCGCCTTGTCTGCCAGCCAAGTGTGGCCCAAAGCCAACCTCCGCCCTCGCTGTCATCAGCTTTGGGCGAGCGACTGCCGCCACTGCGGTTTTCGGAGGACTCCACCACCGGCACTTCGCCTGATTACGCTTTCCCGCACTCAATTTCCGCTTCCGCTAACGACCAACCAGCCAATCTAACATGAAACCAAAAACCGATAGCCAACCCAGTGCCATCCGCGTGAGTCGTTTGCACGCGGCCTTCACCCTCATCGAACTGCTGGTGGTGATCGCCATCATCGCCATCCTGGCCGGCATGCTTCTCCCGGCTCTGGCCAAGGCCAAGGTCAAAGCGCAGACCACCCGCTGCCTCAACAACCTCAAGCAAACTGGCACCGCCAGCGCCATGTATCTCGGCGACAATAAGGACAAAATCCCTTATGGCGTCATCCGCAGCATCTTCGTCTCCGGCAGTCTCCGGGATTGGAGCTGGGATGATTTGCTCCACTCGTACATGGGCGGGTTTCAGAGCTGGGACGGTTTGGCCAATGCGCCCATCTATCTCACCAACAACCCGGTGCAATTGCTCATCTGTCCTTCAGATTCGTCACAGATGAACTGGACCTACGGAGCCAAACGCTCTTACTCCATGGGACGCCATCAGCAAGGCGTGGCCGACAGCTCCACTTACGAGGCGGTGGCTGCCAAAAGTTGGCCGCCAAGCCCAGATAACCGGAACGGCCTCGGCTTGTTTTGGGCCACCTCAGGCAGCGGCCCCGGTCGCAACTGGGATACGCGCGACATAACTGACAACACCTCCAAGCCCTACCCGCGCAATCAAAAAGCCGTTTACAGCGCCATCGTCCGCGATCCCAGCGACACGATGCAGGTCTCTGAATATGTCTCCACCACGAGTTATCAGGGCTATCAATTGGGAGCCATTATGATCGCTCCCTCCTATCAGATTGGCGGCACTAACAACACCAGCGGCGTCAACCCCGATTCCTATCACAACCGCATGGTGAATTATCTCATGGTGGATGGCCGCGTGGAGACGATGCAGCCCGCCAAGATTCTAGGCTCCACCAATGTCAACCCGGCCAAGCAATCGGGCATGTGGACCATCTCCGCCAAGGACTGATCAATCGCGAGTAAGCGTCGAAAAGCAAAATGAAGCCCTTACCTTTTCTCCTGTCGCTGGCCGTCAGTTTCCTCATGTTTGGCTGTAGCGACCCTCTGCTGGAAAACTCGCCCGCACCAGCCACGCCTGCTCCCCACCAAGCCTCAGTGGGTGTGGATGTGAATCCAACGACCGCTGTCGTCGTGCCTCCTGATGGTGCCGCTCCTTTGCCATCACCCCAAGCCAGCGAGAACAACGCGTTCCCTGAAGCCTTCGCCACGGAACAGACACTGCATACGCTGAACATGTTCCTCATCGAATACCAGGCCTCCGGAGGGCAGATTCCGGCCACCATCGAAGAGATGATCGCAAAGAAGATCATCCCCAAGATTCCACCTGCCCCCACGGGCAAACGATTTGAGGTGAATCAGCAAAAAGCCATGGTGACATTCGCCGACAACTGACCAGTCAGACGCGTGTGCGATTATCCAAGGCGATGAAAATCAGCACGCGCTTCCTTCGCCAAGTCCTTGAGGCGGACCGGCAGTTTCCCAACCAGCTTGTCAAAATCTGGCATCCGTTTGGCAGATGCGACCAGCAGCCTCACCATGCCTTCCGCATCCGCCACGCTCACACACTCAGCCTTGATGCGATTGCCTGAGCCGCAGTTATGATAATTACCGAGCGCTACGCACAACGCAGCGGTCTGATACCCATACTCCTGATACGCCGTCCCCTCGCAAGTGCCACCGCTCATCAGCGCCCGCTGGGAAAGAAACTTCTTGTCCGCCTGCCTCAGTTCTCCCGCCACTTCACTCAGAAAACGGGTCGCATCTGAATCAAAGATCGAACTGCGGTCGCCCACCCGGATGATCACGCCCTGCCCCATTTTCACCGGCGGCAGTTCGCGGCTGGTCTCCAGGGAAACCACCAACGCATTCGCCGGAATGAGTTTTTGTTCCGCCACCATCAGCGCGCCGTGAAAGCCCACCTCTTCCGCCCGGGCGAGGATGCCAGCAACATTGACCGCTGCGCGTTGTCGTTTGAGCTGGACCATCGCCGCCAGGGTCGAAGCGCAACCGATCAAATCATCACAGGCACGACCGTGGATGATGCCTTTCCGAAACGCGAAATCTTCAATCTCCCAGACCGCAAACTCCGGCTGGCCATCGATTTCCTTGGCTGCTTCAACCTCAAACACTTTCTCTTTGCCCACGCGCTTGCCCAATGTTGCTTTGACCTGCTGCGGCATCAACCGCAACGGCACTCCTGCTCGGAAGTAATCATCGCCGACACCGCCGCGAAACTTCGCCAGCCAGCGTCGTGGCGATAACTGCTTTACGATCTCAAACCCCGGATGATCCAAGTGCGCCGCCAGTGCGAGCGAACGCGTCTTGCCGCCTTTGCGATAGCTCACCAGCAGATTGCCATAGTTATCCCGCGCACAATCCAGTCCCTGCTCCAGACAGATGGACTCGGCGACCGCCCGGACCTCTTCCTCAAAATAAGGCGCGGTTGCACACCGCATCAGCCTCTCAGCAAAATCTAGAACCAGTGATTTCATGAAGGCTTAGCGAAGAAAGAGTTCCGCGGCCCAATCCGCATACCGCAATCCGGTGGGCGTCAGGCGGAAACGATTCTGCTCCAGTTGGGCATAACCCAGCTCCACGAGCTGATCGATTTCCTTGGCCCATTCCGTCGAAAGATCTCGTTCGGTGCGTTGACGAAATTCATCCAAAGGCCAGCCTGCCGTCATGCGCAGACCAAACGCCGCCGTCTCACCCGCTCGGCGCATCCCTTGCAACTCTTCCTTGGATTCAAAGGCGCGCTGTCCTTTCTCCAGTTGATCGCAATAGAGCTGAGTGTTCGCCCAGTTCTTCGTACGGACACCTTTCACAAACCCCGTCGCACTCGGCCCCAAAGCATGGTAATCAAGCCCCCGCCAATAAGTGATGTTATGCCGACAGGCATAGAGCGGGATCAACGGATCACCGGCACCCGGCACTCCGCTGTCAGATTCGGCCAGTTTGCGTATACACTCAGGGGTTTCTCCTTGCGCCGGTTTATTACGACCGAAATTCGCCACCTCATACTGCACGTAGCCCTGCTCGCCAGAGTATTGTCGCAACTCCTCATACATGCTTGCGGCAAGTTCCTCATCCACATCGAATTCACCCGCCTTCAACTGTTCAAAAAGCGGTGTATCTTCCTCATAGATGACCTCATAGCACGAGAGATGTTCGCTACCCAAGGCCACCGTCTCACGCAGGGTCTTCTGCCAGATCTCCATCGTCTGGGTGGGAATGGCGAACATCAGATCCAAATTGATATTGTCGAAGCCCGCCTGACGCAGAATGTCGTAAGATTTGAAAACCATCTCCCGGCTATGGACCCGGCCCAGCCGTTCCAGCAACTGCTCGTCCAAAGACTGCACACCCATGGAAATGCGGTTCACGCCGTAATCCCGCAGTAACTTGGCCTTATCGAGCGAGACCGTGGCAGGATTGCACTCGACCGTCCACTCTGCCGCGCCAAGGAGATCAAGCCGCTCGAAGGTTTTAAGGACTTGTTCCCACTGTTTGAGATTCAAGAGGGAAGGTGTTCCACCTCCAAAGAAGACCGTTTGCGGATGCAGCTCAGGCGCAACAAGTTCCAGCTCCTTTATCAGAGCGGAAACGTAACGATTAATCAGCTCACCTTGGGCGGATTCAGAAAAAAACGCACAATACTCGCACTTATGTGCGCAGAAAGGCACATGCACGTAGAGACTGCGGACAAACTGAGTCGCCAAAGGCGTCATCCCCTGACGATACTCCGTTTGACCGGGATGCCAAAGAAAAACACCCCGTCAACTCCGACAAAGACCGCCTACTCTGAAGCGGTCAGGCTTGCGCCTCGGCGCGTTGGACGTTCTGGGCCTTCAAGCCCTTCACGCCTTGCACCACCTCGTAATCCACCTGTTCACCTTCGTTCAAGGTTTTGTAACCCTGGCCGGTGATGGAGGTGTGATGCACGAAGATGTCTTCACCCGTATCCTGCGCGATGAAGCCATAGCCCTTCTTATTGTCGAACCACTTTACTTTGCCACTTGCCATACAGCGTCTCCTGCTTTGGTCCGCCCAGCGCCTGTCGGAAAAAGCAAAAGCGCAAGCATATCCTCTTGCTTGCGCTTACATGCTGATCCAGCAGACATAAAAACTAATGGCGAACTGGGACGATTTAGCTCCTGTGTCCAAAAATCGTCAAGTTGAGACCCGTTAATAGGCAAAAATGGCTACCCTGTCCCAAAGGCCCTATTTTCAGAGCTTCAGGTGCTCCCAGATAGCCGCCGTGCTTAGTCGTAAACTGATATAAAACGGCCCAAATTCTCCATACCGGGCGCTCACCTCATCAAACCGCATCTCGTAAACAATATCCCGTAAGGCATCCATTTGATGGGCCACCAAGGTAACGCCCCATTCCCAATCATCCAACCCTGTGGAAGATGTGATCAACTGGCTGACCCGCCCGCCAAACTTGCGCCCCACCCGGGCATGACCGCCCATCAGTTTCTTGCGGGCATCCATGTCCAGACTGTACCAGTTGTCATTACCCTGACGACGCTTGCTCATCGGATAAAAGGCCATGAGCTCCCAATCCTGCAGTTCCGGATTCAGGCGGTAATGTTCATACTCCTTCTTCTTCTCCAACATCTCGGCAAACCGCTTGTCGAATGCCTCCGTGCCTGGCTCCAGCTTCTCACCACGGATCAGCATCTGCTTATAATCCTCTTCAGTAGAAGCGTACTCGGACAGCTCCGTGATGCTCAGATAATGGTAAACCCGCTGCAATGTTCCCGCCGGAAACGCCGCTTCCAGATCCCGATGCATCTGCGCCAGCTTGCCACCATCCGCCGCATAAAGGATGAAGGCGATATCCGCCCGGCCACCCACCGTGGCGTAGGTCGCGATACGCGGTTGGCAGGCCTGATTGTTTGCCGCCACCAAGGCTTCTACCCGCACCAGCGCGGCTTTGCTCTCGCCGGCAGGCAACTGGCTCCACCGCAACCGGTCGATATTATAGAACAAGTGCATCACGTGGATGCCCATGGACAGTTTCACTTCAGGAAGACTCATAATAGATTCAGACGAAGAAAGGATTACTCCACTTCAAGGACTTGTTCCAGCAATCTTGGCAGTTGCCCCAGCAAAGCTGTATCACCCGCGACCAGATTTGCTCCAGCCTGTTTTGCCGAATTTTGGAGGTCTTTGTTTTTGGCGGAAAAATAAGCCAGCACCGGAATGTGCGAAGTGGCCGAATTTTGCTTCAAGTCGCGCAAAAGCGCACAAACATCGACCGTAGAATTGAAAAGCTCGGTCACCAGCACCATCGGTTTTTCTGCCTCTGCTTGCGCCACCAATTGCTGGGCATCTGGCACCGTCGAGACCCGATAGCCGAGGTCACGCAGGCGGTTGGCCAGCTGGCTGCCGGGCAAAAGACTTTCATACAGGATAAACGCCAGCGGTTGCGTCATGCTTGGGGAGCTTGTTACAGCCTTCATTAAAATGCAAAATTATTCACTGGCGCTCTCAAATGCTGCTGGCGAAATGAGCCTTCACCTCTGGATTGTTTAGCACCACCAGCGCCCAAACCCCAAATGCCATGCCCAAGAAACAGCAGGGACAAGAGCAAGGGAGAAAAGCCATTATGGACGCGGTCACAGCCATCCCGTAGCTCTTCAAATCCTTCATCCGCCACGCACCATAGAAAATCACCGCAGCCACCACTAGAATGATCAGTGAGGAGATCAAATTGATAGGGCCTTGGAATTTCTCCATCATCTCAGCCATCTTCGGGTCCAAGCCAGGCATTTCCCGGTAGTTCTGCTGGTTGAAACCGCCCAATAATCCAAGCATTGCCACCCCCACGGTGAGGCAGGCATAAATCATCAGGCATATCGCCGGCCCTTTCACCATGCTCAAAGCCCGCTCACGCTGCGCATCAATGTTGAAAAAACTCATCCCGGGGAACTGCGCGGGCGATGGGGCAGATGCGGGCACCGCACTGCTGCTGGTCGAGGCAATCGCTGGTGCTGCTGGTTGACTGGCACTGAACACCTTGCTGTACGGCTGCCAGGCGTCCATACCCTGCCGCCAGACGAGGGTCTCCGCCCGGATGACGCCATTGCGCACCAGTTCGGCGAACTGGTCCTCCGTCACCGGTCCCTTTTGCTGTTTGTCCTCAGCGTAATACCATTCCATGCGGTTAACCTTGCTTGATATATGGGCGCAGTCTGGACCCGTTTCCCCTCAATTGCAAAACAAAGAGCCGTTCAAACCTTTCACCCTGCCTGCTGGCTTGCGCTGCGGCCGATCTCATTCGCTTTTGAGGGCCGTCTTGACCGGTTTGAATTTCTTCACCTCTGCCTGCACCGCGGCTTTATCCTCCGCAGAGAGTTGTTCTTCCGCTATCTTCGCTCCTTCCCTCGCAGCCTCCTTGCCTTGCGCCGCAGCCAGCGAGAACCACTTGTACCCCTCCTTGTAATCTTTCCCCAGTGCCGAGAGAAAACCCAGATTGTGTTGCGCTTCCATGTATCCTTGCTCGGCCGCCTGCCGGAACAACATCATGCTCTTGGCACCGTCACGAGGCACCCCCGTTCCTTGCAGATACATCACCCCCAGATTGTGCTGTGCCCCGGCATAACCTCGCGCCGCCGCCTTTTGAAACCATTCCACCGCCGTCGCCACATCCATGGTCACGCCCTGCCCCCCCAGATAAGCCACACCCAGATTGCTCTGTGCTTCCGCATTACCTTGTCCCGCCGCGAGCCGGAAAAGCCGCACCGCCTCCTTTTCATCCCGCCCGACCCCATTGCCGGTAAAATACAATGTCCCCAGACTGCACTGCGCATCCGCATTCCCTTGGGCCGCCGCTTTGCGAAACCATTTCACTGCTTCCGTCACATCCTTGGCCACGCCCACTCCATTGAGATACGCCAGTCCCAAAGTCTGCTCGGACGGCGCATAACCCTGCTCCGCTGATTTCCGGAACCATCGCGCCGCTTCCGCCTCATCCTTGGAAACCCCTTCCCCCAGGCGATACTTGATCCCCAAGTTGAGCTGCGCCACCTCGTCCCCCTGCTCCGCCGACCGGCGAAACCACTTCACCGCTTCCACCTGATCCTTGGGCACACCCCGCCCATGATCGTAACGGACACCCAATGAACATTGAGCATTCGCATCGCCTGCGGACGCTTTATTTACCAGCGCGACGATCTCTTCTGATGTAATCGCGGCCGATTGCGCCCCCACCAGCAATGGTAGCCACAACCCCGCCAGCAACGCACCACCAGCCCAACTTGCGATTCTCATAGGCTTCGCCGCTCTCACTATGTCACCTTTATTTTACTTTACCGCTACAGACGCGTCCCCACAGCAACTCTGCGCAGCCGTCAGCACCGCAGGCTCGCTCTTGTTTCCAGCCGCCTTTTGCTTCGGCACCGCGTCCTTGAAATCCTTCTTCTCATGCGCCTTGGACTTCGGCAACCCCGGCACCAGACTCGGATCATACTTCGCCCCAGCGGAAACTTGGATCACCGTCATGCGCACCTTCGTCGGAAAAAACTTCTCATGATCCACCCGCTTATGGGCATGACCGCTACCCCCGCTGTTGTCCTTCATCACCAGGTCCATTTGCTTGATACCCTCCGACCAGATGATTGCCTCATTCTGCCAGAAGGACTTCATCGGCACGTCCTTCTCATATACGCCCTTCTCCTTATACACATCCGTATTGAAACACCCGTAACCATTCCCCTGCCCTTTGTTCGGGATGTAGCAGACGCTCCAAGTCGTTGCCTCCCCGCCCGGCGGCTTCGCCAGCACCTCCAGACGGATGTGCGCGGTTCCATTGCGGTAGTCCACCGGGGCCGTCCAATCCTTGGGCCGTTGCGCATTGATCCGGTCTCCTTTCACATAGTAGTGCGATTTGCTCGGCTTGGAATTCTCCGCGTCCTCCTTCGTGAACGTGAAGGTCTGGTCAAACAATACGAACTGGGCTGCTGAGGCTGGCTGTGACAGGATGCATAACACCGCCCACATCATGGCCAACCGGATAAATGCGCCCCCAGTCAAACCTCTCATGTGGGAAAATCGGGCTATCGTGCTGGAAATCATAGCCGCACGATGAGACGAACAAATGCGCTTGTCCAGAGTCATCTTGCTGGGTTGTTCTTTGTCCCCAGACTCGCATCCGCCCCCGCCCCTTCATTACGTTCTCCCTTGGTTGCGCCCGTAGCTCAGTTGGATAGAGCATCTGCCTTCTAAGCAGGTTGTCGCGTGTTCGACTCACGCCGGGCGCACCATTTTTCCGGCTCTTTGCTTCGTTCTGCGGGTTGACCGCATCTAATTTTCAGCCAACAGTTCGTCCCGACATGCTGCAACTGGAATACCTCGCGGAATTGCTGGACAAGCACCGTCCTGCCACCCAAGCCAAGGTGAAGGAGTTCACTTTGCGCGGTCGCCCCTTTGCCTTCAACCAGCAACCGGCCATCATGGGGGTCATCAATTTGTCCGCCGATTCCTGGTATCGTGAAAGCGTCTGCCTGAATCTCGAGCAGGCCATCCAGCGGAGCCATGTGCTTACCGCTCAAGGGGCTGACCTCATCGATGTGGGAGCGGAATCCACCCTCGCCCAGGCTGCCCGCGTCGATGATTTGACCCAACAAAGCAAACTCCTGCCCTTGCTCAAGGAAATGGTCGCTGCCCGGCAGCTTGTCTCCATCGAGACCTATTCACCTGATGTCACCCGGCTCGCCTTGGAAGCCGGTGCTGCGGTGATCAATCTCACGGGCGATACCGAGAACGAGGACATATACCGCATGGCCGCCGCCCACGATGCCGCTGTGATCATCTGCTTCGTCGCCGGTCAAAATGTCCGTGAAGTCAACGATCTGGCCATCTCCAATGACCCTGCCGGGGCCATGCATGATTACTTCGCCCGGCGGCTCGAGTTGGCGGAACGCTGCGGCTTGCAAAAGCTCTTCATCGATCCGGGCCTGGGTTTCTACTACCGGAACTTGCAGGATAGCGCCACCCGTGTCCGCCACCAGATGCTGACATTCCTGAACACCTTCCGCTTGCGTTCATTAGGATATCCCACCTGTCATGCCCTGCCCCATGCTTTCGAATTTTTCGGCGAGGAAGTGCGCAGTGCCGAACCTTTTTTTGCTGTGCTGGCGGCGTTGGGGAAAACTGACTTGTTCCGCACCCATGAGGTGGCCCGGACCAAGGCGGTTCTCGAAACGCTCCAGGTTTTCCGCCCGCAAGTTGTCTAGATTTCTCTGCTTCGCTTCATTGACTAGCCCCCTTTCTGCGAACATATTTCCCGCATGAGTTTTGACATCTCTCACCTCCTGTCGAAGTGGGATTATAAGCCGGGCGAGATCAGCGTGCGTCGCATCAAGGGCCGTGACGGCCAGGAAAAGATCCAGTTGCGCGTGGATCTTGGCATCCTGCAGATGAATACCGAGGGCCGGCCGGACGGCAAGCAGCCCTTCGGCCATGAGTCATTGCTCGAATACTACGTGGACCGGCTGGAAAAATTTCGCGCCGAGCATAACGGGGATGACACTGATTTCGTGCTGACGGCTGAGGATTGCTCCAAACTCCAGCAGGAAGCCATCCAGTATCACCACCGCTACATTTGCCTGTATCAATTGAAAGACTTTGACGGGGTCCTGCAAGACGCTGACCGGAACCTCGAAGTCTTCGATTTCGTGGATGAATTCGCTGAATCTGATGACATGGCCTGGTCGGTGAAGCAATTTGTGCCCCAGCTCATCCTGATGCGTACCCGTGCGCTGGGCGAAGGAGCCATTGCCGTGGAAAATCACGAAGAAGCCGTTGCCGCCATCGAGGAGGCGATCGAACAACTCACCGCCTTTTACCGCGACCATCAGCGCGAAGACCTGCTGGAATCCAGCGGTGAACTCAGCGCCTTGCGTGACTGGCATGAGCAAGTCCGCCTGCAACGCCCGCGTTCCGAGCTGGAAAAGCTGGAAGAAGAGCTGAATGCCGCGGTGACCCGTGAAGATTACGAGGCCGCTGCTACCTTGCGGGACGCCCTGCGCCGCCTAAAAGAATCCGCCCCGCACCAGAAATAATTGGCTTCGGCCGGGTAAATCCGGCTACTTCTGCGGGAAAATCTGATAAAGCAGGAAATAGATCACTACACCGGTGGTGGACACATACATCCACACCGGCCAGGTCCAGCGCGCGATCCGCTTGTGTCCCTCAAAATCCCCCTTGATGGCCCGATAGAACGTCGTGAATACCAGAGGCACAATGGCGAACGCACCGATCAGATGCGTGAACAGGATAACAAGATAGATCGGACGAAACCACGCTGGCTCCAAGAACTTCGTGTGCGCTTCCCCATAATGCTGCTTCATCTGGTAATGATAATACAGGTAGCAGGCCAGAAATAACGTCGAGGTGACAAACGCCGCGACCATGCAGTTGCGATGCGCGATTTTATTGCCGCGTTTGATAAGGATGAACCCGGCACTGAGAAACACCATGCTCAGCCCGTTCAGTGTGGCATTGACCGCCGGCAAATCTGTAAACGTCATTTCGTTGTCCCTTCCTTCAGCAATTGCTCGATGGCTTCCCGCATCTGCTTCACGCTTTCCTGCTTGAACGTCGCGATCTGTTCCTCCACCACTTCAGTATCCGGCGGCAACACGGTCAATGTCTTCCTGATCCGCCCCTGCCCGTCAACCAGCACGGATATGGTGCTGTGGATGAACAGATCCTCGGGCAGATCGCGCTGACCTTCCGGTTTCTCAATAGTTGTCAGCTTAAGCCCCTGAACCGCCAGATCGATCATGTCTCTCTTGCTTCCTGTTAGAAACCACCAGCGTTTCGGATCAGCTCCGAACTTCCTACCGTATTCGCTCAGGATCTCGGGGTTGTCAAATTCCGGGTCGGTGGTCAGGGAAATGAACTGCACGGGCCATTCCGCTGGCACAGCTTTTTGCAAAGCGGCCATCTGCAGGCTCATCTGTGCGCAAGGCCCTGGACAGCGCGTAAAGATGATGTTGGCCACCCAGAGCTTTCCCGCGAGGCTCGAGCGGGTGACCACATTGCCATGCTGGTTCGTGACCGAGAATGCGGTCACCTCACCATAATCTGGAAAACCGGCCTTAACCGGGCGCCCCTTGCCCCGTTGCTCCACCACGAAAGCGGCCAGGATTGTCAGAATGATGAGAACGAGACCGCTCCACACCACAAACTGGATTGGTCGCACGCCTTGTTTCATTTGCTCTTAAATGAGTTCGGCGGCTTTTGGGCCGCCGAACCGTAAAGTACAGCTAAATTGCAGGATGGCTCATTCAAAACCACCAGCCGCAGCACCGGCACTCGCCGACTTCTCGTTCATCCACGCATCATACTTTTCCTGGGAAAGCACGGTGAAATACCCCCGCATGAAGTAGTGCGAATTGCCGCACAACTGGGCGCAGGTGATCATGTAGCGTCCCTCCTTGTTAGGCACAAAATGCAGTGGAATGGATTGGCCGGGAATCGCATCCTGACAGATCCGCAACGGGTGGATGGATAGCGAATGGATCACATCCATCGAGGTCAACTGGATGATGACCGGCTTGTTTACCGGGACATTGATGTCATTCAATGGCGGGGTCACGTCATCCTTGCCAGCCGGATCAGCCGGGTCATAACCCATGGGGTTGTTTCCATCCAGCAGCTTGATGTCCTGCTTGCCGAACACCCCATCCTTGCCCGGATAACGGGAATTCCAGGCAAACTGCTGCGCCGTGACACGGATCACCGTGGATTCACTTTCCTTTGGGAAATCATCCACCACTTTGGCCCAAAGCGGAATGGCGAAGCCCACCAGCAGCGCGACTTCCACCATCGCCACCACCACTTCCAGATAGCTGGAAGCATGAGATTTGACGCCGAGATGATCCGCTTTCGGGTTCCGTTTGGCTGAGAAACGGAACAGCGAATAAATGAAGTACGCGAACCATCCGACAAAGAGCACCCCCATCAGCAGGTGCACATAGATGATGAAATGGTCCACGTCCTTGCCGTGCTCTGAGGCGAGCACCGGCAGGAAGAGCATCTTTTTGATGAAAGCAACGAGTTCTGTCATGGGTTAAAAATCAATTATTGGAAGATGTGGAGAGCGTGTCCGGCAGGTTTTGCTGCTCCAGACGTGCCGTACGCCGGACAATATAGATGAAAAATGCCGCCACGAAGGCCAGCACGGCCATGATGATGAGCAGCAGCGTCAGCACACCGGCGTCAGCCGCCTTGCCCATCTGCGAGTTCTTGTCACCAAAACAGACCGCACACGCGAGCAGTTCTTGCGGAACTATGCTCACGATAAGCGCGATCAGGGCCAAGGACAGGCGGTTGGTCAGGCGCATCATTTTACAAATAGCTGATGTGTTTCAGTTTCTTCAGGAAATAACGCCCGTAAACACCGAGCGTGATGGCTGACACCAATGAACCCAGCCCCAAGGCCAGATTCAGCTCGCCGCCCTCCTGAAAGTAGCGGTTCAACGCCCACACACCAACCCCGAGGGTCAGTAGTATGGAAGCCGAAACAAACACCACATGGAATGCTTTCAGTGACATAAGATCATTTCACCAGTACCGGCACATCATAATATGCCATCACGGTCAAAGCCATCAACCCCGCGAAAAAGACCACTGTGCAAAGCAAAATCGCATAGATCGTCTTCTTCTCCGAAAGAAGATGCATGAAAAAGCCGGCCACCAGAAACGCCTTGACCGAGGCGATAAGGAGCGCCAACGCGATGTTGAAGGCATGGCCCAGATCGATATAGGCAGCCCCCACTGTCAAAACCGTACCGATCAACAACGCGATAAAGATCACGATGTAGGTTTTAACATGCTTCTGGATGTCTTCTTTGGAATGTGCGTCACCCATATTTTAGTATATTTTCAGATTACAGTAGATACAGGACCGGGAACAGGAAGATCCAGACCAGGTCAACGAAATGCCAGAACAGGCCGGACACTTCGATACGGTTGGTGAAACGTTCTGGATCCGTCTTCCACATTTTCGCACCGGGGCCCCACAGGTAGAACATCACCAGCGCTCCACCCATCACGTGCAAAGCGTGCAGGGCCGTCAGTGTGAAATAGATAGCGAAATATGTGCTGTGCGCCGGCACGAACGCCGACAACCGTTTGATATCATCCGTCTTGATCTCCAGCACTTCAGCACCATGCGCATCCGCCCCGCCATGTCCTTCCCCCCCGGAAGCAAGGGTGACTTTGGCATCGGGATGGATCTTGATGCTTTCGATGCTCTTTTCCGCGAGCTTCTTGTGCGTCATGAACCAAGGATTGCCCTCGATCCCCGGCACCTCGATATGACCACGGATGGACTTCTTCGTGCTGTCTTTGAACCACACTTCGTAATGGGTGAACTTGTCCTTGTATTCCACGGACTTGATCGCCATGAACGCCAGTGCGCACAGGATGGTGATGCCCATGTAGATCTTGAAATGGTTGAACTTGCCCATCTTTAGGGAAGCCCAAGCCATCACCACGGTGACCGAGGAGGAGATCAGCACGAACGTGTTGAATGTACCGATGGGAACATTCAGCAAGCCATGCGGCCAGGTGCCCTCCAATGCTCCCACACGCAGCAGGATATAGGAGGAGAAGAGCGCGCCGAAGAGCATCACTTCCGATGCCAAGAACAGCCAGATGCCGAGTTTGGCGTTATATAGGCCCGTATCCGGCCGGGGTTTCGTTGTGTATGGGACGTCCATGTTTTGCCTTAAAAATTTACGTTATGCGCTCGATCCCGGTCACTTGTGGTTGGGCTCGGTCTGCGGAGTGTAATCTTCCTTAGCGCCCGGCAGGCTGTAATCATACGGTCCGCGATACACGACAACCTCCTTCGTGAAGTTACCATGTGGCGGTGGTGTAGGCGTCTGCCATTCCAAGGTCGTCGCCTTCCAAGGATTGTCATCCACCTTCTTGCCCTTGAACATGCTGTAGAAGAAATTGATGATGAACGGCAACTGCGCCACGGCCAGCAGCATAGCCGCATGCGTGATGCCCTTGTTCAGGTTGATGATGAAACCGGTCAGACCGACCACCTCACCCGTGTCCGGGTCCAGCACGCCGGCATAGGTCGCGCCGCCGTCATACATGCGGCGATGCATACCCGCCATACCCTGCGCAAACATCGGTTGGAAAATCAGGTTCATGGCGATGAATGACACCCAGAAGTGAACCTTGCCCCAGAACTCGTTCATCATCCGCCCGGTAGCCTTGGGATACCAGTAATACACACCCGCAAAGAGCGCAAAGATCGTTCCCGGCGCCACGATGTAATGGAAGTGTGCGATCACGTAGTAAGTGTCATGCAGATGCAGGTCCGCGAAACTGAAGCCCAGCGGCAGACCGGTCAGCCCACCCAGGCCGAACATCGGCAGGAAGGCCAGCGCGAAGAGCATCGGTGTGTTAAAGCGGATGGAACCACCCCACAACGTGATGAACAAGCAGGTCAAAATGATGACCGACGGGATCGAGATGATCATCGTCGTCGTCTGGAAGAACGCACTGATCTTGGTGCCCATGCCCGTCAGATACATATGGTGCGCCCACACGATGAACGCGATGAACCCGATGGCCAGCACGGAATATACCAGCGAACGGTAACCCCACAGGCTCTTGCGGGTGTTGTTGGCGACAATCTCCGCGACGATACCGATGGCAGGTAGAATCAAGACATAAACCTCCGGGTGCGCCAGGAACCAGAACAGATGCTGCCAAAGCAGCGGACTGCCTCCCCCGCTGATATCCGCCAACTGGCCGCCAACCATCAGGCCGGTCGGCAGAAAGAAGCTCGTGCCAAACACTCGATCCATGAGCTGCATGATGCCGGCCGCTTCCAGCGGCGGGAACGCCAGCAACAGCAGGAACGCCGTCACAAACTGCGCCCAGACAAAGAACGGCATCCGCATCCAGGTCATGCCCGGGGCCCGCAACTGGATGATGGTGGCGATGAAATTGACCGCGCCCAGCAAAGAGGATGTGATCAACAGCACCATACCGATCAGCCAGTAGGTCTGACCATCGGTCGGGATGGTCGTCGCCAAGGGTGAATAAGACGTCCATCCTGCCTGGGCGGCACCGCCCGGGATGAAGAAGCTGAAGAACATCACCACGCAACCCACGAAGAAGGACCAGTAACTGGCCATGTTGATGCGCGGGAAGGTCATATCGATCGCCCCAATCTGCAAAGGTACTACGTAATTGCCGAAGCCGGCGAAAGCCAGCGGCACCACTGCCAAGAACACCATGATGGTGCCATGCATCGCACCGAAGACGTTATACAGGTCAGGTGACATGATGCCGCCCTTGGCCGTGTCGCCCAAGATGGCTTCCAACAATTTGCCGACCACTGGTATGGGCTGGCCGGGATAGGCGATCTGCCAGCGCATGGCGAGCATGAGACAGAAGCCAAAGAAAAGGAACGCCAATGAGGTCACGGCATACTGGATGCCGATGATCTTATGGTCGGTCGAAAACACATAAGTGCGCCAGAACCCCAAATCCTCGTGATGGTGCTCGTGCGACGTCTCGTGCGGTGCGGTTTGCGTTGTGTGCTGCATGTTTCAGTTTCGCTTAATTTCGTGCTGCTGCCAGCTTCGTCATTGCGAAGCTTCTTTCATAACTTCGTGAAATTCAACGTGTCAACAGCGTACTGGAGATTTCAGAGCGCCTAATGGCCAGCTTTATCGAAAACCATCAATCCTAAGAGTAGCGGCAGGTAAATGATGGAATACAAAAACAACTTCCGGGCATTTGTCACGGTAAGTTCCCGGGCGAAGCGGACGGCAAAATATAAGAAAACCAGACTTAGAACCAATGCACCAAAAAAATAGACGTGCCCCGTCAGTTTGAATAGGAAAGGACAGAGGCTGACCGGCAGGAGTCCCAAGGTATGGCTGATGGCCGAGCGTGCGGTACGTTCACCGGTGGCATCTACCACGGGCAGCATGCGAAATCCCGCTTTGGCATAATCCTCGCGAAATAACCACGCGATAGCCAGGAAGTGCGGCAATTGCCAGAAAAACAGGATGGCGAACAGCGTCCAGCCTTCTATGCTGACCGAGTTACGGGCAGCGGTCCACCCCATCAAGGGGGGTAATGCACCAGGAACCGCCCCTACAATTGTATTAAATGGCGTAATACGCTTTAGCGGTGTGTAGATAAACAGATAGCTGATCAACGTTGCAGCTCCCAGAACACTCGTCAGCAAGTTGACCTTAAGCGCGAGATAAATCAGGCCCAGTGCCGAAATGCCGGCACCCAACAACAATACGCTGTCAGGCTGTAACTGGCCGGCTGGGATGGGACGCGATTCGGTGCGCTGCATCCGGGCATCCAGAGGATGCTCCAATAATTGGTTCAAAGCAGCCGCCCCGGAGGCAAGCAAGGCCGTTCCCAAAATGCAATGAAACAGCAACCAGGCATTCATGGACCCTTGTGAGCCCATGTAGAAGCCCGCCAGCGTGGTGAGCACCACCAGCGTAGTGAGCCGCGCCTTGAAGAGGTCGGACAGCACTATCGCCATGCTCCGGCTGCTCATCGTGCTTTCCTGAAATTCTTGCACCGTTGCCTTCATCAATATCAATTATCTGCCCGCCATGATCGTCTCGACTGTGACCCCGCCGGCTGTCACCTGTGACTTGGAGTTCACCGAGATGGCGACATTGCCTGAAACCATTCGGCAACGGAAGCCACAAAGTGTCATAAGTGATCCAAAAATCAGCGTTACCGCTCCCAAAACCACATGGAGAGTGGCGACATCCGCCGCTTTGTTCGACCAAATCGTGGCCGCCCCCAGCACAGCCTGGGTGCTGACCAGTAAAGCCCAAACCACGGAAGCTTTGGCGAATGGAGATTTAAGCCCCAGCGCGCGCGCATAGACGACGGCTAAAACTACAATCCCGACCCACAAAGCCAGAGCGCCTGCTCGATGAAGCATGTGCAGATGCACATGGCCTGCGGTGATGGGATTGAAATCACGAGAATCCATTCGGGTGGTGTGAGCATTGTATTCCGCCAAGGAGGCCTGATCTGTTTTCGGCCACAACTGACCGTGCGCTAAGGGGAAATCAGGAACTGCCAGTCCCGCATGTTGATGCCGCATCGATGCCCCCAACATCAACTGGACCACCACCGCCACGCAGGCAATGCCACTGGCGAGCAGCAAATTTCTGGACGGTACTGCACTATTGCCCCGAGGCTCCACCCACCACCGCGAGGTGAGCAGCGCTATCGTGCTCAGCAGCAACAAGAACAATTGCGCCAAGGTGGCGTGGAAAATCCCCACTTCATCCTTGTAAAGCGCCACCCGCAAACCACCAAGAATCCCTTGAAAAATCACGGCGAAGAAAGCCGTCAGGGCCAGCCAGTGCAAAGCCGCCTTCCGCTGAATAGACTTCACTATGGCAAAAATGAGCAACACGGGCATAACGAACGCCAGCACTTTGAAATGAAACGGTATCACACTGGCCCCGCCGGTCGTCTGCCCTGAACCCCGGTGGCCCAGCGCCATCACCAGCACCAAAATAGTGATCATGCCGGCCCATCGCATTTTGCCTGCAGTACTGCGCCACCAGATCCAGCCAGTCATGATGCTGGTCAGCAGGCCGATGAAGGCGGCCAGCAACCGGTGGGTGTGCTCATAGAAAATTCCGCCCACCCACTGGGAGACAGGGAACAGGAACATGTTGTAACCATACGTGGTCGGCCAGTCAGGCACAGCCATTCCCGCTTGATGACTGGTCACGAGTCCGCCCAAGCCGATGAGCCCAAGCGTCGCTACGGCCGTCAAAATGACGAACCAGTGCAACTTTTGGCTCTGCTTTAATGCGGGCATTAGCGTTCCTGTTGGGCGTCCATTAACACTTGTGCCGCTGGACCCTGCAGTCC
>JAEYXS010000061.1 GCA_023431185.1 Verrucomicrobiota bacterium
GCCTAACGACCGAAGCTCAGCGACGGCGAGCAAAGGAGGGTCCGATGGGAAGTGAGACGAAATCGAGCCGTTCGCTGGAGCGGATGGTTAGGCTTTCGGCTGATGTGACCACTCCGTGCCAGCCTCAACAAACATCACGCGATATGGAATATGACGCTGCTCTGCCTGCAAAAGTGCTGTGGCAAAGGCGCGTAATCCCGAACTGGAACGGATACAGAAAACACCTTCGGTGGGCTCTTCTATCCCTGGCGAGTGTGGTTCTGTGGGTATGGCGGTGCGGATGTCGTGCATTGTCTCATTCCACGCATCAACTTCGGCACGGCGCTTGCCGTCTGGCTGTTTCAATATCAAGAGGATGGTTTGCATACGTGTGGTGTGTGAGAAAGCCTAACAGATATGTGAGCTGCAAAATTGTGGTTTGATTGCTCATTTGATTGTTGTAAGAAAGGCGGGAATGATTGTCGAGCAGAGAGTTGCGCGTGGGCGGCGGGTGGATGAGGTGGGGAACGCCGCAGGTGGGCGGCGGCGGGAGCGGGGTTTGTTCATCCCGAACCGGAAGCTGAAGTTGCGGGAGCAGGTGGCGGAGGTGATGCGTTTTTTTCATTATTCGCCCCGGACGGAGGAGACGTATTGGCATTGGATCGAGCGGTATCTGCGGGTTCATCGGGAGGGTGGGGAGGCGGGTTACCGGTGGCGGCGGCCGGAGACGATGGGGGCGATCGAGGTGGCGGCGTTTTTGAGCGATTTGGCCCGGATGGGCCACGTCTCGGCGGCGACGCAGAATCAGGCGCTGAATGCGTTGGTGTTTTTGTATGGGGAGGTGTTGCATCAGCCGCTGGGGGATCTGGGGGAGGTGCTGCGGGTGACGCGGCCGGCGCGGGTGCCGGAGGTGTTGAGCCGGGAGGCGGTGGGACGGTTGCTGGCGGCGGTGGAGGCGGATTACCAGTTGGCGGTGGGGTTGTTGTATGGGAGCGGGTTGCGGTTGATGGAGTTGCTGCGGTTGCGGGTGAGGGATGTGGACTTGGAGCGGGGGCAGATCGTGGTGCGGGCGGGGAAGGGGCAGAAGGACCGGGTGACGGTGTTGCCGGAGAGTTTGCGGGAGGGGTTGGCGGTGCATTTGCGCCGGGTGCGGCTGACGCACGAGGCGGACCGGAAAGCACGGGTGGCGGGGGTGAGGTTGCCGGGGGCGCTGGCGCGGAAGTATCCGAAGGCGGGTGAGGAGTGGGTGTGGTTCTGGGTGTTTCCGGCTTGGAAGCTGGCGCGTGATGCGGAGGATGGAGCGGTGAAGCGGCATCATCTGATGGAGGATAATGTGCAGCGGGCGGTGAGGGCGGCGGCGCGGAAGGCGGGGTTGAGCCAGCGGGTGACGCCGCACACGTTGAGGCATTGTTTTGCGACGCATCTGCTGGAGGGGGGGACGGATATCCGGACGGTGCAGGAGTTGATGGGGCATCGGAGTGTGACGACGACGCAGATCTATTTGCATGTGATGAAGAAGCCGGGTTTGGGGGTGCGGAGTCCGTTGGATGGGCCGGTGGCACCCCGACCGTGGGCACGAGGTAAACCGGCGGGCGTATGAGGGGGAGTAAAGTTTTCCGTGGCCAGTTTTCAGAGGGGGGATGGTCTCAGGCCTCAGGTCTTAAGGCTCAAGTCGGGTGAGGTTTTGGGGTGAAAATTTGAGTTAGTTAAAAACGACGGGTGAGGTTTTGAGGAAAGAAGCGGAAATCTTCGTTGGGATTTTCTTGATACGGAAGGGGTTGGGAAAAATGTCGCTTATGGATAACAAATAGTTGTGGTTTGAGTGATGGGAATGTGGGATATTCGAGGTGCTGGCAGCTCGCTGCTGGTAAAGGAGAGGCGGAAAGGCCGATTCTGAGTTCTCAGTTTTAAGTTTTGAATTGAGGAGCAGAAAAGAAATCCCGGAAACCTCAAGCCAGTGATGCATTGGCATCAATGTGGCAATCCTTATGGGACCATCATGGGCCGAAGTTCGGCTTCCGGATGGGGTTGAAGAGGTTTTAGGGCCTCCTCTCCCCGGCCCTCTCCTCCAACTGTCGTTGGAGGAGAGGGGGATGGGAGTCGTGGGTGTCGGCGGCCGTGGGGTGTGGTGTTCGAGAACGCTCTGACGGAAAAGGTCAGGGCGGCGGGGCACCACCGCCCTACCGGGTTAGGATAGGATCTGTGAGCGTGTCGGGTGTTTGGATCAGGGCCCGTAAGCTGGAGGGCGAACTGGACGTCGGTGGGCGTAGGATTTTATGACTCACCGGGGAATTCATGAGCCACTGCGGAACCAGCCGGGTTTTGGACAAATGCGAGGTGTGAAGGCCGAAGTTCGGCTCCCAAATGAAGTGCGAACTTTGGAGTTCGGCGTCGAATTGACTTCTTTAACGAGGAGGGTTCGACGGGATAGCTCACAGGGGTCGGGTGGTTGCATTGCTCTTTGACATAGTTCCTTAAAGGGAATGTAGAACGAAGAATTGGGAATGAAGAAAGGGGGCTGATAAGGGCCTCCTCTCCCCGGCCCAGTGACTCGCTCGCGCCCGCTCGCTCGGCCCTATCGGGCCTTTTGCTGTCGCAAAATTCCTTCTGCCGTTTCCCAAACGACAGAAGTCCTCCAACTGTCGTTGGAGGAGAGGGAGATGGGGCGTTGTGTTTCGGCGGTGAGTGGGCGTGGTTATCACGGTGCCTTGACGAAAAGAGTCAGGGCGGCGGGGCACCACCGCCCTACCATGATGGGGGGTTCTGCATTGCTTTGTGGGGTGGCTGGCGGGGGTTTGGTGCGGGAGGTGTGGACTGGTGGCTAGAGTGCCGCAGAACAGGATGCTATCGCGGAGGGTCACACGGAACAAACTGGATGGTAAGCCGCTTCGGGGAATGGTTAATTAGCCATGAAATACGGAATACACGAAAGGGAAATAGGTCTTGTAGGACTGATAGGTCTAATAGGTCGTTCCATTCGTGGTAATTGGTGAAATTCGTGTCTTCTTTTGCTGTAAGCCGAAGCCTTGCACGAAGGTTACCTCAATCTTACCTTGTCGCTCGCGGGATGGTTCGTATTGGGCAAGTTTTGCCAAGCGTGCCGTTCTCAAATCGGGCCAAGGTAAGTCGTTTGGCGGGACTATTGTTGATATGAATACGAATCAGCTTCTTGGAGAACGAAACACCCGGAATCCGCATGTGCTCTCGTATGTGGAGGCGGCGGTAAGCTTGTGTCAGCCAGACCAGGTGTTTTGGTGCGATGGGTCGGAGACGGAAAAGGAGTTCCTGCTGCAACGGGCGGTGGAGCTGGGAGTGCTGATCAAGTTGAACCAGGAGAAGCTGCCGGGGTGTTACTATCATCGGTCGCATCCGAATGATGTGGCGCGGGTGGAGCAGTGCACGTTCATCTGCACGCCGCGGGAAGAGCAGGCGGGGCCCACGAATAATTGGGCGGATCCGAAGGCGATGTATGCCAAGCTGAACGGCATGCTGGAGGGGTCCATGCGCGGGCGCACGATGTATGTGGTGCCGTATCTGATGGGGCCGCTGGATTCGCCGATGACGAAGGTGGGGGTGGAGCTGACGGACTCGATCTACGTGGTGTTGAACATGCGGCTGATGGCACGCATGGGGAAGGTGGCGTATGAGCATCTGGGTTCCGGGGTGGATTTCAACCGGGGCACGCATTGCACGCTGGACTTGAATCCGGAGCGGCGGTTCATCTGTCATTTCCCGCAGGATAACCAGATCATCTCGGTGGGGTCGGGGTATGGTGGGAATGCGCTCTTGGGGAAGAAGTGTCTGGCGTTGCGCATTGCGTCGTATCTCGGCCAGGACGAAGGCTGGCTGGCGGAGCATATGTTGGTGCTGGGGGTGGAATCGCCGGAGGGGAAGAAGACGTGGGTGGCGGCGGCGTTCCCGAGCGCGTGCGGCAAGACGAACTTCGCGATGCTGATCCCGCCGGAGCGTTACAAGGGGTGGAAGGTGTGGACGCTGGGCGATGACATCGCGTGGATGAAGCCGGGACCGGACGGGAAGCTCTACGCGATCAATCCGGAGGCGGGTTACTTCGGGGTCGCGCCGGGGACGAATTACAAGACGAACCCGAACGCAATGCGCACCATCCAGAAGGACACGATCTACACGAACGTGGCGCTGCTGCCGGATGGTGATGTGTGGTGGGAGGGCAAGGATGGTGCGCCACCGCAGGAGTGTCTGGATTGGAAGGGCAACAAGTGGACGCCGGAATCGAAAGAGAAAGCGGCGCACCCGAACAGCCGGTTCACGGCACCGATGACGAACAACCCGATGCTGGCGCCCGAGGTGAACGATCCGAACGGGGTGCCGATCAGCGCGATCATCTTCGGCGGACGGCGGGCGACGACGTTGCCGCTGGTGTTCCAGGCGTTCAACTGGGTGCACGGCGTTTATGTCGGCGCGACGATGGGTTCAGAAACGACGGCAGCGGCCGTGGGCGCGGTGGGCCAGGTGCGGCGCGATCCGATGGCGATGTTGCCGTTCTGCGGTTACAACATGGGCGATTACTTCCGGCATTGGTTGAGCATGCGCAAGCTGATCAAGTATCCGCCGCGCATCTTCCACGTGAACTGGTTCCGCAAGGATGAGCAGGGCGAGTTCCTCTGGCCGGGTTACAGCGAGAACATGCGGGTGCTGAAGTGGATCATCGACCGTTGCCAGGGGCGCGCCAATGCGAATGAGACGCCGCTGGGCTGGGTGCCGGGACCGGAGTCCTTCGACCTGGAAGGGATGAAGGATTTCAACATCACGAACCTGGAGAAGGCGCAGGAGATCAATACGGAAGAGTGGCGGCGTGAATTGATTTCGCAGGATGAATTGTTCCTGAAGCTCTACTCGCACTTGCCGAAGGAGATGATCTTCCAGCGCGAGTTGCTGGTGTCGCGATTGTGATGCTGAGAGGGTTACGGGCCCTTCATCCATTCGCAGACTTCGTAGTGGTCGCCGCTCATGCCGAGCTGTTGATAGACTTGCTTGGCGCGGGTGTTGCGTTTCTCCACGTAGAGACGCAGGCCGCAGACGTCATGGCGCGCTTCGGCCAAGGACTTTACATGGTGGAAGAGCTGCTTGAAGACACCGCGACCGCGAGCTTCAGGGATCACATAAACGCTCTGGATCCACCAGATATCGCCGTTGCGCCAATCGCTCCACTCGTAGGTGATGAGCAAGGAGCCGAGGACGCGATTGCCTTCAAGTGCGACGTAATAGCGGCCATGTTGCGGTTGCTCGAAAACGGCGAGGACACCCGGAGTGCACTTCAGCGGATCGAGGCGCAACTGCTCCGTCTCCCACGCCATGGCGAGCTGAAAATCGGTGATGGTGGCGGCGTCCGCCAAGACCGCTTCGCGACAATGGATGGATGAGGTCACGGCGCTAAGGTAACGGAGGTAAAGGGGCGATTGAAGCGGATAAATCAGCGTGTCTTTGCGCTTGGCTTGACGGGTTGGTTGGCGAACGATGGGCTGATACTCTTTAAGTCATGAAGTTGTTTCATCGCCGTCTGACCATTTCGTTGCGCGTGCTGTTCGCGATCCTGTTCGCAGGCACGATGATTTCGTCGGCCTTGGTAAAGGCAGCCGAGTCGGTGGAGAAGAAAGTCGAGTTGCAGGAGCGGAAGAAATGGGAGTTCAAAGAGGACGGTGTCACGTTCAACAATGAATTCGCTGGCGCTCGCATCAATGAATGCACGCGGCTCGGGTTGAACGAATACCGCCTGCTCATCAAGCCCGAGAACCGGCCGGTGAACAACAGCGCATGGTATGCGTTCCAGGTGCAGGCGAAGGAGGAGAAATCCATCGTCGTGCGCGTGATCTACGAGGGCGGGGGGCACCGCTATCGTCCGAAGATTAGCACCGACGGCAGCTCTTGGGAGCCGCTCGCCACGAACTTGTGGCAGGTCTCGCCCAAGCGGACGGAACTGACGCTGCAACTGAAAGCGGGCCCTGAACCGCTCTGGGTTTCCGGGCAGGAAATCATCACGCAAGCGACACTGAATGAATGGTTCGAGAACATTGTGATCCAGCCTTACATCACGCGCACGAATATCGGGAAATCCATGGGCCAGCGCAGTATCGAGGCCTTTGAGATCAATGACGATGCGCCGCCGAATTACGTGTTCCTCATCAGCCGCCAGCATCCGCCCGAGGTGACCGGGCAACTCGGCATGATGCGCTTTATCGAAACGCTGACCGTGGACAGTGATCTGGGGCAACGTTTCCGGGAACGTTTCCGGGTTTTCGTCGTGCCGATGATGAATCCCGACGGGGTGCATGAAGGCCAGTGGCGGCACAATCTCGGCGGCGTAGATCTGAATCGCGATTGGGTGAAGTTTGCCCAACCGGAAACCCGTGCAGTGCGTGATGCCATCGTGGAGTGTTTGAAAGAGGAGGGGGCCAAGCCTTACCTGATGATCGATTTTCACTCTACAGATCGGGACATCTTTTATACGCAAAAAGAGGGCGCAACGATTTTCCCGCCGGGTTTTACCGATGCCTGGCTGGCTAAGATCAAGGAGCGTCTGCCCGAGTACGAACCCAATCGTAGCGGCGATCACAATGCCGGCATGCCCACCTCAAAATATTGGGGGCACGAACAATATGGCATTGCGGCGATCACGTTCGAGTTCGGGGACAACACCGATCGCAGCTTCATCCGTGAGCTGAGCCGGGCGTCTGCCGAGGAGATGATGAAGCTGCTGATCGAAGCGGACAAGGTGCAGAACCCGCCGCAGCCTCAGTAGGGAGTGGCGATATTGCCGTGGCTGAGGATCTTCCAGATCTCATCCTGCGCCGCATTGTTCGTGGGGCTGATCGTGGTGCATTTGGCAAGCGGCGCATCAAAGTTCCCGCGTTCCATCCAGTTCACGCTGCCGTCACCGAAGAGCACATTCACACCCGTGCGATGCCGTGAATCCAAGCGCTCTGGCAAACCCGGGGTGTCCGCCATGACCGCGACCTTGCTCAAGCGCTCCAGACGCGGCCAAGTGGGCGGCCGATTTGTCGCCCCCCAGTCCACCACTGGCGTGGTCGCGTAGCCACCTTGCACGTTCACACCGTTGGTGCCCGGCGGCCAGGGGTTCTCTGGCGTCTGAAACTTCTGCGAAGCGGCGCGCTCTGCCGGGCAGTAAAGCACCTTGGGAGTCTCCAGCAGGTTGGCCGTGTAGAGGCGACCGAAGATCACGAACTGGTTCACCGTGCCGCTGAAGACCATCGTGTTCCACTGCTTGCGTCCGCCGCGATACCCCAGCGGCACCGCGCCGTTATTGTCCAGCGCGTAGAGATGCAGGATGCTGTTCATCTGACGCAGGTTGTTCACGCACGAGGTGCGTTGCGCTTTGGCCTTCGCCATCGCGAGCGCCGGCAGCAGCATGCCTGCGAGAATGCCGATGATAGCGATGACCACCAGCAGCTCGATCAGCGTGAAGCCGCGAGTGAACTTGCGTTGTTGTCTCTGCATGTACGTCATTTCTTTGCCCCATCCGGCAGTGCGTAAGCCACATAAGCATCGCCCTGCGCTCCGCCCAGCTTGCCACCACCGCTGGCTGGAATCACTACGTATTGTTTTCCGTTCACCTCGTAGGTCGCGGGCGGCACATTTCCGCCAAACGGCAATTTCACCGACCACAGTTCAGCGCCGGTATCCGCATCGAAGGCCCGGAATTTCTCATCCCGCGTCCCGCCACAGAACACCAATCCGCCTGCAGTCACGATGGCTCCGCCGAAATTTTCCGTGCCCGTTTTCGGCATGCCTTGCTTTGTGAGCTCAGGATACTCGCCCAAGGGCACCTTCCACAAAATCTTCCCCGTGTTCAGATCGAGGCAGTTCAAAGTGCCCCAAGGTGGCTTCGAGGCCGGGTAACCATCCTGATCCAGAAAGCGGTTCCAGCCCGCCTGCACATAGGCAGGCCGTTCTGGTTTCACCGTGGTCGTCGGCATGGGCCGGTCACGTAGGAAGATGAAATCCAGCAAGGCTTTCTGATCCTCCGCACTCATCGGCGGAGCGACGGGCATCAAACCCCGGCCCGTCTGCATCAACGCGACGACCTCCTCATCCTTCATCCGATGCCGCAATCCCCGCAGCGGCGGCGTCACCCCGATGCCCATGCGGTCGTTCCCATGGCACTGCGCGCACGCCGCGCGGAAAATCTCCTCACCTTTGGTCGGCTTCGCTTTCGCATCGAAGGGCGGTTCATCATTTACGATCAGGCTCATCAGCCATGGCACCTCGTTCGCGCTCACGTAGAGGCGGCCTTTGGTCGGGTCGGTGGCTGCCCCCGTCCATTCCGCGCCGCCATGCACGCCGAAGAACACCGTCACCTTGCGGTCGCTCAAGGGCAGGAACCACCCGTATTGCAGGCTCTTTAAGCGGTCGCGCACGAATTCCGCCGCTTCTTCCGAACGCGTTGTCACATCCGTCGGCAGATAGTCCTGCTTCGCGAACGGTTGCGGCAGTTCGATATCCGGCTGATAGGGCGCGGTGATCTCACCGGGCAGCGTGGACGTAGGTGCTTTACGCAGTCGCACCGGGAACACCGGCTTGCCCGTTACGCGATCCAGCAGCAGCGTGTTGCCGATCTTCGTCACGGCCGCCACCACATCCACGCGTTTGCCATCGCGCGTGATGGTGCTCAAGACGGGCGGGGCAGGGATGTCCAGGTCCCAGATGTCATGACGGATCTCCTGAAAATGCCAGAGCCGCTTGCCCGTGCGCGCATCCAGCGCGATGACGCAATTCGCGAACAGGTTTTCCCCGCGATGCTGCATCCCGAGGAAGTTTGGCTTCGGCGAACCCGTCGCGATATACGCAATGCCCCGCACTTCATCCAGCGCCATGCCGCCCCAGCAATTCGCTGCGTTCCCTTGCGGTCGATCCCACGTGTCATGGCCGAACTCGCCCAGATGGGGCACCGTGTGAAATGTCCAGAGTAACTTGCCGGTGACTACATCGAAGCCCCACACATCCTTCTCGAAACCTGGCACCACGATGATGTTCTCAAAGATTGCCGGGCCCGCCGTCGCCGCTCCGAATCCGCCAGATGACTTGCCCGGCAATTCCGTGCGCCCATCCATGCCAAAACTCTTCACTGGCACGCCCGTCTTCGCCTCCAGCGCATACAGATGCTTGCCTGCCGTGAAATAGATTCGCGCACCGGCGGCATCCTTGCCCGCCCAATGGATCAACCCGCGATACGCTGGCCGCCCCTCCGGTTTGAAGCGCCAGAGTTCCTTGCCATTCGTTGCATCAACTGCTGCGATCTGCTGGCCCACCGTCGGCACATACATCACGCCGTTCACGATCACCGGGTTGCACTGGATGTTCCCCTTGCCATCGCCCGAGCGATACACCCACGCCTCCGTGAGCTGGCCCACGTTCGCCTTGTTGATCTGCGTGAGCGCCGAGAACCGCGCCGAGCCGTTGTCCCCGTGCGACCGCGACCAGTTGCGGAACGTCTCGCTCTTCGGAAAACCATTCGCCGGTGTCAGCTCACCTGGCTTCGCTGCTGGAATCACTTGGAAGGGCGGCAACTTCGTCCGCGCCGCTGCGTCCTCCACCGCCCAGTAATCCGGCTTCTCCGCGGCGTGCGAGCAAATGCCGTGAGTGATGGCAAATGCCAGAAATACGCTGAGCTTACAATGGCTGACGGATTTGCTTATCCGGGACATTTCCCAAGAAACTGTCATACTTATCTTCGACGGCAAGCTGTGAGTTGCATTCGACTGAATCTGCCCTTGCTGCCGCTAAAGTGTTTATGACCGTTTGACCCTCGTCCATTCCCGGCACAATGCCAGTCCCAGCAGCAACAATCCCATTCCTGCGAATGCCGGCAGCAGATGATGCCAGTTCACCCCAGGTGCGAATCCGGCGGCAAATGTCCGAGGAAATCAATGAATGCGCCACCAACACCGCTTGGCAGGTCGCCGATTTTGCCCATGAAACCGCACGCCAAACCCTGCGCTTGTTCCGCGGACAGACGGCAGAGCAGGGGACGGGAAACGGTGCGGTAAAACCAATCTGGCACGCCCCGAGGATAGTGGGCTAGGGACGATTGAAAAGGCTTCTGTGCGTGCGTGACTGGAAACGGGCTGCGTGACCGAGGGTGCTTTAGAACTTCCGTTGCGGCACGGGCAGCACGGCGGGCTTACGTTCGTATTTCGGGGGCTCGTAGGCCTTGGGCTGTCCGCCGGGTTGGCCCAGATTCATATTCCCTACTTCGCTCATCAACCCGGATTTGAAGGTGCTGTCCCTTCCGCCCGTGGTACGGAAGTCGTCGGTGCGCGCGCCCATTGATTGGCCCAACGGACTCACCTGTCCGTTGTTCATGGAATTCTGGGATGTACCGATGCCGAAGAGACTCGACGCTCCGCCGGGATTTGCGTTCCAACCTGAACTCGCAGTGCTGCCTGTCTGACGTGGTCCGATGCCTAATCGCTCCAGTGTGGATTCCCGGCTTTGATCATCCAGCGTACGGCTGCTGCCCAGGCCTGGTGATCTGGCCATGCTGCGGGAGGCTGGAGAGCCATCCGGCTGCCGACCACGGGCATGCTGATCTTCCCGCTGATTGGCCGAGCCAAACAGGATCTTGTTCGTGGATGATCCGTTGCTGCTCAGAGGACCAAAGGGGTCCTGATTTTCCGCCCGGCGGAACGGGTCGTTTTCATGCTCTCTGTTTTCGTTCGGGTCATTCTTCTGGCGCTCGTTCAGTTTGGCTTTTTCATCCCGGCTGTTTTCCTTGAGCTTGTCCCGGTCCTTTCCGTATTTGCCGTCCTTCCCGCCCCGGTCCCGTTTATCCTCGGGTGTCAGCCAGTCTTTGTCCTTCTTGCTTTCCGCCAGTTCTTCCTCGTCTGGCTCAAACGGAGCGGGCGGCGCGCCCACGGGAGCCATCTCCTCAGCCTTGGAAGGACGCCCGCCCAAACGGCTGAAATCCAAGGTCTGCAAGGCCGGTTTGTTCTGCTTGATGACCAAACTGTTCTTCTTCGGGTCTTTGTCCTTGTTACCGGTCGAAAACAGAATCTTCTCCGCTGCTCCGGCCCGGTGTATGCCGAGACCCGCGATGAGAACCATCGCCAGCCAGAGGAATGCAAGACTCGGAGACTTCATAACGTATCTTATTCCCTAATCCATGAACCCGCTTCCGTCAACCGCCGCTTTTCTCAGACTACCGTCAATGGCCCGTCAAACACCGTCAGGCTGATGACTTCGCCTTTGGCCACGTGTGGCCCGTGCTGCACGCCTTTTGGGGAGAAGAACACTGTGCCGGGCTTGTAGCTCACGCCGGATTCCTCCCATTCACCGGAGAGGACATAAGCCCATTCATTGGCCAGTGGATGCGTGTGTGCGGGGACGGTCGCGCCTGCCTTGAATTTCCGTAGCACGACCACGCCGCCCGTCTCGGGATGCTTGTGCAGGATCTTAAGTTCCACCCCTTCATAAGGACCGGGTTGCCAAGGCTTCTCATCCGCATGTGCCAGGTAAGGAAACATGTGCCTAGGGTAGTGATTGTGTGACGGAAAGTCGAATGCATCCTTGCTGCTGTCATGTTGTGGTGGCAACGTAATGGCAACACCATGATACGATTCTTCACTCTGCGCGTGCTGCTCGCTTGGTTGATTCTTTCCACCTTAGTCCTGCAGGCCCAACCCAAGGACCAGTCCGCCGATCTCCTCATTGTGGGCGGCACGGAATCCGGCTGGGCGGCGGCGATCCAGGCGGCACGCATGGGCGTCTCCAACATCGTCATCGTGAACGACATCGAATGGCTTGGCGGCCAGTTCACCGCCGAAGCCGTCAGTGCGGTGGATGAGAATCGAGGCCTCGATAACAAAGTCCCGTTCCCACGCTCCGGCCTGTTCAAGGAATTCTGCGACCGTATCGAGGATTTCAATCTCAAGAAATACGGCTCCAAACAGCCGGGCAATGCTTGGACCGCTTTCACCACCTTCCGTCCCGCTGAAGGCGAGAAGGTCTTCCGTGAGATGCTCCAGCCCTACATCGAGCGTCAGCAGGTTAAGCTGATCTCCTCAGCCTATCCCGTGTCCGCGCTGATGTCCGAAGACAAGAACACGCTGCTCGGCCTTACATTCCGCGGCAGCCGGGCAGGGGATACCAGCACCTTCACCATCCGCGCAAAGCTCACGATCGATGCCTCGGACTGGGGCGATGCCGTGAAGCTTTCCGGGGCCGAATACGAATATGGCCCCGATCTGAAAGCGAAATACAGCGAACCGAACGCACCGCTCACGCATGAGGGCTATCCCATCACGGACATGAACCCCATCACCTACTGTGTGGTGATCGAGTCCACGGGCAAAGATTCTCTCATCCCCAAACCGCCGCTCTACGATGACCGTTCCTACTGGCTCACCACCAGCATGACCAAGGCGGATTACCAGAACCTCAAGTGGCCCTTCAAACCGCATCGCCCTTTCAACGCCCCTTGGATTCCGGATGCGAAATCATTCTACGAAGGCGAGCAGACCGTCTATACGCAACGGCGCCTGATTGATGGGCTTGGCCTGAAGATCAACCAGCCGGATGTCATCTTGCTGAACTGGAGCATCCAGGATTATCCCTTCGATGTTTTACCGCAGCATGTGGTGGATGCCTTGGAGAAAACGGAGAAGGGTGCTTCCAAGAAGAATGTGGTGCAGATGACGCGCGAGCAGCGACAGATCATCTTCGAGGATGCCAAACGCCATTCGCTCGGCATGTTCTATCACTTGCAGACCACCGTGCATGACCGCATGCCGGACAAGTCCCATACCTTCCGTAACTTCAAACTGACGGATGAGTTCGGCACCGCCGACAAGCTGCCGCCCAAGCCCTACATCCGCGAATCCATCCGCATGCAGGCGCTCTACATGATGCGGGAGCAGGATGGCCGCCACTTCACTGGGCCGGATGAATACGCGCCCATCATGTATTACGACGGTGTCGCGCCGTGGCAGTTCGTCTATGACTTCCATCCGACGGGCCGCATGTTCCTGCCGGAAGAAGGCGCCACGGGTCCGTGGCAGTGTTACCTGAAGAAAGGGCGCGGCTGGGATACGAAGAGCAAGCGCTCGCTCTTTCCCTTGCGCAGCCTGATTCCCGTGCGCGTGGAGGGTTTGCTCGGGGCGCAAAAGAATCTCGGTTACAGCAGCATCGTGAGTTCCGCTGTGCGTTTGCAGGATCAGTGCGTGCTCATCGGTCAGGCGAGTGGTGCGACAGCGGCCGTCGCCTTGAAGCGTGGCATCAAACCTCGCGAAATCCCTTTTGATAACACCTTTCTCTCGCAAGTATGGGAAGGCCTCTGCGCACGCATCGATGGTGGGGAACCAGTCATGCTCTGGCCTTTTCGTGACCTCGAGACGTCACACCCGAATTTCATCGCCATCAACCAGCTCGCCATCCGGCAGGGGCTGGGTCTGTATCGTGACGAGATTGATTTCAAGCCTGATGCCCCAGCGGACATGGACTGGCGTGTGCAAGTCATCCGTACGAATCTCTACCACCGTTTCTTTGAGAAAACGATCCAAACGCCCCAAGGCGATCTGACCCGCGCGCAGTACGCCCAGAAGGTCTGGGACATTGTGAAAGACCTGCCGCATCGTCCGCTCGTCCGCTACAGCCAGAAGGATGCGGATGGCGATGCCATCCCGGACCGCGAGGATGCGAACCCATTCGATGACAAGAATGCTGGTCTGCCGCGTCCGAAGGCTCCGGCCTTTGTGGACGCAGCATTGGCCGAGCCCGCCGTCTGGCGCGGCGTGCGCACGCGTTCGTTCAATTTCACTTCGGCGGATTCCGTGCCCGTGGGCGGTTTTCTCACAGATGTCGGCCTGCCGCGCACCCCGGAGCGCATGTTCGGCTGGGCGGAAGACCTGAGCCAGAACACGCGCCGCCGTTATCTGGAGCGCGATTCCGAGCTGGACTCCTTCGTCTTCACGCGCAGCAAAGCGACATGGGAATGCGCCATGCCGAACGGACGCTACCAAGTGACGATTTGCCTCGGCGATGCCGGCCACGAACAACCCGGCCAAAGCGCGTCCATCGAAGGCGTGGTTGTGGCAGATAATATCAGCACGGCGAAGGGGAAATATTTCCAGAAGACTGTGACTGTGGAAGTGAAAGACGAATGGCTGACCTTGCAGATCGGTTCAGGGATCGAGGGGATGAATACGTGTGTGAACTGGCTGAAGATCGTGCCGGAGCAGTGAGTTACTGCAGGTATTGTTTGAACTTGGCGATCCGATAGCCATCGCCTTCTTCGGTTACCCAGAAACAGATCGAGCGGCCACGTTTTTGTTCTTTGTTCACATGCCAAAAGCCAATAACTATAGCGCGTTTATTCGGCTTTGGTGTCAATTTTGGCCAGTCGCCACTGGTGTTGCTTTTCTTCCTGGATTTCGCATCTGCGTAGATCCAAGTGATGCATTCTACCGACCAGTCAACAGCTGGGCCACCATACCTTGAATTGGCTCTCTTCAAGCTTGAGACAAACTCTTGCTGGCTGGTGGTTGACTTGAACTCACTAGCACAGAAGTCATAAGCAGACGCAAGATCTTGCTTGAAGACCGCTGCAGAAAATTTCTGTGCAATATCCAAGCAATGTTGGGCGATCTTTTTGGCGTCTTTTGTATCACCTATGACAGTGGTTGATTCAGCGTTTCCTGCCAGGCCGGAAATTTCCGTCTCTGGATAATCAGTCGGAAACATGGCATCCCACAGTGCCTTGGAGGTGCGCTCGAACTCGGCATACTGTTTAGTCATCCCCGATTTGGCTTTGTAGTTTGCATGGTCATAGACCACATCACGAGCCGCACTATAGGCCAAGCTATACGCTTTGTGGAAAGGGTCATGCAATACTTTGAGGGTGGGTGCCTTGGATTGAAACTCGACTTGGAATTCCGCCAGTGGCGTGATGGCGTTTGGTAAGTTTAACTCCTGAAGAAAGGCGATGAATTCTGCGAGCGATTTGTTGAGAGCTGCTTGGTCAGGCTTTGCCATATCCTTGTTAAATGCTTTGAGCCGTTCTGTTTGAATGTAGTCAATTGCCCTTCGGTCGGCCCTTATACTTCTCGTACAGCTTCGTGTGGCGGCTCTCCAGGTTCATCTCTTCACCCGCGATCCACATGTGTTTCACCGTGGTGCGAATGTCAAGGATCGGACCGGTGCAGGCGATGAGTGAGGCTTCCTTGTCCTTTTCGATAGAACCCAGCCGCTCAGCCACACCGAGCACTTGGGCAGGGTAGAGCGTGATGCTTTTCTCCGCTTCTTCCGCCGGGAAACCATACGCCACGGCGGCTCCGGCAGAGTGGGAGACATTGCGGGCAAACGTCGCATTTCGCGCACCCATGCCTTCGCTGAACAAAACTTTCACGCCCGCCTTGTGCAATACGGCGGCGGCCTTGAACTGCACATCATAGGTGTCCGTGTCCTGCGGCGGTTGGTCGTTGATGCGTTCGTAGATGATGGGAATCTTGTGTTTGGCCAGCAAGTCCGCCACCCGCCAGGCATCCCGCGCTCCAGCGATCACGATGGCATACTTCCGCTTTTGCGCCCAGCCGATGGCTGCCTTGATCTGCCGCGTCTCATCCGCATGGATGAAGATGGGCGTTTTACCTTCCAGCATTGGTAACATCGCTTCCCAAGCGGGCACGGGCAGTTGAGTTTTCGTTCCGGCCTTAACAGTGCGGGCCTTGCGATAGGCCTCGGCATCATCAAAGAATTCGTCGATCTCGCGTAACTTCTTATCGCGCGTCTTGGCCTGGTCCTCTGGCGATTTCCATTTCGAGCGATCGGCGGCAAGTTCTTTCGGCCCCGTGTTCAATTCCATCTCCGGCCAGTAAAGGTGCAGCGCCACGGGTTCTCGGATGGTCATCTGCTCCATCGTCCAGCCGCGCAACTGCATCACGCCGGAGTATCCTGCTACGATGCCGCCCATCGGTGCCACGCTGAAATGCGTGATGCCGTTGGCGCGCGCCACGGGCAGCAGTTCGGAATCGGGATTCACCGAGAGCCACGCCTTCACATCCGGCGTGTAAGCGCCGACTTCCGTGGTGTCTTGGGTGGCGCGCACGGCATTGATCTCCGTCAAACCAAGCGAACTCGTCGGCACGATGATCCCCGGATACAGGTGCAAGCCGGTCAGATCGATTTCCTTCGCGCCCCTGGCGGAAGCATTCTTGCCCACGGCAGAGATCTTCCCGTCTTTCATCACCACATTACCGGGAGATAATGTCTCACCGCTGACGGTGTGAACCGTGGCGTTTTTCAGGACGACGGTTTCGGCGTTTAGTATTAGCGCACTTGCGAGTAAGGACAGGAAAGTGAAGATTTTATATCTGTTGGCACTCTCACTCCTCACCCCGGCCCTCTCCGCCGAAGTTCGGCCTCCTAAGAGAGGAGAGGGAGAACATTTGCCGCCGGGATAGTAATCGGGCGCTTGCTCTCCCATTGTATTCATCTTTGAAGGTTGGACGTTCGATGTTGGACGTTGGATGTTTCCCAAATCACTCACGGCTGGCCTCCCTTCGTCACTTTGCAGTCCAGGCAATGCACCGGCTGGATATCGTTCGCGGTTTCCAATACCCGCTGGAAGAAGGCAACCCGGGCGCCTTCCGAGCTTGTGCTACCAGCGCCTTTCTTCGCCTTGGCAATCAAGGCTTCGCGCTCTTTCAACATTCGCTCGTAACGTGCGTCGCTCAAGGAACGGTCGAAGTATTTCTTTCCATCGATCCATGTTTCCAGACACATGGTGCTGCTGTCCAAGGGCGACTTGGTCCACAGCACGAAGTCCGCATCCTTGCCTTTCTCCAGCGAACCCACGCGGCCATCGATGCGCATCTGTTTGGCCGGATTGATGGTCACAAAGTTGAACGCCTCGATGTCTGGTGTGGCACCATATTTCACCGCCTTGGCCGCTTCCAGGTTCATGCGCCGAGCCAGATCGGATGAATCGGAATTGAACGAGACGAGCACACCACGATCACGCATCAAACTGCCCGCATATGGAATGGCGTCATACACCTCGAACTTGAAGCCCCACCAGTCCGAGAAGCAGGAAGCACCTGCACCGTGTTTCGCGATCTCATCCGCCACCTTGTAACCCTCCAGCACATGCTGCAGCGTGCCGACCTTGACCTTGAAAGTCTCCATGAGGCGCAGGAACGCGAGGATCTCATCACCGCGATAGGAATGGCAGTGAATCCAGCGCTTGCCCTCGATGATCTCGCCGATGGCCTCCAGCTCCAGATTGCGTTTAGGCGGGATGCCGCCTTTGGTGCGGTACGTGGCCCACTCGGCCAGATACTGTTGGGCCGCGGTGAAGCGGTTCGCGATGAACGTAGGCACGCCCATGCGCGATTGCGGGAAGCGCGTGGTCTTGCGGTCGCCCCAGTTCGATTGCTTCACGTTCTCACCGAGGGCGAACTTGATGCCTGGCGGTGCGTCCGGGAATTTCAGTTCTTCCGGGGAAGCCCCCAGCTTCAGCTTGATGATCTGGTTCTGACCACCAATGGGATTGGCCGAGCCGTGCAACAGATTCGCGACCGTGAGGCCACCAGCGAGTTGCTTGTAGATGTTCTCTGTCTCGGAGTTCACCACATCACCGATGCGCACCATGGCGGAGGAGGGGACGGTGCTCTCATTCACGCCGCCGAGGATCATGCTGTGGCTGTGGGCGTCGATCATGCCGGGGCTCAGATGACGGCCTTGGGCGTCGATCACCAAGGTGTCCGGGCCAAGCTCCGCTTTGAAATGGCCGACTTGCTGAATCTTGCCTTCGCTCACGAGCATGGACGCATTCGTCAAAACGCCCTCGGGTCCACAGGTCCAGATGATGGCGTTGCGGATCAGGACAGATTTCGGCGCTGCCAGAATGGGACGATCTTCTTGCGGCGCGCGAGCCACGCGTTTCAGATCTTCCGGCTTGGCTTCTGTCTTCTTCTTGTCCTTTTCTTTGTCTTTGGACTCGGAGGCTTTCTTCGCGTCCTTCGGCGGTTCGGAGGTGGGGAAGCGCACGCCTTCGATCCATACCTCCTGCACCGGATTGCTAGGGGTGAAGTAATTCGTGCCTTTCACTACCGTAAGGCTGGCGAGTTTGCCGGGCTCGATACTGCCGAGCAGGGCATCCACACCGCAGATCTTCGCGGGCACGGTGGTCAGGGCGGCGAGCGCATCATCTTGGGTGAGTCCGCGTTGGATGGCGGTCTGTGCGTTTTTGCGGAAGGTCTTTTTATCGGCCAGTTCACGGGTGGTGAGGGCGACTTCACGGCCTTGCTGGCGCAGGACGCTGGCGTTTTCCGCCGCCCAATCCCACACGCGCAATTGGTCGAGGCTGACATCGTGCCAATCGTCATCCGTGGGCAGCTTGGGCGCGGCAGGCAGATTGAGTGGCACGATGAAAGCCGCTCCCGTGGCTCCAGCTAGTTCGGCCCGACGCCATTCCTGGCCGCTGGCGTAGATGACGTATTTGAGTTTCAGCTCCTTTGCCACCAGACCCGCGCGATCTACCATGAGCGCACTGCCCGGCTCGAACAGCACGGACATCTCCTGCTTCAAAGCGGGTTGCAAGGCTTCCAGCGCGGGATTGAATTCCGCACGCGGCTGGCCTTTCACCAAGGCATAATGCTGTGCATCGAAATAAGTCTGTCGCACGGCGGCGATGACACCCATCAACGAGCCAGGGTAGCTGTCGTCCTTCGTCTCGGAGTCGAACACGATGTGCTGGAAGACATCGCTGCGCACGATGCCTTCATTCGGACTGCCGTCATTCAACAAGACGAAGGCGCTGGAACCCGGCATGATGCTGCCTTCCGGAACGATGTTGCCGGCGGTGAAGCCGAGGTCGCGCAAGGTCTCGAACGTTTTGGCGTTCGGCCGGTAGTTCGCGGCGATACGGCGCTCGGGGGTGATGCGGCGCAGTTCGTGTCCGGGACCGGCTTGGCCCGGGTCTTTTTCATCTCCGGGTACGCCGAAGAAATTGATGCTGCCGGAAGTGAGCTGGCCTTGGGTCTGGATCGGTTCCGTGCCGCTCGTGGAGATGCCCGCGCCGCTGTTCGTGCCAAGCGTGATGGTGGCATCGATGAAGCCCGCATAGACCGTACACCCGGTGAGGTCATGCACGCGCGCATCCGCGGGGATGCGCACATTGGTGCCCACGGCCTCGATCTTGCCATCGCGGATGAGGATGGTGGCGTTCTTCAATGACTTGCCGGGCAGGGGAATGACCGTGGCCTTGGTGAGCGCATGCACGCCCAAAGGCTTGGGGCGATGACCTGGAGGCAGGAAATCAGCCGCGATCAGCGGAGCCAGTGAACTGCCTAAAAACAACAACGAGAGGGTGATTAGGCGACAACGCAACCGGTGTGTGAGCTGCATCATGGATAAAGAAGAAAAAATGGTCGGGGCGGTGAGATTTGAACTCACGACCTCTTGTACCCGAAACAAGCGCGCTAGCCAAGCTACGCTACGCCCCGAACCAGAGGAACGGAACTTGCATGGAGTCAGGAAAGATTGCAATGGGAAAAGTGAGGGAAAAACACCGACGGGCGCATTCTCGCGTTGCCCGCCTTCCCGCCTTGGTTCCCCCCGCCAGTTCACCATCTCGTTCACCCGCTTTTTTGCGGGCAGTGTCGGGCTGCGCCCCGCCGCTGTGCGACCAACCTCTGGGCCACCCTCCCACCTGACGTATCTGCCTTCATTGATTTCACTCATACCGCCCTCCTTTCTCTGGCCCGCCGTTTTTGTGCTGGCCATCACCGGACACTCCCGGTCTTCACGGTCCACTCTGCCACGCTGCTTCACCGATGCATAATTCATTAAAATCATCGCATTGATGCGTTTTGGGAATGAATGAGCTTCCGGTCAATTACCCCTCGGAGGTCCGTATTTTTGGGTTGTGGCGAGATTTTGGCGAAGGAGCGGGTCAAAGGCCCTGTGACTGAGCCGAAACGACCCCAGAACCCAAAAAGACCGCCCGCTCCTCAGACAATCGGCTATAGTATTTTTTGAAACGCTCTAAATTGGCAACGCGACAAGCCGGCTTGGACAAGTTCCGGAAAAGAAAAACTCCGACCCCCCTGACGGAGGTCGGAGTTCAAATTTGTGAATTTGTCCAACTAGGTCCGGAGCCGGAATACGATGCGGCCTTTGGTCAGATCGTAGGGGGACATCTCCATCCGGACGCGATCACCGACGGTAAGGCGGACGAAATGTTTCCGCATTTTGCCGGAGATATGGGCGAGGACTTCGTGATTATTATCGAGCTTCACCCGGAACATAGTGCCGGGCAAGACGGTCTGTATGCTGCCTTCTACTGTGATGTGCTCTTCCACTTGAACAGGTCTTTCTGCGCTGGAAAATGGCCAGCTATTTCGGAAAACAGAAAAAAGTAAAGGTGTGGGGCTCTTTATAAAAAAAGCGCCCCACACCTGTGAAAACGCAAACAGGCTGGCGTCAATTAGTAACGGCCACCACGGTCGCCGCCGCGGTCACCACCGCGATCGCCACGGAAACCACCACCGCCACCGCCCCGGCGTTCGCCACCACCGTATCCGCCGCCGCCACCGCCCCGGCGTTCACCACCTCCGCGGAAACCACCACCACCGCCCGGAGGACGTTCTTCACGAGGACGGGCGATGTTCACGGTCAGATCACGACCGTCGAAATTCTTGCCGTGGAGGGCCTGGATGGCCGCTTCCGCCGCTTCCGGCGTCTCCATGGTGACGAAGGCAAAGCCACGGGGACGGCCCGTGAACTTGTCCACCATCAGGTTGACTTCGATGACACCGCCGTGCGCGGCAAACAGGTCATGGAGGTCGTTTTCGATCGTGTTGAAGGAAAGATTTCCTACGAACAACTTAGTACTCATTGATGATTTGTTATTAGATACTCACTTTCGCAGACCGTTCCCGACCGCCGGGTTTCAAATCATCACTGAAAACTCGTTCACCTGAAGATTCACCAGCTCTCGAACCGTTGAGCAATCTAACATAACGGAATCGTAACATGGGGTTTTCTACGTCAGAAGGCAATCATAATTTTTCATCGCCTTTTGCAGGGGTAAAACTAATGACTTGAAGCGCTCGAGATCCTCTTAACTCACACCACCAAAGCAAGTTACCCACGTAAGTGTAACTAACCTTATTTTGCTTTTCAGCGCAAGGGAGGGTCTCTTTTTAACGATCTCCCGGCTTGACGCCTCGCGTAAATCACCCCGCCGTCAGGGCGGCGCGGGCGTTTCCTTCCGCCCCCGTCTTCTCCAAGTAGTAGTCGAAATTGCCCACGTACGGCGTCACCTGGCCGTTATTGATGTGCAGCACCTTCGTTGCCAGCTTCCGGATGAAGTGCACATCGTGCGAGATGAAGACCAGCGTGCCCTCATACTTCTCCAGCGCGAGGATCAGCGATTCCACCGTCAGGATGTCCAAGTGCGTCGTCGGCTCATCCATCAGCAGGAGGTTCGGCGGGTCCACGAGGAACTTCACCAGGTTCAACCGGCTCTTCTCGCCGCCGCTCAGCACCGCCGTCTTCTTGAAGATCTCTTCCTTGCGGAACATAAACGAGCCCAAGATACCGCGCGCCTCCTCTTCACCGAGGGCCGGGGCCGCCGCCATGATCTCTTCGAGCACACTGTTGTTCGGGTCCAGCGTCGCTGAGCGATGCTGGCTGAAGTAACCGATCTTTGCATTGTGCCCAAGGTCACGCACACCCTTCTGGAACTCCACCTCACCCGCGAGAATCTTCAGCAGCGTCGATTTACCCGCACCGTTCGGCCCCACGAGCACCGTGCGTTCGCCGCGCTCTACCGTCAGGTCCAGCCCGCGATACACCGCGTGACTCCCGTAGGCCATGTGGATGCCCTCCAGCGAGATCGCCCGCTGACCGCCGCGTTGGGGTTGGGGGAATTGGAACCGGAACGGCTTGCGCGGCTGCTTCGGCTTCTCGATCAGCTCCATGCGCTCGATCTGCTTCAGCTTGCTCATCGCCTGCGACGCCTTCGACGCCACCGAGCGGAAGCGGTTCACGAACTCCTGCAAGTTCGCGATCTCCTTCTGCTGATTCTTGTACGCCGCCAGCTGGTTCTCGTAATTCTCCTCCCGCTGCCGCAGGTAATCCGTGTAATTCCCCGTATACGCGATCAACTTTTGTTCATTGATCTCGAAGATGTTTTTGCACAACTCATCCATGAACTGGCGGTCATGCGAGATCATCAGCAGCGCCCCCGGGAAACCCTTCAGATAATCCTGCAACCACAAGAGCGCCATCAGGTCCAAATGATTCGTCGGCTCGTCCAGCATCAAGAGATCCGGCTCCATCACCAGCAGCCGCGCCAAGTGCGCCCGCATGATCCAGCCACCGCTCATCTCCCTCGCCGGTCGGTCGAAATCCGTCTGCTTGTAACCCATCCCCACCAGGATGCGTTTCGCGCGCGCCTCGAATTCCGGATTGTTCAACGCATCGAATTTGCTCTGCGCCTCGAAATACTCCGGGATATCCACCGTGCCCGCCTTCTCCAGCTCATGCAGCGTTTTCTCCAGCTTCTCGATCTCGCCCGCGCGCCCCGTCGCCACCTCGATCACCGTCTCATTCCCGATCGGCTCGCTCTCCTGCGGGAGAAAGCCCACCGTCGTCCACTCATCCCGCACCACTTCGCCCTCATCCGGCTCATCTTTTTTAAGGATCAGCGAGAACAACGTGGACTTGCCCGCGCCGTTAGGACCCACGAGCACCACGCGATCACCATAATTGATCTGCATGTTCGCACCCTCGAACAAAGTGCGACCACCAAAACTCTTCTTCAGATTACGAATCGTCAGCATGACACAAACAAAGCAAACAATTAAATGATCCCGTCAAAATGGGGGATGCGGACTGCCTCTGGAAACGAGCGTCCAGCCCCTTTTGTAACGGATAGGGGTCAGGGGGAACAGAGCTAAATTTCCTGTAGTGCAGCCGCCGAAGTAAGGAAGCTCTAACCCTTTATCGTGCATGGTTTTCCCATCCAAACATCCTTCCCTAGCTCCGCGAAGTTTCCACCTAGTACCTCCGCCTCCTTAAACCATCCGCCCGCTTTCCCCAGCAAGCCCTTGTCCGCCACCTGAAACTCCACCGCCCGTTGCCGCCACGGCGGATGCCAGATCCGGAACCGCCGCTTGTGGCCCCGGTGACACGTATAAGCCGTATACCGCTCCAATAAAAACTCCGTCAACGAACCTGCCGCACACCGCTCCGGTATATCCTCGGCCGCAAAACTCGCGTGCAACTCCAGCCGCCGCTGCTCCGCTGCGTTCAGCTCCAATTCCATCCGCCCACGCTTCAGATCAATCTCCCGCCGCGCCGCCGCATGATGATACGGCAGCCCATACACCGGACGCCCAAACGGAATGCTCAACCGGTTCGACAAAAACTCCTGCATGAAATAAATCCCCGGCTCCCCGCGATGAGTCACATACGCCCGCACATTCAGAAAATGACTCCGCGTGAACGGCTGAAATACCGCCTCCGTCAACGTCGGCGCTTCAAACATCCGCAACCGCGCCAACTGAAACGACACCAGGCTCACGAATGCCCGCCCCTCAAACAGATCCAAAGGGAAGGGGACCTCCCGCTGCAACACCTCCGCTGGCACCTCGAAATGCAAAAAGAACAACTCCACCCAATCCGCCACGAACAAAGGCTCCCCCCTCACCGACAGCATGCGCTCCCTTGCCGCCAGATTCTGCGCATTCTCCACCCCGTGCTCGACGTCTATTGTATTCATAGCCTTCGTCGTCGCCTTCCCCTGTAGCGCAGCCATCCTGGCTGCGGGTTATGCGAGCATCTTGCTCGCATTCATCATTCCATCCTGTTTCTGCCTTAGTTTTTGCGTATTTAGCGGGCTCACTTCCCGTTACGCCATACGCATCACGGATTACGCCGTCCCCATCAAATCCACCAACGCCCCTCTCACCTCACTGAACCGAAACTGAAACCCCTCGCGCAACAATCTCCCCGGCACCACCCGCCGGCTCTTGATGATCAACTCCGTCTCCGTCCGCAGCAACACCGCACCGATCTCCAGCATCCACTTCGTCGCCGGCAGGCCGAACGGCATCCCGCACACCTCACGAAACGTCCGCATCATCTCCGCGTTCGTCACCGGCTTCGGTGCCGCCAGATTCACCACGCCGCTCACATCCTCACGCGCGATCAACCACTCGATCGCCCGGCAGAAATCCACCTCATGGATCCATGACATATACTGCCGCCCATCACCCATCTGCCCGCCCAGGCCGAATCGGATCATCCGGCGCATCACCGGGAACACGCTGTTCCGCCCATGCCCCAACACCATCGCCGTGCGCAGCGCCACCTTGCGCGTCCCGGGAACCTTCGCTTCATTGAAAACCCTTTCCCAAGCCGTGGCGACCTCAATCGAGAACGCATCCTTCGCCTCCGCCGTCGCCCCGATCTCACCCTCCTCATCCCATGGCACACCATACGTATGCTTGTAGATCGTCGCTGTGCTGGAGTTTATCCATACCTGCGGCGCTTGCTGACAACGCGCCATCGCCTCGCCCAACACCCGCGTCGAATCGATCCGCGAATCCATGATCAGCCGCCGGTTCCTCTCCGTGTACCGGCAATCCACCGACACCCCCGCGAGATTGATCAGCGCATCCGCCCCCTCCAGCTCCTTCGCCCAATCCCCCAAAGTGCACCCATCCCAATAAACCTCCCGCCCCTGCGGACACCCCGGATCGGGCCGTCGCGTCAGGATCACCACCGCCCACCCCTTGGCCGTAAAATACTTCGCCAGCACCCGCCCCAGAAACCCGCTCCCACCCGCGATGACGATCTTTTGCTTCATGCTGTCCTCTCCAGATGCTTCAATCCGCTTCCCTAATTCGTGCAAATTTGTGTAATTAGTGTCTTCCTTGGGCTTTCCCAAACACCGCGTTCCAGCACAAGCAATCCTCCCGCCCAAACCCCTTCGGCTCCGGCAATCCCTTCCTGATCTGCGCCTCCGAGAACCGAATGCGTGGCCGCAAATCCTCCGGCAACGCCTCCGCATGGGGCAGGGGAATCACCACGCCTTCCGACAGGATGCGCACCTGTGCCGTCGCGATGAGCGGAATCGTCATCGTCCGTTCCAGCATCCACCCGAACGCGTAATGAAACCACAACGGCGCGCGAAAGAAGAACGGCCGCTTGCCCACCACCTTCGCCACCCGCCGGACCGCGTTGCTTAACGTCATTTCTTCCGGTCCCGTGACCGCCACCGTCGCTTTCGCCAACCGGCCTTTCACCAGTGCCGCTTCCAAGACGGTCGCCACATCATCCACCGCACAGGGCCTCACCAACTGCTCATTGAACCCGACGAAAGCGAAGAGCGGGAACGTGTGAAACGCATGGCTCAAGTGATCCAGCATATGATCGCCGTCACCATAGATGACACCTGCCTTGAGAATCGTGTAATCCAAACCCGAGGCGCGGATGACTTCTTCCGCCGCCCACTTCGACTCGTGATAGCCCGAGCCACAATCCGGACGGGCGCGTAAGAAACTCATCAACGTTATCCTCTTCACGCCCGCCTTCTGTGCCGCCGCCACGACGTTCTTCGTCCCTTGCACATGCACTCGCGCGTAAGTTTGCTCACCGATCTCGCGATTGATCCCCGCGCAATGCGCCACGCCATCGCATCCTTGAAACGCCTCGGTCAATGCCGCCACATCACCCGTGCCAACTGGCCGGAAGGCGGTGTGCGGCAGTCCGGGCGTGCTTGTATCGCGCGTATCCACACCACGCGCGATGAGCACCACCTCATGACCTGCCGCCACCAGCTTCCGGGCCAGGTGTTTCCCCACAAATCCAGTGCCGCCTGTGATCGCTATTTTCACAAGGCACCTCCTTTCCAAGCCACCAAGGCGTAGACCGCAGTGAAATAAACGAAGACCGCATTCGTGCACCAGTAACCCACGTGCATCAGCTTGCTGGTGAGGTAAGGCGTCATGTTAAAGATGAAAACGGCGACAAGTATCCGCAGCAACCAGAACAGAGCGAAGAACGTCAGCACCCCGCGCGCGATGACCGTGCCCGCGGCCAGTTGCTCGGCCATGAAAAACGTGAACAGGCCGAACCCGATCACACAGGCCCCGATAAAAGTGTAATAGACCCAGAACAGGCTGTTGATGAACGGGGGCAAGGGGGCCAGATGCCGTTTGATGCCGACCACTTGCGGCATCAAAAGCCCCGCACAGAGAATGCCCAGATGCATCAGGCCCGAAGCTTTCAACAGTGCAATCATCAGTTCCATATTCATAAGATCTCCTAGGTTATCGTTTTCAACATCGGCAAAATGACGTGATGCAAGAACGGCGGCGGGAATAGCAACGCAACCGGACCAGCCGTCACGATAAACACGAAGCACCAGCCTTTGACACCTTCGCCTAAGCGCCAGTCACGACCCAACGTGCTGCGCTCAAGCTCCACGCCCAACCCTTGCAGCAAGAAGTAAAGTGTCGGCAGCCCATAGCCTCCACCCGCAGGCACCGTGATGACCAGCTCATGGATCAGGCCCGAAGCCAGGAAGACCAGCAGCATGGCCGTGCGGACACTGAACCGCCTCATTGCTGGTCGGAAGATGTAGCGGTGCATCAAATCATGGAAGCCGCTGTTCCAGCGCCGTCCCCAGAATTCCGTGAGGCTCGTCGCACGGGTGGGTTTATCCATCAAAGGGCGCACGGCGATTCGCCTGGTTTGCCAAGCCAGCGCCAGCAGATGGAACAGACCAAAATGCAGCAGCCAGATGATGCCCAACATGCCGACGATGGCGCGAAGTAACCAATATGCTTCATCAATCAGTGGTACAATGACCCATACCAAAATGGCCCCATGCAAAGTCCCGAACAGAGCATGCACCCAAGCCTTGAGATTAGGGGTGATGAGATCGCGCGCCGTCTGCGCAAAAGGTTTTGGGTCCATGCCCGGCCAGAGGAGAAGATAGCCGAGGGTGCGAACACCATGGTTCGTCGCCAAGGCTGGTCCGGCGTCCGCCAAGGTCAGCACTTTGCAGCCGAAGTAGAGCGCGAACGCCAGCGCCCACATGAACACCCACGCAGGCATTTGCTCGCGCACACTGAACGGCAACGCCGTCAGGCAGGCGAGCAACAAAACCGCGAGTGTCCTGTGGGTAGTCGTATTCATGGCATCTCCATAAAAGGGATCGTGCGATGATGAACCGGCCGGTGGATCTTGCAGTGACCGCCTGTGCAATGCCGGTGTTCCGCTGTATAGCGATAGATACGGTTCAACAGCGGATAGATGAACGGCAACCGCGCCACGGGAACCAGCCGGCGGGTGAGCAGACCATGCCGTGCGAATTCCAGATAAGCCTCTACACCGCGCAAGACCCGGCCATCCGTGCAGAGCAGATGCATCTCCTCCAGCAGTTCGGCCCGCGTCACCTTTAGCGCTGGGGCTACCCAGGTAACTTGCAGCGGCACGAGTTCAAACCCGCGCCGATGGAGCAGGGGACCGAACCGATGCGCCAACCGCAGGCACATGGGGCACTCGCCATCGAAGAACACCGTTCCGTTAATCGTATCTGTAATTTCAGTAGTCACAGAAATGTCCTTTCAAAAAAATTTTACGCTTTCTTCCGCAGCTTCAGAATAACAGCTGTCATTAACAACCCTCCACCGATAACCACTGCGACCACGGGTTGGCTCATCAAGAAAGTCATGCCAATGAGAGTCCCTAAGACAAGTGTCTCAAATCCCATGACTTTAGCCAGTGGTGGCATAGTGTTAGTTTCCACCGATTCCTAATACGCGCAAAACCTTGTCGCCCAGCTTCACAAAACGCACCACCGCATTCGTGGGCCAGGCCCGCACCTGCTGATACCACGCCGTCGTCGTCTCAAAGAAATCACGCATCGCATGGATGCGCTCGCTGGTATAGGTATCCTTAGTTTTCTCATCTTCCAGCTCGATGAGGCATTCGCGCAGCATCGTGAGCGTGGGATCGATCTCCCGCTTCTTCCGCTCATCCAGCACCACGCGGAACATTTCCCACACATCTTTCATCGATTCAAAGTGATCCCGCTTATCCCCCAGCACATGTACCAGCTTCACGATACCCCAGCCCTGGAGTTCCTTCAGGCTGTTGCTGACATTCGAGCGGGCGACGGCCAGTGTCTCGGCGATCTCCTCCGCGTGCAGTGGCTTCGGCGAGAGATAGAGCAGGGCATGGATCTGCGCCACCGTCCGATTGATACCCCACCGCGTGCCCATCTCCCCCCAGTGGAGGATGAACTTCTGCTGGGCTGGTGTCAGGGTATTCATGTGCTTTCCGTTATTTCTGTTTAAACAGAAATTAAAGAATTGAAGTCGGTTTGTCAAGTGGGTGTTTGACTGATTAATGCTCGACGATGCCATTGCTTGGAGCTATCTACTTGAGCGTCAAGCGCCTATTCGCCATGGATCGTTCATTGAAAATCGCCAAACTGAGTGCTGTAACCTCACTCACAGCACTGCTCCTTAGTTTCTGCGTTCCGAGTCAAACGATTGATAATTTTCCGTTGATTGAATCGGTAGTTTTCTTCCTGTCAGCTGTCTTTTGGCTCTCTGCATTGTCGGCGCTGTTCTTCGGCTTTCGGTCATGGAAACTGCTTCCTCGGTTGTGGCGGTTTCTCGTGCTTGTCGCGCCAGTGTACGTGATCGGCATTTTTGTGCTCAGTGTTGTTGCGGCTCCAAAGGTAAAGGTCCAAGTGGATTACCAAGGGTCTAAAACCAGCCAGAGGTTATTTGTCTATTTCGGCGGTAGTGGAACAGGCGAAGAGATTCGTCGAGACAAACCATTTATCCAGGAGTTTGATGAAGTCGGTCCCAAACTTACAATCCACTGGGGGGATGAGTCTTTCGACGAGAAGGAGAAAATATTTGATGTCAGAAAGTCAATTCCTCGCTTTGGTGGTGATCGCAGTGTGAAAATTATTCTTCGTGATGACGATGCGGAAATGACTGTGCTGAAAGATTAGCGTGAACTTGCCCCAGCTACGGTGAGCCGAGGCAAGCTCAATTCAATACCGGGCATCATGCCGCGTAGTGCCGCACGATCAGGTCGTTCTGGATCCACAGCAGTTTGCTGAAGGCACGGATGGCCGCCGTCTTCGCCTCATTGGGGATGTCGAAGCTCATGATGGTCGCGTTCACAGCATCGGCCACGAAGCCCATGAGGGAATTCATTTGCACGAGCGGCACGTTGATATGCGGACTGCCGGCTTTGGGCGTGTGCATCTTGCCGACGAAATCGAGGTAGTTCACCAGCTTGCCATCATAGGGCGCGGTGACGAGCTTCTCCAGGTAGCGGGCGAGATGCTGTTTGCGGAACTGGATCTGGGGATGATCCATGGTAAGGGATTCCACCGAGACGGGCACTTCACCGGCGTAACCATCCTGCCGGGGGACGAAATGACGCCACGTGGCATCGTAGCCGATGAGTTTGCTGTAAACGGCATCCACCAAAGCGGGCACCAAGGGCGCGAGCAGAGGCGCCGCACCATGGATGACCTTGATGTCATCTGCACCAAAACCGATGAAATCGCACAGATAGTTAAAGCGATACTCGAGATCCGTCTCCAGCCGTGGTTCGTCTATTTTCTTCATGTTATCCGGTCGTTGTTGTGGCGGCACGGCGCACCATGCATCCGTGGCCAGCCAGCATTTGATTCACCGTAATGAACGGCATATCGCGCCGCCTGTTAACCGCGTGAATTGCTTAAACATGTACATAACTTGCCGCTTTATAGGTGTCGAGCGGAAACCATAGGGTTTGTACTAAGAAAAGTTGAGGACTAGAAATTGCCTAACGGGTCCAGTGCAGCCATTTCTGAAAGAGCGATTTTATGGTCGGGGTGAGGCGGGTGCGGTTATAGGTATCACCGCATTTGCGGATGGCTTCAGCCAGAGTGGGGTAGGGATGGATCACGCTGGCGAGGCGACCGAGGCCAACCTTACCCGCCATGGCCACGCTGATCTCGCTGATGAGTTCACCCGCGTGGGGGCCGACGATGGTAGCGCCGATGATTTGGTCGCTGTCAGCCGGGGTCAGGATCTTTACGAAACCTTGAGTCGCGCCGTCAGTCAGAGCGCGGTCCAAGGTGGCAAAAGATTGGGTAAAGGCGCGTGCCTTTAAACCGCGCTGTTGGGCTTCGGCCTCGGTGAGGCCGACTTGGGCCAGCTCGGGCTCGGTGTAGGTGCAGTGCGGGATGGTCAGGGCGCTGAGGCGTTTGCGGCCGAGGAACAGGGCGTTCTGGATGACGATGCGCGCGGCGAAATCAGCGGCGTGGGTGAACTTCCGCGACAGGCAGACATCGCCAGCGGCGTAGATGCGCGGATTGGTCGTTTGCAGGAAGCCATTCACCTGCACCCCTTGCTGGGCATCGTAGGCCACGTTCACAGTTTCCAGACCAAGTCCGTTGACGTTTGGCTGCCGACCCGTCGCGACGAGGATGGCGTCCACTTCCACCAAGCTCGTCTTACCGGCGTGTTGATAGGTGAGGCGCTTGCCGGTGTCGGATGGTTCTACCTTTTGCACCGTGGCGTCAGGCACTATTTGAACGCCATCAAGGAGCAGAGCAGCCTGCACAATGGTGGCGGCAGATTCGTCGTCGTGAGGTAGAAGACGGTCATGCCGTTGCAGCAAGGTCACCTGTGAGCCGAGTCGCTGGAAGGCTTGGGCGAGTTCACAGCCGATGGGCCCGCCGCCGAGTACGGCCAGACGGCGAGGCAGTTCCGTAAGGTTGAAAACTGTTTCGTTGGTGAGGTAGCCCGTTTCCTTGAGCCCGTGGATATCCGGCACAGCCGCTCGCGCACCGGTGGTGATGACCGCTTTCTTGAAACGCAGCATCTGACCACCCACAGCCACGGTATCAGCGGTCGTGAACTTCGCTTCACCCAGAAAAACATCGACCCCGAGATCGCGGAAGCGTTTGGCCGAGTCGTGATGGCTGATGCCGGAGCGGATGCGGCGCACGCGCTCCATCACGCCGGCGAAATCAACGGTAGGCTCGCCACCTGTGAGCACGCCGAATTCTTTGGTGCGCCGGACCTGGTGGACCGCATGGGCAGTACGCAAAAGAGCCTTGGACGGGACGCAGCCGACATTGAGGCAGTCGCCACCCATCAAATGTTTTTCTACCAGCGCGACCTTCGCCCCCAGGCCCGCGGCACCGGCCGCCGTTACCAGACCGGCCGTGCCAGCACCGATGACCACGAGGTGATAGCGGTCAGCCGGGGTGGGGTTTTGCCAGTCGGCTGGATGCACGTTCGCGGCGAGATGCTGGTTGTGGGCATCCCACGGGGTCAGGGCTTTTTCGATCTCAGTGCTCATGGTTTTTGTCCGGTATGGTCGCGACCAGATTCGTATTCAAAGCCTGCTGCGCCCGGCGGGTGATCAGCCAGGTGACACCGATGGTCGCGATGAGACCGACAATCAGCAAGGCCCACTGCGCTGGAGTCTTCGCCTCTAATTGAGTGCCCGCCTTGGCCAATGAACCCACATAGACGAAGACCACGGTGCCTGGCAGCATGCCGATCCAGGAAGCCAGCACGTATTCTTTCAGTGAGACATGGGTGAGCCCATAAGCGTAATTGAGGAGCGTGAAGGGAAAGGCCGGGGAAAGCCGGGTGAGGAGGACCGTTTGCCACCCGTTCCGGGAGACGGCCTGGTCGATGGCGGCGAATCTCGGGTAGGCGGCCAGTTTGCCTTCCACCCAGGCGCGGGCGAAGTGACGACCCACCAAGAAGGCAGCCGTCGCCCCCAAGGTGGCGGCCAAAGAGACCAGCAGGGAACCTTTTACCAGGCCGAACAGCGCACCAGCGCCCAAGGTCAGAATCGAGCCGGGGATGAAGAACACGCTGGCGAGCACGTAAAGCAGCACGAAAACCACGGGCCCCCAGACTCCCAGTGACTCCACCAACTGCAGCAGGGAATGCAGGCCGGAACGCCAATCGGTGAAGAGCAGCAGTAAGAGCACGCAAACAATCACGGCCAAGCCTAGCCAGGGGCGTCGCGCTGAGCTGGTTGGTGGTGCGGATGTCATGTGATGGTGTGAGTCGTGACCTGCCTAAGTATTTCCCACAAATGGGCCGAGTGCCAGTCGGCACTCGACTTTGGGGGCGTGGCTGCTTGTGCCAGTGGACCTTTGGCGTGTATCGTTTGAAGCATGCCGCCGCGGGAAACATTGGCACGATTGCTCCAACGGGTGCGGGCTTGCACCGTGTGCGCGGCGCATTTGCCAAATCCGCCCAAGCCGGTGTTGCGGGCAAAGGCGACCGCGCGATTGATGATCGTGGGGCAAGCTCCGGGTCGCAAAGTGCAGGAGACGGGCATTCCGTGGAACGATCCTTCCGGTGATCGCTTGCGTGACTGGCTTCAGCTCCGCCGGGAAGAGTTTTATGACGAGTCACGCATCGCCATCATCCCGGCGGGCTTCTGTTATCCGGGCAAGGGGAAATCGGGCGATCTGCCGCCAAGGCCTGAGTGCGCACCGTTGTGGCATCCACCACTGCGGGCTGCTTTGCTGAAGATCGAGCTAACCTTGCTGGTGGGCAGTTACGCGCAGGAGTATTATCTGGGCAAGCGCCGTAAGGAGAGCCTCTCTGACACGGTGCGAGCTTACACTGAGTATCTGCCCGGGTTCTTTCCGCTGCCGCATCCCAGCCCGCGCAACCGGCTCTGGCTGCGGCAACGGCCATGGTTTGACGAGGAAGTGCTGCCCGCACTACGCGAACGGGTGAACCACATTCTCGGCAGATGCTGATTACCTCCGCCGACGGTTGCCGCCGCGACCACCACCGCCCCGGCCGAAGGAGCGGCTGGAACTTGGCAAGGGCGTGCGGCCACCTTGAGCCGACATAAACTGGCTGCTGCTGGAGGGCAGGGTGCGTTTGTTGCCGCTGCCGCCACCCTGGCGCTTCCGACCGGAATTGCCCGGACGCACCGGGGCAGACGGGCGGGCGTGGCCCGAGGGGGCTGCTGGGCGTGAGTGACCCGATGAACGCGCGGGGCGATCGCTGAACTTGCGATCGCGTTCGGGACGTCCACCGCCGCCACCGCTGGGGCGACGTTGTTCGCCACCACGGCTGGAGCCACCTGATGGACGCCGTTGGTCGGAGCCGAACTTGCCCTTGGGCTTGCCGGCACCGGCTTTGATATCGCTGGCCAGCTTGAAATCCACCTGTTTCTTGAAGCTGTCCACCTTGGCGATCTGCACTTCCACGCGATCGCCCAGGCGGATGATCTTGCGAGTCCGACGGCCTACGAGATGGTTGCGGCCGGAATCGAAGACGTAGAAATCATCCTCGATCGTGGAGAGCGGGACGAGGCCGCTCATGGCGAGACCGGTAACATCCACGAAGAAACCGAAGTTGCGCACGTCGGTGACTAACGCAGGATAACGCGGTGGCGTTTCCATCTCCAACTGGGCGCGGAGGTAGGCGTACATCTTCACGTCCTTGCTGTCGCGTTCAGCATCCGCGGAGTTGCGCTCCGTCTCGGAGATGTGTTCGGAGGTTTCTTTCAGCGAGTGCTGTTTGCCGTGGCCGCTCTCGAACAGGGCGCGATGCACCACGAGATCGGAATAACGGCGGATGGGGGAGGTGAAGTGCGTGTACTTCGGCTTGGCCAGACCGTAATGGCCGAGCGGCTCCATGGCGTAACGGGCGCGCATGAGCGATTTCAGGAAGCCGATCTTCAACGCGGGACCAATGGGCAGGGTGCCGAGCTTGTGGAGAAGTTTCTGCACTTCCTCCTTCTTGCCCAGGTTGCCGCACGGGATGTTCTGCGTGAGCACATCTTCCCGGTATTCCGCGAGGCGCTTGGGATCCGGTTCCTCGTGCACGCGGTAGATGGCCGGAATGTTGCGGCGCATCAATTCAGCAGCCACCGCTTCATTGGCGAGGAGCATGTATTCCTCGATCAATTGATGGGAGATGTCGTTCTCCGTCTTCTCGATGCGCAGGACCTTGCCTTTTTCATCGAGCCGGATTTTGGTCTCAGGGAAGTCGAGTTCCAGCGAGCCGTTCTGGAAACGGTGACGGCGGATCTTCTGCGCGAGTTGATGCGCGGCGTGGACCATCCGTTCGATGTCATCATCGGCGGGTTCGCGTTGGAGAATGGCCAGCACTTCCTGATAGGTGAAGCGGCGGTGCGAATGGATGACCGCCGGGTAGAAGCGGCTCTTCAGGACGCGGCCATCATCGGAGACCAAGAACTCGACGCATTTGGTCAGGCGATCCACATGCGGTTTGAGCGAGCAGAGTTCATTGCTCAAAGCCTCGGGGAGCATCGGGATGACGCGGTCCACGAGGTAGGTGGAGTTGCCGCGTTTGCGGGCTTCCGTGTCGAGAGCGGTGCCGGGCTTCACGTAGTGGGAGACATCGGCGATGTGCACCCAGAGCTTCCATTGCGAGGCGGAGATGCGTTGGAGGCAGATGGCATCATCGAAATCCTTGGCGTCATCGGGATCGATGGTGATGACGAGGTGCTGGCGGCAATCTTCGCGGCCGGCAATTTCCTCCGGCTTCACTTGATTGCCATAAGCGCGGGCTTCGGAAAGGACTTCGTGCGGGAAGCTGAGCGGAAGGTTGTATTGGCGCAGGACGGAGAGCATGTCCACGCCTTCGGCATCGGGCGCGCCGAGCACTTCCACGATCTCGCCTTCGGGATTCGTGTGGCGGGATTCCCATTCCTTCAATTCCACGACGACCTTGTCGCCGATGTTGGCGGGACGGCCGACATCGCGCGGCTCGGGCACATAGACGTCGTGGGGAAAGCGCGGGTCATCCGGGATGACATACATGAACGAGCGGCCACGCTGAAGCGTGCCAACGATTCGCATGCGTTTGCGGTCGAGGATGCGGATGACTTTGCCGGTCTGCTTGTCATCCGGATGCGCACGCAAGCCCTGTGGTTTGACGTTCAGGCGCACGAGCACGCGGTCGCCATTCATGGCGGTGCTGGTATCGCTTTCGTTGATGGAGATCTCGCCCAGGTTGTCATCGTCCGGCCGTAAGAAGCCTTTGCCGCTGCGATTGATGCTGATGCGACCGGGGATGAGGTCGGCCTCCAGTGGCTTGATATACCGGTTGCCTTTTACGCGGGCGATCTTGCCGCCATGTTCCAGATCGCGGAGGGCATTCTGCAATTCCTGCTGGCGATTGGGGGCCAGATGGAGAAACCGCAGCATTTCGGGGACGTTGGCCGGGGTATAGTTTTTCTGGCCGAGCAATTGCAGGATGCGCTCGTCGAGTTGTTCGGGGCGGCGGTGCGCGGGCTTGCCCGATCGTTTAAGGGGGAGATTCGATTCGCTCATTCTTTGGCGTTTTTTCAAATATGCGCCAAATCCGGCCGGACTGCCAGCACGGATTCGAAATAGTCTTCCGGCGGGGAGCAGGCGGGAGGCACTATTCAGTTGATATGGAGGGGTGGAAAAGCATGATTACCGGCGTTTTGGACACCGTGATTGCCAGCGAAAAATCCAGCCCGGCCAGCGTCTCTGCGGAGGCGTTTCCCAAATGGGCCTGGCTGGTGGTGCTGGTGTGCGGGGTGGTCATCCTTTGGTTTACTTTCAAGGACATCCAAGATCCGCTGCTGGACCGGCATTCGCACCGGCAGACGCAGACGGCCATCTCGGTGCATTGTATGCTGAGTGAAGGAGCCTGGTTTCCCTATTTCACGCCGGTGCTGGGGTCGCCGTGGTCCATCCCGATGGAATTCCCGCTCTACCAATGGATCGTCGCGGGGATGGTGAAGGTGACGGGGCTGCCGCTGGAACTGGCGGGGCGGCTGGTCAGCCTGGCGTTCTGGTGGCTGATGCTATTCGAGCTGTTCCGGGCCTTGCGGCATTTCGTGCCGGGCAAGTTGCAGCGAGCGGCCTTGTTGGTGGTGGTGGCGGCCAGCCCGGCTTCCATCTACTGGTCGCGCAGCTTCATGATCGAGACGTGTGCGCTGTATCTGGCCGTGGCGTTTGGCGGACGGGTGTTGAGCGCGGTGCGGGAGGGCAAGCGCTCGGCCTGGGCTTGGGCGGTGCTATTTGGGACATTGGCGGCTTTGCAGAAGATCACGACGCTCTTTGTGATGGAGGTGTTGATCGGGATGATCCTGCTGGGCGGGCTGGTGCAGCAATGGCAAGTGGCGGAGCAACGTCGTCTCGCGGCCAGGCATCTGGGGTTGTTCCTGCTCTTGGGTGGCTGGACGCTGGCGGTGGGACTGGGTTGGGCGAACTGGGCTGACAAGGTGAAGGAACGCAATGTCATGGCCCGGGAAAGCATCACGACGAAGGCATTGAAGGAGTGGAACTACGGGACCATGCAGCAAAGGCTCTCCGGGGAGACATGGCAGCATCTGGCCAGCAACATCACTTTGGGGTTCTCGGGGCGGACGCCGGGGCTGGGGTACAAGGTACCGTTGCTGCTCTGGCTGGTGGTGGTGTTGCTGGCGCGGAAACGTCTATGGCAGCAGGGGATTCTGCTGCTGGCATTCATGGCCGGGCCAATCGTGTTCCTGAACCTGTATCATATCCACGAGTATTATTTCGTGGCGAACGGGTATCTGCTGTTGCTGGCGCTCGGATTGGCGGGGGTGGCGGCGTGGGAGGACAGGCGGGGCTGGATGCAACGGTGCGCGCCGGTTTTTCTGGGCATCGTGATCATGGGGCAATTATACGGCTACAGCCGTTATCACATGTTGCTGATCGCGGAGGTGCCGGATCGGCGGCAGATTGAAACGGATTTCCGGCAGTTGCTGGACGCGCGGTTGGGCAAAGCGGAAACGCTGCTGGTCTATGGGCGGGATTGGGATCCGGCGGTGGCGTTCTATGCGCAGCGCAAGGCGATCATCGACAAGTTCAACTGGTCGCCGGGGGATGAGCGGATGCGGGTTTTGCTGGGCGGATTGCGGCCGGAGGAGCGCATCGGGGCGATGATCGTGGCGGGGGCGCAACGGACGAACATGGTGTTTTTGCAGGAGCGGATCGGGGCGTTTGATCTGGAAGAGAAACCGCAGGCCAGCTACTGGGGGGATGTCTATTTCAGGAAGCAGAAGTAAGGAGCTTAGTTCTGTTCGAATCGTCATATGGTGGGCTCGCTCACCCCTCACCCCGGGCCCTCTCCCCATTGAGGGGAGAGGGAGAACATTTGATGCCTTCAGGCGTGAATGAGCAGTTGCCTTATGCGAAGAGGCTACGGATTCCCCTGAAATGAAGAAGGCCAGCCGGTGAGGGCTGGCCTTTCGTGACGGAGTGAGCGTGTTTACTTCTTCAGCTTCGCGACGGCGTCTTTCATCTCGGTGAGATGCACGTCGGCGCTGGGCACGTCGGTGACGTGGGCGATCTTGCCGTCCTTGCCGATCAGGAAGGAGGCGCGGCGGGCGATGTTCTTGCCCGCTTCACGGCGGACGCCGTAAGCATCGGCGATCTTGCCGTCGGTATCGGCGAGGAGCGAGAAGTTCAAGTTGTGCTTCGCGATGAAAGCCTTGTGGCTGGCGGAGGAGTCGAAGCTGACGCCGATGACCTCGATGCCGTCTTTCTTCAGGTCACCCATGCGATCGCGGAGGCCGCAGGCCTGCTTGGTGCAGCCGGGGGTGTCGTCCTTCGGGTAGAAGTAGAGGAGGACAGCTTTCTTGCCGGTCTGGTCGGCGAGTTTCCAGGGCTTGCCGTCCTGGTCTTTGCCTTCCACGGCGGGGGCTTTATCGCCGACCTTGGGCGTGGCGGCGTGGGCGTTGAGGGCCAGCACCGCCGCAGCGGCACAGGCGAAGAGAGTGCGTAACTTCATATAGCGTGAGTGGTTATATGTCTGTGTGCTTGGGAACGGCGGCAGGCTAGCCGAATGGTTCCCGGTGTCAAATGTCCCTCATTGGACGTTGACCAGGGCGGTTTGGTTCAAACGGGGTTTGGGCGGTGTCTGGGCGGTTCAGACCCCGTTGAAATTGGCGCGGGCGACGCGGAGCATGTTTTCGCCGAGGATTTTCTTGATGGTCGCATCAGAGTGGCCGCGCTGCACCAGGCCCACGGTGTAGAGGGGCCAGTTGGTCCAGGCGAGGCTGGCGTCGGCGTGGGGTTTCGGGCGGTAGTCGTCCACGGGCCAGAGGTGTTCCCAGCGCGGATTGGCGGCGGAGAGGGGTGAGGTGCCGTCTTTGCGCTTGGGGACTTTGGCGCGTTCGGCTGCATCGTACTGCGAGACGTAGGAGATGTCCGGGCCGATGGCGACGTGGTCGGCACCGAATTTCTTCACGGCGTAATCGATGTGGTTGAGGAAGGCATTCAGATCGCCATCGCCACCGAGAAAGCGGGGGATGCAGCAGATGCCGATGAGGCCGCCGGTGTCGCAGATGGCTTTCACGACTTCATCCGGCTTGCCGCGAAAATGACTATAAAGGCCGCCGCAAGTGGTGTGGCTGGCGACCATCGGTTTCTGCGAGGCTTTCGCGCCTTCCAGGCTGGTGCGCCAACCAGAGTGGGCGACGTCCACGATGACACCGAGACGGTTCAGCTCGGCGACGACGCTGTGGCCGAAATCGCTGAGGCCGGCGTCTTGCGGTTCACCCGCGCCATCGCCGATGGGGTTCCGACGGTTGTAGGTGAGGTGCATCATGCGCACGCCGAGCTGGAAGAAGAGGCGGATGTTGCGGAGTTCATCGCGTACGCTTTCCCATTCCTGCCGGAGCGGCACGCCATTCGTGGTGAAGTAGAGGCAATGACGATTGGCCTTCTTCGCGGCGACGATTTCGTCGGGGGTGGCGGCTTTCGGACAATCGTTGGGCATCAGGTCCGTGGCGTGGGTGAAGCGGGAGAGGCGTTTGATGAGACGCAGGGGGTCGCTGCCTTCCTCACCGGTGTTCTGGAAGATGCAGGTGACGCCAGCAGCGCGAAAGGCGGCGAGGAATTCCTCGCGTTCGCGGGCATCAGTGGCCTGACGGGTCATGGACATCTCCTCGCGCAGGTCCACGAGTTCGGCATCGGGAGCGCCGGATTCGGCGAAGGCGGCGAACTTGGCCCCGTCCAAAGCGGCGCGCGGAGCGAAGCCGTAGGACTCGAAGACGAGGGAGTTCGCGTGCAGTTCGTAGCCGTGCTGGAGGTCCTTGGCGGAAGGCTTCAGGATGGACAGGGCGACATCGCGGTTCTTTTGGATGCGCTCGTTGGGCGCGGCGAAAGGGGTTTTGGCATCGGCAGCCCGGGTGCGCGGGACGAAGATGCTGCCGCCGAGGCTGAGCAAGGAAGCGGTGGCGGCGGTAGTGCCCAGAAAGCGGCGGCGCGAGATGGGAGAGGCGTGCATGGCTTTATGTTCGGAAATGAGAAGGGAGAGGTCAAGGACGGGGCGCGGAAAGGTGGTTTAACCACAGATGAACATAGATAGACATAGGTATGGGGAAACATTGAAGTCGGTTGCACCCCGACCTCTGGCACGGGGTAAACCGACGGGCCAGTAGGGTAAACATCGAACATCGAACATCGAACATCGAGAGGGGGAATGATCGCGAACGACCCTAAGTGGCACGGGTCGCGTGTTTCGGCGCGGCTCGCCAAAGCGATTCAGAATCTCAGCACAGCCCTTGTGATTTAACGCACGACTTTCACTTCGCGGAAGCCGGCGGTCTCGCCGAAGACGAGGAAGTTCAGGGCGGTTTTCTTTTCACCCAGCACGGCGTGCGTGCCTTTGAGGATGGTGTCGTTCACCTGTACGGTGGCTTCGTTGCCGTGGAAGGTGATACGGACGGGATACCATTGATTCGATTCCAGCTTCAACGCTTTGCGGGCGAGCGGTTCGATGGCTTCCTTGGCTTCGCCAGCGGAGGGATTCTTGGTCAGGCCGAGGTTGGTGCGGGAGATCTCGACGCGGAAGCTGCCCTGGCGCTCGCCCCATTCGATGCGCAGGGAATGACGGTTCGCGCCGTGCAGATTGAGTTCATACTGGATGGTGCCATCATTCAACGTCACGGGGGCACGCATCAAGGCGGCCTTCTCCGGTTGGCCGGTCGGTTTGGCCCAGACACCGCCATCCTTGGCCTGCCATTCACCGGGGGAAACGGTCCACGGCCTGGCAGGCAACTGGCTGAGTGATTCCGCCAGGAGCGTGGTGCCGGCCAAGGGGGCGAGCGCGGTGATGGCGTGCCTGGGTTTTACGCCGACGGGTGGCAGTTCACGGCTGTAGCCGCCATCGCGATAGCGGTTCAACAAAGCGCGCAGTTCCTGCACCACTTCGGGATGTTGCGCGCTGACATCCTTGGTCTCGGCGGGATCGTCGGTCAGATTGTAGAGCTGCGGTTTGTGCTCGGCGGCACGGGAGTTGCGGGCACCGGGCTTGATCTCATCCACGGGTACGCCTTCGATCCATTTCCACGGACCTTTACGGATGGCGAAGACACCGTCGGCGCTGTGCGTGATCATGTCCCCACGGATGGGCTGCCGGGGATCGCCCAGGATGGCGGGGAGGAAATTGTAACTGTCCTCGGCGGCCTGCGCAGCCGGAGGGAGCTTCGCGCCGACAATCGCGGCGGTGGTCGCCAGGATGTCCGCCACGCTGACCAGCTCACGGGAGACGGAACCGGGCGCGGCCTGGCCGGGCCAGCGGATGATGAAAGGCACGCGGAAGCCGCCTTCCCACACGCCATGCTTGCCGCCGCGATGGCTGCCGTTCACGGCCAAGCCGGCGTTCGCGGCGATGGTTTGCGGCATATCAGCGCGTTGGAGCACCTTGACCCCGCCGTTGTCACTGGAGAAGAGGACGAGGGTGTCCTTGGCGATGCCCTGCTTGTCGAGCGCATCGAGGATGCGGCCCACGCTGCGGTCGAGTTCATGGATCCAATCGCCGTAGAGGCCGGCCTTGCTCTGGCCCGCGAGGTCTTGGTCCGGCGTGACGGGGTTGTGCACGGCCACGGGAGTGAAGTAGAGGAAGAAAGGTTTGTCCTTGGGCTGCTGGGCGATCCACGCGGTGGCTTTGTCGGAAAGCACTTTCATTACGCGCTCGTTCTTGCGACGCGGGGCAGCGAGATCGAGCGGGGTCTTGCCTTGGCCATTCTCCATGTCCGCGCCGGTGTAGGTCTTTTGGAAATCATCGGAGTCGGGCACGGGCGATTTGGGTTTCATGGAGGCGGGGATCTGGCCACCGCGCAGGCCGTAAACGTAACGGTTCTCGACATACACGCCGGTGAGGTCGCCGTGATTGGCGGGCACGCCGAAGTGATAATCGAAGCCGATATCCAGCGGGCCGGGAGTGAGTTCGGCCGCGTAATCGGTGCGCCATTTGGGGGAGTCATCGGCGGTGCCGTAGCCGAGATGCCATTTGCCGATGGCGGCCGTGGAGTAGCCGTGCTGCTTGAGCAGGGAGGCCAAGTTCAAACGGCCCGGCTCGATGTGGAGCGGGGAGAAGGTGCCGAGGACCTCGTGCTTCAGCGAGGTGCGCCAGCAGTAACGGCCGGTCAGCAACGAATAACGCGTGGGGGAGCAAACGGAGGAAGTGGTGTTGCCATCGACAAAGCGACGGCCCTCGGCGGCGAGGCGGTCGATGTTGGGGGTCTTGATGAGCGCGGGGTTGGCACCATAGCAACCGGCACTGCCATATCCATAATCGTCCGAGAGGATGACGATGATGTTCGGGGTGGTCGATCGGCCAACCGCCGCATGCAGCGCGAACCAGGGAGTCATCAGCGCGATGGCAAGCGTCAGGAGTTTCATGGGTATTGACCTGACCCCAAAAGGTGGAGACTTCAAAAGTAGAGTCCCACGGTTTGTTGGTTGTTGTTTTTGTGGCTGAAGGTTCGTGACGGAGGGAGGGCGGAGCCCGACCGGAGTC
>JAEYXS010000020.1 GCA_023431185.1 Verrucomicrobiota bacterium
TGGGCATGCTCCCGCGCAAAGCTTTGCCCGCCTGGCTCATGATTTGGCTGATGTGTTGCACGTGGGCCGACAGCAGCTACGCCGCCACGCCCAAGCCGAACGTGGTGTTCATCCTGTGTGACAACCTGGGCTATGGCGATGTGGGCTGCTATGGTTCCACGCTGCATCGCACACCGCATGTGGACCGGCTGGCGGTCGAGGGATTGAAGCTGACGGGCTTTTACGCGGCGAGCGGCGTCTGCACCCCTTCCCGGGCGAGCCTGATGACCGGGTGCTACCCGCGCCGGGTGAACATGCATGTAAGCGACAAAGGCGGGGCGGTGTTGCAGCCGGTATCGCCGAAAGGATTGAACCCCGACGAAGTGACCATCGCAGAAGTCATGAAATCGGCGGGCTATGCGACGATGCTCATCGGCAAGTGGCATCTGGGCGATCAACTGCCTCACCTGCCCACGCGCCAGGGATTCGATCATTACTTCGGCATCCCGTACAGCGATGACATGACGCCGCGCGCGGGCCAGACATGGCCGCCCCTCCCTTTGATGCGTGATGAAGCCGTGGTGGAAGCCCCGGTGGATTGCCGGTTTCTGACGAAACGTTACACCGAGGAGGCGATTGGTTTCATCAAGACAAACCAGCACAAGCCGTTCTTCCTGCTGCTCTCCCACGCTACGCCCGGCAGCACGACCAAGCCGGAGGTCGCACCCGAGTTTTCCGGCCGTTCACGCAATGGTGCCTGGGGTGATTCCGTGGAGGAACTGGACTGGTCCACCGGGGAATTGCTGCGCGTACTCAAAGAACTGAAGTTGGATGAAAAAACTTTGATCGTGTGGACCTCGGATAATGGCGCGCCAAGACGCAATCCCGTCCAAGGCAGCAACCTGCCTTTGGGCGGCTGGGGCTACACCACCGCCGAAGGCGGGATGCGCGTGCCCTGCCTGGTACGCTGGCCGGGGCAGATCAAACCAGGCCAGACTACCGCCGCGCTGACAACGATGATGGACTGGGTGCCGACTCTGGCGAGCTTGTGCGGTGGCAAGTTGTCGCGCGAAAACCAGATTGACGGAAAGGATATTGGTCCGCTGCTGCTGGCACCGAAGAAAGTCCGGTCTCCGCATGAGGTGTTCTTCTATTACCAAGGCGCAGAGCTGCAGGCGGTGCGGGATGGACGTTGGAAACTGTACCTAAAAGGTTCGCAAGTGGACCGCACAAAGAAGGTGAGGACTGACGCCGCACTCTTTGAGATCGGCTTGGATCCAGAGGAGAAGAATGATGTGGCCGCACAACATCCCGACATAGTGCGAAGGTTGGAACGGGAGGCGATACGCGCACGGGAAGAGTTAGGTGACGGCTTGGGCGCAGGCAAGGGGCAGCGTCCCGCAGGGATGGCCACCGAAGTGACACCGCGTGTGCCGCCCGGCGCGTGAGTTTCCACACGCGATGCGTCAGCTTCCCGCGCGGAAAGCCATTTATGCCCATATTTCAAGGCTAAAACACGTTGGCATCGGTCATGCTAACAGATGTCTCACAACTGAAAGGCGGTATGAACGTGCGGCATAAACAGAGCCAAGGCTTCACCCTCATCGAGCTGCTTGTGGTGGTGGCCATCATCGGGATTCTCATGACGCTGCTGCTGCCTGCCTTGGCCAAGGGCAAGCTGAAGGCACAGCAAACAGAGTGTGCGAGCAACCAGCGCCAGGTGGGCCTCGCTTTCCGCATGTTCGCCGATGAGCATGACAACCGTCTGCCGATGCAGGTAAGCGTACGCCGCGGTGGTACGCTGGAATACGCTAACCGCGGGGAAACGTGGCGCCATTTCCAGGTGATGTCCAACCTGCTGGTCAATCCCAAGCTCATCGTCTGCCCGGCAGACAAACAACGTGCGTCAACGAACTGGAGCGGTCTGGGACAGCTTAACCTCAGCCTCTTCGTGGGCCTGGATGCCAAGATCGGAAAATCCAATCATATCCTGGCGGGCGACCGCAATATCATGACCCCGGGCTATCCCACCCCGGGCGTGGTGCCGGTGCGCACGAACATGACGGCGTTCTGGACGGAGGAGATGCACCAGAACCGGGGCAACCTCCTTTTCGCCGACGGCCATGTGGAGTCCCTGGACAGCGATGGCTTGCAACGCAGCATCAGCCGGCACGGACTCAAATAAGAGGCAGCACATGAATGATACCTGGAAAAAACGGACGCGAGTGGCGTTTCGCGTGTTCGAAGTGCTCCTCGCGGTAGCGCTGCTGGCCGTGTTGCTGGAGTTGCTGCTGGTTATGCTGAACGCGCCCGGACCGGTACCGGAGATCCGGATCCTTCGTTCCTCACCTGCGCCGGAGGAACCGCCTGCAATCATGCTCGCTCCGGCCAACCTGCCCCCTGCCCCGGTGCAAGCGGTCGCGGTGCCTCCGGCCGTTCCACCGCCGGCTCCGCGCAAACCGAACCCGCCCGTGCTGCTCGATTTCGAAAACTTGCGCCGCTTGCTGGGCGCTACCAAAACACCACCGGGAAACAATGCTTCAAGTGGTGGTGGTGGCGGCTACGGCAATAAAAATCAACCAGTCGAAACGCGCTCTGGTCTGGGGTATTCCTTCGCGGTGGTCACCCCAATATTGCTTCCGCCAACCAATGGCGTGCCCACCAACAACCTGCCTCCCGCCACGAACACAGCGCCGATTGTCGAGCGTCCTCCAGAGACGAATCAAACCTCCGTGGCGAGCGCGAACACGAGCACGAACAACGATTCGCCGGTGTTCCGCTTCTCAGTGCCGTAACGCTGAGGCATCACAGATAAGGCGTCAGCAATCGCGCCACGCCATCACGCAGTTTGATGGGCAGCGGGCGGGCATCCACCTCACGCAAGGTGAGTTGATGTGCCTTGGCCAGTTTACCCTCGATGTGCGCTTCCAGATCGCCCGCGAGTTTCGTGCAATAACACTCCACATTCAGCTCGAAATTCAGGCGCAGGCTGCGTGGATCAAGGTTCGAGGAGCCGATGAAGGACCACTCGCCATCCACGATCATGAGCTTGGAATGATCGAAGGGCGGTTCGGTGAGCCACACGCGGCAGCCCCGCTCCAGCAGCTGCCAGAGCTGCGCCATCATCGCCCAATGCACGAAGGGCAGGTTGTTCACCTGCGGCAAAATGATGTCCACCTGCACACCGCGCATGGCCGCGACATTCAGCGCGCTGATGAGGCCGCGATCCGGCAGGAAATAGGGGTTCACGATGCGGATGCGCTTCTGCGCGCAGGAGACCGCACCGAGGATGGTCCAGCGGATTTTCTCGAAATTGTCATCCGGTCCGTCCGGCACACAGCGGGCCAGCACGGGGCCGACATTCGTGAGCGGCGGGAACCACTTGGGACCGCGCAATTCCTCTTTCGTGCAGAACAGCCAGTCGTCCGCAAAAACTTCCTGCAGGTAACTCACAATCGGTCCGCCCAGGCGGAAATGCACATCTTGCACGGGGCGCTTGGGTTTTTGGACAACGAGATGGCCATCGCGGACATTCATCCCGCCGGTGAAGGCGGTGTGGCCATCGATGACCAAAATCTTGCGATGGTTGCGCAGGTTGATGGCCATGGCGCGAAACGGCACGGAGGTGGGCAGGAAGCGGGCGACCGGGATGCCCGCCTGCTTGAGCTTCGGCACGATGGACGGCCACGAGTAGCGTGCCCCGGTGTCATCGATGAGGACGCGCACCTCCACCCCGCGCTGCAACGCGCGTTTCAGGGCATCCACGAACATCGTGCCCGCCTTGCCCTGGTCGAAGATGTAGGTGGCAAAGGTGACGGAGTGCTGCGCGGAATCGATGGCAGCGACCATGACGGGGAAGGCGGCATCTCCATTGATGAGCGGTTCCACAGAGTTGCCCGTGAGCAACGGCTGCTGGACGGCCTGATTTACCAGTCGTACCAATGGCGCAAGGGCAGGCGTCTTGCGGGTGACCGTATCCAGCGGATGCTCATGCTCCGTAAGCGACCCCGCGCTGGTGTGATAGCGGGTGTGCGTGGCGCGCAACCGCGAGGCGCGACGGCGCAGGCGGTTGATGCCGAAAGTGAGGTAGAGCACGGGACCGATAAGCGGCACGAGCCAGCACAACGACACCCACATGACCGCCGCCCGCGTGTCGCGCTTGTGCAGGATGGCATGACACGAGGCCACCACGGCAATCAGCAGCGTAAAAAACGCCACGAGCACGTGCCACACTTGCGCCAGATAATCGAGCCAGTCTTTCGGTTCTCCACCCATCTTGTTCCTTGCCGTCGAACTTACGGCACGGGCGGGCATTTTGCCACGGGAAGTTTGCGAAGCAGCACCCCCCAGCCGTCAGTCAGATTTTGTTTTCTTAGGATTGCGTCGCTAATCCGACCGCCTATGCTTTCCGCTTTATCAGGTAAATCTATGCAGACGTATCAGAATTTCATCGGTGGCGAATGGGTGCCAGCCAAGTCTGGCCAGACTTTCCAAAACACGAATCCTGCCGACACGCGCGAAGTGGTGGCGCAGTATCCGCAGAGCGGCCAGCCCGATGCTCTCGCGGCGATCGAAGCGGCGAAAGCGGCTTTACCCGTTTGGTCGGCGCAAACGTCGGTGGCACGCGGTCGGGTGCTGAGCAAAGCCAGCCAATTGATCGAGGCGCGCAAGCCCGAGCTTGCCAAGCTGCTCACGCGGGAAGAAGGCAAGACGCTGGCGGAAGCCACGGGTGAAGTGCAGCGCACGGCGGATATCTTCCGTTTCTTCGGCGGCCTCAGCTACACAGTGGGCGGCCAGACCATCCCGCACGATCTGCCGAACAATCTGCTCTACACGCGTCGCGAACCCGTCGGTGTCGTGGCGCTCATCACGCCATGGAATTTCCCGATCGCGATCCCCGCATGGAAGATGGCCCCGGCCCTCTTGAGCGGCAACACGGTCATCATCAAACCCGCTTCCCAAGCGCCGGCGATGACGATGGAGCTGGCGAAGATTTTGACGGAAGCAGGCCTGACTAAGGGCGCTTTGAATGTCGTCACCGGTGATGGTCGCGCGGTGGGCGGTGAACTCTCGACGAATCCGAATATCGCCGCGCTGTCCTTCACCGGCTCGCACAAGGTCGGCTCGTCCATCTACCAGCAACTCGCCAAGAACATGACACGTGCGCAGATGGAGATGGGTGGCAAGAACCCCACGATCGTGCTCGCGGATGCGGATCTTGATCTGGCGGCGCGCCTCGTGGCCATCGCAGGTTTCGGTCTCACGGGTCAGGCGTGCACGGCCACCAGCCGCGTGATCGTGGAGAAGAGCGTGGCGGAGGCGTTCACTGCGAAGCTGGTGGAGAAGGCCAAGGCCATCAAGGTGGGCAACGGCTTGAGTGAAGGTGTGACGATGGGACCGGCCGTGAACGAGCAGGAGTTCAAGGGCAACCTTGACTACATCGACATCGCGGTGAAGGAAGGCGCGAAACTCGTCTGGGGCGGTCAACGCCTCACGGAAGGCGATTTGGCGCACGGTTACTTCATGCAACCGGCGGTGCTCAGCGGTGTGACGCCGAGTATGCGCATCGCACAAGAAGAAGTCTTTGGTCCAGTCGTCGCAGTCATCGCGGTGGAGAACTTTGAAGAGGCGCTCCAGGTGGCGAACAGCGTGGACGTCGGGTTGTCCGCGGCCATCGTGACGAAGGACATCAAGAAAGCCATGATCTACTCCGAGCGCATCCAGGCCGGCGTGGTGAAGGTGAACCAGATCTCCACCGGACTCGCCTTGCAGGCGCCGTTCGGCGGAGTGAAGAAATCCAGCACGGATTCCTTCAAGGAACAGGGGGCTGGAGCGATCGAGTTCTACACGCGCATCAAGACCGTGTATCTGGATTACTCGGCTTAAACGTAGTTTAACTGACGAAGAAAAAGCTTGGGCATCCGTGTTGGGGCGGGAGCCCGGATTAAGGGAATACTGCTATGTTCAAACTGTGCCGCTATCTCAACTCGAAGTCCCAGGTCCGTATCGGCCTCGTGCACGAGGACAATACCGTCTCTGATCTTACCTCCGCCGGGGTCGAAGTGATGACGCCATTCCTCGATAGCGAGGATCTGATCGCACGGCTCACCGAGCTGTCCAAGACCAATCTGCCCACGCGCCCGCTGGCCGAGGTCAAACTCCTCTCCCCCGTGGAACGGCAGGAAGTCTGGGCCGCCGGGGTCACATACTTGCGCAGCAAGAAAGCGCGCATGGACGAATCCGAGTTCAGCGCCAGCGCGTATGACCGCGTGTATGAGGCGGAGCGCCCGGAGATCTTCTTCAAATCCCTTCCGGAAAAGACGGTGCCTACGGGTGAAGATGTCGGCATCCGCCGGGATGCGAAGTGGAACGTGCCGGAGCCGGAACTGGCGTTGGTCATCAATTCGCGCGGTGGCATCGTGGGTTACACCATCGGCAATGACATGAGCTCGCGGGACATCGAGGGCGAGAACCTGCTCTACCTCCCGCAGGCCAAGATGTATGACCGCTCGTGCGCCGTCGGCCCTTTCATCGTGGTGGGCGTGGATGAACAGACCGCCCGCACCTGGAAGATCGGCGTGGAGATCATGCGGTTGGGCAAAACCGTTTTTGCCGGCGAAACGTCCATCGACCAGATTAAGCGCAGCTTCAAAGAGCTGGCCGGGTTCCTCTGCCGTTCACAGACCTTCCCACACGGAGCCGTGCTGCTGACTGGCACGGGCATCGTACCGAACGACGACTTCACATTGCAGCCGAAGGACACCGTCCGGATCACCGTGTCGGGCATCGGCACGCTTGTTAATTCCGTAGCCGTGGTGTAATGATGGGGCTTAGGGCGGTCTTCCGCGCACACGGAGACCGTCCGGAACCGAGGCCCATCATGAGACGTACCGTGCTGATCGCCGCCACCGCCTGGTGGTTGCTCACCTTTTCTTTGAACGCTGCCACCTGGCAGACTGACTACACCGCTGCCATGCAGGCGGCCAAAAGCCAGAACCGAATGGGGCTCATCAACTTCACCGGCTCGGACTGGTGCGGGTGGTGCATCCGCCTCAAGCAAGAGGTGTTCGACACACCTGAATTCACCCAGTTCGCGAACAATCAACTGGTCCTGCTGGAGATAGATTTTCCCCGGAGCAAGGCCCAGTCCGCCGCTCAGGTCCAGGCGAACCGGTCTTTGCAGCAACAGTTCGGTGTGCGTGGTTTTCCCACGCTCTTTCTGGTGAACTCGGAAGGCAAAGTCGTGCAACAACTGGGCTACATGCCCGGCGGTCCGAAGGCTTTTCTGGAGGAATTGGGCAAATCCATGCCGGTCACAGCCATGAACCCGGGCACCCCGGCACCCAAGGCGACCTATGACAAGCTGGTCTTGAAAGGCATCACGGGCTCGGCCAAGAGTCCGTTGGCGTTGATCAATGGCAAAACTTTTGGCGCGGGCGATTCCTACAAAGTGCAAGCCGGCACGAACACGTTCAAGGTGACCTGCGTCAGTATCGCCGCCGATCACGCCGTGGTCCAGGTGGAGGGTGAAAAGGAAACGCGCAAGCTGACCTTGGGTGAAAAATGAAATGAGCTGGCGATCCCAGCAGCTGCCGCTTGTCATCGGCAAATGCGTGGGCTAGCCTCGCTTCAGGTGGGGACATGCTGTGGCTTGGTTGCTGCCGGCATGGGCAAGTGACGGGAGTAATCAACAAACAAGGAGTCGTATATGAAGCATATCTGGGTCGTTCTCTCGCTGGTAGTTTTAGTGGTCTCGCCAGCCACCGCCGCTGATTGGGTTTACAATTACGATCATGCTCTGCGCACAGCCGGCAACCAGAACCGCAAGGTGCTTATCAACTTCACCGGCTCCGACTGGTGCGGCTGGTGCATCAAACTGAAGAAGGAAGTTTTCGATACCCGCGAGTTCAAAGATTTCGCCGATGATAATCTGGTATTGTTGGAGGTGGATTTCCCGGAAAAGAAACGCCAGGACCCGATCGATGCCCGGGCCAATGCGGCCTTGGCGCAAAAATTCGGTGTGACCGGCTACCCCACGCTCTATGTGGTCGATGCGCAAGGCAAGCCGCTGCAACGGCTTGGGTATGTACCTGGTGGACCTTCTGCTTTCATCAACCAATTGAACCGGTCACTCAATCCCTCCGCCCCGGCACTGGCCACGACACCACAAGGCGCTCCACGCCTGACTCCGCGTCCCGGCAACACCGTCGTGGAAGGCCCCAACGGCGAGATGCTGATCTATGGCAAAGCCGCTCCCGATGCCGCCCCGGCTCCGTCCACTCCGACTGCCCCACTGGTGCCTGCGCCCAAGGTGGTCTATGACAAGCTGATCTTGAAAGGCATCACCGGTTCAGCCAACCGGCCGATGGCGCTGGTGAACAATAAAACCTTTGCGCCGGGCGACAGTTACAAAGTGCAAGTCGGCACTGCACAACTCAAGGTGACGTGCGTAAGCATCTCCACCGATCATGTGATGGTGCAGGTGGAGGGCGAGAAGGAACCGCGCAAGCTGGAGCTGGCTTCGGCCAAGTGACCGGGCTATTCGCGCAGTTTGGAATCAATGATGATGGTCACCGGGCCATCGTTGAGCAAAGCCACTTTCATATCGGCACCGAATTCACCGGTCAGCACCGGCTGACCCAAGGCTATTTGCAGTGAATTCACGAATTGCTCATACATGGGCACGGCGAATTCCGGACGGGATGAACGGGTGTAGGAAGGCCGATTACCTTTGCGTGTGCTGGCGAAGAGGGTGAACTGGCTCACTACCAGCACCTGACCTTGCGCCTCCATCACGGACAGGTTCATCACGCCGTCCGCGTCATCAAAGACCCGTAGCCGGGCGACCTTGCCGCTGAGCCATTCGATGTCTTCGGATGTGTCCGCATCCTCGACCGCCAACAGCACCAGCAGGCCGCGCCCGATGGCACTTTTCACTTGGCCATCAATGGTCACACTGGCTTCTCTAACTCGTTGTATCACGGCGCGCATGGGATGGTTGTAACGGGAAGCGGTCACGGGTTGAAGCGGTAAAGAAAGCGCGAGTTGACGCCCTACCGGGGAGCAGGTGTAAATTCAGTCCATGAACCGTCGCCGATTTATCACCACCACTGCGGCTGCTGCCGTTGTCACCGGCCTCACCTCCACCCTTTCTTCCACCATGGCTGCCGAATCTTCCAAGAACGTGAAACCTGAATACTACGAGTGGCGCACCTACTCGCTGAAGAACGCGGAACAGCTCGCCCTGGTAGAACGGCACTGGGCCAAGGCAGCGATTCCGGCGTTGAATCGGCTCGGGGTGCGGAATGTCGGCACATTCCGCGAGCATACGCCTTCGCCCGCACCGAAGTTTTATGTGCTGCTCACCTACAACAGCCTGGAGCAGTTCAATTCGGTGAACGCCAAGCTGGCGACGGATGCGCAGTATCTGAAAGACGGGGCCGAGTATCTCGGCGTGGAAGCCAAGAGCCCGGCGTATGAGCGCATCGAGAGCACATTGATGGTGGCCTTTGATGGCATGCCAAAACTGGAAGTGCCCAAGCTCAAAGGCCAGCCGCGCGTGTTCGTGCTCCGCACCTACGAGAGTCACAACGAGACGGCGGGCAAAAAGAAGATCGAGATGTTCAACACCGGCGGCGAGATCGAGATCTTCCGTCGAACCGGGCTCACGCCGGTTTTCTTTGGTGAGACCATCATCGGGACCAGCCGGCCGAACCTGACGTATCTGCTAGTCTTCAAGGACATGGCGGATCACGACAAGAGCTGGGCGAGGTTCCGGGTCGATCCGGCGTGGGTGAAATTGAAGAGCATCCCGGAGTATGCGGATGCGAAGATTGTTTCCAAAATCACGAAGACATTCGTCGTGCCGGCGGCCGGTTCACAGATTTGATCCGCTGCCCGCGTCAGCGGTTGGCCACATCGTGCTCCACGTGGCCACCCCCCAGCAGTTCAGCGATGGGCTGGAGCAGGGCGGAAGGATTGAAAGGCTTGCGGACGAAGCGATCCGGCTTGACACCGGCTGCTTCCATGTCCTCGGAGCTCATGGTTCCGCTGATGGAAATCGTCTTGAGTGATGGGTGCAGGCGGCGGCAAGCGGCAATGAGTTCGAGACCGCTCATGCCGGGCATGCGGAAATCGGTCAACAGCAAGTCGGGTTTGGGATTGGCGATGCGGAAGGCGGCCCAAGCCACCCACGGCTGGTCGAAAACTTCCACCTCAAAGCCCTCCATCTGCAGGTAGGTCCCGACGAGATTACCAATCATCGGCTCATCATCGACGATGTAAACCAATGTTTGTGTAGGGCTATTTGCCAGTGTCTGCATGGACTAGTCTGTCTTGGTAAAAATACTGGGCACTACTTAGATTTAGAGAAACAGGGACTAGGTAGCACGTCAACAATGATTTGCCACTTTAACGCGAATCTTGACACGAAATGGCATTCTAGAGCGTGAGGCGACCGAAATCTGACGTAGATCAGCTGCGGCGTGCGGTATGAACCAGTTGCAACGCGACGAGCAGCTCCGCCCAAGACCCTATCGGCGTCTCCCAACCGGAACTGAAGCGCAAAACGCGGCCAGAGTCAGATGGCCTGTAGCCCATGGCGGAAAGGACGTGGGAGGGCACTTCTTGTCCGCTCGAACAAGCAGAGCCGGTGGAGACGGCGAAACCGGCCTTGTCCAGCTTCACCACCCAGCGCTGCTGGCAATCCGCCTCCGGCATGAGCGCCGATACGGTGTTCCACAAGCGGGCTTGGTCAGCGCCCACGATCTCGCTGCTCGGCAATGCCTGCAGCAGTTCGGTCTCGAAGCGATCTTTCGCTGCTTGCCGGATCAGATGTTCACCTTGGGCCAAAGCTGTCTCACGTTCGCGCAAAGCGGCCACCAGCGACACCGCTCCCGCCACATTCTCCGTGCCCGCCCGTCGGCCTTCCTCTTGGGGTCCACCGACGATAAGCGGTTGCACCTTGCCTTTGGCCGGGCATTTCAGAAAACCGATGCCCCGCGGTCCGCCAAACTTGTGCGCGCAACCGCTGACGAAATCACATTCACCCAAGCCCTTGCCGGGCAGCTTGCCCAGCCACTGCGCAGCATCGCAGAAGAACGGCACACCCGCCGTGCGACAGAGCGCCAGCACCTCGCGCCAGGGTTGCAGGAGACCGGTCTCGTTATTCGCCGCCATGACCGCGAGGAGAACGGGTCGCCGCTTGCCTAATTCATTTTGCAACCAGGCGAGGTCCACTACGCCTGCGCGTGTTACCGGGATCAGGCGATGCCGCCCGGGCAACCACTTCTGCGCCGCTTTCAGCACGCAAGGATGCTCGATGGCGGAGACCCACACTTCCCCGTCAGCAGGCAACGATTGGGCGGCGTGATGCAGCACGAGATTGTTGGATTCTGTCGCACTGGAAGTCCACACGATGTCCAGCGCATCGCAGCCGAGGATGGCGGCGAGTTCCTCGCGCACTTCCATCAATGCCCGGTCGGCGCGGCTGCCGAGGCGATGCGGGCTGGAGGGATTTCCGATGAACTCGGCGGACGCCCGCAACCACGCCTCGCGAGCTGTCGCGCTCAAAGGTGTCGTGGCGTTATGGTCGAAGTAGTTCACGGTTGATGCGGGTGAATCTAACCAGACCGGCCGCTGCCGCCAATAGCCGGGTTTGCCGCTTCACTTCGCCACGGTCAGCAAGGTCGCAAAGGAAACGGCCAGCAGGTAGATGTTGTTTTTCGGCGTGGATTTCTCGAACCAAAAACCGTAGTCCCAATAATAAACCCCGGCCCAGGAAGGATCGAGCCCCATCAGGATGAAGCCGCCGCTGGGATCAGTGCCGATGATCAGGCCTCCAGACGGGATTTCCGGGCGCAGCCGCTGATTCCATTCATCCAGATTCAGGCCGGGCTCCACGTCCAGCCCCAGGAACACATCCAGCGCCAGCCGTTCGTTCAAGGCGGGAATCGGCACCGTCACCGCCTGGCACTTGCCGCCATTGTTCCACTTGAGAAAATCACGGTACTCCACCGGCAGCGGGAAACTCAGGGTCGATTCAAATGTTGCCAGCCGGTCTGCCGACAGGCGCCCGTAAGGATGCAAATTCATGCGCGCACAACCTGAAGCGCATTTTGGGTGAACCACGGTCCGACTGGACTTCACCATAAATGCGCCCGTGCTAGATACCGCAAGCCCGTCTACTTGTCACCAGTGCAATTGCAAAAAGCGCACTGGAGCCGGCTGCTTTTTCCTGCGCTCCAAGCTTGCCAAGCGCCGCTGCCTTCCCATCCTTTGCGCGATACGACACATGAACACCGACACCGGCAAGCTCTACTACAAACGCTCACACTTCGTGACGCACATGCCGGTGGAGTATCTCTACAGCCCGTCGCATTGCTGGATCGCGAAGACGGGCACAGAATGCGTCTGGCGCGTGGGCCTCACCAAGTTCGCCACCCGCATGCTCGGCGAGATGGTGGATCACGGCTGGGAGATCCAGCCGGGCGTGGCCGTGAAACCAGGGCAGATCGTGGGCTGGGTGGAGGGCTTCAAGGCCATCTCGGACATCTACTGCATCGCCGAGGGCGAGTTCTTGGGCGTGAACCCCGTGCTGAAGGAAAAGATCAACCTCATCCACAAAGACTCGTTCGGCGCCGGCTGGCTATATGAGGTGAAGGGGACACCGGACACGCGCTGCTTGGATGTGAAGACCTACCGGGACCTGTTGGACAAAACGATCGATAAGATTTTGGAGAAGCAGCAAGGATCGGAGATCAAGTAGCTGGCCGGATAATGGCGTGAGAATTAATAAATCTTTTTAGCTTGTTCAGCGGGAAACTTTTCACTCCTCCCCATCATAGTACTCCGCCGGCTGCTCGTTCACGATCTTACGCCGCTTCGTGCTGTGCCCCACCAGCCACTTGTTACTGTCCGGATAATAGCAGCTTTCACCCAGCGGATTATCCGCCACCAGCAGATACACGAAATCTTCCGCGCCGCGATTGCTGAGCTGGTGCGCCTCACCGGGCTTGAAGAGAAAGGCATCTCCCGCGGTCACTTCTGTGAGCCCGTTTTCGTCACGGATGGTGCCGACACCGGAGAGGACGAAATACAGTTCCCATTGTGCCGTGTGAAAATGATACGGACAATGCGTCGCTCCCGGGGGCAGGCGGTTCCATTCCAGATCGAAAGGATGGCGCTTGAGGATGTCCGTGGACTGCATCTCGCGGCCCAAGGCCTCGGAGATGCCTTTGTAGAACGAGTGATACTTGCCCTTGGGCGAGACGTCCTCGGTCTCGGGGATGGCAGATAGATTTACCTTTTGCATGTTGAAAAGGGTCGGCTCAGTTCGTGGGCGGCTCTTTCAGGATGGCGATACGCACCGTTTCTTTCGACTTGGGCGGGAGGCTGATCCGGACGGTTTCCCTGCCGGGCTTCGGCTGCCCGTTCCCCCCGCTCTTCTCCTGATCTGCCTCATCCTCATTCTCATCGGCCCAAGCGGCTCCAATGGCCGGCGGCTTGGGCGGACGCGGTGGCTTCAGATTGCCGGAAGATTGTGTCTTGGGAGTATTTTTCCGATCGTCCATAGGACCTGTCCTCTGTTGCTGCTGGCTGTAAGTTGCGCCTTCCGGCGGTAAAAATCAACCGCCAGCCCGCCCAAAACCACTTCCCGCTTGACGCGCCAAAACCCAGTGGTAAGACCTCTTACCATGTCCCTGCAAACCATCGAACGCCCGGCATCCCTTGTTGAAGAGGTGTGCCGCCAGCTTTCCGGCCAGATCCGCGATGATCAGCTCGCCAATGACGGCTGGCTCCTGCCCGAGCGTGAACTCGCCGAGCGCCTAGGCGTCAGCCGCCCGGTCGTGCGCGAGGCCACCAAACGCCTGGAACTGCAAGGGTTGCTGGAGATCCGTCATGGCGTAGGCATCAAGGTGGTGGACAAGCTGCACAAACCGCTCAACGGCTCAGTCGCCCTGCTTATCCCTGATACGGCTGATCGTCTGCGCCAACTCACGGAAGCGCGCCTGCTCATCGAGCCCGGCCTCGCCCGCATGGCGGCTGAGCGCACCAACGCTGCCAGTCTGCGTGCCCTGCGCCTCAATCAGACCCGCCTCATCCAAGCGGACACGGAAGAGGAAGCCATCGAATCCGATCTCGAATTTCATCGTCTCATCGCGGTCGCCGCCGGGAATGAGATCTGCACCCTGCTCTTGGATTCGCTCGCCGAACTTGGCCGCGAAAGCCGTCAGACCACGTTGTGTGCTGTCGGCAACGCCGTGGCGGTGAATCATCACAGCCAGATCCTTGCCGCTATCGAGGCCCGTCATCCGGAGAAAGCCTACGCCGCTATGAAGATGCATCTGGAGGCCGCCGCCGTGGACATCGCCAAAGGACTGAAGCTGCGCTCGAAAGGAAAAGCAGCCGCATGAGCACCTGTAAGCGTTACATCTTCCCGTGGAGCGTCGGTCTCGGATCCGGCGTATTAGCATTGATTTTATTGGGAGTGGCCTTCAACTCTTCCCTCTCCGCCGCCCCACTTCCGAAAGAACACCTCACCTTCTTCGAGCAAAAGATCCGCCCTCTCTTGGTTGCCGAATGCTACGAATGCCACAGCGCCCAGGCCAAGAAGCTCAAGGGCAACCTGTTGCTCGATTCCAAAGCAGGCATCGCCAAGGGCGGCGATTCAGGCAAGCCGATGCTCGATTCCAGCGCACCCGATGCCAGCCTGTTGCTGAAAGTCGTGCGGCACGAAGTCGAAGACCTAGAGATGCCACCCAAGAAAAAGCTCACGTCCGAGCAGATCGCCGACCTGACGACTTGGGTAAAACTCGGTGCTCCCGACCCGCGTGAAGCCGCCACCGTAGAAGTAAAACGCGCCGACAAGACCTGGTGGTCGCTGCAAGCCTTGGCGAAGACACCGCCACCGGAAGCAAAAGACCTGAAGACCAAACTCGGTAAAGTCACCAAACCGCAACGCACGAAGTTCGATCTCAAAGCGTGGCAGGAAAACCCGATTGACCGCTACATTCTCGCTCAACTCGCCGCGAAAGACCTGCAACCTAATCTCCCTGCTGAACGACGCGCCCTCATCCGTCGCGTGACCTATGACGTCACCGGCCTTCCGCCTACGATGGAAGAAGTGGACGCCTTCGTGAGTGACAAATCCCCCGATGCCTACGCCAAGCTCGTCGATCACCTGCTCGCCTCACCCCGCTATGGCGAGCGCTGGGGCCGTCATTGGCTGGACATCGTGCGCTTCGGCGAGAGTAATGGCTTCGAACGCAATTTCATCATCGATAACGCGTGGCCGTTCCGTGATTACGTCATCCGTTCCCTCAACGAGGACAAGCCGTTCAACCAGTTCATCATCGAGCATCTCGCGGGCGATGTGGTGGGCAAGGATCAACCGGATGTGGAGATCGGTGCGGCCTTCATGACCATCGGCCCCTATGACGATGTGGGGAATCAAGATCCTGTCGCAGCGGCGAACATCCGTGCGGCCACCTTGGACGACATGGTGACCGCCACCGGCTCCGCGTTCCTCGGGCTGACGATCAATTGTGCGCGCTGCCACAACCACAAGTTCGATCCTATCCCCACGGAAGACTATTACCGCATCAAATCCGTTTTCGAAGGCGTGAAGCACGGTCCTCGCGTGCTGGCCACCGCCGAGCTGCGCAAACAATTCGACGATGCGACGAAACCGCTGAACGAGGAACGCGCCCGCTTGGTCGCCGAAAAGGCCAAGGTGGACAAGGACATCGCCGAGCGTATCAAGAAAGCAGAAGCACTTCCCACGCCGCGGCCTGCGCCCAGTCCGCGTCAGACAGATGAAGCCTTCGCTCCCGTGCCAGCGCGGCATGTGCGGTTCAACTTCTTGGCCAGCAGCTCATCACCCGTTAGCGCCGGTGGTGCCAAGCTGGAAGAAGTGCAGGTGTGGTCCGGTGAACGCAATGTCGCCCTCGCCAGCAACGGTGCAAAAGCTGATGGGACCAAAAGCCGCGAAGCGAAGGACTTTGACAATGCTTACGATGTCACGCTGGTGAATGATGGCAAATTTGGCGCACGTTGGTTCATCGGCAATCCCGCCCAGCTCACCATCACGCTTGCGAAAGCCGAAACGATCGAGCGCGTCACGCTCTTCAACAATTACACCGGACCTGATGATCGCGTCATCGCGGGCGCTGCTCCGGCCGTGATCGAATACGAAATCTTCACCTCGCTCGACGGCAAGGAGTGGAAGAAGGTCGCCGATTCCTTTGATCGGAAACCGTTCACACCCGCCCTCGCCACCGAACGCATCACCCGCCGTGTGATCAACGACGAGGATCGCAAGCGACTGGCGGAATTGAACAAGTCAATCGGCGCCGTGGACGCCAAACTCCGTGCGATCCCCGCCTTGCCTACGGCGTGGCTGGGTAACTTGTCGCAACCCAAAGACCCCACCGTCGTGCAACGTGGCGGTGATCCGATGAAGCCCGGTGACGTCGTGAAGCCTTCCAGCCTCAATGTGCTGGAGCGTGTCACGAAATCTTACGAGCTCGCACCCACTGCCCCAGAAACGGAACGGCGTCTGGCGCTCGCGAAGTGGATTGTGAGCGAGGAGAATCCATTGACTGCCCGCGTGCTGGTGAATCGCCTCTGGCACTACCACTTCGGCACCGGCATCGTGGATACGCCCGGCGATTTCGGCTTCCTTGGCAGCCAACCCACCCACCCGGAGTTGCTCGATCATCTCGCGCACCGCTTGCACGCGCATGGTTGGAAACTCAAAGCGCTGCATCGCGAGATCTTGCTTTCACAAACATATCAGCAATCCGCCGACTACCGTGAAACGGCCGCGCGCGTGGACAAGGACGCGCGTTTCCTTTGGCGCTTCCCGCCTCGTCGTCTGGGCGCTGAGGAAGTGCGCGACACCATGCTCTCCGTCACTGGCAAACTCGATGAACGCATGGGCGGCCCCGGCTTCCGCCTCTACGATTACAAATCAGACAACGTCTCCACTTACACGCCGCTTGATAAAGTCGGCCCGGAGACCTATCGCCGCGCCGTTTATCATCAGAGCGCCCGTGCTTCTGTCGTCGATGTCTTGAGCGATTTCGACCTGCCCGATAACGCATTCGGCGTGCCCCGTCGCGCGAACACCACCACGCCGCTCCAAGCACTGACCATGCTGAACCACACCTTCACGCTGGATATGGCAGCGGCGCTGGCCGCTCGCGTGGAGAAAGAAGCCGGGAAGGATGATCCAACCAAGTCCGTTCAACGCGCCTACGCACTCGCCTTCCAACGGCAGCCGACCAAGAGTGAACTGAAAGCCTCGACTGATTTCCTCTCTCAGCACGGCCTGAACGCTTTCTGCCGTGCCTTGTTCAACGCGAATGAACTGATCTATCTGGAGTAAGCCGATGAAACCGAACTCTGCTGATCTACTCTCCTTGACCCGCCGCAATTTCCTTGGCCGCATGACCGGCGGCCTCACCGGCGTCGCCCTGACCAGTCTGCTCGCGGATGAGCTCTTGGCCGCCGATAGCGCAGGCTGGAAGCCCGGCCAACCGCAGTTCAAGCCCAAGGCCAAGCAGGTCCTGCATATCTTCTGCCCCGGTGCCGCCTCGCATGTGGACTTGTGGGACTACAAACCGTCACTCGAGAAATACGATGGCAAGCCGTTGCCCGGTGAAGAGAACATGATGAGCTTCCAGGGCAAGAACGGTCCATTGATGAAATCACCGTGGGCCTTCGCGCCCGGCGGTAAGAGCGGCAAGTTGATCTCTTCCATGCTGCCGCACATGAGCAAGCACGTGGACGACATCGCGTTCCTGCACGGCATGATGTCCCGCACGAACACCCATGGCCCCGGCTGCATCTTCATGAACAGCGGTTTCGTGCGTGAAGGCTTTCCGAGCGCAGGCGCATGGACCAGTTACGCGCTAGGCAGTTTGAACCGCAACCTGCCCACCTACGTCGCCATCCAGGATGTTCGCGGTGAACCGCCGAACGGCAAGGCGAACTGGTCGAACGGTTTTCTGCCCGCTGATCATCAAGCCGTGGCGATGGCTGCCCAACAACCGCTCCGCAATCTCGCGCGGCCTGCCTCCATCAGCGAGAGCGAAGAGCAAGCCACGCGCGAGTTTTTACAGGTCATCAACCGCCAGCATGCGGCCCGGCGTCCGGGTGAGAGCGAATTGAAGGCACGCATGGCCTCTTACGAACTCGCCGCCCGCATGCAACTCACCGCGCCCGAAGTCTCCGATATCTCCAAGGAACCCGCGCACTTGCAACAAATGTACGGCACCGACAGCAAGAATCCGTTACTCGCTGCTTATGCACGGAATTGCCTCCTCTCCCGCCGTTTCCTTGAACAAGGCGTGCGCTACGTCAGCCTTTATTGCGCTTCCCGTGCTTCCGCCGTGGATGGATTGCTGAACTGGGATGCGCACAAAACGCTGAAGGCGGATTACGAACGCCACTGCCCCATCTTCGATCAACCCACCGCTGCTCTGCTCACCGATATGAAACAGCGCGGCATGTTGGAGGATACGCTCGTGCTCTGGACCACTGAGTTCGGCCGCATGCCCACGCGACAGGAAGGCACCGATGGCCGTGATCACAATCCCGATGCCCTCACCACCTGGATGATGGGTGCGGGCATCAAGGGCGGCGTGAGCTACGGAGCCACCGATGAATTCGGCCGCCGCGCCCAACAGGACATCACCAGCGTCTATGACTTCTACGCCACAGTACTGCACCTGCTCGGGCTCGATCACGAGAAGCTGACCTATTACCACAACGGTGCCGAACGCCGCCTCACCGATGTGCATGGCCATGTGATCAAAGATGTCCTCAGTTAACGCGTAACATTTTCACCGGGCGAATGCGTCTTGGTAGAGACAAATCACGAGTCTCGACTATAATGCGCGCATGAAACCCACACGGAAAGTCACCCGGCGTAAATTCATATCGCAATCAGCCGCCGTCACGGCGGGAACGGTGGTAGCGGCCAAGGTGCTGCCGCAGATCGCGAAGGCAGCGGAGGCCGCCGGTGGTTTTCGCAGCCACTGGGACCAGTGCCTGGATCGTGTGTGGTTGGGGCCGGAGTATTGGGCGAATCCATTACAAGACTGGCAGATCAAGAACGGGCGCGCCGAGTGTGTGAATGCTGCCTTGGGTCGCAATGTGCATCTGCTCACGCGGCAGTTAGGCACGCAACCGGGCACCATACAGATGAGCGTGCGGATTGGCCGCGTGAACGGTGCCTTGAACCAGGGCAAGGGGTCGGCGGGTTTTTCCATCGGAGTACAAGGGCCGTTGAAGGAATATCGGAACAATCTCCTATACGGCAAAGGTCTGGATGCGGGCATCACGGCGGAGGGTGGATTATTCATCGGCGAGGTGCGCTCGGCGATGCCGGGGGCGGTCAAGTTGAGCGACAAGGAGGTGGAACTGCGATTGAAGGCGGAACCGGTGGGCGGGAACTATCGGGTGACGTTGGCGGTGCATGAGGCCGGAGGCAAGCAGCTTGGTGAAACGACCCGTGAAGGCCTCAAGGCGGAGCAGCTTGAGGGAAACCTGATGCTGGTGGCGAACTATGGCGCACCGCAGGGCGCAGGTGGCGGCAAGGCGAAGGCGAAAGCAAAAGGTGGGGAGAATAATGCGGGCACGGGGCAATTCTGGTTCGCTGACTGGAAAGTCAGCGGCACCAAGGTGGTCGCGCATGAGGAGCACGCTTTTGGTCCGATCCTGTTCACGCAATACACGCTGAGCCAGGGCACACTGAAACTGACTGCACAGATGCCTCCTGTAGGTGAAAAGGAGTCGCAGACGGCGCGATTGGAAGTGCGCAAGGGAAACACCTGGAGCAAGCTCGCTGAAGAGAAAATCCATCCAGAAGCACGGACAGTGACTTTCCGCATGGACAAGTGGGATGCGAAGACAGCGCAGGAGTATCGCGTGGCGTATTCGCAGAAATTTCAGGGCGGCAAAACCCAAGACGCCTATTGGAACGGGATCATCCGTGCAGATCCCGTCACGCAGGAGCAGCTCAGTGTGTTGGATGTTTCGTGCAATATCCACGCAGCTTTCCCGAATCACGGCTACGTGGCGAATGCGGCGAAGTTGAATCCCGATTTCATCGCGTTCACCGGGGATCAATTCTATGAGTCCACGGCGGGTTATGGGGTGCAGCGCGCGCCGCTGGACAAGGCGATGATCGATTACCTCCGCAAGTGGTACATCCACGGCTGGACCTGGCGCGAATTGACGAAAGACCGCCCCAGCATCTCCCTCCCGGACGATCACGATGTGTATCAGGGCAATCTCTGGGGCGAGGCAGGCGATGGCCGAAAGACGACGCAAGAAGCGGGCGGGTACGATATGCCAGCGGAGTGGGTGAACGTGGTGCACCGCACACAGACGTCCCATCATCCGGACCCGTATGATGCGACGCCGTGCAAGCGCGGCACCACGAATTACTACGGGCCGTTGACCTATGGTGGCATCAGCTTCGCCGTGCTGGCGGACCGGCAATACAAGTCCGGGCCGGAAGGCAAGGTGCCGAAGACGGATACGCCGCGCGGCGATCATGTGAAGGATCTGAATTTCGATCCGAAGACGGCGGACTTGCCCGGTTTGCAATTGCTTGGCGAGAAGCAGATGCAGTTCCTGCGCGAATGGGTTACGGACTGGAAGGGCGCGGAGATGAAGGCGGTCATCTCGCAGACGGTCTTCACGGCGATGGCCACCACGCATGGCTCGCCGGATGGCATGTTGCGCGCGGATTATGATTCCAATGCCTGGCCGCAGACGCCGCGTAACGAAGCGCTGAAGCTCATCCGCAAGGCGTTCGCGTTTCACATCGCGGGTGATCAACATCTGCCCGCCTTGGTGCATTATGGCGTGGACACGCATCGGGATTCAGGCGTGGGCTTTGCCGGTCCCGCGGTGAATGTCGGCTATCCGCGCTGGTGGAAGCCGGAGACGACCTTGCGTGTGCGTAAAGGCGGCGGCAAAAAATTGACCGGCGATTTCACCGATCACTTCGGCAATCCCATGACCGTGCTTGCGTTCAAGAACGGCTTGGAGAATCCGCAAGACCCGGATGTGCTGAAGTTCATGGATAACAAATCTTCCGGCATTGGCTTGGTGCGGTTCAACAAGGCGAAACGGCAGGTCATCGTGGAGTGCTGGCCGTATCTCGCGGACCCGACGCAACCAGGCACACAATTCCCCGGCTGGCCGGTGACATTAAGCACGCGCGACAATTACGCGCGGGAAGCGACGGCGTATTTGCCCACGATGGAGATCGAGGGCGTAAAGCAGCCGTTGGTCGAAGTGATCGAGGAGAAAACGGGCGAGCTGGTCTATGGTTTGCGCGTGCGCGAAGGCAAATTCCAGCCGCACGTGTTCGCGATGGGCAATTACTCCGTGAAAGTATCTGAGCCGGAGACCGGGAAAAGCAAGGTGCTCAAGGGCATTGCGGCCAAGGCTTCGAACAAGGAATCGCTCAAGGTCAAGGTGTGAGGCTGACTATGATGGGCGGCAGCGAAAGAAATAACGGGCATGTGTGCCGGGATGGGCAACGGCCATGACGTCATAATGGTGCTTATCCAAAGTCTCAGCCAGCCGTTGGACCGTGGTGTTGGAGCATTCGATCTCCACATCCGTATGCTGCTCGAAATAACCTTTCAAGGCATCTACGGTTTCTTCGGGCTTCAGATCCAGCCTGGTGTAACTTCGGTCGGTGGGTGCCGCAGGAAGGAACTTTACCGCGACCTCATGGTAGAAGCCCCGGTCGAGGTTGTCGCTGTGGACCGTGGCAGTTTTGCCTGCCGCCAGCTCCACCTCAAAGAGATTGCTGCCGAGTGCCCGGAGCACTTTGACGTTGAGGCCGGGCTTCAGGCTGCCGCGTAAAGGGTGTTCCGTGGTGCCTTCTTTGAGCGGGTAGCTCTGGCCGATGATGACAGGGTTTGCCACTAACATGCATAAAATGAAGCATTGTCAGTCCGCTTTTGACAGCCATTTTTCCGAGCCTGATCCGGTGAAGGTCAGGGAGTGGTGGGCATCCGGCAAAAGAAGGTTGGCAAGTTGCAGGGGGCAGAGTTTAATAGAGGCATATAAAATACCGCTTTAACATGATCTTGCTGAATCAATCTGTCGGTCGCGCAATCGGTCCCGGTGGCTGCGCTTTTGCGTTAGTGCTGGTGCTGGTGCTGGTGGTGGCGCAGGCGGCGGAGCCGGTGGATTTTCAAGGTTCCGCACAGATGACTCCGTTTGATGAGGAGATCATCGATTACCCGCGCGTCCGGGCCGCGGACCCGGTGGCCTTGCTCAAACGGAAGCTGGATTACGAGGAGATCCAATTGCAAGGGGATGAGAAGTTCGGCCTGCTGCCTGCTTTGCTTAAGGAGCTTAAGATTCCACAGTCCTCGCAGATGCTGGTCTTTTCCAAGACCTCGCTCCAGCGGCATCTTATCAGCCCCAAGAATCCGCGGGCATTGTATTTCAATGATGATGTGTATATCGGCTGGATTCCGGGATCGCCCATCATCGAGATCGCGTCCTCGGATCCGAAGCTGGGCGGGGTCTTTTACACGTTGGACCAGAGCGACCTGAAGAACCCAAGGCTACGACGGGACAACCAATGTCTCGAGTGCCACGCCTCCACGCGGAACATGGGTGTGCCGGGGCATCTGGCACGCTCGTTCATTCCGGACGAAGAAGGCAAGGTGGATATGTTCAGCGGCTCGATGATGGTGAGCCACAAGACGCCGTTCGACAAACGCTGGGCAGGGTGGTACGTGACGGGCGAATCCGGCAAGCTGGTGCATAACGGCAACCTGATGGGCGAGGCGGCCTTTGAGAAGCAGCAGGAGCAGCCGGGTCATCTCAGCAATCTCAAAGACCTGAACCGGTTCTTCGAGACGGCGAAGTATCCGCAACCGGGCAGTGACATCGTGGCGCTTATGCTCTTCGAGCATCAGGCGCACCTGCACAACTACATCACGCGGCTGAATTACGAGACGCGCATCCACCTCTACATGTATCAGCACACGCGGCATCTGCACCAGATCGTGGATGGCTTCGTGCGGTATCTGCTCTTCGCCGATGAAGTGCCGCTGCCGAATCCGGTGAAGGGCTCGAGCGCGTTCACGCAGGAATTCCAGCAACTGGGACCACGTGACAGCAAGGGGCGCTCCTTGCGCGATCTTGATCTGCAGACACGGCTGCTCAAGTATCCTTGCAGCTATCTGGTCTACTCGGAACCTTTTATGCAATTGCCGCCCGAAGCCAAGGAACTGGTGTATCGGCGGCTATATGACGTGCTGACAGGCAAGGAGACTGGAGAGGCCTATGCGCGTGTGACCAAGGAATCGCGACAGGCGATCTTGGAAATCTTGCGGGAGACGAAGAAGGATTTGCCGGCTTACTGGCGCGATACGGCGAATTGACCTGGCTTACTGGCTGTCGGCCAAGTGTAGGCGCGATTCATGTAAAGATCATCCCCTGCCTGGAAAAGCGCGGTGGCATCCAGTTCCAACTCTTTCATCTTTTCATCGACGGTAAATACCTGTCGCATCTGGCCAGCCTTGGGATCGCCGGTGAAATACTCGATCTGTTTGTTGAGGTTGAAGACCACCAAATGCTGATCTTCGTAGATGCCGACGGAACGGTTGTGATGCAGGAGGACGCGCTCATGCCCGGGTACCACTTTTAGCAGGTCGTGCCCGAAGAAGGTGGTTTCGTAAGGACGCCCGATCATGCCCAGGACGGTGGGTACGATATCCAACTGACAGCCCAACGTGGAGATACGGCGTGGTTCCTTGGCTACGGCCGGGCCCAACACCAGGAAGGGCACTTCATACGAACGGATGGGAATACTCTGGCTGCCATAGACACGGGCACCATGATCGCCTACAACGACAAAGATGGTGTCCTGCCAGAAGGGTTCGTTTCTGGCCTGCTCGAAGAAACGGGCCAGGGCGTAATCCGAATATTTGACCACATTGGAGCGTGACTTGTCCTGCGGGTTTTCGGGGATGCGACCAGCAGGATAGGTATAGGGTTTGTGATTGGAGACGGACATGCTGGTCAGGAGAAAGGGGCTGCCCGCCGCATGGAACTGGCGCATCTCCACCAGCAACCGGTCGTAGAGATCTTCATTGCACACGCCCCAGACCGTAGTGAAGGCGGGGTTCGGGAAATCTTTGAGCTCGAGAAAATGCTTCCACCCATTCTCTCTGGCGAATTTGCCGGTGCCATCGAACACTCCGCGGCCTGCATAGGCGAACATGGTTTCGTAACCATCACGACCTAGGACTTGGGCGATGGTCTCCACGTTCTCCGTGCGGTCACGGGCGACGATGGAATCGCCGGGCAAGGGCGGGAAGCTGCTGAAGACGCCCTCATAACCGCGGATGGTGCGGTTGCCGTCGGCATAGATGTTATCAAAGAGCCAGCCCTCCTGGGTGGCGAGAGCATCCATGCGCGGCATGAGCGATGGTTCTTTGCGGCCGAGCGCGCCCCAGAATTCTGAGCCGAGGCTTTCCTCCAGGAGCAGGCAGACATTGAGCTTGGGCCGGTTGGGATCGCCGTCCACTTTGCGCCAGAGGTCTTCCGGGCCGCCGATGAATTTTTCGCCGGGGCCGAGCACAAGTTTTTTGGTGCGTTTAAAGGCTTCGGCACGATCCATGGTGGGATAGAAGGCGGCGTAATCGAGGTTGCGGGTGGTCGCAGCGTAGAGCAGCGAGGAGAAAGTGTTGCTGGCGAGTTCGTTGACCGAACGTTCGTTGCTGAAATGGCTCTCTTGACCTCCAACCGTGAAACTCAGGGCCAAGGCGAGAACAACCCAAATGGCCGCACCTTGCCGATCCCGGGGAGCTTTCCAGCCAGCCTTGACGCTGCGCAGCACAGCGACCGTTATGGCGATGCCCATCACCAGGCAGGCCAGTACGATCCATACCACATGATAGCTCTCCCAGATGTTCACGAAGACTTCGTGCGGGTAGATGAGGTAATCGATGGCCACGGTATTGTAGCGAGACTGGTATTCCTCAAAGAAGAAGCCTTCCGCTACGAGCAGAAAAATCAGGGCGCTCCACGCGATACTGGAACCGATGAGCAACAAGACGTTCCGCCAGCCAATACCCCAGTCCTGTTTCGAGAGGATTGTCACCCAAAGGGCAAACGGCAGCAAAAGGAGCACGGACATCACGATGTCCAGATGCAGGCCCACCAGAAAGGTGTGCAGCCACGCGCCGGCAGTAACCGGGGTGGCTGGCGGGAACAGCAGGGCCATCACCAGGCGTAACATGGTAAAGGCGACGATCAGGAGGCCGGTGCTGATCAAGGGCAGCAGCAAGCGAGGGTGTTGCCGTTGGATTATGAGCAAGAGTTTCATTCGGGTTGATTTGTTTCGCGTGCTGATTTGTGGTTGTTCCGCTCGACTGTCCAATAAAGCGCGGGCAAAACAATCAAGGTGAGGAAGGTGCTGCTGATGATGCCGCCGATGACCACAGTGGCCAGCGGTTGTTGCACCTCGGCCCCGGCCCCGGTGCTGACCGCCATGGGAAAGAAGCCTAAGGCAGCCACCATGGCGGTCATCAATACAGGGCGCAGCCGGGTCAGCGAACCTTCGATGATGGACGCGCGCAAGTCGTCGGTCGTCTGCTCACGCAGTTCGTTGAAATAACTCACCAGGACAACCCCGTTGAGCACGGCCACACCGCTCAAGGCGATGAACCCGATGGCGGCCGTGATGCTGAAAGGCATGTCGCGCAGCCAGAGGGCAAAGATGCCCCCCGTGAGGGCCAAGGGGATGCCCGTGTAAACGATGGCGGCCTGCCGCATGCTGCCGAAGGCCATAAAGATGAGCACGAAGATCAGTGCAAGCGCCGCGGGCACCACGATCATCAGCCGGGCTCGGGCCGCCTCCAGCCGTTGGAACTGGCCACCGAACTCGAGGGTATAACCGTCAGGGAGGGAGATTTTCTCTTTCACCAGCCGTTGTGCATCACGCACCCAGCCCTCAACATCCTTGGTCCGCAGGTTGACCATGAGGGCGGCGCGACGCTTGGCATCATCCCGGCGGATGGGTTCCACCGCTTCGATAGTGTCGAAGTGAACCAGGTCGCCCAGTTTCAAAAGCCCATATTCCCCTACGCGCACGGGTAGTTCTTTGATGCGGTCTACGCGTTCACGCAGTTCGCCAGGCAGGCGCACGATGACTTCATGCATTCGCAAGCCGCGCTGTAATATGCCCACGGGCTGGCCGGCGACAGCGGTGGCCAAGGCAGCGTTCACGGCATCACTGTTGATGCCCCGGCGTGCGAGTTCTTCGCGCTTCACCGAGAGTGTAAGGATAGGTGGGCGCCCTTCCGTCTCAAACTCCACACTGGCAGCCCCGGGCAGACTTTCCAGAATGGTCTTTATCTCCGCTGCTTTTTTCTCCAGCACATCAAAGTCAGGACCGAAGACCTTTACGGCCAGGTCGGCGCGGATGCCCTCCAGCATCTCGTTGAAGCGCATCTCGATCGGCTGGGCGACCATCACATCACATTCAAACCCGCCTTGCTGGATGGTTGCACCGATCAGATCGGCCAGTTCAGTCTTTGTCGGGACACGTCCCGCACGCGATTGCCAATCGTTCCGAGGTTTGTAGAAGACGTAAAAGTCGGCTTCGTTAGGTGCCATCGGATCGGTGGCCACTTCGGCGGTGCCGATGCGGGAGAAGACCCGGGAGACTTCCGGATATTTCTCCATTATCAGCCGGTCGATTTTCTTCTGTGCAGCCAGGGAGGCTTCCAGGCTCTGCCCTACAGGCCGGTAGAGCATCATGGTGGTGGCCCCCTCATCAAGTTTGGGTGAGAACTCGGCTCCCAAGCGATTGAAAACGAGCATCGAACCGACGAAGAGAGCGAGCGCGCTGCCGAACACCGCCCAGCGCCAACGTAACACGCGGTCCAATGCAGGCGCATAGAGCCGCCTGGCAAACCGCAGGATAAAGTTTTCCTTTTCGCTGATCTTGCCACCCAGGAGGAAGGAGCAAAGGGCAGGCATCAGGGTCAACGCCAGCACCAACGCGCCTCCCAAGGCGAGCATGACCGTGACGGCCATGGGCTTGAACATTTTCCCCTCCACCCCGGCCAGGGCCAGAATGGGCACATACACGATAGTGATGATGATGACCCCGAAGAACATGGGGCTGGCAACCTGTTTGCTGGCCGAGAGTACGGTGTGCATGCGCTCCTCGTACTTGAGCGGCCGCCCCAGATGCTGCTGCCGGTGCGCCAACTGGCGCACGATATTCTCCACGATCACCACGGCACCATCGATGATGAGGCCGAAGTCCACCGCGCCCAAACTCATGAGATTGCCCGAGATGCCGAGACTGTTCATGCCGATGATGGCGCAGAGGAAGCTTAACGGAATGGCCGCCGCGACAATCAGGGCGGCACGGATGTTGCCCAGCAAGAGCAAGAGGACAACCACCACGAAGATGGCCCCTTCAAAAAGATTCTTCTTCACCGTTTCTACCGTGCGGTCCACCAGTTCCGAGCGGTCATACTGCACCTCGGCCGTGATGCCCGCAGGCAGTCGTTCCAACAGAGTTTGCAGCCTTTGCTGCACCCGGTGGGCGACCACCCGGCTATTCTCGCCCGCCAGCATCATCACCGAGCCAATGACGGATTCTTCGCCGTTGGCCGTGGCGGCACCCATGCGGGGGGCCGCACCAACTCTGATGACCGCAAGGTCTTTCACCAGAATCGGCGTGACGGCCGCCCCAAACTTCACCGGCAAACCGCCCAGTTCCTCGCCGGTCTGTGCCTTGCCCACGGAGCGTACAATCATCTTGCGACCATTCTGGTTGATAATGCCGCCACCGCCATTGGAGGTGTTGCGGCTGATGATGTCGGCGAGTTCTTCAAAAGTGACATTCGCCGTATGAAGTTTCTGCGGATCGGGCTCGATGATATACTGCCGGACTAGCCCGCCGATAGCGTTGACCTCGGCCACACCCGGGGTGCTGCGCAAAAATGGCTTGGCGATGTACTCCTGAGCTTCGAAGAGCTGCATCAGGGCTTCCGATTCATCACCCGGACGATTGGTGACACCCGCTTGCCAGGAAAGCGTGTAGTAGAAGATTTCACCCAGCCCGGTGCTGATCGGGGCCAGCCGGGGCTCAGCCCCAGCCGGTAATTGCTGGCGGACGTTTTGCAGCCGTTCCGCCACGAGCTGGCGGCAACGATACACATCCACCCCGTCCTCGAACTGTAAAGTCACTTGGGACAGGCCATATTTGGTGAGGGAACGCAGATCCGTGACGCCCGGCAGACCGGCCAGTTCCTGTTCGATGACCCGGGTGACCAGATTTTCCGCCTCCTCGGGGGCCAGCACCTCTACTAGTGTGTTCACCTGCACTTGCGGGCTGGTGATGTCCGGGACGGCATCGATGGGCAGTTCGCGGGCATAGTACACGCCCACGCCGAGCAGGACTGCGGCGGCCAGAAGCACAAAGACCCGCTGCCGGAGGGAGAATTCCAAAATGCGGTCGATCATATCATCCTCCCTTAGTTGCGCGTTGATTTGAGGGTGACGAGATCCAGTTCAATCCCGGCGGCCTGCTCCAGCGTACCCGCGGCTTGCAGAGCTTCGGCGCGTAAATCGAGCAAGGCAGTGACGGCATCGACGTATTGCTTTTGCAGTTCGACATAAGTTGTCACCGGTACCGCGCCCAATTGATAATGCCGGTCGGCCAAAGCGGCGGCCTGACTGAACTCCTCGAGTGAGCTGGCATGCCACCGCTTGATCTCCGCCAGCTTCGTGTTGTAGGTCTGGGCGGCCAGAGTCAACTGGCGTTCGACAGAACGCAGGGTGACATGCAGCATGGCCTCGGCTTGGGTGCGACGCGCCTCCGCTGCTGCGACATTGGCAGAATTACGGCGCCAGAGCGGCAGGGGCATGCTGAGGCCCACGCCGATGATGCGATCGCGACCAAGGGAATGTTCTTCAGAAATCACCGGACCGAAGGACACGGAGGGGAAGCGTTCGTTACGGACCAAGTCCACTTTGAAGCCCTGCTGCTCGAGTTCCACTGCTTTGACGCGAAGTTCGAAGTTGTTGGTTTTGGCCACGGCCAGCAAGTCGCCCATGGTAGGAACGGGGCTTAAATCCAATGCGGCGGTTTCAATCAATACTTCTGTGGCGGCCGGTCGGCCACACAGAAGGTTTAGCTCCGAGCGGAAGTTCTGCATCGCCACCTCGGTATCCGTGACGCGCTTGCGCAAACCAAGCTCGGTGGCCTCAATCACCCGCAACTCCAAAGCAGGTGTCACACCGGCTGGATCGCGTTGGAGCAGCACGTCCCGCAGGTCGCTGAAGCGCTTTTGCACGGTGCGGGCGGTCTCCCATTGCTGGCGGGCAGCCCAGAGATTCCAAGCCGTGAGGCGGACGCGGTTGCCGAGTTCCGTGCGGAACTGTTGCAGACCCAGTTCGGCCAGTTTGACGTCGTAATTGGCGATCGCTTTGCGCAGGCCCATCCGTCCGGGCCACTCAAAGGTCTGCATCACGGAGACCGACCAGGCCACACCGTCGCCACGGATACCCGTGTTGTCACTTGAGCTTTTGTGGCCGAGTTCGGCATTCAGCTCGGGCTGAGACAGGACGCCAGCCGTTTTCCGACCAGCTTCGGCGGTTATGATTTCAGCTTCATAGTACTTTATTTCGGGATTATTCCGGACGGCTTCCGCAATGAGCGAGGCAACGGAATTGGTTACGGTTTCAGCAGAAGCGTTTCGGCTGGCCAGTCCGGCCAGACAAGTTCCTAACAGCAACAGGACAAGTTTTTTCATATCGGCAAACGAATCGGTTCATAGGTTTTCTGCGGAGCTGGGAATCCAGAAGGATTCGCCTAGGGACGAAGAACCGGAAGACATGAAGGCCCGCTTACACCATGCCAGTCCGGCTGGTCAGGAAACGGATGAAGATCAGATGAGAAGAACCGTCTGGCGGACGAAGGCCGTAGTTGCCGTAGAGGGGGGCGGACGGCTGTAAACGGAACCGAGGAACTGATGAGAGACTAGTGCCAAATCAGGAAGCCGCTGGCTCACAAGCAACCAGGCAGGAGGGCGCGGAGAAATCTCCGAGGTCCCGGCTAACAGACTCAACGGATCGAGATTTTCCGAGTTAGTGGTATTTCGAAAGGAAAGGACATGATCTTGCGAGGCATCCGGTTTGGTGCTGGCCAAGGCCACCAGCATGCGGCCGACAACGCAATGCTGGTGCTGATAAAAATAAGCGCTGTCCGGGGCGGCGTTGGCATCGTGCCTCAAAACCAGTTGGTAGCCTTCCTCGTCAGTGCCCAACTGAACTCGATGTTCATTGTCCAACCATGCCAGCCCCGCGAAGGCCAACGGCAATAACCCTGGAATCTGAACCAGCAACAAAGCCAGAGCTACCCAAACGACTCCACGTGGAGCTTGGGTTTTTCGGTCATGGTTGCGTTGGGAGTTCACAGTTAGTTTTCAGATTCAATGACATATGAATCTGCGATACCGTTCAAAGTAGTTGAAGAACCAATCTTGCTGCGGTTGCAACAGATTTTGCACGCAACTTTGAGTGCGTGAAAGTATGACACACCCACCCTGCCTATACTTCCACCGCTTCACCAGGTCCCGGCTGCAGCACTTTGATCTTCGGATGATGCGTGGCGATAGCTTGGGCGAACCAGGCGCGGGCATCATCATCGCCATGACCGAGGATTACGGTGTGCGGTTCCACCTGGCCGACGAGATCCAGGAGTTCGTCACGGTTCGCGTGCGCGGTAAGGTCGAAAGCGTCCATCTCGCACTTCAGGGTCACTTCCCCGGCGCTGGGGCTGAACACGAAGGTCTCGCCTGGCTTCGCCACGCGCATGCGGCCACCAGGGGTTTGCGGGTCGGTGTAACCGACGAAGAAGATGGCATGGTTCTCATCGCCGGCCATGCGCGCCGCGAGATCATGGGCAGCGGTGTTCTCGCTCATCATACCAGCGGTGACCACGTAGATGCGGCCACCGGTGTTCTTCATCTTGTCGATCTGTTTGCGATCGAGAACATTCAGGTTCAGCGCCTCGCGCAATTGCAGATTGCTATGGCTGCGATGTGTGCGGTGAGCTTCGAGATCGTAGATCTCGGTGAAGACGCGACCGAGACCGCCGATGTAGATGGGCTGGTGCTTGAGGCGGCCTTCCTTCATGAGCAGAGCGAGGAACGCGAGGATCTCTTGGGTGCGACCCAGGGCAAAGGTGGGCAGCAAGACGGAGCCTTTGCGCTCTTGCACGCGGATGATGGCTTCGGCCAGACGTTTCAATTCCGTCTCACGCGTCATGCCGGCGGGGACTTCGCGATTACCACGGGTGGTCTCCATGATCATGACGTCGGCCTTGACGTCCTCGAAGCGGGCGCCTTTCAAAATGGTTTGATCCTGGAAGCAGACGTCGCCGGTGAAGAAGAGCGTTTCCTTGGCCCCACGCACCATCACGCCCGCAGAGCCGAGCGTGTGACCGGCATCGTAGAATTCCAGTGTAGGCGAGGTGAAGCCGGAACGGGTCTTTTGGAACGAGCCCCATTCCACTTCGCGATTATATTTGAAGCCTTGGAACATGGACGCGATCTCGTCCACGTAGTCATGGGTGAAGAGCGGGTATTCACGGATGCCGAGCTCCTCGCGCTGGCGCATCATGACGTTCACGGAATTGTGCAGGACGCGCTCGACGAGGAAGTAGCTCAGTTCGGTCATGAGCACGTGCGCGGTCGGGAAAAATTGCAGGGCCACGGGCAGGGAGCCGACATGGTCGTGGTGGCAGTGGCTGATGACGATGGCATCCAGCGGCTTGTCTTTCACCAAGTCGTAGAGGGGCAGAGAAGCACGCCCTTCCAACTTCGGATGAGTCCCGGCATCCAGCAGCACGTTGTGGTTCTCAAATTCGACGAACCACGAGCTTGCGCCAATGTTGCGATCGGGATTCAGGTTCTGAATACGCATAAAAACTTATCCTATCCTAACGCTCCGGCTAAATAAATGGAAAATCTTGGGCGGGAGGAAATTGCAAAAACGGCCAGCGTTTATTGGGGGCAAATTCCCATCATCAAAAATCGCGCCGGACATTGTTTTTTTGAAATTATTTGAAGAAGGCCAACTCCAGCGACGTCAACATTATCGTTAGTTGGTTTGGTAGGAAATAGGTTGGTTGGTTGGGCGGGCACCGGCGACGGTGCCCGTTCTTTTTATTCCACCAACAAGAATGGGGATTTGCCGGTGCCAAGTGACTTAAATATCACGCCCGCAAGGAGTTCCTGCGCACTACCGGTCTTACGATAATCGGCCGGGATGGTAAAAGAGCGCGGGTCGGGACGGCCCACCCGCACTTGGCGGAGCTGAAAGGCATAAACTTGACCGGCCGTCTTCACTGAAAGCTTTATCGGTAACGCATTTAAATCAGTCGCTTGCCAAACGTAGGCTTCTTCGACTTGGTCACCCTCTTTGCTGGTCAGGCGATATTTGCGGCAGGGGTGGCCATCGAGGGATTCGATGTTCAGGAGCTTCTTTTCCATGCGGCCGAGTTTGAGCAGGGCGTCATTTTCCATTCTGGCGGGGCCTTGCGTGGACTTGGAGAACTCCACATACGTTTTCTCGGCCGGGACGACCAGTCGGGTGGTGGCTTGCGGGTGATAGAGCATGAGGATTTTATCCCAGCCAGCCTGCTTCAGGGGAGTGAGGAATTCGGCGGGCAACAAGTCTGGATTAATCTCGGCCAAGCGCAGGTCTAAGCGCATCTGCCCCTGATCCATGGCGATGGCGAAAGGCAAGCTGAGCGGCTTTTCACCTGTTTCCGCCGGCAACTGCACTTCCAAACGAGCCACAAAAGAACGGGTGTCGCTCAGAAATTCCGATAACGCCGCCGCCACCCAAGGCACCTGTTGCCCGAGGGTATCGACGCTTTGGGCGCTGACCGGCCGATTGGCCAGCAGCGCCCAGAGCAGAATCGAAAGATAGAGGCAGCGACGAAGCATCACTACTTAGACCGGGCCACTGGTGGTGGCTCACGGGCTTATTTCGGGGCCGGGGGAAACCCGCCAGCGCCGCCCATGCGCTTCATCATCTCGCCTTGCAGGAGGGCCTGGACGCTTTCGTAGCGGGTGAACCCGGCAGGGGCCTCGAAGAGTTTCGTATCGGGCTTGTCCAGTTTGATGTCGGAATAATCCAGCAGCACCGTGTTGCTGGCATCTTTGAGCTCAACGCGCACCGGGAAGTCTTTGAAATCGGTGGCGTTCCACGTGAAGACCTCTTGCGCCTTGCCGCCATCGGTGATGGTGACCTTGTTCTTCTTGCACTTGTGACCGTTCACGGTCTCTTCGCCCACGACCTCGGTTTTGATGTCGGATTTGGCCTCGGGGGAGGCTTCGGCGGGGAGCGGAGTCTCCGCGTAGGCTTTCATGCCGGGATAGATGAGGAGGGCTGATTTGGACCCGGCCTTGTTCACCACGACCATCTCGGCCATGCCCATCTGCTTCATGCTGGCGGCGGCTTGCGGGGGGATCTGGGCGCTCTTCATCGCGCTCAAGTCCATGCCCCAATACGTGCTGCCCTCGAGCATGGCGTAGGTGACCGGACCGCTCATGGTTTCCTTGCCCGTGGCATCCATCACTTTCATCTGGGCCTTGGCGGAGAAGGAGGTGTGCTTGCCGAACACTTTGGCCAGGGCGGGATTGGCACCGGGCGGGCGGCCACCACCACCAAATTGGGCCTGGGTGGGAGTCGCGGCCCCGAGGAGCACAGCACAGGTCAGCGCAAACAAATGACGGAGTTTCATAATGAAAGATTTCGTTGTCGGTCTGTTGAACAGCAAGAGCATAGCGGAAACTATTCGATTCTCAACTTTATTGCATCCGGAGAGGAAACCACACAATTCACTGACCACACAGATGAAGAAAAAGGCCGGTCACCTCGCGTGACCGGCCTTTCTCAATTTTATGCCGGCTACGCTTAGCCGATGAACGCCTTGTGCAAGGCGCGCAATGCGCTCTCGCCCTTATCCAGGCTGATGATCACGGACACCTTGATCTCGCTTGTGGAGATCATCTGGATATTCACGCCTTCCGTTGCCAACGTATCGAACATCCGCGCGGCGATACCCGAGTGGCTGCGCATGCCCACGCCCACGATCGACACCTTCGCCACGCTTTCATCGCTGATCACGTCGCCGTAACCCACATCGGTCTTCAACGCCGTGATGACCTTCTGCGCCTTCAAGAGATCCGCCTTCTCCACCGTGAAGGAAAGGTCCGTGGCGGGCTTGCCCGCGCCGTGGCTCACGTTCTGCACGATCATATCCACATTCACGGCGGCATCGGCCAACGCCTTGAAAATCTTGGCGGCCACACCCGGTTTATCGGGGACGGCCACCAGCGTGACCTTGGCTTGATTCTTATCTAGGGCGACGCCGCGCACGACGACGCCTTCCATGGCTGCTGTTTCCTCTTTCACAATCGTACCTGGGTTGTCGTTAAGACTGGAGCGAACTTCAAACACTACACCGAATTTCTTGGCAAATTCCACCGAGCGCAACTGCATCACCTTGGCCCCGGCACCCGCCAGTTCCAGCATCTCATCGTAGGCGATCTCCTGCAGTTTGCTCGCGTTCGGGACGATGCGCGGGTCGGTCGTATAAACGCCGTCCACATCCGTATAAATCTGGCACAGGTCTGCCTTTAACGCACCCGCGAGCGCGATGGCTGTGAGGTCCGAACCGCCACGACCGAGCGTGGTGATGTGACCTTCCGCCGTTTGCCCTTGGAACCCGGCCACGATGACCACATTGCCGGCATCGAGCAACGCATGCACCTGCTTCGGCGAGATGTTCTGGATCTTCGCCTTGCTGTGCATGCCGTCGGTGACGATGCCCGCTTGCGCGCCCGTGAGGGACACGGCGGGAATGTCGATGGCGTGCAAGGCCATGGCCGCCAGCGCGATGGTCGTCTGCTCGCCGGTGGCCAGGAGCATGTCCATCTCACGCTCGCTGGGGAGCGGCATGATCTCTTTGGAGAGCTTGATGAGATTATCGGTGACGCCGCTCATCGCGGAGACGACGACGACGATCTGATCACCGCGTTTGCGATACTCCGCCACGCGCCGGGCGACGTTCTTGATCCGGTCGGTGTTGCCGACCGATGTGCCGCCATATTTTTGGACAATTAGTGCCATCGCTAACCCGTTGTTGTTGCTCGCATTGCACCCGTTGAAAGCGCAATGAGCGGCAAACACTAGCGATTCCCGGCGGTTTTGCAAGAGGCAGAAAACACCAGGCGCGGGGGCCATCTTGACTTGCATCATCCATCAAGTCATGGTCGTTTTTCATGAGATTTCCCTGTTTCACCCGTGTCGTCCGTTATTAAGGAAATCTTTCCATCAACAATCTTAGTTCAGAAGAGAGGACCATATGATGATGAAAACGCTTCTGGTGCTGCTGGTTTCACTGGGCGTCGTCGCCGGGGCGGAGCCAGTGATGATGCCGCAGGTCAAGGGGCCGTGGTGGCCCATCGCTGGAATGCCGGATCTGGGCAAGCTCAACGATCCCAAGCAGCAGCCCGTTGATTTCGCCGTCTGGCAGGCTGCGGATGGCACCTGGCAGGTGATGTCTTGCATCCGCAAAACCAAAGAACCGGGCCGCACGCGGCTCCTCTACCAATGGGAGGGCCCGGACCTCACCGCCAAGAATTGGGCGCAAAAGGGCATCGCCCTGCAGGCAAGAGAATCCCTCGGCGAATCCCGCGGTGGGCTCCAGGCCCCGCACGTCATTCGTGTCGGCGACCAGTTCCACCTCTTCTACGGCGATTGGGCCAACATCTGCTCCGCCCGCAGCAAGGACGGCAAAACCTTCGAACGGCACGTGCTCAAGTCGGGCAAGACCGGCCTCTTCCACGAAGAGAGCGAGGGCCAAGCACTCGATCCCGTCACAATCGCCAAAGGCGGCAACCACGCCCGCGATCCCATGCTCGTGAAGATCAACGACCGCTGGCACTGCTACTACAGTGCCAACATGAAGGGCAAAGGCGCCGTCTATTGCCGCACCTCCACGGATCTCGAAACGTGGAGCGACTCGAAAGTGGTGGCGTTCGGCGGCCAGTCCGGCGACGGCCCCTATTCCGCCGAGTGCCCGTTCGTCGTCGAGCTTTCCAAAGGCGAGTTCTACCTTTTCCGCACGCAGGTCTACGGCGAGAAAGCCAAGACCAGTGTCTATCACTCCCGCGATCCGATGGGCTTCGGCATCAACCAGGACGACGGCCACTTCATCGGCACGATGGCGCTCGCCGCTCCGGAGCTCGTGCAGCATAAGGGCGAGTGGTACATCGTGGCGCTCGAACCGAAGCTCAACGGCATCCGCGCCGCAAAGCTGGCGTGGGAGAAGGCGAAATAGAAAACCCTGTGCTGATCCTTCAAATCCGCCACCACGCACTGAACTCCTCTTGCCCTCGCACCTGCACCAGCTTGCTCCCATCGTGCCATAACACCCCCGCAAGCCCATGCGAGAACCGCGTCTCCCACGGCAGATGATACGCTCCCGCCTCCAGCCATAGCAACCGATCACCCACCCGGATACTCGCAGGTAGTGGTCGCCGCGCCAGTTTATCGTAGGCCATGCAGGTGGGGCCGTTCACGGTGGTCATGAGCTTGGGGCCTTTGCGTTTGGGGAGGGAGAGGAGTTCGTGGGCTTCCCAATTCGAGACGAGGGCGTTCATGGTGCGGCCGCCATCGCAGATGAGGTTGCGGTGGTTTTTGCCCGGCTTCTCATCGAGCACGGTCACCATCAGGGCGCCGCTGCGTGCGCTGAACCAACGGCCGTTCTCCAACCAAATCTCTTCGCATGAAGGAACCCACTTCAGCACTTCGGCATAAAGCTTCGCCATGTCACGCAGACGGAAATTTTCATCCACGAAACGATCACCAAAACCGATGACATGCTCCGGCGGAAAGCCCCCACCGCAATCAATGAAGCAGGGCTTGAGCGAATGTTGGGTGCAGAGGGCGCGAAGCTCCAGCAGGGCACAACGGTAGTGGACCGCTTCCGCCACATTCGTCCGCAAATGAAAGTGCAACACCTCCACCGGCAGCTTGTGACGATTCAACGTCTTTATCGCCTCCCCGACGTCCTCCGGCTCAAGCCCGAACTGCGTCGGAAACTCCGGTGTCTCCGGATCATACTCCTCACCCGTCCGCACCCGCAGTCCCACGCGCCATTTCAATTTCTTCGCGAGCGGTGCCAGCGTCTTCACCTCATTCACCGAATCAAAATTCACCCACAACCCCTTCACCGCACAAGTCGGCAACCACCGATGCTTCGCCGGTCCATTCACCAAGATGCGTTCTGCCGTGAACCCCTCCGCCAACGCCGCGCGAAACTCAAACTCACTCACCACCTCGATCGGCCGCCCCAGCTTCTGCCACCATTGCCACATCGGCCGCAACGGCTGTGTCTTGCCCGAGAGCCAATGGCGGACCGGCAAATGCCCAAACGTCTCATCCAGCTCCCCTAACGCTTCTTTCAAAGGCTCCACCGAAAAGATATAGCACGGCGTATGATGACCCGCCTTTAGCGCTTGAGTGGCAAGCGATCGCCAGAAGCGCAACGTGGCCGGTGGATGACGAAACCGAAGGCTCATGTCTGCGTCGAAGCTTGGCCGGAAACAACCGCTTCGTCCATCCGGCAAATGTGGGACCGACACGTTGGTTGATCCATTACCGGATGCACGATCCGAGGAGACCCCAATGCGGTGAAGCGTCCCCCGTCCAGCCCCAACGGACCTTCGGCAAATCAACGGACCCTTGGACTTGCTGCGGGCGGAACACCCGCAGCAGAGTGAATTTCCGTTGCGTTTGGGGAGTCCATGGAGTTGCCTTTACGAACAACCATGAAACATCTGTTGCCGCTTTCATTCTGTTTTTCTTTGGTCGCACTGCTCACGGTTCACGCCGATGGTCCGGCAGATAACTTGGAGACCAATGTCCGGCGGGTGCCGCCCATCGGCATCACGGTGCCGGACAGGGACCGGCAGGAACTGGAGCAAGGACTCGCCGCACTGGCGCAAGAGATCGAGAACACGAAACAAGCCGTGGCGAAGAAGCCCGACCTGCTCGCGCTCCTGCCTGATGTCCAGATCTATCACAAGGCTGTACGTTACGCACTAACGTATCAGGAGGTACACAAGACGAATGAGCTTGCGGTGGCCAGGCAGCTCTTGCAGCAGGGCAGCGACCGCGCGAAACAATTGCGCGAGGGCAAACCGACGTGGGTCAACGCGACCGGCCTCGTGGTCCGTGCTTTTGAATCGCGCATTGACGGTTCCGTGCAGCCTTACGGCCTCGTCGTTCCGGAAGCCGCGAATGCGAAACTGCCTTTGCGCTTGGACATCTGGTTTCATGGTCGCGGCGAAGTCTTGAGCGAGTTGAACTTCATCAATGACCGTCAGCGCAATGCGGGCCAGTTCACGCCACCGAACACCATCGTGCTGCATGTGTACAACCGTTACTGCAATCCGGCGCGGTTCGCCGGGGAGACGGATGTGTTCGAGGCGCTCGCCCACGTGAAGAAGTTTTACGCGGTGGATGAGAACCGCATCCTCGTGCGCGGTTTCTCGATGGGCGGGGCTTCGTGCTGGAACTTCGTGGTGCATCATCCGGGCCTGTGGGCAGGTGCGCAACCCGGCGCGGGGTTCTCGGAAGCGGCGGAGTTTCTGCGCTTCTTTCAAAGCGAAACGCTGAAACCGTATCCGTGGGAAGCGAAGCTCTGGCGCTGGCACGATGCCACCGAGCACGCCATCAATCTCTTCAATGTGCCCACGGTGGCCTACAGCGGGGAGAAGGACCGGCAGAAGCAGGCGGCAGACTTGATGGAACAATTCGCGGCCAAGGAGGGTATCCGTCTCACCCATGTCATCGGACCGAACACAGAGCACAAGTTCGAGCCCGGCGCGAAGCGGGAAGTGGAGCAACGCATCGACGCCATCGCGGCGAAGGGGCGCAATCCCGTGCCGCGTCAGGTGAAGTTCACCACCTTCACACTGCGTTACAACGAGGCGTTCTGGGTGACCATCGATGGCCTGGAGCAGCACTGGGAGCGTGGGCGGGTGGATGCGGAGTTCGACGCGGCCGCCAATCATATCAAAGTGAACACCAAGGGGATCACCGGCATCACCCTCGCTTTCAAGTCCGGCGAGTATCCGCTGGATATCACGCGTCCGGCGACGGTCATCCTGGATGGACAATCACTGGCTACGCTGCGGGCCTTTTCGGATCGCAGTTTCACGGCGAGCTTCCGGAAGGAAGGCAACCGGTGGCGGTTCGCGGATGGCATCAACACCGGATTGGTCAAAAAGCATGGCTTGCAGGGACCGATTGATGACGCGTTCATGGATTCGTTCCTGTTCGTGCAGCCGACAGGCACCGCGATGAATGCGAAAGTCGGTGCTTGGGCCAAGGGCGAGCTGGAACACGCCATCACGCATTGGCGGCAGCAATTCCGTGGCGATGCGCGGGTGAAGAAGGATTCGGAGATCACCGATGCCGACCTCGCGCAGCATAATCTCGTGCTGTGGGGCGATCCGCAAAGCAATCAGGTGCTGGCGAAAATAGCCGACCGGCTGCCCATCAAGTGGAGCACAAGAGGCCTGTGGGCGGGCGGCTTGAATCATTCCGCAGATAATCATGTGCCGGTGATGATCTATCCGAATCCGTTGAACCCCGCGAAATACGTGGTGATCAACAGCAGCTTCACCTATCGCGAATACGATTACCTGAACAATGCGCGGCAGACGCCGAAACTGCCGGACTGGGCGGTGATCGACATCAGCAAACCGGTGACCTCACGCTGGCCCGGTGGCATCGTGGAGGCAGGCTTCTTCGGCGAACGCTGGGAATTGCTGCCGCGGAAGTGAGGCGAATTTGAGAGTGCTGTAAAAACAAGCCGGGCGCGATCAACTCGCGCCCGGTCTGGTGTTTCGAGAGTTGGTGGTGCGCTTACTGTGGGGCGAGGGAGACTTTGCGGGTCTGCGGATCGAGGACGAATTTCTGTCCGGCGGGGGGCGCAGG
>JAEYXS010000027.1 GCA_023431185.1 Verrucomicrobiota bacterium
AGGCCCTCCTGAAGCGGGCCATGATGCAGCATGTGGAAGGCAAGGGCCATCCCTACCCCACCCGCATCGAGGAACTGGTGGAACTCGGAACTCTCAAGACTCTGCCCGCCGCACCTAACGGCCAGAAGTGGGCCATCGACCCCAAGACCCGCCAGATTGTGCTCCAATAACAAACCTTTAAACCAACCAAAACTTTATGAAGCAAAAACCACTTAACCAGACCCTGCTCAAGGGTTTCACCCTCATTGAGCTGCTGGTCGTCATCGCCATCATCGCCATTTTGGCCGGCATGCTCCTGCCCGCCCTCGCCAAGGCCAAACAAAAGGCCATTACCACCAAATGCCTCTCGCAGTTCAAGCAGATCGGCGTCGGTAACGCCATGTACACCTCGGACAACTCCGAGAAACTCCCCTATGCCGCCTTGGCAGGGGTCGGCGGTACGAGTGCCAACTACACCGCTCTCTTGCAGAACTACGTGGGCGGCAACATGGCCCGTGGTGAGTTCAGTTGGAGTGTGGTGGTGGCCCCCGTGATCGAGGACACGGCCACGCGTACCGCCCCATGGAAAGTCTTCAAGTGCCCGGCCGACAAGCACCCCAACCCAATCGCCGTCGGTGGCAACGGATTGGCCAGCCACCGGGCGAGCATGTCTTACAATATGGTCATGGCCGACTACCGGGCCGGATTCACCAACCAATGGCCCATCTCGCCCGCCAGCCGGACAGGTGTGGGCATCATGGTGATCGATGCAAACGGGGGCAATCGTCCGCCCGGCTGGACGCCTAACCGGTCCACGGCCGATACTTGGCCAAACACCAAGATCTCGAACATCCCGGCGGTTAACACGGCCATGGTGCTGGCCAGCCAGGATACCATCGGATATACTGAACAAATCGACCCCAACCTGCCGTTCGGCCAAGGTACCCGCCGCCCGATATTCTCGCCCACGGGCGTAGGTCCTTCCACGGATGATGGTAACGTCAATGGTCGCCCCGGCCACTTCACCGGCACCAGTGCCACGACCGGCGCGGGTGTGACGGATGACACCTTGCACGGCAAGGAGACGGTGAACTACCTCTTCGTGGACGGCCATGCGGAGACCCTGAACTACCGCAAGACGGTGCGGGACAACGTGACCACGAACCAGACCCTGTTCTGGACGATTGATCCCAAGGACTAAGTCCTGACCTTCCCCAGCCAACCGCGAGGCCCAAAGCCTCGCGGTTTTTTGTTGGCGGAAATTCACCGCAGCTTTTTTAACTGTTTTCACCTATGTCTCTTTCCGCTTCACTCCCGGCCATGTCGCGAATTGACCTGACCCGGGCACCGGCTACGGACCCCACCTTCATCTACCGCCAGCGGGATGGACTCTACGGAGTGGACCTCCTGACGGCTGCCGTCGCGCGGCTCGATTTCTTCACCTGGCTGGCCCAGAACCCCGCCGACCTGAAAGGCATCTGTGCGGGTTGCGGGTTTCAGGAACGGCCCACGGATGTGATGCTCACACTCTTCACGGCGATGGGATTGGTGGAGCGGCGGGCGGAGAAATTTCACGTCAGCCCCAGCGCCGCGGAACATCTGGTGGGCGGCTCGCCCTTCAATCTGGCACCGTATTATGCCTCGTTGAAGGAACGCCCGATCGCGAAGGATTACGAGAGCGTTCTGCGGACGGGCAAGACGGCAAACTGGTCCGGCTTGAAGGATGAGAAGGCATGGGCCCAGGCGATGGAGACGGAGCCGTTCGCGAGCCAGTTCACGGCGGCGATGGATTGCCGGGGGTTCTATCTCGGGCCTGCCATGGCGAAGGCGCTCGACACAAAAGGTTTCACCAAACTCCTCGATATCGGCGGGGGCTCCGGCATCTACTCCTGCGCCATCACGGCGAACCATCCGCATTTGAAGGCCACAGTGCTGGACAAATCTCCGGTGGACAAACTTGCCCGGAAGAATGTGGCCGAGCGCGGTTACAGCGACCGCGTGGAAGTGGTGGCCGGTGACATGTTTGTGGCGGCGAATCTGCCGGCAGATTGCGACCTGCACCTGTACTCGAACGTGCTGCATGATTGGGATTTCGCCGAGGTGCGGAAGCTGCTGGCCAATTCCTTTGTCGCGCTGAAGCCGGGCGGCATGCTGATCGTGCATGATGCCCACATCAATGAAGACAAGAGCGGTCCCCTGCCCGTGGCGCAATATTCCGCGCTGCTGATGCACTCCACGGAGGGCAAGTGCTATTCACTGGGCGAGATGCGCGAACTGCTGACAGAGACGGGGTTCACGGACATGCACTATCAGCCCACAGCGGCGGATCGGAGCATCATCACGGTGCGGAAGCCGGGAAAACCTTAGCAGAAAAAACGCGCCAAATTCAGCGCTTAAATCATTTCCTTCCCGACCGGAAACGGGCAGACTTGGGCCGTTGGAACATGATTCAAGTCCCGCGTGAAACGATCGAAGCCGTCTGGGAACGACAGACGGAGTTCTCCGAAGCAGAATGGAGCCAATGGGTGGATCAGTTCGCCCAGGAGCAGCCAGCCCTGCTCGTTTACCTTGGGGCGGCGGATCAGGCGGTGCGCGAATCCGAGGACGACACCTGCGAGTTGATGCCGCTGGCGGCGCTCATCTATGACTCGCTCCGGGCCCGGGCCAGCCTGCCCGTCATCGATCCCGAAACCATTGAAGAAGCGGAGGATGCGAACATCGCCCTGCTGCGCAGCCTGGACAATGCCTCTGAGGCGGAGCATCACGCCGTGGTGGAAAATCTCGTCAACCAATACCCGCAGTCGCCCATGATCGCTTTCATCATGGAGCGGTTGATGGAAGGCAATGAGGAGACCCCGGACCTGGCCCCCGATCATGTCGGGATGGAACTGCTCTACCTGAAGACGATGATCGATGCGCTGACCGCGCAGACGGCCAGTTGACCCGCTCTACGGCGACGGTGAGGCGGGATTTGTTACTCCCTGTAAACGGGCGTCAGCCTGCGGCAGATAAGTCTCCGCGATCATGTTGCCGAACCCGCGCAAGAGCAGAGACCGCTCGAAATAGCGTTTGGCTTCCCCGTAATCCCGCAATTGGAAATGGCACCAGCCGATATGGGCCAGGGTGAAGTAATCCTTCGGATTCAGGCGTTCGGCCGCATCGAGATAAGGCTTGGCCTTGGCCCCTTCCCCGATCCAGACCAGCGTCATGGCCTGGCGCAAGGGGATGTAGGAATCATGCGGGTCCAACAGCGCGGCCTGGGCATATAATTCCAAGGCGCGTTCGCCCGCTTGCTTGTAATCACTCCAAGCGGCCCAGCACTGATCCCGGTGATGCTCGGCCAGATCATAGACGGTCAGGGCGTTCTTGGGTTCAACCTGGCGTGCGGCCTCGAGCAATTGCGGGTACTCGGGGGATTGGAGGTCCGTACGTTTCACCTGGGCGAGCAGCCTGGCTTCCTCGGTGCGTTTGTTGGCGTGCACGATGAACCAGGTGGCCAGGAACAGGCAGAGGACGCTAAGAAGCGCCTTGCCCAAAGCCTGCGGACGCCACCACCAACGGGGATTGTCCGTGCGCCAGGCCACGGTCATCACGCCCAGGAAGAAGATGACCAGAAGCGCGTAGGCGGGGATGTGGAAATTGTAATCGAACAAGGCATGGATCAGCGCGGCCACGACACCGGCGGAGGCTCCGAGCAGGAGGGCCAGACGGTTGCTGCGGGCGGCCGCCAGATTGTCGGCCTCACGGCGCAAGCCGCGCCAGCCATGACGGAAGGCGAACTCCACCGAACCGATGGCCGCGAGCACCAACAACGCCCCGATGAGACCATAATCCGCAAGGGTGTTCAGGTATTCGTTGTGCGCGAAGTACGGCTGGCGCTGCTGCATGATATCGGGACGATACTGGGGAAAGACGGCATCGTAATGCCCTGGTCCGACCCCCAGCCAGAGATGATCGCGCCACATCTCCTCGGCGGATTGCCAGAGCAGGAAACGCGAATCACGGTCCACACTCGTGTGTTTCATCTGCTGCAACCGCCATTGGGTAAGGGTCGTCTGGCTCACCAACGCAAACCCGCCGAGGATCAGCACGGTAAGCAAGACCAGCGCCGGCAGGCGGAACGCCTTCTGCCGCACCAGCAGGAACATCAGCGCCAGCAGCCCGCCACCCGCCGCCAGCAGCCCACCCCGGGACGCCGAGACGGCCAGCCCCACCATGAACATCAGCGCCGCATAGCCCGCGAGGAAGCGCGTGGTGACATTGACACGGGCTGCCATCACCACCGCCACCATCATGGGCAGGAGCACGGCCACGTAACCGGCGAAATTATTGGGATTGATGAAAGTTCCCGAGCCACGCTTGGCATAGAGGTCCGGACGGAAGAAATGCCAGACCTTGTTGGAGCCGGAGAAATACTGGTAGGCCGCATAGAGACTGCTGCCGATGGCCACCGTGGCCAGCACGACGAGGAGCGCCTGACTGTATTGGGGGCGAAAGAGATGGAAGGTAAAGATGACGAAGAACGTGGTGTAGAGCAGCACCCGCGTCCATTCATCTTCCGCCAGGTACGGAATATCCGCCGTGAAGGTTCGCCACGTCACATAAGCCGTGAAAGCCAGCACGGACCAAAGAACCGGGGAAACATGAAAGACGGGCTGCTGATGCACCCACAAGCGCAATACCGAGAGTCCCAGAGCCGCGGCCATGAGATACTCCACGATGGCGAAATCCACCGCCCGGATGCCGCCCGTGGCCAGCACGGCAAACGCCGCCAGCGCCGCCATGACGGCCAGCAGCGTCCATTCGATACCCCGGGGTCCACGTTCTTCCGACATTTTGACGGATGCTGGCGGGCACAGGGCGCTTCGGCAAGACCTTTGGGGAATGGCGGCCAAGGAACCCGTGGTCATAAATAAACCAAATGTGCCATCCCCGGCGAACGTCATAGAAGTGGGCAGTGACGGCCTTTTCCGGCTGGTGACCCGGCCGGAACACCGCTTTAATGCCCGCCACATGAACCGCTTCTCGCGAGTGCTGGCGTTCTTCCGGCCCGATCTGGGACGGGTGTTGCTGGCTTTTGGCCTGCTGGTCCTCGCCATCGGCGCGAACTTGCTGAAGCCCTGGCCCGTCGCTTTGCTGGCAGACAGCGTCTTGGGAGACAAACCCCTGCCCGACTGGCTCGCCGGTCAGCCGGTGGCCAGCAACCAGATGACGCTGCTGACCTTTCTCGGCATCAGTGTGCTGATCTTGCACGCGGTGCATGGCGGGCTGAAGGCGTTGCAGAACTATTGGATCATCAGCACCGGCTTATGCGGACTGGCAAGAGTGCGCGAAGCGGTTTACCAGCGGTTGCTCGTCCTCTCGCAGCGGTTCCACCAAAACAAATCCACCGGAGATACGCTTTACCGGGCCACCTGGGACACTTATGCGTTCCAAACGCTCTTTCAGCAAGGGATGATGACGTTCGTGGAGGCGAGCATCACGCTGGTACTGATGGTCATCATCATGTGGCAGGTGGATTCCGTGCTGACCATCTATGCCCTGCTCATCATGCCGTTGCTGGTCATCTCCATCCGCATCTTCAGCCGCGCGATGAACCGGGAAGGGGCCGCGGCGCAACAGGCGGACAGCCAGGTGGCCGGACAACTGCAGCAAAGCCTCGTCAATCTTCCGCTCATCCAAGGTTATGCCATGGAGCAGCCGGAGGGAGAACGCTTCCTCGGGCTCACGCAAGCGGCACGGGCCAGACGGCTGGGCCAGCACATCTGGGAGCTTCTTTATGGGTTGGGCGTGGCTTTGGTCTTCGGCATCGGCACGGCGTTGATCGTGTGGCTCGGCGGACAACGCGTGCTGGAAGGCGCCATCTCCATCGGCGATCTGCTCGTGTTCCTCGCCTACCTCGCGATGCTCTATGAGCCGCTGAACCAGCTCTCCCACGTCGGGGCGACGGTCTCCACGGCCAGCGCCAGCGCACAACGGGTGTTCGATCTTTTGGATGCGGGAGAAACGGTGCCGGAGAAGTTCGATGCCCGCGCGGTCGTTTCGGAAACGGAAGCAAAGAGCGGCGGCAAGCCGGGCCAGGCTCCGCTCGTGGTGCAAGGCGGTCTGGAGTTTGAAAACGTAGGCTTTGAGTATGTCAGTGGCCGGCCGATCCTCAAGGGCTTGAGCTTTCAGGTGAAGCCCGGCGAGTTCGTGGCCATCATCGGGCCGAGCGGGGCCGGCAAGAGCACAATGCTGCAACTGGTCAGCCGGTTCTTCGACCCGACCTCGGGAAAGATCAGGCTGGATGGCGTGGATCTGCGGGATCTGAAACTGGCTGATCTGCGGCGGAACATCGCCTTCGTGCTGCAAGAGCCGCTACTGCTGCCCGCCACGGTGGCGGAGAATATCGGTTATGGCTTGCGGGAAGTGAGCCGCGCAGACATCGAGACCGCCGCCAAGGCCGCGCATGCACATGAGTTCATCATGAGCCTGCCGCTCGGCTACGATACCATCGTGGGCGAAGGCGCGGCGCGCTTGAGCGTGGGTGAGAAGCAGCGCCTGAACCTCGCCCGGGCGTATCTGAAGGACGCCCCGGTACTGCTCTTGGATGAACCGACCAGTTCGCTCGACATCGAGAACGAAACCCAGATCGCGGCAAGCTTGCAGCAATTGCGCAAAGGCCGCACGACGCTGGTGGTGGCACACCGGTTGAACACGGTGCGTAATGCAGATCGCGTGGTGGTGGTGATCAACGGGAAAGTCATCGAGCAAGGCAGCCCCGAGGAATTGCTGGGGCGAAAAGGCTACTTCGCCGATCACTGGGCGAAATTCCGGGTGACGATATGATGAGCAAGGGATGGGCCAATTGACCGAGTGCGCTCTAAAGGCGACAGCATCGAGGCTTCACATCGGGATTGAAGGAGCGTAACAGTAAGACTCAAGGTGTTTCTAGGGCATTGGGCTTAATCCAAATGCGATAAAACTTCGACTGCACACCCGAGATGCCAGAGTCATTCACCTGTATGGCATCTCCCGTTCCGCTAATGGGTGCCAGATGGTCTTGCCAGGTGATCAGGTCTTCCGAAGTTTGGATCTGGTATTGCAGACCGGCCACGGAATGCCATGAGAGCTTCAACCCGCCGCCGGCCGTCAAATCCGGACGCAGACTGAACACCGTCTCGTCATCCTCCACCCGATAGATGCCGCCGCCCATTTGCCGGGCTTCCACTGCCGGCCCGCCATTCACTTGCACATAATAAGTCTTCCCATAGTTGGACACATAGAGCCGGCCCTCTTCATCTTCACCTATGGCCACGATATCGAAGGGGTAATACTTGGGCGGGTCACCCAAACCACCTCCGGGCAGATACAGTGGATCAATAAAACTGGGACGGGCCAAAGATTCAGTGACAACGCCTTCACCTGATTGTGCCACTGTGAACAACTGCCCGCTCCGGTCGCCACAGAAATATCGGCCTTGCATCCGCCGGAATGGACCACGATACGGCAGTGCCCCAGCCGTTGAGATGCTGACATTTTTCAAATATTCCCTGAAGGGCCAACTGCCAGGCGCGGGTTCAACTGCCTCAGCTCCGCCAGATTCTGTCAGGATCGCCAGCAGCTTGTCGGCCAGCACCTCGCTGTCCTGAAAGAAACCGGCCGGCATGTGGCTGGCCACCGATCCGACCTTGTTCAAATAGAGCGTGCCGTCTGGCCCGAACAGTAATTGGCCGGCTTCACCAACGACTGGATAATTGCCGATCACGACCTCACTTTGCGCATCCGCAACATCCGGATTGGTCAAGGCGAAGAATTTTGAAACCCGCACACTGCCAGCCGCACGATAAGAGCAGTAGAAATAAGCTTTGCTTTCGTAGTCGGGCGGGAAGGCCACGCTCAAGATTTCTGCTGGTGGCGGAGCTCCGAAAATCAATCCGCCAAAGGGATCGTAAGGCAGCGATAAAAATGGGGTTGATAGCCCCAAAATACCGACCGTGCCATTCAATTGCACGATGAAGAGCCGCCCCGAGCCGTCACCGGCATGAGTGATCCAGACCGCGCGATCACTTTCGGAAACCTTCGTGAATTTTAGCCGGGGCAAATCATCTGTTGGCGATGAGATCACGATCTGTGCAGCCACCAAGGAACCCCAGGCGCCACCGGATAGAAACAACCCCAGCAGCAGACAGTTCACCCATCTCCATGGATGACGCCATATTAAATAACCTGCCTGTGGTGAACTAAGATTCACGACCTTGAATCGCTGTTGCTCGTATTCGTTTTTATGACAGAAAACATGGGTTGGCAATTCACCAGTTTAACTGTTCATGCTGGAGGACGACGAGTTCGAGGACGTTTACGATTTTACCTCTAACTTTTTGCATACTTAGCATCCCATGATAATACTTTAGCCGTGTTGAACGAGACGGACATAGCGGCGGCGGGACAGGAGGGCATCCTCATCCAGGGCGCGCGTGAGCATAACCTGAAGAATCTGACGGTGACGATCCCGCGCGGGAAGTTCGTGGTGCTCACGGGCGTGAGCGGGTCCGGCAAGAGCACGCTGGCGTTCGACATCCTCTTCGCCGAAGGGCAACGGCGGTTCCTGGATTCCATGAACGCGTATGCGCGGCAGTTCGTGGAGCAGCTTTCCCGGCCGGATGTGGATCTCATCGCGGGCATCCCGCCGACGGTGAGCATCGAGCAACGCAACTCCAGCGGTGGTGGCAAAAGCACGGTGGCGACGGTTACGGAGATCTATCATTTCATCCGCCTGCTCTTCGCGCGGCTCGGCACGCAGTATTGTCCGGACTGCCAGATACCGGTGGAATCACAAACCCGCGATGAACTCGGCGCCCGTCTGCAAGAGCAGATGAAGCAGCGTGGCGATCTGCTCCTGCTCGCGCCGGTGGTGCGGAATCGCAAAGGCTTTCATACTGAAGTGGCGGAGTGGGCTGCGAAGCACGGTTACGCGGAGATCCGTGCGGACGGGAAGATCTACTCCACCAGCGAACGGCTGCGACTGGATCGCTTCAAGGAACATGACGTGGAGATCGTCATCGGCGTGATGGAGAAGAAGCCGCGCGCGAAGCAAACGGGGAAGACTTCACAGCAACTGGTGGACGATGCTTTGGCCATCGGCAAGGGCACTCTCCTCGCGCTGGATAATCATGGGGTGACAACGGTGCATTCCACGGCCCGGTCATGCAGCGGTTGCGGCAAATCCTTCGAGGTGCTGGACCCGAAATTCTTTAGCTACAACTCCTCGCGTGGCTGGTGTCCGACGTGTCGCGGCTTTGGTGAAACATTTTATCTGCCAGATGCAGAACGCGGGGCGCGGGCGGATGCGATCGAGGAATCGTGGTTCGGCTGGCAAGAAGGCAAGCGCGAGATTTGCCCTGAGTGCAAAGGGGCTCGGCTCAACCCTTTGGCGCGCGCCGTGCGACTGGTCTTGAACGGATTGCCCGCGAAAACAGCAAAAGCAAAGGGCGCGAAGAAGCTGCCCGGACAAACGATCGATGATATCGGTGGAATGTCCGTGGGTCAGGCGGCGGAGTATTTCAATGGTTTGCAAGTGAGCGGGCGCGAGGCCGAGGTGGCGCGGGATATCCTGCCCGAGATCCGTGAGCGCATGCGCTTCCTTAACGAAGTGGGCCTTGGTTATCTGCAACTAAGCCGTAGCGTGACGACGCTCTCGGGCGGCGAATCGCAACGTATCCGCCTTGCCGCCCAACTCGGCTCAAATCTTAGCGGCGTGCTCTACATCCTCGATGAGCCGACCATCGGCTTGCATGCACGGGATAATGAGCAATTGCTCGATGCGTTGCAGAAGCTGCGTTCGCGCGGGAACTCGCTGGTGGTCGTGGAGCATGACGAAGACACGATGCGGCGCGCGGATTACATCATCGACCTCGGCCCCGGTGCCGGCGTGAAGGGCGGTCAGGTGATGGCGCACGGGACGTTGGCAGAATTGCTCAAGCATAAGGATTCGCTGACCGGCAAATCGCTGGCGCATCTGGAGACGAAGAAGTACCCGACACGTGGGCAACGACGCCCGGTGACGGCACCGAAGAAAGCTCCCGCGAAGAAAACGAAGAAGGCAATCGAAGCCGATCTGACGGAGACGCAGTGGCTGACGTTGCACGGCGCGAACACGAACAATCTGAAGGACGTGACGCTGGAGATTCCGTTGGGACGCTTCGTGGTAGTGACGGGCGTGAGCGGGTCCGGCAAGAGCACGCTGGTGCGCGAGTGCCTGTTGCCGGCGCTGGAAGGCTCAGTCGGTCGTAAGGGCAAGAAGAACGAACATCTCACAGGCTCGAATTTACTCAGTGCAGTGCATGAGGTGAATCAATCGCCGATCGGGCGCACGCCGCGTTCCACACCGGCGACGTATGTGGGTTTCTTCGATGATATCCGCACGCTGTTCTCGAATGTGCCGGAATCGAAATTGCGTGGTTACAGCGGCAGCCGGTTTTCGTTCAACAGCAATCAAGGGCGCTGCCCGGTGTGTGAAGGCGCAGGCACGATCAAGCTGGAGATGAATTTCCTGCCGCCCGCGTATGTGAAGTGCGAGTCATGCAACGGTTCGCGCTTCAATCGCGAGACGTTGGATATCGAATACGCCGGCAAGAACATCGCGCAGGTGCTGGATCTGAGCGTGGCGGAGGGGATCGAGTTTTTTAGCGCATTGTCAAAGATTCGTCGGCCTTTGGAGGCCTTGCGCGATACAGGGCTGGATTATCTGCGTTTGGGACAGACGAGCCCGACGTTGAGCGGTGGTGAAGCGCAGCGTGTGAAGCTGGTGACGCATCTGCTCACCGGCTTGAAGAATGAACAGCCGGACTTGCGCTCCATCCGCCCGCTGAACACGAAACCCGCGATCTTCATTCTCGAAGAACCGACCATCGGTCTCCACATGACGGATGTGCAGAAGCTCGTGGAGGTGATCCAACGCCTTGTGGAAGCGGGTAACACGGTAGTGGTCATTGAGCACAACCTCGACCTCATCGCGGAGGCGGATTGGGTGATCGATCTGGGACCGGAAGGCGGCGCAGGCGGTGGCGAGATCATCGCAGCGGGCACACCCGAAGCCGTGGCGAAGGTGAAGGGATCGCACACGGGAAGGTTTTTAAAGACGTTAGTGGAAAAGAAATAATTTTGTGAGCCAGTTATACGAAGAGATCATCGAGGGAAACAGCGTCCATCGGACGGTGCTGGGCGGGCGGCATCGGCTGGTGTTGGAGCGGTTGCAGGCGTTGATGCAAGCAGCGCTGCCGGCAAATGGACCGGCGCGCTTGCAGGAACCGCGCTCGGTGGTGCAACTCACCGCCGGAACGATCCTGCGACCGGACCTCTCCCTCGTCACGGTGGCCACCGGCAAAGTTTTTCTGGCGGCGGAAATAATCAGCTCGGAGGATCATCGCTGGGACACGGTGACGAAGAAGGAGATCTATGAGGATTGCAAGATCCCGCGCCTCTGGATGATAGATCTGCGCTACGACAATGTGGAGGTTTATCACGGCAGCCAGTACGGACTCGGCTTGAAGGGAATCCTGGCGAACAAAGAAGTGCTCACGGAGAAGCTGCTGCCGAATCTTTCCGTGGCGATGAACGATCTTTTTTCGGATTAAAGGAACGCTGTGATACGCCTGGTTCTGTTCGATATCGATGGCACACTGATCCGCACGCGCGGCATCGGCGGACGTTCCTTTGGCGCGACGTTCAAAACGGTCTTCGACAAGCAGCACAAACCGGAATCCGTGAGCTTCGCCGGGCGCACGGACTCATCCCTGTTGCGCGAGTTCTTCGGGCATTACGACATCCCGCACACGGAGGAGAACCTGGAGCGGTTCAAGGAATCCTACGTCTTCTGGCTGGAACACCTGATGCATGAATACGGCGGGCATGTGTGCGAAGGCGCGATCGAGTTGGCGGATGATTTCAAGACCCTGCCTGAGCGGCCCATCGTAGGCATCCTCACCGGCAACTTGCGCATCGGCGCGGAGATCAAACTGCGGCACCACGGCATCTGGGAACACTTCGAATTCGGCGTGTTCGCCGATGATCACGAGGATCGGAACCAGCTCGCGGTCATCGCCCAAGAACGCGCCGGGCAGATGATCGGGCGCAAGGTGAGGGGCGAGGAAGTATTGGTGATTGGCGATACACCGAAGGATATCGATTGCGCCAGACACATCGGGGCCAAAGTGCTCGCGGTAGCCACCGGCGGGCACACGATGGAAGATTTACGCCCCCACCAACCGACGTGGCTGGTGGAGAGCTTGAAGGGATTACGCGCCCGCGACTTCAGCGCCTAGCAAAGTCACGCTGTGCCACAACGGCCGCAACTGGTGGGATTACCGCTGCACGCGGGCACCGGCATCTCGGCGGAGCCATCGGCACTCGCGGCCGCGAAGACGGAGAGCTTCTTCTCCAGCTTCGTCGAGCCGCAATGGGGACAAGTTGTCCCCTTCCAGTCGGAACTTCGCGCCAACACCTCACTGTCCTCGCCGCACTTCTCGCAATGAAACTCGTAGATGGGCATAAGCCAGCGGTTCAGCGTTTCTTCGTGTTCATGGAGAGGATGCCCGCCCCATGCGTCACCCAGCCGCTCCCCCCGATGATGACGCGCCGGATAGGCTCGCCCGTCTCGGGATGTTTCGTCAACGCCGGCTCGGACATCTTCTGTTGCAGCTCGAACCGCACCGGTTTCTGCTTCGGACTCTTCGGTATGGTTTCGTAAACGTAAGTAGCCATAGGTGTAAATTTCGAACTGAATCTATCTTAAGACGGACATAGATTCACGCAGATTTTTCTACGGCATCACCTCTCCCCATCTGCGTTTATCTGCGCCCATCTGCGGTTAATCCCCTTCCTTGCCTTTGCCCTTCCCCTGCGGAATACTTCGCCTGTGAAGATAACGGTCACCGAGTTGACGGACAAGCTGCTGGCGTCTTACGCGCAGTTGGGCGGCATCAATCATCTGGACGGCAAGAACATGCCTTCCAAGACCGCCATTGCCGGCATCACCGTGGACCTGCTGCGCCTGCTTTTTCCCGGTTTCTTCGACGAAAAGCCGCTGCACTCCTCCGAACTGAAGGTGGAGACGGCGTTGCTGATGGACTCCGTTCTTGGCCGCCTGGAGGACGAGGTTTACAAGAGCCTGCAGTACCATAATCCGGAGAAGATTCCCGCGCGAGAACTGCGCCCGCTCGCGCATGAACTGACCACCACTTTCCTCGGTCGCCTGCCCTGCATCCGCGAACTGCTACAGACAGATGTGGAAGCTGCTTACAATGGTGACCCCGCAGCCCTCAGCCGCGAGGAAGTCATCGTCGCGTATCCCTTCGTAGAGACCATAGCCGTGCAACGCATGGCGCATAAACTCTACGAGAAGAACGTGGCGCTCATCCCCCGCATCATGTCCGAGTGGGCGCACAGTCGCACCGGCATGGACCTGCATCCCGGTGCCGCGATCGGTTCGCACTTCTTCATCGATCACGGCACGGGTTGCGTGCTCGGCGAAACCTCGACCATCGGCAATCACGTGAAGCTTTATCAGGGCGTGGGCCTCGTGGCGCGCTCGCTCTCAGGCGGTCAGGCCTTGAAGGGGCAGAAGCGGCATCCGACGCTGGAAGACCGTGTGACCATCTACGCAGGCACGACGATCGTGGGCGGCGAGACAGTCATCGGCGCCGGCAGCACGATCGGCGCGAATGTGTTCTTGCTGCACAGCGTCCCGCCGAACTCCCTCGTCCTCAGCGAAGATGTCCGCGTGAAAGTCATCGCGAAGAAGGACAAGGACAAGCCGCTGGAAGAAGTGGATTTCCAAATCTGACCGATGATGCGGCGTCCGCTTCCAACCTGGTCTTTCAGCCTGCTGACCGCGCTTTCCCTAGTGTTGGTCAACGTGGGGTGCAAGCGCGGAACCGAAACAACAACGGATGCTGATGGTGAAGCCACAGCCAGCGACGCAGCATCCGCACCCAGCACCAAACCGAAAGCTGGCCAGACCTACAGCAATTCACTCGGACAGAAGTTCATCCCCGTCCCCGGTATGCCGGTGTTGATGAGCGTGTGGGAAACGCGCCGTAGTGATTTCGCCGCCTACCTGCAAAGCGTGAACCCATCCGCCGCCGCCACGCTGACACAAAAGCCTTCACATCCCATAAACAACGTGAGCTGGCATGATGCCACGGATTTCTGCCGGTGGCTCACGGAACAGGAGCGCAAAGCCGGTCGCATCGGCGCGAAGGACCGCTATCGGCTGCCCACCAGTGCGGAATGGACGGCAGCCGCCGGTCCGGACCGTTATCCCTGGGGCAAGAAATGGCCCACCATCGACCAGCGCCCCACCCTCGGCGGTTATCTGCCGGATGCAGAGAATAATTTCGGTCCTGTGGGCAGCAAACCGGCGAACACGAACGGCTTTCACGATCTCGGCGGCAACCTCTTTGAATGGGGTGAGGACTGGTACCATGCCAAACTGAACAACAGCGAATTGCGGTTGGAGTTCAAGCGTCTGGAAACCGACATGGGTGGCAAGAAACTGAAATTCCTGCGCGGGGCGGCGTGGGTGACGTTTGATCCGCTCAACCTGCAATCAGGTTATCACTACCCGAATTTTCCAGATGCCCGCGGCGGGCTCTATGGTTTTCGTTGCGTGCTGGAGTTCGACAGCCCTGAGCCCCTGCCCGCCGCCCGGCCGGCCATGGGCTGGAAGGAATCCCCTGCCCTCACCAAATTGGGCAAGGAAGGTCGCGAAGTTTTTTCTGGCCGCTGCTCGGAGTGCCATCAGCTATTCGATCCCTCAGGTTATCCGGACGACGAGTGGGATTCGTGGATGAACAAGATGGTGCCGAAGGCGAAACTAAAGGCCAATGAATCCGCAGCCCTCAGCGAATTCCTGAAGACGGTGCGGACGAGGAACTGATGTGAGGCCATGACATTCCGCTGATGGAAAAGAAAACCCACCAGCGATTTCTCACTGGTGGGTTATTCAGTCAGATTGTTTTGCTTTTACTTCAATTCCCGAACCGTCAGGTTCCGGTACCACACCGGATCATTGTGATCCTGCAACTGGATGCGGCCGCTGGTGTTCTGGTTGAACGTCGGGGTCTTGGCGAACTTGCTGCCCGCCACCTGCGTTTTGAAATCCTCAGAAGCGGTGTCGTATTTCACCACCAGGGAACCGTTCAGCCAGTGCTCGATCTGTGAGCCCTTGGCTACGATGCGCGAGCAGTTCCATTCGCCCACGGGCTTGAGAATCTTGCTCTTGTTCGGCACGTAGAGGTCATAAAGGCCACCAGACTTGCGGCGACCATCACGGAGCTTGGCATCGGGATGCTTGTCGTCATCCAACACTTGGTATTCCGGCCCAAGCCAGGCTTTGCCATACTGGGCCATGCGGTATTTCACACCGCTGTTGCTGGCGTCCGCGACCTTCCATTCAAAGCGGAAATCGAAGTCGCCATATTCCTTGGCGGTATAGATGTCGCCGCCCTTGCTCGCACGGGTGAGCACCCCGTCTTGGGCCTCCCAACCGGCGGTCACGGGCTTGCCATCGGCACTGGTCCAGCCGTCGAGGTTCTTGCCATTGAAGATGGCAGTGCGTTTCGGCGCGTCCAGGTCCTGGATGCGGATATTGCGCCAGGCCACTTCCATCATCTCCGTGACTTTGTCGTTGATGCTGTGGACTTGCAGGGAGATGAAGCCTTCCGGCGTCATGCTGTCTTTCAGGTCAGCCGCCGGCACGCCGTTCAGGAACGTTTTCAGGGAATCACCGATCGCTTCGATGCGCACCTTGTTCCACTCGTTCTGCTTGAAAGCCTTCTGCGCCTTTGGGTTGTTCTTCAGGTCGTTCAACCAACCGCGACGACCCTCATCGTAGATGCCGGCGGACCAGGCGCGATCGGAGGGATCGATCTCGCACTGGTATCCATGCACGCGACCAGCGGCGATCTTGATGGGCTTGCCCTTGGCATCCAGCAGGTCCAGCGTGGTGTCCTCGCCATAGACATTGCTGCGGAACTGGATGCCAGAATTCATCTTCGGGTCCACCTTGAACTCGAGTTCCAAGATGAAGTCGCCGTAGGTCTTGTCCGTGCAGAGGAAGGTGTTCGGCGTCTTGGGCACCGTGGTGCCGATGATCTGGCCGTTTTCCACACGATACTTGGCCGCACCGCCGCGCTGCACCCAGCCGTTCAGGGTTTTGCCATCGAAGAGGTCGGTCCACTTTTCAGCGGCGTGGGAAGTGAATGCACCCAACATGGCGAGGCCGGCCAGCCACAGGGCAAAACTTTTGGTCATTTTCATGTATGCTCTAAATTAAAGACGCCCAATCCGGGCCTTTTGTTCAGGTAACAGGAACCACTTTGAAGTCCGGCGAAGGATTGTCCAAACTTTTTTGCAGGTTGAAATGTGCCTGGTTTGACTGACATTGGCACCGTGACTGCGATGCCAAACCGGTATGACCGGCATATGGGAGCCCTGTTCGGACTGGCTCTAGGCGACGCCTTGGGGACGACTCTGGAGTTCAAGCCGCCCGGCACTTTCGCGCCCATCGCGGACATGATCGGCGGCGGACCTTTCGGTCTTAAAGCGGGCGAATGGACGGATGACACCTCCATGGCGATGTGTCTGGCGGAGAGCTTGGTAGCGAAAAATGGTTTTGATGCCCGCGACCAGATGGACCGGTATCGGCAGTGGTATCGCGCAGGCTATTGGTCCTGCCGCGACCATTGCTTCGACATCGGCAACACTGTACGAGCGGCCATCGAGACCTTTGAAGCCATCGGTGAACCATTTGCCGGGCCTACGGATTCGCATACGGCTGGCAATGGTGCATTGATGAGGCTGGCTCCGATCCCGCTCTTTTACGCTGATGAGCCGGCCAAGGCACTGGAGATGGCGCGACAAAGCTCACGCACCACTCATCAAACCAAAGCGTGCCTCGACGCCAGCCATTACTTTGCCGGGTTGATCATCGGGGCATTGCAAGAGAGGCCGAAAGAAGAACTGCTCAGCCCGGGATTTACACCGGTGAAATCGTTCTTCGGCAAACCGTCCTATTGTCCCGAAATCCAAACGGTGGCGAATGGTTCGTTCAAAATGAAAGAGCCTCCAGCCATCCGGGGAACGGGTTACGTAGTGGATTCATTGGAGGCGGCGCTCTGGGCGTTTCATAAAACAAATGATTTTCGTGATGGCGCTTTGCTCGCGGCCAATTTAGGCGATGACGCAGACACCACGGCCGCTATCTATGGTCAGATCGCCGGGGCGTATTACGGTCTGGGCGGATTGCCGGAGGAGTGGCTGGCGAAGCTGGCGTGGCACAAGCAGATCCATCTGCTGGCCGGACGACTTTTCAAAGGATCCATTGCGCAGGGTAAATCTGTCTGCCCGGATTGACTCTTCATTTCACCGCGTCACGCGCGGCTTTGCGGCTCACCTCCACCAGATCTTCCCCGACTTCGCCCACCGCCCGGGCATGGCGACGCAAGGAGCGCCAGCTTTGCCGCGCCAAACCGGTTAGACCACGCGGGGTGAAGAGAAATTCCGCCGTAGTCGCCATGCCCGCCAGCGGATTGAAGGCCCGCATGGCGCGCATCGCCCGCCAGACCTGCATGGGCGCTGCCTCAGCATCTTCCCGTACGCTTTGCAGCAAGGACGGCAGCACGAGGCAACCGAGCATCGAGACGGCGAAGACCAGATGATAATTTAACACGGGCTGACCGAACACCTGTCCGGCCTGCACCGGCAAAGCGGCCAATAGCGCCCCACCAGCCAAAGGCCCCAAGGCCATCAGCATGCTCGTCAACGCCAGGAACACCGCGATGTGCGCCGCACGCCGCTCCGCCGCGATCAGCTTGAGCATCAGATTGAACTGGCAAAGCTGGAAGCCGGCCGTCAAACCGCCGATGACGATGAAGGCCAAGGTCAGATGCGCCTGAAACTCCGGTCCCACCAGCACCCAGGTAAGCAATCCAATCATCGCCCAAATCAAAGAACAAACATATAGCACAGGCTTGTTTCCGAACCGGTCGCACAGCGAACCCCAGGCGTGCAACGTCAACAGACCGCCGATGCCCCCGAGCGTCGTCAGCACCACCACTTCGCCCATCTGAAAATGCAGCACATCCAGCAGAAAGACCGTCTGGAACGGCAGTCCGATGCCCAGAAAAAAGCCCCAGAGGCCGATAAAAAGGGTAAACCGCAAATAGTTCCCATCCGCCAGCACGGCCCGCGCCTGCTGCCAGCTCGTACCGCTGGCCTGCACCTCCTGCACCCGACCGGGGAAAATCATCCGGTTCAGATAGAACAATCCCGCCAGCCGCCCCAGACCGGCGGCGAAGAAAATGGCGGCGAAAACATCGAATCCATGCTGGCCCGCATCCACCAAGAAGCCCGCCACCAGCACCGCCACCAGTGTCCAGAACCCGAAGATGAGATTGCGCCGCGCGAAGTACTTGCCGCTGATGCGGGGAGGGACCAGCTCCGCGATGGAAGCTGACCATGCCACACTGGCGACGCTGTTCGCGAGGGTGGATACCGTGACGAGCAGGAGCACCAAGCCATCACGCCACTCGGGCAACCAGCGCAGCAGCGGCATCAGCAACCAGGGCACGGCGCTCAGGACAAACGAGCCGCGCATGATGACCAGCGCGGGATACCGCCGTTGCAACCAGCCGCTGACCCACGGCTGGATGGCGTTGCCGATTTGGGGTAACGCCGCCAGCAAACCGACCCACGCAGGGGACCAGCCCAGCGCCACCAGCACAAAGGCGATGACGAACGGCAGGTTCGGCATCGTCAGATTCAGCATCGGTACACTGAAACACGCCTCAATGGTTGAATACTTCAACGATTGCAGGCGGTCCCGGTGCCGAAGCACCGTCAGGTTTGGCACTGGGACCATAAACTGTGCTTTCAGCCCGTGGTGCGGGATTCCAGAGAAAACAGATCTTCCTCAGCATCTGCCCGCAGCCTGGCTTCATCCTCCTCCAGCTTGCGCGAAAGTTCAAATGTACGCCGCATCTGCCGGCCCACCCAGAGAATGGCAAACCTGGTGCAACCGATCAACAGCGCGGCCAGCGGCGCGATGATAAACCCCTCTACAGTCAGCAGGACGAAAGCCGCCACCAGCGCCACTCCGAGCATAATCTCGGTCAGGATGGCCCGCAAGGCATGCGGTACTTTCTCGGTGAGAAACTTGTTCGTACGGATGAAACCCGCGTGGTGATCCAGCAGGCAGCTCGGCCAACTGGAACTGTAGATCCAACCCAGCCCGACATGCGTCAGGAACCCGGCCATGATCTCCTTGAGCGAATGACCGTCCCGACCCAGGCCGTAACAAAAGACCGCGAAGCGCAGCAGCAACCACATCATCAGCGTCAGCCCGGACAGGACCGCGATGTAGGGATGCTCCGCCGCCATGCGACTGGTCACAAGCAGTGGCACCAGGGCGATCAGCGAGAGAATGGGGATGAGATTGAAATTGAACCACGCCGTGAGATGCGCGAAAAAACCTAGCTTCTGTGTGCGCGTTAACGACGGTGTGGCCAGCATTTCCAACCCATGCAGCTTGAGGATCTGGGCATTGCCGAAAGCCCAGCGCCAGCGCTGCTTTTTCAGGCTCGGCAGATCGTGCGGCATCACCCCGCGCCCGATTGCCTCGTGCGCATAGACGGAGCGAAAACCATTCCAAGCCAACCGCAACCCCAAGTCGGCATCTTCCGTGATGACCTCGGTACTGAATCCTTTCACCGCCCGCAGCGCCTCCACCCGCAGGAAGCTCAACGTCCCCGTGGAGGGCACGCAGTTCATGCGGTTGGCCATGTTCATGTAGGCGGAAAAGAAATGCTTGAAATCCAGTGTGAGGCCACGGTTGCCCGCACATACATTCCGGTAATCTTGCGGGAACTGCACCATGCCCACTTGCCCGTCCGTGAAATAGCTGAGCCCCCGCTGGATGGCATCCCGCTCCACCACGTAATCGGCATCGATGACGAATATGTATTCCGTGCGCTCATCCATGAACTGGCGGACATAGTTCATCGCCCCGGACTTGAAGCCTTTCATGTTCTCCTTGTGAAAGAAGCGGAACTTAGGCCCCAACTCCTCACAGTGTCCGGCGATCGGCTCCCAAAGTTTCCGGTCGGTAGTGTTGTTGTCCATGACCAGCACTTCGTAGTTGTCCCAGTCCAGCTCGCTCAAACCGCGCAACGTCTCCTTGAGAAGTTCCGGCGGTTCATTGTGTGCCGGCACGTGGATGGAAACAAACGGACGCTTGCCCCCCAGTGAGCGGCGTTCTGGCAACTTGCGGGGCAACCGCACCAGCACTGCCTGCAAACCAAGCACCAAAAGGCTCACCACCAGATTCACCACTACCAAAATCAAATGGAGCAAAGGCCACCACACCAAGGCCGCCAAACCAGCCAACACCACACCTGTTTTCATCCATTTCCCATTCATCGTTGTCCTTTCCATTTGAATGTTTCGTTTACGTCACCTGTAAAGCGGCATTGGACACCGCTTCGTACCGAGCCGGGAAGGCTCCATAGGGGGTCGGGGACCCGTCGGCAGAAGGTGCCGATTGCCAAAGGCTCAATTAGGCTATCGGATTTTAAACAAAAATCTAACGTTTATTTTAAGTATAACTTAAATATTTAACACATAACAAAACAAAACAGAATATCTAATAAAAAACCAAGCGTATCATGGACTTACGCAATCTAGTTTGTACACCATTCAAATGCTGACAGTCTCACTTGGGACGTGTTTGATACACAGCGGCACACATGAAATACCGGTCTGATGAACTGTTGACCCGCCTGCTACGGGATGTCTCGCGCTCGTTTTACCTAACGTTGCGTGTACTCCCCGCGGCGGTGCGTTCCCAGATTGGTTTGGCTTATCTTCTGGCCCGGACCACCGATACGATTGCGGATACCGAGATCATTGCTTTGGAACAACGCCTGGCCGCACTGGCCGCCTTGCGTGCGCGTATCTTGGGCGAATCCCCAGAACTGCCCGCTTTGGGCGAACTGACCAAGCACCAAGGACTTCCCGCCGAGCAAGTGCTCCTGAAACGGATTCCCGAGGCGCTCAGCCTGCTGGACCAGATGGAAGCCGGTGACCGGCAATTGATCCGTGAAGTGCTAGATGTCATCACCAGCGGACAGGTACTGGACCTGCAACGATTCGCCGGAGCGGGTGAAAACCGGCTGATAGCCCTGCAAAATGAGGCGGAACTGGATGATTACACCTATCGGGTGGCGGGTTGCGTCGGGGAGTTTTGGACGAAAATCTGCCGGAAACGCTTGTTTCCCAAGGCCGACCTGAATGAGGCAATACTGCTGGCGCAAGGCATCCGGTATGGCAAGGGGTTGCAGTTGATCAATATCTTAAGGGACCTGCCCCGTGATTTGCGGCAGGGGCGGTGCTATGTTCCAACCGAATCCCTGGTGCGACATGGCTTGGAAGCTGCTCAATTACTCAAACCTGAGAGTGAGCTGAAATTTCGCCCGCTTTACGATGATTATTTGACATTGGCTCGGAATCATCTGGCGACGGGATGGGTTTACACGCAGACACTGCCTTGGCCATGTGTGCGCGTGCGGCTGGCTTGTGCCTGGCCGATCTTGATCGGGGCACGGACTCTAAAAAGGCTGCAAAAAGAGGCTGTTTTGGACCCAAAACACCGGGTAAAAGTGACGCGTACCGAAGTTTGGACCGATGTTTTGGCCTCAATTGTGCTTTATCCGACACCTTGGTGGCCAAAAATAGTGGGGCTCAAACTTTCGGATGAACCGAAATAGCATTGATTTGCGTAATTTTTCCCCTTAGAAAGCGGGGATGCGACTTTCCAAGCTATTTCTTTTGGCCTTCCTGATAACGTGGGGAGTGATTCCCATCACGCCTGACACTGCTGTTTACGCCGAAACCGTTCTCTATGCCCAAGCGGATGCTTCCAAGGATGAAGCGGCCAAGCTGAAGGCCGAGGCGGAAGCCAAACGCAAAGCCGAACGGGCCGCGCGTGACGCTGAAAAAGCCAAAGCCAAGGCGGCGGAAGAAGCCGCTGAGAAAGCCAAAGATGAAGCGGAGGCGAAAGCCAAGGCCGAAGCCAAAGCCAAGGAAGAGGCCCGTAAAGCAGAAGCCGCACGCTTGAAAGCCGCGGCCGACGCGAAGAAGAAAGCGGAAGCCGACGCCAAGAAAGCCGCCGAAGCCAAGCGCTTGCAAGAAGAGGCCGCCCGTCGCAAGGCCCTCGCCGAAGCCAAGAAGAAAGCGGAAGCCGAGGAGAAGGCCATGGCCTCTGCGAAAGACGCAGACGCCGCGGCGAAGAAAAAGGCCGCTGCCGATGCGAAGGCCCTCGCCGCAGCCCAAAAGAAAGAAGCCGAAGCCAAGGAAGAAGCTGCAGCCGCACAGAAAAAGGCCCAGGAAAAAGCCTTGGCTGACGCGAAGAAGAAAGAAGCGGATGCCAAGAAGATGGCGGATGCCAAAGCCAAAGCTGACGCCAAGGCCAAAGCCGACGCCGAGAAAAAACTCGCCGCCGAAGCCAAGAAAAAGGCCGAGGCCGACAAGTTGGCCGCCAAGAAAGCAGGCACCACGACAACCGCCAGCACCAAGCCTGCCCCGGCCAAAGCCACCACGACGGCCGCCGCCAATTCGAAAGCCGCCGTCGCGAACCGCGGTGTCACACTGCAACAGTTTGAAGCAGAGGCCAAAGCCTCCGTGCTTTCCATGTCCCGCAACCAGGATCTGCTCAAGTCCGAAGCCGACGCCAAGGCAGCCGTCCTTGCCAAGATGCGCGAATCCGAACTGCAGAAAGCAGAAGCCAACGCCAAGGCATCTGCTTTGGCACTCATGCGCGAGCAGTCCCTCCGTCAGGCCGAAGCCGACGCGCGTGCCAGCATCAATCAGGGCATCAGCCAAGGCATAACCGGCACGGCTCCACGAGCCAGCGTTGCCCGCCCGCAGCCGGTTTACACTGCGCGCACCACCACACCGTCACTCACGCGTCCGAACACGCCATCCGCCACACCTGCGCGTGGAACAGTGCCACCGCCACCCGTCTCCAGTCGCATGACAGCAGCGGAAGCCAGAAAAGCGGATGCGGATGCCAAGAAAGCGGCAGAAGCCCAAAAGAAAGCTGAACTCGCGGCCAAGAAAGAAGCTGATGCCAGAGCCAAAGCTGAAGCCAAGGCCAAGGCGGATGCGGAGAAGCAAGCCAAGATGGCCAAGACCACGGTGGCCGAACCTGCGGTAACGAAACCAACGATCACCAAAGACCCGGCGACGATGACCGAAGCCGAACGCATCAACGCCGCCCGCGCCGAAGCGAAAGCCAAGGCCGATGCCGAGATGGCTTTGAAGACCAAGGAGCGCGAAGCCGCCCGCATGAAGGCGGACGCGGATAACAAAGCCCGTCAGGCTCAGATTGAGAAGGAGCGGGCTGAAGCACGCGCGAAGATGGCCAAATCTCCGACGATTGACCCCAAATCCACCACTCCGGAAGCCCGCATGAAGGCGGAAGCCGAAGCAGCCAAGCAGATTGAAGCAAAGCGCCTGGCGGATGAAAAAGCCAAAGCGGAGGCCGCCAAGAAGACCGCTTCTGCCAAGCCGGCTACGACGGCGGCAGACATGAAGAAAGCTGAGGCAGAAAAGGCCAAGGCTGCCGATGCCAAGGCCAAAGCAGACGCCAAGGCGCAAAAGGAAGCCGCTGAAGCCGCCAAGAAAGCTGCCGATGCGAAAGCGAAGGCGGATGCCCAAGCAAAGAAAGACGCCGAAGCTGCTGCCAAGAAGGCTGCCGATGCCAAGAAACCCGTCCAAACGGCCAAGATGACCAAGGCTGAAGAAGACCGCGCCAAGGAAGAAGCCGAAGCCAGGGCCAAAGCCGAAGCCCAGCGCGTCAAGGATGAGAAAGCCCGCATGAAGGCCCAAGCGGAAGCGGCTGAGAAAGCCGCCGAAGCGGCGGAAAAACAGAAGAAAGAACAGGCTAAGATCGCAAAACTGGCGGCGGAAAAAGAAGCCAAAGCCAAGAAAGAAGCCGAAGCCGCTGCCAAGAAAGCTGCCGAAGCCAAGGCCAAAGAAGATGCCAAGATGGCCAAACTGGCGAAAGAAAAGGCTGAGAAGGAAGCGGAAGCCAGAGCCAAGGCGGAAGCCCAAGCCAAGAAGGATGCTGAAGCGGCAGCCAAGAAGGCGGCGGCAGCCAAGCCCGCTGACATGAAAAAGGCCGAAGCCGACCGCGCCAAAGCAGAAGCTCGCGCCAAGAAGGAAGCTGAAGAGGCCGCCAAAGAAGCTGCGGAAGCCAGAGCCAAAGCCGAGGCGAAAGCCAAGAAAGAAGCCGAAGCCGCCGCCAAGAAACAGGCCGAAGAAGCCAAGAAAACTGCGGCGATGAAGGACACCTCATCGACCAAGCCGGCGAAAAAAGCGGACAAGAAAGCAACCACGGAAACCAAGCCCTCCGGCACGAGCAAGGAAGCCAAGCTCAAGGAGCTGCTCGACCTCTACAAGGCGGACAAGATCACGCCGAAGGAATACCACGAGCGTCGCGCCAAGATTATCGCGGAGTAAAGCCGCCCAAACAACAACCCGCCGGAGCAACTCCGGCGGGTTTTTTATTTTCAACCTGCTGGCCTCTGGCATAACTACCGCCCATGCATGACTTTCGTTACGTAGGTAAGAAGCTGTATTGCGAAGGTGTCGCCGTCGAAAAACTCGCTGCCGAGCACGGTACCCCGCTGTACGTCTATTCCCAGAACACCATCGCCGAGCACTTCAACAAGCTCGACGCCGCGATGGACCCGCTCGACCACCTGGTCTGCTTTGCGGTCAAATCGAATTCCAATCTCGCCATCATCCGCACCCTCGCGAATGAAGGCAGCGGCTTTGACATCGTCAGCGCCGGTGAATTGCAGCGCGTCATCTCCGCAGGCGGTGATCCGGGCAAATGCGTCTTCGCCGGTGTGGGCAAGACCGAGGCCGAGATCGAGTTCGCGCTGAAGAAAGGGATTTATTCCTTCAACGTCGAGAGCGAAGCCGAGATCGCCCGCATCAACAAGGTGGCCGGCCGTCTGAAGAAGACCGCGCCCATCGCCGTGCGCGTGAACCCGAACGTGGATGCCGGCACCCATGCCAAGATCACCACGGGCACGTATGAGAACAAGTTCGGCATCGCCTTCGAGGAGATTGAGAAGATCTACGCCCGTGCCAGCAAGCTGAAGAACATCTGGCTGCGCGGCATCCAGATCCACATCGGCTCACAGCTCACGGAAGTGAAGCCGTTCAAGCTGGCGGTGGAAAAGATGATCCCGCTCGTCGCCAAACTCGCGAAGAAGTACAGCTTTGAGTTCTTCAGCATCGGCGGCGGCCTGGGCATCATCTACAATCCCGCGCTTGCCAGCGCTTCGGAAGAATGGTGGCAGCAGCCCAAGGCGAAGAAGATCCTCACGCCCGCCAGCTACGCCGCCACGCTCAAGCCTTTGCTCGAGCCGCTGGGTCTGCGCATCCTGATGGAGCCCGGCCGGTTCCTCGTAGGCAATGCCGGCATCCTCGTCACGCGCGTGGAATACGTGAAGCGCACGGGCAAGAAGAACTTCGTCATCGTGGACGCCGCGATGAACGATCTCATCCGCCCTGCGTTCTACGACAGCTATCATGAGATCGTCCCCTTGCTGGCCAAAGGCGGCGCACTGGTGTCTTCCGACATCGTCGGGCCGATCTGCGAGTCCGGTGATTACTTCGCCAAGGATCGCCCGTTGCCGAAGGTCGGCGAAGGCGACCACCTCGCCCTGCTTTCTGCCGGCGCGTATGGCTTCGTGATGGCCTCCAACTACAACACGCGCCCGCTCGTCGCCGAGGTGCTGGTGAACGGCAAGGAAAGTGCCGTGGTGCGCAAACGCCAAAGCGTGAAGGATATCCTGGCGGACGAATCCGTGCCGAAGTGGCTGAAGAGCTGACCGCTCTGATTGGTTTCACCCAGCCCGGCAGAAAATATTTCTGCCGGGCTTTTTCTTTGGCGTGACGTGCCGGACATTTCTTGCTAACAACCCCGCCAGCCAAAGCACACACACATCACAGAATCATATCGCCTATGAAGAGAACACTGCTCACCACAGTGCTGGGCCTGCTCGTGGCCCACGCTGCCTCAGCCGCAGAAAATGCGCCCTTTGAGTTCCAGATCATCAATCAAGCCGCGTTTACCAAAGCGGTGAACACCAATTCAGTTTTGAAGCGCCTAGGCACCGGCATGAGCTTCACGGAAGGCCCGCAATGGTTCAAAGGCAGCGGCGGTTACCTCGTCTTCAGCGACATCCCGAAGAACCAACTGCTCAAGTGGAATGCGAAGGAAGGCATCACCGTCTTCCGCAGCAACAGCCAGAATGCCAACGGCAACACCATCGACCGGCAAGGCCGCCTGGTCAGCGCCGAGCACAGCGGCCGTCGTGTTTCCGTGACGGAAAAGAGCGGCGTCATCAAAACGCTGGTGGATTCCTACGAAGGCAAACCGCTGAACTCGCCGAATGATCCGGTGGTGAAATCCGACGGGTCCATCTGGTTCACCGATCCGGATTATGGTCTGGTGAACAAGGCCGATAAAAAGCAGCCGGGAAATTACGTGTATCGTTATGACCCCAAGAAGAAGACCATCACGGCGGTGGCCACGGACTTCGACAAACCGAACGGCCTCTGCTTCTCACCGAATGAGAAAAAACTCTACGTGGCCGATTCCGGCGCGCCCAAGCACATCCGCGTGTTCGACGTGAACAAGGATGGCACCCTCTCCAACGGCCAGGTCTTCGCCAAGATCGACAAAGGCGCACCCGACGGCATCCGGTGTGACACCAAAGGCCGTATCTGGTCCAGCGCCGGTGATGGCGTGCACATCTTCGAACCTACTGGTGAACTGATCGGGAAAATCCTGACACCAGAAGCCCCGGCAAACGTTGGCTTCGGCGGCTCGGGCATGAAGACACTCTTCCTCACTGCACGCAAATCGCTCTACGCAATCGAAGTGAAAGCACGGGGCATCAAGTAATCATCACGAAATAAAAAAGGCCGAAGGAATGGCTCCTTCGGCCTTTTGCTTTTTCAAAAGCTGTTACTTCTTCGCGAAAATCCGGTTCGCCTCTTCCAGCGTTTCTTTGGAACCGATGTCATACCAGATGCCGGGCACAGTCCATGTATAGACGGACTGACGCGGGTAGAGCCATTGCACCAGACGACCCGGCTGGTCAGGATTGTTGCCTTCCTTGATGTATTGATCCACCAAGGGCAGCGTGGCTTTCGGGTAATAGTAGAGCGCGATGCCGATGAGCGTGCTCTCCGGCTGCGCGGGTTTCTCGACGAACTTGGCCAGCTTGCCTTCGCCATCGATGCTCACCACGCCATACTTCTTCGCCTGTTCCAGGCTGCCGACATCGTAGAGGCCCAGCACCGGCGCATTCTTCTGGAGGCAATACTTGCCGAATTCACCGAGCTTCTCACTGAAAAGATTGTCACCGGCCACCACGATGAGGTCGTCATCGATCTTCTCCTTCGTCAGCACCAGATGCAGGTCACCGATGGCGCCGAGCTTGTTGGAGTCATCCGTGGAGCCGTCGTTGATGATGGTGAACTTGAGTTTGGATTTGGAATCGTAAGCGTCCGCCCACTTCTGGAAATGCCCGGCGAACTTCGCGTTCGTCACGACATACACATGGTCGATCTCAGGGATGGCCGCGAGGTTGTCCATCACATAGTCGATCATGGGCTTGCCGGCCACGGGCAACAGCGGTTTGGGCTGGGTCAGAGTCAAAGGATAAAGGCGGGTGGCATAGCCAGCCGCAAGGATCAGCACTTTCATCAGGGTTATTTTGTAGCGTTAAATAGCGTGGGCGCAACGTTTCGTGCAAGCTGCTCGGAGAGTGCGTGGATCTCGGTGCCGGAATCACATTCCAAGGCCTGCTTCACGAGAGCCTCTGCTTCGCTCTGTTTGATCTGGCGGACAAGCTTCTTGATCTGGGGTACCAAAGGAGGCGCGCAGCTTAATTCATCCACCCCCAACCCCAAAAGCAACGGTACCATCGCCGGATCACCGGCCATCTCACCACAGACACCGACCCAGAGGCCCTTGCGATGCGCCGCCTCCACCGTCATCTGGATGAGACGCAGGATGGCCGGGTGGGAAGGCTCGTAAAGATGCGCGATTTTCTCGTTCATCCGGTCCACCGCGAGCGAGTATTGGATAAGATCGTTCGTGCCCAAGCTGAAGAACTGCACCCGCTTGGCGAGTGCATCCGCCGCCAAAGCCGCCGAGGGGATCTCTATCATCGCACCGATCTCGAGTTTGTCATCGAACGGTTTGCCCTCGGCACGTAACTGTTCCTTGCACTCTTCCAGGATGGCGTTGGCCTGCTTCAGCTCTTCCACGCCCGAGATCATCGGGTACATGATCTTCACATTTCCGACAGCGCTAGCACGAAGGATGGCGCGAAGCTGAACGCGAAACACGTCAAGCTCTTGCAGACAAAAACGGATGGCGCGCCAGCCAAGAAAGGGATTCATCTCCTGCGGAATCTGCAGGCTGGAAAGGAACTTGTCTCCGCCCAAATCCAAGGTACGGATGACCACGGGCTGACCTTTCAAGGCGGCGGCAACCTTGTGATAGGCCTCGTATTGATCCTCTTCTGAGGGCAATCCGTCCCGGTTGATGAAAAGATATTCCGTGCGGTACAAGCCCACCCCCTCGGCACCGCAGATCTTGACGTTCTCCACGTCCTCCGGGGTTTCCAGATTAGCCGAGAGGATGACCTTGCGGCCATCGAGCGTCACCGCCGGCTTGTCCCGTAACTCGCCCAGTTCCTCCTGGAGTGACATCTGGCGGCGCACGAGTTGGCCGTATTCAAAAAGTGTCTGTTCAGTGGGATTAAGGACGACTACGCCGTTGTAGCCGTCCAGCAATACGTAATCGCCCGTGACGAGATGCGCGGTGATATCCGTCAGTCCGACGATCGCGGGGATCTCCAATGACCGCGACATGATGGCCGTGTGCGAGGTCTTGCTGCCAATCTCGGTGGCGAAGCCGAGCACAAATTTCTTGTTCAACTGCGCCGTGGTGGATGGCGTCAGGTCATGCGCGATGATGATGCACGGCTCGTTCAGGTGGCTGAGGACATCTTCAGGTGCGCGACCGACGAGATGATTCAGCACCCGGATCTTCACGTCGCGCAAATCCGCCGCGCGTTCGCGCAGGTAATCGTCCTCAATGCTCTCCAGCGTGGCGGCATACTTCTCAGCCACTTGCTGGTAGGCGTAATCCACGCTCACCAACTGCTCGCGCATCAGGCGGGTGGTCTCATCGAGCAAGGTGGGGTCTTCCAAGACCAGCAGATGGGCATCAAAGATGTTGGCATCCGACGCACCCAAGTTTTCCGCAACCTTCTGCTGGACGGCGAGGATTTCCTGCCTGGTCTGGATGAGTGCCTGTTCGAGCCGTTGCATTTCGGCCGGGATACCTTCCTCGGTAATCGATCTTTGCGGGACCGTCTCGAGGGAGGCAGCGATGACGAGCACCTTTCCGCGGACGACTCCGGCAGAAACCGGAATCCCCCGGAACGCACGCTCTCCCTTCATGGCACGGTCAGGCACAGGTCATGGTTATCTGGAAACTGGCGTTTTGAAAATGAATTTCCGTCAAAAGACTGTCCGGCGGACAAAATCCATAGAATCGGCGTGCCTGCCGGACCCGTTTCAGGTATTCCTCACGGATGAGTCTTGGGCGGGAATTGCGGAATGTGACCTTGGTGGGCTTCATGGGCACCGGCAAATCGACGGTGGGCCAGCAAGTCGCCACCTTGCTGCATTTCAATTTCTTGGACACGGACGTGATGATCGAACAGCGTGTCGGCAAAACCATCCCCCGCATCTTCGCCGAGGACGGGGAACCGACCTTCCGGCAGTTCGAGCGGGAAGCCGTGGCCAAGCTGGCCGAGATGTCCTCCATGGTCATCGCGACCGGCGGCGGCTTAGTCTGCAATCCGGACAATATGGCTTCGCTGAAGACTCACTCCCTCGTCGTTTGCCTCTGGGCCGCACCGGAAACTATCTGGCGGCGGGTCAGGAACCAGACGCATCGTCCCCTGCTCCAGGACCCGGACCCGCAAGGCAAAATCGAGCGCCTGCTGGCCGAGCGTGAACCGCACTACCGCGCCGCCGATGTACTGGTGAGCACTGAGTTTCGCTCCGTCCGGGAAGTAGCCCATCAGATCTGCCACCAGTTCCAACTGGCCCGACGCGATTTTGGCCATAGTCCGCGACCGTGAAGGAAGCCATCCGTCAACGCGCCCTTGAATCGGGCTTTGATCTTTGCCGCTTCACCAGCGCCGCCCCACCCGCCACCGGCCAGCAATTGAACGATTGGCTGGCTGGCGGCAAACACGGGGAGATGGGCTGGCTCCAGCGGAATGCCCATAAGCGTACAGATCCCCAGCAGGTCCTCCCCGGGGCCAAATCCCTCATCTGCCTCGCCACCAGCTATCATGCCGCCGAATGGCAGGCGGAGGCCGCCCAAGGGCAAGGTACCCTCGCCCGTTACGCCCGGCATCAGGATTATCACGATGTGCTGGCCGGCCCCTTGAAGCAACTGTCCGATTTCGTGGATGCCCAAGGCGGAGCCGGCACGCGTTCCCTGTGGTATGTGGACACCGGCCCTATCTTGGAGCGCGATCTGGCCCAACGCGCCGGTTTGGGATTCGTGGGCAAACATACGAATCTCATCAGCCGTCAGTTGGGCAATTGGTTCTTCATCTCGGAGATCATCACCACGCTGGAACTGGAGCCGGACGCCCATGAAGTGAACCGCTGCGGCACCTGCCATCGCTGTCTGGACGCCTGCCCGACTAGCGCGCTGCCCGCGCCTTTCCAACTCGATGCCCGGCGCTGCATCTCCTATCTCACCATCGAATTGAAAGGTTCCATCCCCGTGGAGCTGCGCCCGCTCATCGGCAATCGCATCTACGGTTGCGATGATTGCCTGGCGGCGTGTCCGTGGAACCGCTTTGCCAAGGAAGCCTCCCTGCTGCGTGCTCATCGACGTGATGAACTCGGCACGCCTGATCTGCTGGAATTGCTGGAGCTGGATGAGGCGGGCTTCAAGCAGCACTTTGCAGGGACGCCGATGCTACGCACCAAACGGCGTGGCTTGTTACGGAACGTGTGCGTGGCCTTGGGGAATACAGCGGGAGCAGAGGCGTTGCCCGCTTTGTCAGTTGCCGCCCAAGACAGCGAACCGCTGATTGCGGAACATGCGGCTTGGGCGATAAATCAGATAGAGGGCAAGTGCGACAAGTAAAAACCTGCCTAGGCCAGTAAAGCCACGGCAGGTCAAAAGCAAAAATGAATGCACTACTGCTTCAGCGGAATGGCAAGCAATTCCGTAGCACTCCACGGCACGCTGCGGGCACCTTCCTTGTCTGAAATCTGCTTTACTTCAGCCTCTGTGACGATCGGCCCTTTGTTACCCCAAGCATTGTGGATGTAGCTGACCACATCAGCGATCTCCTTGTCCGTCAGAACTCCCTTCCACGCTGGCATCGCGCCATTATAGGCCGTGCCGTTTACGGTCATAGGACCTGCCACACCGTGCAAAACCAGCCGGACCAAACGCTCCGAGCCTTCAACCTGTACCCAGTCAGAACCGGCCAAGGGCGGGAACTGGCCGGGCACACCCATGCCACTGCCTTGATGGCAGGCAATGCAACCTTTGTTTTCGTAAACCTTCTTGCCGTCCAAAATCGGGTTGGGACCGCCCGCACCCGGCTGGATGGCGGCTACGAGCTTGTAGGAGGCATAAGGCTCATAAACCTCCTTGTTAAATCCGCCCGCACGATCCGCCAAGAAACCCATGCAGAGATAAAGCAACAACCCGGCAGCGACCATGATCCAGATAGGATAACGGTCTTTTTTCACTGTCGGTTCCTGGTTATCGGAAGCCACAGCAGCTTGGTTCTGTTTTTTGAGATCGCTCATTTAGCAGGTGTGGCAGCAGCAGCCGCATTGACCACATTCGTGGCGGCAGCCGGGTCTTCCTTCTTGGGCTCTGGCTTCATCGGCGCTTCAAAGACAGCCACGTTGGATTTAAGGCTTTGCAAATAGGCAACCAAGGCTTGGGCGGCTGGTTTGGGCACTACCTCGTGGCCGGGCTTGACCAAACCCTCGGCCAACTTCAGTGCATCCGCCGAAGGTATGCGACCCACCGGGCGTTCTTCAAACAAGAAGGTGTAGGCAGGCATCCGGGAGCCCTCGACCACCGAGGTCGGAGCATAAAGGTGATTGAAGTGCCAGGCTGCGTCAGGACGACGCAGGCCAATCGCGCTCAAATCCGGCCCGATACGTTGTTCACCCAACATGACAGTCCGCTCAAAGAGCAAGTCATTCGCCACGGTCCGGCGGGCACCCCAACCGCGATCCAGATCTGGCCCCAAAGCGACAACATGCATCTCGAACTTGGCTCCAGCGTCTTTGAGAAACTGGGTGACCTTTTGCATGTCTTCAAATCTGGCGCCCGATAGCACTGGGGCAGGCAGTTTTTGGACAAGCTTCTTCACCGCCGCTGCACCAAACTGCGGATTGGCCCGACTGACAACGTCCAGAACCTGCTCCGGTTTGTCACCCACTTCTGTGAGATAAAGGTCGAACTCCACCCCGCTCTGCCGCACCTGCTGGCTGTGGCAGTAATAGCAGCCTTGCTGGCGATAGACTTCCGCGCCTTGCTGGGCCATGCCGGGTTTGGCTGCCGGATACAGGCCACCGCTCACTTCCGCCGCCACGGGCTTCAGCGAACCGACCTGAAGCTCAGGCACGAAGATCATGCCGAACCAAGAGGTTACCAGCGTAACGAACACACCGAGAAATACCAAGGGACCGTGATTCATACCGTGGCCTCCCGGGTCTTGGCCGTCTGGGCTTCAGCCATGCAGGCGAGGGCCTGGGCTTTGACCATGCGATAGACAAGCAGCTTCACATTCACAAGCAAGGCCAGGCTACCGGCGAGCCAGAGCAGGTCACCTAGTGTGCTCAAGCGGAAACCCATCATGGCCGCCTTGGTCACTTCCATGAAATCGGTCGGAGATGCGAGCTTCAGGCCCTGCTGCACCCCACCCAAGGCAAGCGGCAGAACGAGCACGGCAGCACCGATGGTGCCCAGGTAAAAATGACCTTTGAGCGCACCGGCCAGCGGCCATTCGACACCCGCCACGCGAGGCAAGATGTAATAGATAGCACCCAGTAAAATCAATGAGGCGAATCCGAACAGCATCAGCTTGCTCTGGGCCGCCGTAAAGTAGGTGAAGTGGGTGATGTCACTGATTTGCGGCACCGCGCCGATGGCTTTCATAAGGATGCCCACAATCAAGGCCACCGAACCGGCGAGCACAAAATTAAGCGTGAGGCTGGCAGGGACCTTGCCGCCATCGTCATATAGCGTGCCATGCAGGTTCACGATGAACGCCAGCACCGGGCCCACCAGCAGGAAAGCCATCACCGTGCTGAGGGAAGGCAACCAGGCCGGGACCGGCATGCCATGGTGCATGCCACCCATGCCGCCGAACAGGAGCAGGAACCAGAAGCTGACCAGTGCGTGGTTGTAGCTGGCGAGCGGCTTGCCCGCGAGTTTGGGCACAAGGTAGTAAGCCGTGGCGATGCCGATGCTGCCCAACCAGACGACGACGAGGTTATGGGCATACCACTGATGCACGACCGCCTGCATCACGCCTACTGCCGGGAACCAGTGGATAAGCGCCACGGCTGTGATGTAGATCCAGGGGAACCAGAAAATGGCCGCCAGCAAGAACCATTGTGAGGGATACATCTCCTCATTCTTACGGCTGCCAAAGGTGAAACCGGCCACCAACCCCATCAATACATAACCCACCAGCAGGACCGGGGCGGCATACTTCGGGAACTCAAACCACTCGTATCCGGAACCATCACCGATCATGATGCCGATGAGACCGAGCGTCACTCCGAGGTTCCAGAAGATGGCACCCACGGCAGCAAAACCGCCTTGCACCAAGGTTGTGCGGCCCAAACGGGCGATGAGCCAAAGCATGACTCCGATGGCCGCCTGCGCCACGAAACCGTAGAGGAGCGTATTGAACGCGCCTGCCTGCACATGGCCGTAGGTGAAGAACGGGCAATCCGCCAGCAGCTTGGGGCTGTGCATCTTCACCGAGGCGATGAGGCCCAAGATGGCGCTGATGACCAGCCAGGCAGCCGAGCTGCCGAAAATCACCAGCAACGGCAGACGGCAGGAAGCATCGATCTGCGCCGACGTGTTCTCCGGCTGGCAGACTGCTTCGTTGGTTGAGGGAGCCGAACTCATTGATTCAGGGCGAAAGATTGCTTACTCGAAAGCGCTCGGAGCTTCCGGCGCTTTCGGCGGAGCCTCATTCAATTTTTCCACGCGCTTGATCATCAGTTCCCGCAGGGCTTTCGCGTCCTTATACTCGGCCAGGGTCAGCTCGATGGCGCGGTCCACCGGGACACGGACAAAACCTTTATCCTTGTTCTGCCAGGCGTATTCCGTGAGCACCTTGTTCTCCTCGGCGCGCAGTTCCTTCAAATTCTTGGCGCGTTCCGCCGCACGGGCGGCGGTGAGATCAGGTGTGGCGGTGTAGTTGCGCATCACCTTGACGAATCCGTAGGTGATGAGGAACGTGCCGGCGATGCCGACGAACCACGCGATACATTTCGGACTGATGCAACTGCAGCAGCTGGATGATTTGCTCATAGGTTCTTCGGTAAATTATCAGTGTTTGGCACCAGCCAGCTTGGACGAAGCGGGCGGCACATACATGTCCAACGCCTCGGCGATGCGAGGATCCTTCTGCGGGATCACCGGATGGGCGTTCAGCGACTTGATGAAAAGCTGGCTCAACACGCCAACCCCCAGCAGCAAAAGGCCCAAGTCCAGCAACTGCGGCATGAAGCCGAACGGACGCAGCACCGGCATGACGTGGAAGGTCACGTCCAGATAGTGCATCAGCCAGGCCCAGGCGATGATCGGGGCCATCCACCAGACCTTCAGCTTGAGATCGATGCGGAGCAGCGCGAGGAACGGGATGAAGAAGTGGCCGAAGATCAGCAACACACTCAACCCGAACCAGGAACCTTGCTCACGCCAGACGAAATAGAAGGTCTCTTCCGGAATGTTGGCATTCCAGATGATGAAGTATTCTGAGAAGGTCACGTAAGCCCAGAACACGGTGAAGGCGAACAGCAGCGAGCCGAGGAAGTAGAACGTCTTTTCTTTGGCGAAACCTTGCAGCGGCCCCTGAAGTTTCAGGACCAGCGTTACCAGATACGTCGTGGCGAGGGTAGCCCAAGTCAGACCGGCAAAGAATTGCACGCCATACATCGTGGAGAAGAATTCCACATGCAGCGCCTTCACCCACATGATGATGGCCAGAGTGACGCTGATGGCAAAGAGCCAGATGCCGCCACAGGCCCACGCCCGCATTTTCTTGGTACATTCGGCGGAACCCGTTTCATCCTGCTTCAAAGACCAGTAGCGCAGGCGGTTGGCCAGCAGCCACCAGGTGACCAGCGCGAGCACACTGACGATCACAAAACCCGCCTTCGACATCAGCGGACTCTTGGCATGGACCGCATGGCTGTCATGACCGGCGTGAGTCATCCATTGATAGAGGCCGGTGGAATCCGAAGCCAGCGCGGCTCCGAGGATGGGCAGGAACCCTATGGCCAGCGGACCGGCCAAGCTGGCGAGTGCTTCGGTCACGCGGCGGGTCGGGACCGACCAGCTCGCATCAAACAGATGATGCAAAATGGTCAGGAACAGACCACCGAGCATGAAGCTCAGGCAGAAGATGTAAGCCGTGAGATAGGAGAAACTGGCCTGCTTGATCAGCGGGACAGCTTTACCGCCGTCTGGTGTGATGGCGATGACACCGATGGCCGCCATGACCGCACCGGCGATGGCCAGCTTGGTCGGCACAGACCGCCACTTGGACAAATCCAGTGGAGCTTCGGAATGAGAGGTCGTATGCGAAGCCATAAGATTATTTGTTCAGGGATGCGCGAGCCGGAGCGGGCACATCATCAATGGTTGCGAGACGGCTGCGTTGCAGGGCGCGCATGTATGCGATGATCGCCCAGCGATCTTCGATATCGATGTTCGCGCCGTAGCCGCCCATCAGGTTCTTGCCGTGCGTGATGGTGTTGAAGATCTCACCATCGGTCATCGTCACGAGCCGGGCATCATGGAAATTGGCGACCGCCACCATGTTGTATTTCGTCGTGATGCCCTTGCCATCGCCCGCCTTGCCGTGGCAAGGGGCGCAATTGATGTCATAGCGCTCATGGCCGCGAGCCATGAGCTGCGAGGTGACGGGCACCGGGATAAGTTCCACCCAGTTCGTCGTGCCCGTGAGCTTGCCGGTGTTGACCGGGCTGTCTTCGTAGTGGGAACCGCGGGCGATCGTGCCTGCCACCTTGAGCTGGGAGCTTTTGCCATCCGCAAAGAACTGATTGCCCGCCTGCGGCCGGAGCTTCGGCTGGCGGTCCATGTCCGGGATAATCTCCAGCGGCGGCTTGAGGGACTTATCCCCCTGCCGGCCTGCGATAAGAATCACAGAGGCCACTGCGAGAGCCAAGAAACCTAAAAAGTATTTCATTCCTTATTCCTCCACGAGTTCGATGCGTTTGCTGCCGGCCTTTTCCAGCAACTCGCGGGTTTCCTTGGGTGAATACTTCGGATCGGCGGTCTCGATCACGATGAAATATTTGTCATGGGTCACCAGCTTGAAACGGTCATGTTTCAATAGCGGATGATGCAAGCGCGGCAGACGGTTCAGGAACAGCATGCCGAGCAGGGCGCCGAACGCGCCGAAGAGAATCGTCAACTCGTAGGACGGCGGGAACGCGCCGAACGGGCTGAACATCGGCTTGCCGCCGATCATGATCTTGTAGTCCACCGCGTTCGTCCACCAGATGAGCAGCATGCCTGAGAAGTAACCGGTCACGCCGCCGATGAAAGAGAACCAGCCGACCTTGGAGTTTTTCAAGCCCATGGCCTCGTCCATGCCGTGGATCGGATACGGGGTGTGCACATCCCAGACCTTGTAGCCGGCATCGCGCACCTGCTCGGCGGCGTGCATGACCTCGGCGGGTTTATCAAACTCGGCCAGCAGGCCGTATGGTTTGCTCGCTGACATTAGTGATGTCCTCCGTCTTTGGCACCACCCAAGGGATGATGCGGGTCGGCCTGCGGCGTGATGGCTTTCACTTCACAGATGGCGATCATCGGGATGAAGCGCATGAACAGCAGGAAGAAGGTAAAGAACTGTCCGAATGTACCGAGGAACATGAGGATGTCCACCCAGGTGGGCGAGTACCAGCCCCAGTTCGCGGGGAGGAAGTCGCGGTGCAGCGACGTCACGATGATGACGAAGCGCTCGAACCACATGCCGATGTTCACGATAAGGGACATGATGAAGATGAACCACAGTTTGCTCCGGCACCACTTGAACCAGAACAATTGCGGGATGATCACGTTCGGCAGGAACATCCAGAGGTAACCCCAATAGTAAGGACCGGAGATACGGTTCAGGAACGCATAGCGCTCATACGGGCTGCCGCTATACCAAGCGATGAACAGCTCCATGATGTAGGCGTAACCGACGATGGAACCGGTCGCCAGCACCACTTTGCACATCAGGTCGATATGGCGCATGGTGATGATGTCTTCCAGCTTGCACAGCGTGCGTAACGGGATCAGGAGCGTGAGCACCATGCCGAAGCCGGAGAACACGGCACCCGCCACGAAGTACGGCGGGAAGATCGTCGTGTGCCAGCCCGGAAGCTGCGAAACGGCGAAGTCCAAGGACACGATGGAGTGCACGGAAAGCACCAGCGGCGTCGAAAGACCGGCCAACAGCAGGTAGGCTTTCTCGTAGTTGCTCCAGTGACGGTTGGAACCGGTCCAGCCGAAGGAGAAGATACCATAGGCGAATTTGCGCAGCTTGGTCTTGGCCCGATCGCGCATGACCGCGAGGTCAGGAATCAAACCCATGAACCAGAACAACACGGACACCGTGAAGTAGGTGGAGACAGCGAACACGTCCCACATCAGCGGCGAACGGAACTGCGGCCAGATGGCGTTCGAGTTCGGGATCGGGAACAGGTACCAGTCATACCAGATACGACCGACGTGCAGGGCCGGATAGATACCGGCGCACATCACGGCGAAGATGGTCATCGCCTCGGACGCACGGTTGATGGAGGTACGCCATTTCTGCCGGAGCAGGAAGAGAATCGCGGAGATCAACGTACCAGCGTGACCGATACCGATCCACCAGACGAAGTTGATGATGTCCCAGCCCCACATGACCGGGTGGCTGTTACCCCACACACCGACGCCCACGGAGATCTGATAGAAGATCATCGCGCCCATCGCCCCGTAGAGAAGCAGGCTGGGCACCATCATGGCCCACCACCATAGCGGGGTCTTGCCCTCGATGACGGAGGCGACGCGGTCGGAAATCCAACCGATGTCGCGTTGCTTGTTGACTAATACTTCGCGTTCCAGCTCCACCGGGGGAGCCTGGACTTTGAAATTAGCAGGAATCGCGGCGGCGTCTGACATTAGTGCGCTCCTTTCTTGGTCTCGTGGCCTTTGGAATCATGGGCATGATCCCCATGATCGGCGTGGCCGTGCGCTTCAAAACTGTTGTGCTTGTTAAGCCACTCTTGCGAGGTGCCGGGGAACTCTTTGTAGTCCGGCATGGCTTTGTTCTGGTTGCGGATGCGCGCCAGATACGTCGTGCGCGGCTTGGTGAGCAGGAAGTCCAAGACCGAGTAATCGCGGTCAAGGGCCTTCCACTTGGATACTTCGCTGTTCGGGTCTTTGATGTTACCGAACACGATCGCATCTGCCGGGCAGGCCTGTTGGCAAGCCGTCTTGATCGTGCCATCGGGCACGGCCACATTGTCCGTGTCGCGCGCCTTGACCTTCTGGGCGATCTTCGCACCTTCGATGCGTTGCACGCAGAAGGAGCACTTCTCCATCACACCACGCATACGGACGCTGACGTCCGGATTCTTGGCAAGCTTGAGCAATTCCCACTCTTCGTCGGAGCGCCAGCCCTTTTCCGGGCTCTTCCACCAGCGGGTCATGGCCCACTCGCCCTCCACCTGCGCCGTCATCGGCGTGCGGTAATGCGGTCCGACCAAGTCGTCCAGGCCGCGCTTGTTGTAATCGAGGTAGTTAAAGCGGCGGACCTTATACGGGCAGTTGTTCGAGCAGTAGCGCGTACCGACACAACGGTTGTAGGCCATGACGTTCAGGCCTTCTTCGTCGTGTGCGGTCGCATTCACCGGGCAAACGTTTTCGCACGGAGCCGCCTCGCAGTGCTGGCATAGCATCGGCTGGAAGGCGATCTGCGGATTGAGCACATCGCCCGCAAAATAACGGTCCAGGCGCAACCAGCTCATCTCACGACCACGGCGGACTTGGTCCTTGCCGACGATCGGGACGTTGTTCTCGCTCTGGCAGGCGACCAGGCACGCGGTGCAACCCACGCACGCGCTGAGGTCGATGGCCATACCCCATTGATGCACCGCCTTGTCCTTCCACTCGTCGAGCGGATTCGGATAAAGCGATGGGGCTTCCTTCACGCCCTTGGCCCGCAGCGCCGGAGTGACCGGAGCCGGATGCAGGTTCATCAACTTGGCGAAATCAGGCTGCTTCTTATACTGATCGAGATTCGCTTCGCGGATGATCGAGCGGCCTTCCATCACGCCGTGTTCCTGCGTGCTGGCGATTTCGTAAGGTTCCGCTGTCGTGTTCTTGGCCACCTTTGCGCCCGCAGCGATATGCAATGCATTGGTCGTGCGGACCGGATAGACATTGAAACCGGCTGCAGCTTTCTGGGAGCGCGCGATACGACCCGCGTCCGGACGGCCATAGCCAAGTTCCAGACCGATGACGTTATCCGCCATGCCGGGGACGATCCAGATGGGACCGCTGACGGTCTTGTTACCAACCGTCACATCGACGATCTCATTGTAAAACTTGCCACGCTCGGCGCTCGGCGTTTGGGAAATCTCTTTCTCGCCACTGACCAAGCCACCCAAGCCCAACGCATCCTTATCGTTGAACCGGCCCACGCCCAAAGCCTTGGCCGTATCCGGGCTCATGAGCACCACGTTATCCCACGTCACCTTCGTGATCGGGTTCGGCGTCTCCTGCATCCAGCCATTATTCGCGAAACGGCCGTCATCCACGCTATAGCTGCGGTGGAACACCACTTCGAGCGCGTTCTGGCTCGGGGCCGGCAGCACCTTAGCGTTCTTCAACGCATCCGCCGTGTTGCCGAGGCTGACCGAAACCGTCACGGCCTTCGCCGCGCTGTCCGCCAGGAAACCGTCATGCAGGAACTTGCGCCAGGCATTTTCGCTGCCGCTGCCGATCGCGCTGAACGTTTCGCGCACGATGTCATACGCGCTCGTCTTGGCCAGACCGCCGAGGCGGGCGAGCACTTCGAGTTCCGTGATGCCACCAAAGAGCGGCTGGATGAGCGGCTGCACCGGCACCAACGTACCATCCGACGTGCGGGCATCACCCCAAGATTCCAAGTAGTGCGCGAGCGGCAAATGCCAGCCCTTCTTCACGAAGGACTCATCCTCCGTGTAACCCAAGCGGATAACCGTGCCCGCCTTGGCCTGCGCCGCCGACCAGTTCAAGTCTGCCGGAGCGTTGTAAACCGGATTGCCACCAAGGATCGCCAGCGTCGTGACCTCACCTGCGTTCAACGCTGCCGCGAGTTCTTGGATCGTGCCACGCACCGGCTCGTCTGCCGGGAGATAGCTGACTGTCGTGCCCACCGCACCGAGCGCGGCATTCAGCACATGCGCGATGAGATGCACTTCCATCGGCTGCTGATAACCTGCGAGAATCAAGCTGCTCTTGCCACCCGCCACCAAGTCCTTCGCGCATTCCGTGATCCACTTCTCGTCCACCTTCCCTTGGGCGGCGATCGGTTCGAGGGCTTGCACGACCGTGCTGAAACCGCTCTGCTGGCTCAGGATCGCCACCGCGATCTTCGCCGCGATCGGCAGCACCGCGCTGGCCGGCACGCGCAGACGGTGATCCGCATTCGCACCCGTCAACGTGAACAACGCCTCGACCGTGTAGAGGCGGTTCATGTCGTCCTTGTTGGACTTCGTCTTGCGGTTCTTCGCGAAACCATGGATCAGCGAGTAAGCATCCTGCTCGTTACCGATGAAATCGCAGTCCAGCGTGAGGATGCGCTTCGCTTCCGCCAACTGGTAGTGCGGACGCACTTCCCTGTTGAACACCAGCGACGCCGACTGACGCTGCACATCGAAATCCACCGGCTCGTAAACGAACCACTTCGCCTGCGGCAACTTCGCCGCGATGGCCTTCTGCACCCGATTGCGTGAAGGCGAGCTGCTGCGCTCGAGGAGAAATGCGAGTCCGGCACCCTTGTTCGCTGCGGCATCCACACCGATCTTGCTCAGCGCATCCAGAGCCGCATTACGGTCAATGCCAGCGCCGTCCTTCGTGAAACGCTTCGCGCGGTCCACATCATAAAGATTCAGCAAGGATGCCTGTGCGAACTGATCCGTGCCACCCTTGTTGCCAGGCAACTGGCTATTGCCCTCCACCTTCACCGGACGGCCTTCATGCGCCTTCACCACCAGCGGGATCGCCGCGCCACGCGTCGGATAAGCCGAGGCGAAGTACTGCGCCACACCGTGCACATAATCCTCCGGCATCTTCGAAAACGGCAGAATGTGTTCTTCCGGACGACGGCACCCCGTCAATCCCACGCCCGCCAAGAGGAACGAGGCAGACATGATCTTGACGAAGTTACGGCGGGAAACCGGGTCGGTGAACTCGCTGGCACCTTCAGGGAACTCGCGCTCGAGCCACTGACGGAACTCCGCGGTATCCTGCAACTGGTCCAGACTCCGCCAATATTGCTGGCCCGTCTGCGTTTCCGGCTTGGAAGGGGGAATTGTTTTCATCGATGGCAGGTCGAGCAGCTTTGGGACGACTGCACGTTCATCTTGTGGACCATTTCGAGACCCTTGGCCTTCTGCGTCTCCGCATTCACCTTCGGGTCTTCGCTCCACTTGAAGTTCAGATCAGTGACTTTGTCCAACGGCCGCAACGCGTTCTCCGGGTTGCGGTGGCAATCCAGGCAGAACGCCATGCTCAACGACTTGGAGTGATAAACCTCCTCCATCTGGTTCACCTGACCGTGGCACTCCACGCAACTGACACCACGGTTCACATGCACCGAGTGGTTGAAGTAGACGTAATCCGGCACCTTGTGGATCTGCACCCACGGGATGGGCTTGTTCTCGTTGTAACTGTCCCTCACCAACTGCAGCTTAGGGTCATCCTTCAGCACTTGGTTGTGGCAGTTCATGCACGTGCTCGCGGCGGGCACGTTGGAATACCAGGACTTCTCCACGCCATTATGGCAGTAGCGGCAGTCCAACCCCAACTGGTCGGCGTGAATCTTATGTGAAAAGGCCACCGGCTGCTTCGGCTGATAACCGACGCGCGTGTATTTCGGTGTGAAGTAATACCACACACCGGCGGTGACCGCCGTGCCAACCAAGGAAGCGCCCGCCACGATCAGCAGCGGCAACTTATTGGTCCATTTAGGAAAAATGTCTGACATTGGGTGCTTAACTTTTCTGAGCCGAACCGCTTTCTCGGCGCCTTCAGCATCATTTTCGTTAATCTCAACCGCAAACCAACCCAAAACCAACTCAACTTCTTATAACTTCAGCCCAGCAAAATAAGACGCACTGTTCGTGCGTCAGCTTTTTATTAGGCCCCGCCTCAACATTCCGCAAGCAAACTTCGCTCAGGGCGTATGATTTAGGTTTCCTTAATAAGGCTCATTAGAGCTTATCAAGCCCCTGCTCGAAAAACCGGTCTGCCGCCTAAAATAAAAAATCCACGATTGCGAAACCCGGCTATTTTCCCTTGGAATAACTCTCAAGGTAGCCGGAAATGCCTGCGTGGCGGCGGCGCGGACTGATTTTCCCGCGCAACGGGACTCGAATTCTGCGTAAGCCGCTTGGATTGTCAAAACATATTCCAATGAGACTGGCTCTCACCAACCAGTGCCCCCACTCAATCTCAACCCAAACTCCTGTCAACTATTCAGCGCTCCCCGAAGCGGCTTACCATCCAGTTTGTTCCGTGTGACCCTCCGCGATAGCATCCTGTTCTGCGGCACTCTAGCCACCAGTCCACACCTCCCGCAC
>JAEYXS010000093.1 GCA_023431185.1 Verrucomicrobiota bacterium
TGTGGCTGCGCCGGGCGGGTTAATGTATTACCGAATCACTACAAGCCCGCCTTTTACACGGCGGGCTTTTTGCTTCATGCCTATCCGAAAAGCAAAAACCCCGGCCGAAGCCGGGGTTCGATTGCACACTAACAGGAGAATACTCTTAGGCGTTGCGGCGGCGGCGGGCCAAGAGGCCGAGGCCACCGAGCACACCGAGCGCGATCGTTGTCGGCTCCGGAACCGCTGCCAACTGGAAGCTGGTCAAGCCGGTCATTGCCGGAATTGAAGGAGCCAAGTCCACGGCCAAAGCCGGCGATAGGAACGAAGTTGAAGTTCCACGAACCAAAGCGCTGTTAAACGATGTGATAGTGCCGCCTGCGTTATCCCAAGCACGCACTTGAAGTTGCGCTTGCGAACCTGCTGGCACACCAGGAATTTGAACCGAGTTACCGCCGAAGTATCCGGCGAAACCACCAGTTTGAAAACTAATCGGGCTACCCAAAGCAATCAACGAGGATTCAGGCGTGCCAGCAGTGCCGTAGAACAATTGAACTGAAAAACCAGTTCCGGCAAGCGGCGTCGTGCCATCAACATTGAAGACAGGCGCGATAACACTTTGGTCAGGAACCAAATTGCCAAAAATGAGGTTACCTTGGCCGTAAGTAGTACTGACCAAACCAACCATCAACGCAAACAATGCAATAATTTTCTTCATAACAATGAAACGATAAGGTTAGTTAGAAGCAATACTGAAACTACGATCCCAACTGGTTCCGGTTCCTTTGTAAACAAAGAAGGACTCACCGACATTCACGCTCGGCTCTGATGGGAACCAAGCATTGAAAGGGGCACCAAGCAGCTGATAGATATCGTAGCTAGTACCATTGTACTTATAAACCTTATCACCAACCGTAGCTGGAAGCCCCAAAGCCGAACTCAAAGCACCGCTCTGCGGAACGATGGAGCTGCGGATAGAAAAGCCAGCTACCAAAGGATTCGAGAGGTTACCCGTTGGCACTTCACCGGTGAAGGTCAGTGTGTATGGAGCAGCGGGGTTATAGAGGAAACCACCTTCACCCGGCAGGAGAGTTGCACTACCGTTAGGAAACCATGCGTTGAAGGGTGCGCCAAGATATTGACTAATATCAAATCCAGTCCCGTTAAACTTGTAGAATTTCGTACCAACGGCAGGCGTCGGCAGAATCTCACCAATCGTCGAACCAGAAGTAAACAACTGGTTGGCAATCATCGAGAAACCGGTCGGAATCGTCAGGTTGATATAACCGACAGAGTTCACCGAATACACCGTCTGAGCTTCGCTTACGGACGCCCCGGCCAGCGAGACCAGCCCTGCTAGAAGAAGTGCTTTAGTTTTCATTTGTGAGTAACTTCCTGATTTAGTGTGCACGTTCAATTTGCCCAATGCCCCCGCACAAGTCAACGGCTTTTTTAACATAAACTGTTACAATTCTGTGGCTTTACGAAGTATTGCGCCACTCAATACTTGACGCCCACTCCCGCCACCCCATCAGCCCAATGCAACCTGTTTATTATCAACGATAAACGGGTGCTTTAAACCACGCGAAATCAACCTTTTCGCAATCGCCTTGCGCCCTTCAATCCAGTCCTTCAGGGGCACTTTGCCGCTCGCCGCCACGCTGAAAAATTGTAAATACATTGTATTCACCCTGCCTTTACTTTGGCCATTCCCGCAGGAGGTGCGCTGGTTCTCTCCCGTTGTGCGGCCAGAATCCCGATCAGCTTGCCGGTGAGGACAGAATCAACGGTCATCGCCAATGAACACCCCGGCCTAGGGGTCCGAAAGATTCCAAGGCGCGAGCATTGTTCTTTCGCCCCTGACGGGGCTTGTCGATTCGTGCGCGTTTACCCACCGTTGAAACAGTGGGCTATTTTCAGGAAGTCCCTGGCGGGACTGGGGAGAGAGTGGCCGGTCATTTGCGCCACTTGAATTTTCCCGCAGGCACCGCGACACTGCGCGCATGGCTTGGTTCTATCTTTTTTTGGGCGGCGCGCTGGAGATCATCTGGTTGATCGCCATGAAATACTCGAACGGTTTCCGGAATTTATGGCCGAGCGTCATCGTGGTCATCGCGCTGATCGCCAGCATGTTTGTGGTCTCCCTCGCCATCCGTTCCATTCCCATGGGCACGGCTTACGCCATCTGGACGGGTATCGGCGCGGCGGGCGGAGCCATCGCGGGCATCATCCTGTTCAACGAATCAAAAGACTGGCTGCGCCTGCTGAGCATCGCGCTGATCATCGCGGGGATCGTGGGCTTGAAGATCACGGCGCCAGCCGATGCCGCCCCCCAACCGGTCACCGGAGCGCCAGCCCCCACGTCACCAGCAGCAGAAGGGTGAAGGTGATCAAGGCGAGCCGGTTGTTCGCGGCCTGCCGCTCCTGACGGTGGTTGCGCCGGAGCAGCCAGCCAAACAGCAGCCCGGCGGCGAACCCGCCCGCATGGGCCACCATGTCGCTCTGCGGATTCGCGCCCAGCAAAAGGAACAGCATCACCCCCACGCTGAGGGCCACCAGCAGGCGCTGGCGTTGCAACATCGGCAGGCCCTGGCCAATGACGGGTCGCGCGATCAAAAGTCCCAGCGCACCCATCACCATGCCCGAGGCACCGAGGCTGCGATAGGGTGGTTCGTAGATGAACCAGCCCGCGATATTGCCCGCCACTCCCGCCAGGTAAGCCGCGAGCAGCGCCCGCCCCAGCCCATAACGCGCCCCGGCCAGGCCGAAAAGCAGGAGGCCGATGCCGCAGTTCGCCGCCAGATGCGCCAGATCATGATGCAACGTCACGGCGGTGAAAAGCCGCCACCAATCGCCCGCCTCAAACCGGGTGCTGTCGGCGATGCCGGCCACGATCAACCCCGGCCATCTGGTGGTCAGCGCATGCCATAAGATCAGGCTCAACACCCAGAACAATGCGAGCGGTTCGAAAGGCGGTCCATCATCCGCGCGCTGCAACCACCAGCCCCAACTGCGATTCTCGCGGTGATACAGTTTAAGCGTCTGAAAGGCGCGGACTGAATCAGCCGCTGGCACTTGCAACGCGAGCCGCTCCTCGTCGACCTGCACGATGCTCACCTCGATGCCCTGGCTGGCCAGCGCGAGGCTCCAGTCCAGCGCCTGCTGGCGGTCCTTGGTGGGGATGAGTGTTGGGGCGGGGTTGATCATCTGATCCCATCCTCATGCCTTGGGGACTGCCCGAGAATAACCGACCGTTTCAACCAGGGAAGAGGCTGGCTATTTCCCCTGCAATTCGCCCAAGCGGATCTTGTGCTCCAGTTGCGTCTTCCCCTCGACATCGAGGATCTGCAGGTGCAACTGCGTATCAAGCCTCGCCCAGTCGATGGTGAGCAGGCCGACATTTGCCTGGTGAAACGTCTTCGGGATCAAGCGGTATTTGTTCGGCGTGGGCGTGCCGCGCGGATGCACCTGGGTCATGGCGCTCGCCGTCAGCTCATAGAGCGGGTAGCCGGCCAGCCCGTCCATCCTGGAGAACTCGCACCAATGCCGGTCGCCGCTGAGGAAGAGCACGCCGTTGGCCTTGGTCCGTTTCAGCAGTTCCAGCATTCGCACTTTTTCATGCGGCAGATTCGCCCACGCCTCGCAGCCGGCCAGTTCCGGCACGAACTGGATGCTGGAGACGATGAGCCGCACTTCCGCCGGTTGTTGCAATTGCGCCTCCAGCCAGCGCCACTGCGTCTCGCCGAGCATGGTGGTACTCGTATCCTTCGTGGGTATGTAGGGGCCGCCGCTCGGCTCGATGCCGTGATCGCCGCGCGCCAATGGGCTGCGGAAATAGCGCGTATCCAGCAGGATCACCTGCACACGTTTGCCTGCTGGCCCGTAGATTCGCGCATCATAGACGCCCTCCTGCTGGCGGCGCGGTGAATCCGCCGGTTCATCCAGCCAGTTGTGGAACTCCTGCTGGGCGCCTTGCTTGAAGGGGAAATTGCCGCCACCATCGTTCATGCCGTAGTCATGGTCATCCCAGGTGGCGAGGATGGGGGCTTTCTTTTTCAAGCCTTGGAAGAAGCGGCTGTTCTTCAGCGCATCATACTTCGCACGCATCACGGTCATGTTCGTGGTGTCGGCATAGACGTTGTCGCCCATGAAAATGAACAGGTCCATGGGCACGGTGAGGGTGCGGTCGAGCAGCGGATGCTCGGGCTTGTTCAGGCAGGAGCCAAAGGCGATGTGCGTGAGGGGACGGTCCGCCGCACGCGCCGGAGTCAAAGGCAGCAGCAGGGACAGCGCGAGCAGGAGAGAGGATGCGGTGTGTTTCACTGGGCACAACTTTTCGGCCATCGCTGTCACGGACGCAAGCGGCAAACTTCCGGGCATGGTGCGCGGCGGACACTGCCATTTTTGCATTGCGACCGGCCAAAGGGGTGATAGCACTTAGGGAGCACCCGATTTCCCTAAAACCTATCGCACGTGGTTATGACTGGAGGAACATTCATTCGTCGCGGCACGCCGTCCTTGCTGGCCTTTATCGCCCTGGGGCTTTGGCTGGCCACGGGTTGTTCGGACAAGAAGCCGCCAGTCCCGGCGGCCAAACCCGCGGAAGCGGCAGCCGCCCCGGTCGAGGCGCCCAAGCCCAAGGAACCGCCGGCCGAGTTAAAGCCCAGATGGGAGGTGGGCAAGCGTTACTTGATCCGGGAGGAGACCGTGCAGGAGGCCACGATGACGCTGCCCAACCAGCCCGCTCCCACGAAGTCCGGCAATTCCGTGCGCCGGGATTTCGCCCTCACCATCCTCAGCGCCCGGCCGGAAGGCGGGCACGTGATGGAGGCGGAGTTCGTGGCGAACAAGATCGAGGTGCGCATGGGCGACCGGGTGACGGCGAGTTTCGATTCGGCGTCCGACCCGAAAACCGACCGCACGAATGCGCTGGCGAAGATGAACCGCAAGATCGCCGGGAACAAGTTCACGTATGTGACGGATGCGGCGGGGAACATCGAACGGCTGGAGGGGGTGTCCAATCTGGTGCGCAAGCTGACGCTCGGGCTGGACCGGAACACGAGCACTTTGATCAAGGCGCAGTTCAGCGAGGAGCAGCTCAAGCGGCTGGGGCTGCTGCCGGAAGGCGTGCCCGCACAGGCGGTGGCGCCGGGAGATTCATGGACGAACAATTTCGACATGCCCATCAGCGGCGCGGTGGCGAAGTTCGATGTTCAATCGACGTTAAGCGGCTATGAGGACCGGAATTCCCGGCGGTGTGCCATCATCAAGAACACCGGCACGGCGAAGATCGACCTGGGCAAGACACCGGCGGCGGCAACGATGCAGTTCGAGAATGTGAAGCTGGAGGGCGAAGCCGTCTATGATGTGGAGAAAGGACTGTATGTGTCCTCAGACACGACGATGTCGCTGGAGATCAAACTGAAGGTCGGCGGCCAGGACGTGACGCAGCCGGTGACCGTCAAGACTACCAAGGCCATCGTGGAGGCGTTCGACGCCCCCAAAGCGGCGGAACCGGCGATGGCGAAGTAAGCGACGCGGTTCCAAGCGGCAGGGTACATTTGTAATGGCCGGAAAGCGGATTATTAAGATATAAGGACTGACTATGAGTTCACGCAATCTGTTGATCGGTTCGATCGGGTTGAACGCCATTCTGGGTGTGACCGCCGTTTATCTGGTGACGAAACCGGCCCCCTCCGCCCCGGCACCCGTGGAAACCGCACCGGTGAAAGTGGTGAAGCAGCGGGTCGAGGTGACCACGGTGGAGACGAACACGGTGGTGAAGCAGATCAACTGGCAGGTGGTGGAATCCGCCGATTACAAGAAGTACATCGCGAACCTGCGGTCCATCGGCTGCCCGGAAGAGACCATCCAGGACATCATCAAGGCGGATGTGGACAAGCTGTTCGCCGCGCGGCGCAAGGAGATCGTGAAGCCGGGCAGCGATTTCAAATTCTGGGAGACCGGCATGCAATCGATGATGGGCAACACCGCAGACCCGGAGGTGGTGGGCAAGCTGCAGGCGCTGGCGCAGGAGAAGCGGGCCTTGCTGAAAGAACTGCTGGGCATCGAGGTGGAGGATAAACCTGACCTGATGGCGGCCTTCAACCCCTTTGAAAGGTTGCTGGGCTTCCTGCCGGAAGGAAAACAGACCAAGGTCATGGAGATGATGCAGCAGATGCAGGCCAAGCTGATGAAGACGATGGGCAATGGCGCGCCCGACGAACAGGACCGCAAGAACATGCTGCAAGCGCAAAAGGACTTCGAGAAATCACTGGCTGGCGTATTGGACCCGCAGGAGTTCGAGCAGTACCAGCTGCGCCTGAGCCAGACATCCATGATGATGCGGATGGAGCTGGATGGCTTCACGCCGAGCGAGCAGGAGTTCAAAGACATCTTCAAGGCGCGCAAGGCGTTTGATGACGAGTTCGGCCCCTTTGGACAGCTGGACCAGTCCAAGGAGGGTCGCGAGAAATATCAGGCCGCACAAAAGGAACTGAACGACCAGATCAAGAAGACGCTGGGGGAGGCGCGTTATGCCGATTACGAACGGGAGAAGGACTGGCAGTACAAGAGCGTGAGCAAATTCGTCCAGCGTCAGAATCTGCCCAAAGAGGCGGCCGTGAAAGTCTGGGACACCAAGAAGATCGCGGAAGCCGAAGCCAGCAAGGTGCGCAACAACTCCGCGCTGACCCAGGAACAGAAGAACACGGCCTTGCAGGGCATCCATCAGGCCACGCAACAGAATCTGCAGCAGACCCTCGGGAATGATGCCTTCCAGAAATATCAGGAAGGCAACAACGCCTACTGGCTGAAGTCCATTGCCCCGGCCCAGCCCAAACCGACCGGCCAGTAAACCGGGTTATTCTTTCCCCGACTTCTTCCGCATGATCTGCTCGGGGAAATCGGCAGCTTCGGAGCCGTTGATGCGGCGCAGGTTGGAGGAGCCACCCTTGTCCGGAAAGAGCGGGATGTTCAGACCTTCCACCTTCTCCAGTTCCTTGAAGAGCTTTTGCCGCATGCGCGTGGCGATGGCTTTGTGCTCCGGGCTGTTGATGAGGTTCTTCGTCTCCTTGGGGTCGTAGCGGATGTCATACAGCTCGTCCGTGTCCCAGAGGCCGTAGTAGCGGATGAACTTGTATTGGTCCTCACGTAGCGCGTGCATGGTGGGTGTCTGCGGGAAGTTGCGTTCCCAGAAGTAGGTGTAGAGGAAGAACTCGCGCCAAGGCACTTCCTTTTGCTGCGCCACGGCGACGAAGCTCTGGCCGTCCATGTAGCTGGGCGTCTTGAGGCCGGCCACTTCGAGAAAGGTTGGGCCCACGTCGATGTTCGCCACCATCTTCTCGATGACGGTGCCTTTGCGGAACAACTCGGGGCAATGCATCACCATGGGCACGCGCATGGAGGTCTCGTAGGCCACACGTTTGTCGATGAGCCCGTGTTCGCCGAACATGAAACCATTATCGCCCATGTAGATGATGAGCGTGGACTCGAGCTGCTTCTTCTCGCGCAGCCAGTTGATGACGCGGCCGATGCTTTCATCCACGGAGAGCAAAGCCTCGCAATAGAGCTGGTAGTATTCGTCGATGTTCAGGTCGCTGTGATAGGGGAAGTCCACGCCGTGCCAGCTATTGCGCTGGTTCTTCAACCACATGGGCTTGTCTTTGTAATAATCCGGATTGTTCGTGACCTCGGAAGGCACTGGCGCACGCTTGCCTTTGTAACGGCCCTTGTGACGCTCTGCCGGCTCGAAGTCCGCGTGCACGGCCTTGTGCGAGAGATACATCATGAAGGGCTTGCTCAGGTCGCGGCGATCGAGCCACTCCACGGCGTAATCGGTCAGTTCATCCGTGATGTAACCCTTCTGCGCGACGCGTTTGCCATCGACGTTCAGGCCATTTTTGCTGGGCTGATAGGTGCCTTGCCCGCGGAAGCTCACCCAATGATCCCAGCCGGGTTGCGGTTCATCCCCTTCACCGCCCATGTGCCATTTGCCGAAGAACGCGGTCTGGTAACCGGCCTGCTTCAGGTATTGAGAGAAATAGATGGTGCCCGGCTGGATGGGCGTGTTGTTATCCACGATCTTGTGCTTGTGCGGATACAGGCCGGTGAGGATGGAGGCGCGGCTGGGTGAGCACAGCGCAGTGGAGACGAAGGCGTTCTTAAGATGCACGCCATTTTTCGCCAGGAAATCCATGTTCGGCGTTTCCAGGAACGGATGGCCCATGAAGCCCATCGCATCATAGCGATGATCATCCGCGAGGATGAAGACGATGTTGCGCGGCTTGGTGCCGGGGATCTTTTCCAGTTGCGGCACCTGCGTCTGGGCAGAGGCGGCACTCGCCAGTGCGAGCAGGCACGATAGCAGCAATACAGGGAAATTTCGCATGGTGGAAAAATAACGGTCATTCATTGCCGGGTGCAACACGTAATGCATATTGTTGTCCTGCGACAGACGCACCGCCGATGACACAAGTTACGAGAAAACGCTGGCAGCGATGGCTCACGGCGGGCACGGTCTGCCTGATCTTATTCATGTTCCTGCGAGCCTTTGAACATAACAACGTGTATCACCCCAACGCCGAACTGGACGCGCACTTGGGCGATGTCGGCATTCCCGGTGCAGAAGTGTGGCTGACCACCTCTGACAAGCTGCGCTTGAACGCGTGGTATTTCCCGGCTCCGAAAGATTCACCACGCGCCCGATACGCCGTCCTCTTCGCGCATGGCAACGGCGGGAACATCAGTCATCGGGTGGATATCTACCAGCTCTGGCACGGACTGGGCGTGAATTTTCTGGCGTTCGATTATCGCGGCTATGGCTTAAGCGCGGGCGAGCCTTCGGAAAAAGGCACGTACAAAGACGCACAAGCGGCTTACGACTGGCTCATCGGCAAAGGGTTCAAGCCGGAGCATATCATTGTGCTCGGTGAATCACTCGGCGGCGGCATCGCGAGCTGGGTGGCGGTAGAGAACCAAGTGGGCGCGCTGGTCCTGCAAAGCACGTTCACCAGTGTGCCGAACCTGGGCAAAGAACTATTCCCCTTCCTGCCCGTCCATCTGCTGGCCTCGATCCATTACAACACCATCGGGAGGTTGCCTAAGATCCAGGTGCCATTGCTCATCTTGCACAGCCGCTCGGACACGCTCATCCGGTTCCATCACGCGGAGCAAAACTTCAAGGCGGCCAATGAGCCCAAGCGATTGCACGAGGTCCTGGGTGATCATAACGAGACCTTGTTCGCGGGGGCTGAACTGTATCGGGAGGGAGTGGAGAAGTTTTTGCAATCGCTTCCATAACACCGCAACCATCCGCTTGCCCGGACTCCCTTGACCGCGCAGTATCCCGTCCGTTAACCATGAAACGCACCGCTCTTTCGCAACTCGGCCAGCGCATCGCCGAGCCGCCCATCGCCTGGCTGATGAAGCAGACGCTGGATCATCCGCACATCATCTCGCTGGCGGCCGGATTCACCGATAACCCTTCGCTGCCCGTGGCGGAGACGCAGGAGCTGGCGCAGCGGGTGCTTTCCAAAGCCAGCCGCGGCCAGGCCGCCTTGCAATACGGCGCGAGCGCAGGCGACACGCAATTGCGCGAACTCACGGTGAAGCGCCTGCAACATCTCGATGCCGGCAAGGCCGTCGCGCCGGTCGCACAAACCATCATCACACATGGTTCACAGCAATTGCTCTATCTCCTGTCCGAGGCGTTGTTCGATCCGGGTGACATCGTGATCGTGGAAGATCCCACTTACTTCGTTTTCCTTGGCATCGCGCAAAGCCGGGGGATGGATTGCCGTGGGGTGAAGCTGACGCCGGAGGGCGTAGATCTGGCCGATTTGGAACGCTGCCTGGAAACCTTGCAGAAGGAAGGTTCCTTGCAGAAGTTGAAGGCGCTGTATCTCGTCACGTATCACCAGAACCCGACGGGTTATACTTCACAACTCGAACGCAAGGCGGCGGCGTTGAAGTTGTTGAAGCGTTACGAGAAAGCAGCGGGCCATCCCATCTATCTGCTGGAGGATGCGGCGTATCGTGAGCTGCGTTTCACGGGTGAAGATGTTCCCTCCGCGTTGACCTGTGCGGGCAGTGAGCGCGTCATCTACGCGGGAACGTATAGCAAGCCCTTCGCCACCGGCATCCGGGTGGGCTTTGGCATCTTGCCCAAGGAATTGTTCCCCGTGGTGCTGCGCATCAAGGGCAATCACGACTTCGGCACGGCGAATCTGCTGCAGCAACTGCTCGCGGAAGCGCTGGCCACGGGCACGTATGAGAAACACCTCAAGCAATTACGTGAACGCTATGCGCGCAAGGCGGCGGTGATGGTAGCGGCGATCAAAAAGCATTTCCCCGCGAACGTGCAATGGCGCGAGCCCGAGGGCGGCCTCTACGTCTGGGCCCGCACGCCAGAACGTGTGGCCTCGGGCATGAAGTCTGCCTTCTTCAAGAAAGCCTTGGCGCAGGACGTTCTCTATGTGCCGGGCGAGCTGGCGTATGCAGACGATGCGCATCGCCCGAAGCCAAATCATGAGATGCGCCTGAGCTTCGGTGGAGCCGGTGAAAAGGACATCACCGAAGGCATTGCACGACTGGGCCGGTTATTGGCATAGTGGCGGCACTATGATTTCCCTGATGGACCGTCGTCGTTTTCTGGTCACCAGCGGGCTGGCCGTGCTGGCCACCCGATTGTCACAGCTTTCCTCCCGAGCCGCCGGTCAACCGCCGCTGGCCAGTCACATCAAACGCGTACTCTTCCTGGGGGACAGCATCACGTACGCCGGACATTACGTGGACTACGTGGAGGCCATCTGGCGGCTGCGTTTCCCCGATTCGCAAGTGGAGTTCCTGGACCTGGGGCTGCCGAGCGAAACGGTTTCCGGCTTGTCCGAACCTGGGCACGCGGGCGGCAAGTTCCCCCGTCCTGACCTGCACGAACGGCTGGACCGTGTGCTCGCACAGACGAAACCGCAGCTCGTCATCGCCTGTTACGGGATGAACGATGGCATCTATCATCCACCAAGCGATGAGCGGCTGGCCGCCTATCAGCAGGGCATCTTGAAACTGCGCCTGAAAGTGGAGGCGGCCGGGGCCAAGATCATCCACCTGACGCCACCGGTCTTTGATGCGCAACCGATCAAGGACAAGACTTTGCCCGCCGGACAGGCCGTCTATGAGAAGCCTTATGCGGGCTACGATGAGGTGCTGACACGTTACAGCGAATGGCTCCTGCAACAGCGGGATTTCGGCTGGGAGGTCCATGACGTGCATGGACCGATGCTGCAGGCGCTGGCCGCGCGCCGGTCGCAGAATCCGGAGTTCACCTTTGCCAAGGATGGCGTGCATGCCGATGCCAATGGCCACTGGGTCATGGCCCAGGCATTGTTGCAGGGCTGGAAACTGGGACCTGATGTCGAGAGCGCTTCCGTCAACTTCAGCCAGCGCCGGATCTTGCTGGGCCGGCTCACGGATTTACAAGTGTGGAAAGATGCTTGCTCCTTCTCCTGGGGGACGACGCTTCGGTTGCCCTACGATCCCAAATGGGATGCGACGACGCTGGCGACGGTGAGCAGCCTGGTGCGGCGGGAGGTGAAAGTGCTTTCCCTGCCAGCGGGAGATTTCCAGATCAAAGTGGATGGTGCCGAGCTCTTGAAACAGAGCCACAAGGTGTTGCACCAGGGTTTTGATCTGCTGCAGCAAAACAAGTCCACACTGCACGGGCGCGGGGCTGAATTGCTGAAGCTGGTCAGCCAACGCCGCAAGCTGCTGAGTGATGCGTGGTTGACGCAGACCGGTCATCAGAGACCGGGCATGGCCAAGGGATTGCCGGTGGCGGAGGCCGAAGCCAAGGCGGCCGAACTGGCCAGACAGATCCGCAACTTTGCCGCGCCGGTGGCCTTGAAGGTGGAAATACTCAAGATGGAATAGCACAGAAGCAGGTCCGATTGGCTGGGTTGCTCCGGGGAAAAAAGTGATTCGGGCAACAGACGCCAAGGAGGTGGGGGTTGGGGAACCCCGCTGAAGAAACGTTCTGTCACCCGAATCGACTACAGCATACACCCGTGTCTGCAAAAATCCATACGTAATCTTACCTAAAATCGTAACGCCTTTGTCGCCTGAGCTGTTATGCGATTGTCACGCAGACACTTCGTAAAGCAGGACTTTTCAGGCTTTTTTTACGTTGTCTAGATTTGCTTGCGTACGGCTGAACAAAAAGAGGCCAGCGCAGGTCACCACCGCATTCAGGATGAGCAGCTCGTTGCCGAAGGTGTAGTTGTTGAAAAATTCCTTCGAGTTCTTGTCCAGGACATAGCAGATCAGGGGGGCCACCACACAGATGACCGGCACACTCTTATCCAGCACGCGCCGTCGGCAAAGGATGCCAAAGGCGAACAGACCAAGCAGCGGCCCATAGGTGTACGTCGCGATCTTGAGCACGGCGGAGATCACGGATTGCCTGGCCAATGCTTCAAAGCCAAGGATCACCAGCAGCAGGATGGCGGCAAAGGCGAGGTGTATCTTGTGCCGCAGGGAGGTTTTTTCAGCCTCAGTTTTTTTCCCGTCCTTGTCCATGCCGAGGATGTCGATGCAAAAAGAAGTGGTAAGCGTCGTAAGCACGGAATCGGCACTGGAAAAGGTGGCCGCCGTAAGCCCAAGCACGAACACGATGGCCGCAAAGGTGCCGAGGTGCTCCAGTGCCAGCAGCGGAAAGAGCTGATCGGACCGTTCCGGCAAGGCAACGCCTTTGGCGGCGGCGTAGATGAAGAGCAACGCGCCCATTGAAAGGAAAAAGAGGTTTACCAGCACGGCGATGACGCTGTAGGTCGCCATGTTCCATTGCGCCTCACGGAGAGACCGGCAGCTCAAGTTCTTCTGCATCATGTTCTGGTCCAGCCCGGTCATGGCGATGGCGAGGAAGATGCCGCCCAGGAATTGCTTCCAGAAATAATTGCCGTTCGTGGCATCCCAGAAAAAGGTCTGCGAGTATTCGCTCTGACGCACGGTGCTGATGAGATCGCCCAGGCCGATGTCCAACTGCCGCATGATGGCCACGATGGAGAGAATCACTCCCAGCAGCAGGAAGGTGGACTGAAAGGTGTCCGTCCACACCAGGGTCTTGATGCCACCTTTATACGTGTAGGCCAGCATGAGCCCGATGATGCCGGCCACCGAGAGCCAGAAGGGGATGCCCCAGGCATCGAACACAAATTTCTGGATGACGCTCGCTGCCAGAAACAACCGCGCGGCCGCACCCAAGGTCCGAGACAGGATGAAATACGCGGAGCCGGTCTTCTGCGACCAACCACCGAAACGCGTCTCCAGGTAGCTATAGATGGAGGTAAGGTTCAGCTTGTAGAACAGCGGCAACAGTACGCCCGCGATGATGAGGTAACCAACCATCAGCCCGAGCACGAGTTGCAGGTAGGAGAACTGGTCCTTCCCCACCGTGCCCGGCACCGAGATGAAGGTCACCCCGGAGAGTGAATCGCCGATCATGCCAAACGCGACCGCATACCAGGGCGACGCCTTGTTTCCGAGAAAGTAGGAGTTGTTGTCCGCATTGCGGCTCGTGTACCACGCGATCAACAGCAGGAAAAGGAAGTATCCCCCGATGCAACTGAAGATATAGATGGGTGACATGGCCGGTTTACCCCGCTAGCCCAATCACAAAAAGGACGGCGGGAACGCGGACATTACTGGGCAAGAACCGCACGATTGGCGAGCGGAATTTCCGTCACCCGTCACCACCGCTCAGAAATACTCCTGGATCGTCTGCACGCCATAGCCCTCGCGCTTCAACGCCGCGATGCCCAGTGCCGCTGCTTTCGCGCTGCTGATCGTGGTCATGATCGGCGTCTGTGTGAGTACGGCGGTCGTGCGGATCTTCACCTCGTCCGCCCGCGGCACCTGGCCGGACGGCGTGTTGATGACCAGCTGGATCTCCTTGTTCTTCAGGAGATCCACCGCGTTCGGGCGGCCTTCCTGCAGCTTAAAGATGCGTTGCACCTTGAGTCCGGCTGCCTCCAGCACCGTCGCCGTACCACCCGTCGCGACCAGTTCAAAACCCAGCGCCACGAAATCCTTCGCCACTGCCGCGACGTCACCCTTGTGCGCATCGCCGACGCTGATAAACACCTTGCCCTTCAGCGGCAAGGAAGAACCCGCCGCCATCTGGCTCTTCGCGTAAGCGATGCCCAGATCCATGTCCAGGCCCATCACTTCGCCCGTGGAACGCATCTCGGGTGAAAGCAGAATGTCCTGGCCCGGGAACTTGTTGAACGGGAACACGGATTCCTTCACCGCCCAATACTTCGTCCAGACCTCCTGCGTGAAGCCCAGCTCCTTCAGCGTCTTGCCCGCCATCACCTTCGCCGCGAGTTTCGCCAGCGGGAAACCGATCGCCTTCGAGACGAAAGGCACCGTGCGTGAGGCGCGCGGATTCACTTCCAGCACATAAACGATACCGTCTTTCACGGCATACTGCACGTTCATCAGGCCGATGACCTTCAACTCCTTCGCCATCGCGTGCGTGTATTGGCGGATCGTATTGATCGTCTCCGGGCTCAGTGTATGCGGCGGCAGGACCATCGCGGCGTCACCGGAGTGAACCCCCGCGAACTCGATGTGCTCCAGCATGCCGCCGACCACGATCGTGCCCTCGTCCGGATTCGCGAACTGGCCCACATCCGTGATGCAATCCACATCCACTTCCGTAGCGTCCTCCAAGAACTTGTCCACCAGCACCGGACGACCGGCAGAGATCTCCAGTGCCGCATTGCGATGGAAGTAATCCCGCAATTCCGCTTCCGAGAAAACGATCTGCATCGCGCGACCACCCAGCACGAAGGACGGGCGCAGCAACACCGGGTAACCCAGCTTCGTCGCCACCACCACCGCCTCCTCCACCGTCGTCGCCGTGCCGTTCGGGGGTTGCGGGATGTTCAGCTTGTTGAGCATCGCCGCGAAGAGCTTGCGGTCTTCCGCCACCTCGATGCTTTGCGGCGAGGTGCCGATGATGTTCACCCCGTTCTGTTGCAGGCCGAGCGCGAGATTCAACGGCGTCTGCCCACCGAACTGGGCGATCGCCCCCCAGCACTGTTCACGTTCATAGATGTGCAACACGTCTTCCAACGTGAGCGGCTCGAAGAACAGCTTGTCCGACGTGTCATAATCCGTCGAAACCGTCTCTGGATTCGAGTTCACCATGATCGTCTCGAAGCCGTCCTCCTTCAGCGCGAAGGCCGCATGCACGCAGCAATAGTCGAACTCGATGCCCTGGCCGATCCGGTTCGGCCCGCCGCCCAGGATCATCACCTTTTTCGTCGCCGTCTGCTTCACCTCGTCGTCCCCACGATCGTAGGTGGAGTAGAAGTACGGCGTATACGCCTCGAACTCCGCCGCGCACGTATCCACCAGCCGGTAGCTGGGCACGAGCCCGCTGCGCTTGCGTTCGGCGCGGACGGCGTCCTCCGTCGTTTTGGTCAAATGGGCGATTTGACGGTCAGAAAAACCGTAGGACTTCGCTTTGGCTAACAATTCCGGATTCATCACGTTGCGTTGGCGGTTTGGTAAACCGCAAAACGGCCAGAAGTAAGCCTGACCATGTCACTACTGGCAAGCCTCCGTTACGGAACTTATCCACAACCTCCGCCCACGACAGATCCCAAACCGTAGCCGCCGTCGAGAGACGGCGCTCCCTCTCCTTCTTCACTGTTGGATGTTTCCCCTACTCATTTTATGTAGCGTTCCCCGAAGCGGCCTTCCCATCTCGTCTGTTCGCTGCTCCCTCATCTCGATAGCATCCTGTCCTGCGGTACTCTAGCTACCAGTCTGCACCTCCCAGATCCGACCCTCGCCAGCCACTTCCCTTAACCATCAATGGACTCCCATAACCATAGACAGAGGACTTTTTCTTTGTTCCCCATCTGCGTTTATCTGCGTCCATTTCACCCCGGCATCCGATGTCGGGGCTGCGGTTAAACAGAGAACTATGTCAAAGAGCAATGAAACCACCCGACCCCTGTGCAGCGTCGTTTCCTCCCTCCCTACGATTGGGAGTTCCGATTCAGTGTCTGTCCGATGACCATGCTGGTTCCGCAGTGACTCATGGATTCCCCGACCAGGCGTACAATCCTACCCTGTTCGACGTCCAGTTCGCCCTCCAGCTTACGGGCCCCGACCCAAACACCCCACACTCTCACAGATCCTAAACCCGGTAGGGCGGAGCTGCCGCTCCGCCGTAACTCTATTCGCAACTGCGCTACCGGATTTGAAACAGCGGACTCAATCGCTTGGAAAGCTCTCTTGTCCCCGTTCCCATGATTCCATAAGGACTCATCACCTCCCCGCCAACGCAGGACATAACCATGCAAACGCATCGCTATGCTTAGTGACCTGGGATTTTTCGCCCTTTCCTTTCCTGACCTGAATCTTCAGACCAGAAACCTGAGACCGAGCCTTACCCCGTCCTTTACCAGCAGCGAGCTGCCAGCACTGGAAACAATATCAAAAAATCACAATTCCGCCATCACTTTTCGCTAAAATTTTTACAGAAAACCGAACCGATTCACCCCCAGGAACTTCCAAAAAACTCAATCTGCGTAACTCGCATTTCATCCTTCGTTTCCTGCCTCTCATCACTCTTTCTGCCCCTCCCTTTTCGCCTGTTTCGCATCATTGGTCGGGCAACAACCAGTCTTCCCCCAAGCGCCCTTTGAATGTCTCCCCCTCTCGCAACGTCAGACCTCCCAACAAGGAATATGCTCACCTCACCCGCCACCGCTGACGCCCACCCCAGCAGGAACATCACCCTGTTGATGCTCATCCTCGCCACGCTGACCATCACCCTCACGCCCGTCCAGACCGCCATCGCCCAAACGCCACCGCCCGCCGCCAACCTCACCCTCTTTGCCCAAGGCACCCTGAGCGCCTACGCCTTTCCGGCCTCCACCAACGATGTCCCCTTCCGCACCGCCGACTTCACGCTTGAGCGCCACGCCGACCGCCGCTGGACCTTGCTCCTCACCAATTGCCTCTACCGCACCAATTTCCTGGTCCACTTCCCCCTGCTCGAACCCGGCAACGTTGCCGCCGTGCGCTACTCCTCCGACGGCCATTACAGCTCCTATGTGCTTACTTGGGACCCTGAATACCGGAAAGCCTCTGGTGCCCCCGCTCAGTATCGCACCACCTATGGCACCTCCCATCCTCAGAACATGGAACCCATCGAAGCCGCCCCCTGGCTGATGTTCTGCCTCACTCCCGACCTCCTCACCAACCAGAACCGAGCGATAACCGCGCCCGTTGCTGCCTCTGCTGCTGACTCCGGCACCCGCGCGACCAACCACCTGCCCAACATCTTCATGACCCTCGCCTGGCCCACCAACCACATCCCCTGCTCCCTCGCCTGGGATGCCCAGAAAGGCTACCTCCGCCACGCCCAACTTTGGAAACCCGGCCACGGAAACATCGGCATGGGCAAACAAGGAATCGTCACCGTCACCCTCCCCGCCCCCTACCACACCGGTTACCTAGGAGCCACCCACGAACTCCTCTCTGAAACTGATGCCAAAAACGGCGTCATCACCCCCGTTACCTTTCGCCAGACACATTATTTCGTGACACCCAAGCCCGGAATCAACGAGATTGCGCGACCCACCATCACCACTATCGTTATCGGCACCGTCACGAACCTCCAATCAAAGCCACCGCGCCCTGAGTAAAAGCAGACTGAAGAAACTGAACCCAAGGCCATCGAAAAAGTGGTGAGTTCCAATCATAGTGGCTTCCCTCCCCTTTTCACCCCGCCCCCTGCCGCGCCCAACTTTCCATACCATTCCTTCTTCGCGTCTTCGAGTATCTCGCGGTCAGCCATTTCTGTGTTCTCTGCCCGTCCCCTTTCTCCGCTTTCCGTGTATTCAGTGTCTTCTGTGGCGGCACCCTCTCCCCTCTATCCCGCCTGTTTCGCGGGCACAAAAAGAAAATCCCCGGACGCTTAACTCGTCCAGGGACTCTCATTTGATTCTACCTGCGGTGGAGGCCTTCACCACCGCTCACCGCTCCACCTTACTTGCCTTCGCGCTCCGCTTTCTCTGCGGCCGCAGCCGCGCGCAGATCGTTACGGTGCCAGATCCACGCCACCAAGATGCTCAGCTCATACAGCAGATACAGCGGGAACGCCATCAGCAGCATCGTGAACGGATCGCCCGTCGGCGTCACGAAGGCCGAGATGACCAGCAAAATCACGAACATGTAAGCCCGGAAATCTGCCAGCTTGCGATAGCTCAAGATGCCGATCCGCACCATGGTCAGGATCAGCACCGGCAGCTCGAAACAGATCCCCATGCCCACCAGGAATTTGCACATGAAGCTGATATACTCTACCGCGCGCCACTGGTCGGAGACAAACCCCATCCACTCCGCGATCGAGGTCGTCGCGAAGAGCGTGATCTTCATCAGCAGGAAATAGCAGAACGCCACACCAGCAAGGAACAATCCCGCGCCGATGCTTACTCCTTGTATCAGCCACTTCTTCTCCTTCGGCCGCAGGGCCGGCATCACGAACTGCCCCACAAAAAACAATATGAACGGCAACGCCAGCGCGATGCCCCCATACAGGATTATATCCAGCATCACCGAGAACACCTCACCTGGCCCCATGATCTCCACGTTCACGTTCTTATGCGGACCTGCGGGCGGATTCGGATTCAATTCCAGCCCCAGCACCAGATTCGTCCCCGCCATCACCGGCACCAGATTGTAGGACAACACCTTGTTTGTCCCCATGTTGATCGGCTGGAAAAAATGATTCGTGCTCACCGGCAGCCACATCTCATTCGTCCCCAATGTCAATTGCACCATCGGCGGCTGCTCTCCCACCACGATCTCATTCGCCAGGCGCAATGGATACAACAGCACGCTGACGATCAGATTTCCCGCCACCAGGCACACCACCGCGCTCACCAGCAACGCGGCCACGCACTTCACCAGCATCCAGCGCAGGTCTTCCAAATGATCGATGAAACCCTTTATCGGCCCGCCGTAACCATCATCCTCATCCGGCTTGTCCGTCGAATCATCTCCACTACCCGTCCCTGTGGGCGGCACCCAACCACCACTGCTGCCGTGACCATGCCCGTGATCGTCCCCTTGATAATGATACGGATCGTTGTGCTGATGCTCCTGATGATACGGGTCATCATGATGATGGTAATCGTCATGGTGATCGTGGTGATAATCCGTCGTCTCCTGATGATACGGATTATCGTCCTCTGGAGTATGCGCAGGAATGCTCTCCTCTCCCGTATCGCCGGAACTCCCCGTCAAATCCTGCTTGCTGCTCGCGGCCTCGTCCGTGCCTTCCGTGGTGGTCGGCGGAACTTGCTCCTTCGGCTCATCCACGATCAGGCGGCCCTCATCATCCACCGGGCTGGGCTTGGCCGTCGCGGTAGTCGCTGACTCAGCACCCGCTTCATGCCGCGCCACCGTGCCCGTCGCCGGTTGGATCAGGATGCCCGCAGGCTTGTCCATCGCCGCCGGTTTTACGGCGGGAGAACTCGCTGCCTCATGGGCCGGAAAAAGTTCCGGCTGCCCGTCTCGCGACGCAGACGGAGCAGCCGGAACAGAATCAGCCTGTTTCGGAGTGCTCTCGGCGCTGCGTTCGGGACGAGGCTCAGGCGTGGGTGCCCCAGTGGGCTCGTTGGCCATGGCTCAGTCCTGCGGACGGGACATTAAGACTTGGCTGATTTCTCAGCCGTTTCATCCTGCGCCAGCTTGCGCGGTTCCGGCGGCTTGGGCGCCGGGGGTGGCGTGGGCGGCTCTTCCATCGAACGATGCAACTCGCTCTGCATGTCGTTCGAGGCTTTCTTGAATTCCTTGATGCCCTGACCCAGCCCCTTGGCCAGCTCCGGAATCTTCTTGGCCCCAAAGAGGACCAACACGATCACCAGGATGCCGATCACTTCCGGCATGCCCAGACCAAAGGCTAAAAATGCTGTGTTCATATGTTTTATCCTACTGCTGCTCTGCCTGTCCGTAAAGCAAGCGGCAGCCCATTATACTTTCTCTGTCTCTCGTTCGCGGCCTTCATGGATTCCTTAATGCCTTGGCCTTACCCCCGGCCAGCTCTGGAATCCTGCTTGCCCCGAACTACACCAGCACCGTGATCACACCGCCGGGCACCTCCCGCAAGCCCAGGCCAATCGAGACCACCAATGCCTTATTATGGTTTGTTTATAAAAACCGTGGCGGCAATCTCCTGTTAACTTCTCGCTTAACAGACGGACCTTACCGCCACCGGTCAAAAGCACTATACCCTATTGACGCGGCGTTAACAGGATAAATTCACCACGCCGGTTCTTCGCCCACGCGCTATCATTCGAGCCGATCTCTGCCGGACGGTCTTCCCCATAGCTGATGGTATGGATGCGTTCCGCCTGGATGCCCAGATTCACCAGATACTCGCGCACTGCCAAGGCGCGACGCTCGCCCAAGGCCCGGTTATACTCTTCCGTGCCCCGCTCATCGCAGTGCCCTTCAATCTCCACCATGTGGCCCGGCTTGCCCTTCAGATACGCGGCAACCTCCTCCACCCGAACACGTTCACTGGCCTTCACCGCCGAGCGGTCAAAGTCGAAATAAACCGTGTTTGCCTTGAAGAATTCACGGTTCTCCGCGAAATTCTCCCGGTTCCAGCCCCCCGTCGGCGGGATGGTGCCATCGGTATTCGTCGGCAGCGTAATTATTTCAGGGGTGGTCCCTACAGTCGTGGTATTGCCCAAGCCCGAACC
>JAEYXS010000001.1 GCA_023431185.1 Verrucomicrobiota bacterium
GGGTGTAAGCCGGGCCGGTAATGAGTTTCAAGTTTTCAGTGTTCAGTTTTCAGCCGGTTATACCGGAGGCCTAAAAGTTTCGTGGCGGGACGCCACGGCAACTCGCAGGCGAGGACGCCCGCGCTACTACGATCGGGATTTTGACAGGATTTGCAGGATGAACAGGATTGGGGTGGTGTTGCCGAAATCAAACACGGACACAACCGAGCAGGACTTGCAGGACTTGTGTGGGATCACAGCCGTAAATACCTGAGGCCCACGCGGCATTGGCTTCAACCACGGCCCAGCCTTGCCCCTTGATATAGCCTACGTCCACGACCAGCGCTGAGGGCATTTCAATGGTCTGCTCCAGCAAGACCGATTCGCAGAATCGTTGAGCTTCAGCCACTTCCTCCGACGGAGATAACCAAAACCCATCAGCATCCTTGGCCAAGCTGTCTTGGCGCCAATAAGCGGAGGCGGTGAGAATCTGACGGTTCAAGATGAAGCAGCGATATTCGACGGTCCATTCGACAATGTCCTGCACAAGCACGGGCAAATCTTCCGGCAACAAGCCGATGGCAGGCAATTGGCCACCGTGATCATAGACACGGGCCGGAAAACACTTCTCATCGGCGGGTTTAAGGAAGCACCGAGCCGTGATAGTCCGGGCTGCGGCCAAAGTCGTCAGACGCACAGCCCGACCACAATACTTGGCCGGGAGATTCGGAAGCCAATCAATGGCCGGTTCGAGCAGATGAAAACCCAAAGTAGAAGCGACATGCTTGCCGAAAAGTGATTCGCCATAGACAGCAAGCTCCACAGGCGGAAGCACAGGCACTTTCCAGGAATGCACCCGTTCTATCCTCCAATTCTTCTCAACGCAGGCACGCCAAAGTTTTTGCGTATCGTCGCTCTGGCGGGCAGATAAGAGCAAAGTCGGCACGGCGGGATGGGTGTAAGGGGAAACGGGAAGAAATTCAATGCGTATCCAGAACCAGGTATCACTTTGGAGCACTCCATTGAAGTTCAGAGGGGGTGAGATTGTGTTTGGAGGCGATGGAGTTTTTGGACGTTGAAGCGGCTTAAAAGCCGCGCTCCTTTGGCGATGGGCGTTTTTAATACGATCAACTCGTTTGGACATGGCTGCGGGTCGGAGACCCGCGCTTCTCTCCTAGAAATTCGCCCCCTGACCCAAAGGCAGGGGCAAGGCGGTTTTGTTTTTTGACAGGATTTGCAGGATGAACAGGATTGGGGGTATACTAAAGAACGATCAATTTGCCGAAACCCTTTCAGGGTATTCCTTTTCTTTGCATACCCAGGGTAGCTCGTTCCTCGCAACCCTGGGCTGATGGATGGAACTCCGTTGGAGTTCGGAAAGGTGTGGGATTGGGCTTAGATGGTTGCGGTGTTGCCTGAGCAACTGGGTGGGGTGGAGGTGGCTTTTAGGATTGGCAAGGGCTCGACGGAGTCTCGCCCTACCATACCAGGTATGGGACTTTGTTTGCACCGGGGCGGGATGTGGTGGATGATGGGGATAGTGCGTGATGCCGGTGATGTGGCGCCGGCGGGCGACAGAGAGAAAGTATTTTAAATCATGCCGAGTTTTGATCTGTCAGCGGATGAGGCGAAGTTCCGGAAGGATCTCGGGGCGTTGCGGCTGAGCCTGATGGCGCTGCACAAGGCGCTAATCGATTCCGAGAAGATGGCGTATGAGGAGACGTTCGGGGAGATCGCATCGCCGAACCAATTTCTCCAACTGCTGATCGCCGATCCGTGGTTTGCGTGGCTGCATCCGGTGTCGGAGCTGGTGGTGGCGATCGATGAATTGCTGGAGGGCAAAGAGCCGGTGACGGGGGCCAACGCCGGGGTCATCGTGAAGCAGACGAAGGCGTTGCTGGTGGCGTCCGAGGAGGGGCAAGGTTTTGCGCGGAGCTATTTTGAGGCGCTGCAACGGGAGCCGGATGTGGTGATGGCGCATGCGGAGGTGGGAAAGTACCTGAAACAGTTTTAGGGAAACATCGAACATCGAACGCCCAACATCCAACATCGAAAGCAATGGCGAGGGGATGAGGGGAAATCCCAAGTTCAAACTCAAAGCTCAAAAGAAGCTCCAAGTTCAAAGGGCAAAGCTGCAAACAGGGTGATGGGGATGAGTTTTTCTGAAATTTTATGTGAACGTATTGGAACGTAGTGGAACGCAAGGCTAACGCTCCTTTCCGAAAGCTGGCAGGGTGGCGGCAGATGAAGAACGGAAAAAGCGGGAAGAAAGATGGCTGGAGGGGTGAAAAGGATGAATTTTGTGTGGATGTAGTGGGATGTAGTGAGATGCAGTGCTAACGCTGGCGGGGATTTGGTGGCAGATTGGGGGCGTATGAAAGACAGATGTAGATGGAAAATGGTGGATAGTGGATGGGGCGGATTGGCGTCAGAGCACATGGCAGTCAATCTGGAGGGTTTTGGCTTCGTCAGCGGCTGGCTGCCCCGACTTGGCAGTACGGGGTTTAGGACAGCCAGACCTAGCTTCAAAGGGGCAAAATTACCGTTTCTTTTTGGCGGAAAGTGTGGCTAATTCAATGAAGTCTATGTCCACCCAACTCAGTCCCGTGATCGTCCAGAAGCTGGAGGCGTTTAGCCGTCGTTGGCGCAAGCTGGTTTTGACACGCGGAGCGGCCGAGGGCGTGGTGAGTTTTCTGGGCGGGATGACGGTGGTGGCGCTGGTGGATCGCGTGGTATTGATGCCGGAGGGAGCACGGTATTTCCTGAGCGTGGCGGTTTATGGGGCGACCGGGGCGGTCGTGTGGTTCGGCTGCCTGCGGCATCTGCGCAAGGTGCCCAGCCCCAAGGAGGTAGCGCGCATGGTGGAGAAGCTGAAGCCGGACTTGCGCGAGGATCTGATCTCGGCCGTGGAACTGGCGGATGCGGACTCGGCGGAATGGGATTCTCCGATCTTCCGCAAGCTGCTCCAAGACGATGTGCAACGGCGGGTGGAGAAGATCGAGATCGAGGAGCTTTTGCCGAACCGGCTGATCTCGCGGTGGTTGATCGGCTCGATCGGGGTCATCATGGCGTGCGGGTTTCTGGCACTGGCACCGGGGCTGGGTTTCACGCGGTTGATGGCGCGGGCGATGGCGCCGATGGCGAATATCGAGCGCGTTTCCAGCGTGAAAATCAAGTTGCTGGAGCCGGCGAACGGTGATGCGCCGGTGCCACGGGGTGATCCGATTTCTTTCATGGTGGAACTCGGCGGGCCGGAAGTGGAGCGCGCCTACCTGGAGATCGTGCAGCCGGATGGCCGCAGCGAACGCATCACGATGAATGCAGCGGGCGGGCATCGCTTCACGGCGAGTGCGAACGTGGCGAATGAATCGCTGGAATATCGCATCCGCGCCGGTGACGCGATGACGCGTTATTACAAGCTCAGTTCCCTGCCCCGGCCGCATGTGGCGAAGTTCCACAAGACGTATGAATTTCCGGCATACGCACAGATGCCTGCGCAAACAGTGAGCGAGGACAACGGTGATCTGACGGCGTTGGAAGGCAGTTCCGCCGTGGTGAAGATCGCGGCGAACCAGAAGATCAAGGAAGGCGCGTTGCTGGTGGAACAGGCGGGACGCAAGAACGAGATCCCCCTCACCCGCGTGACGGATACAGAGTGGTCGGCCGCGGTGCCGATGACGGCAGCAGGAACTTACACAGTGAAGCTCGTCTCGGCGGAAACGGGATTCGAGAACAAGTTCAGTCCGCAGTATGAGATCCGTCCGGCAGCGGACTTGTTGCCGCTGGTGAGCATCGATCAACCGGCGAAGGACCAGGTGCTGCCGCCGGATGAGGTTTTGGATTTCAGCGCGACGGCGAAGGATGATCTGGCGCTCACGCAGGTGAACCAGATGGTGCGCGTGAACGAAGGGCAATGGCAATCGATGCCACTCCTGAACACGCGCACGAACGAAACGGTCCTCGCGCGCAAGTGGGATCTGCTGGACCTGAAGCTGGTGCCGGGCGATCGCGTGACGACGAAGCTGGTGGCCATCGACGTGAAGGGCAATCGCGCAGAGTCCGTTCCCCTCACCTTGCAGATCAGTTCGCCAGGGCTGGATCCGAAACGGTTGAAGGCGATGCAGGCGCAACGCGAGTTCCTGCGGACCTTGGACAGTCTGGAACAGATTTCATCGAACTTGCGGGCCATCGTGGGCAAGGAAGGCGGGCGCGATCTCAAGCAGGGTGAAGCGCTGGCGCGCCAGCAGGTCTTGAGCGGGGCGCGGTCGGCGATGGAAGAAGTGGACCGGCAGATCGCCCAGGTGGAGCAGCGCTTGAAGGAGGCGATCCCGCAAGCAGCAGCCGGTCGTGAAGCGGCCGATCTCGCGCTTGTGGGCCATGCGATCAGTGCTTTCAAGAACGAGCATATCGCCCGGGCACGGATGGAATTCGAGCAACTGGCGGCGGCGAACACCGCGGAGGCCGCGAAGCTGGAGCCGAAGGAATTGCTGGAGCAGGTGAATCACGCGTACGGCATCGCGGAAAGGACGTCGAAGGCGTTCAACGACATTTTATCCTCCACGGAAGCGGGGCTGACTTCAGCGACGTTGCAATATCTGAGCGCTGAACAGCAGAAGGTCATCCTGCCGCTCAACGCGAATCCGAGCGACGCAGCGAACCAGGAACGACTGGCCCGGCGGCAAGAGGGTGCGAGCCGCGAAGTGCAGGTGGTGGAGAACCTGATGAAGGCGATGGGCGCGCATATGCCCCGCAATTTCCAGGACCGCACGCGCAAGCTGCAGGAGGGATTGGAGAAATCACGCGGCACGATGGAAAAGCTGCTCGTGGAGAAGAAAACGAAAGACATCCTGAGCACGTCACGCGAATTTCAGAAGAGCATCGACGGCACATTGCAACAGTTCAGCGGCATGGAGCAGGAACTGGCACGCAACGCGGTGAAGGCGCGCGAGTATCTGGCGCAGTTCGCCAAGAATCCGCTGGAGAAACTGGACCGGGCCCGCAAGACGGCGGAACAAGTCGCTTACGACGAGAAGAAGATCGAGGAACTAAAGGCGAAGAACAAGCCCACCGACAAGGAAGCGGCGCGGATGGCCGAGAACAAAGAGAAGCTGGAACGTGAGTGGAAAGCCGTCACCGAGCAGCTCAAAGACCGGGCGAAGTGGGAGGAATTGCGGAAGGATGCGGATGCCCAATTCGTGGCGGATGCCTCCAAGACCGCACAGGCGCTAAGCGCGATGCGGGCGGCGAACAGCAGCGAGACGAAGGCGCAAGAGACGGCGGCGAACCTGAAGCAGATCCAGGAGGCTTACCAGAAGCTGGAAGGGGCGCATACCTTGACGGAGCTGAACCAGAGCGCGCGGCAGATGGCGAACCAGGAACGCTACGAGAGCAAGGAGATGGAAGCAGCCACGCAGCGTCCGAAGGATTGGGAGTGGCTGAACCAGAAGTTGCAGAACGCGCCCAAGGATCTGGAGAAGGCGCAGTTGTCCGAAGCCACGCGCAAAGCGGCTCAGCAGGCGCTGAACACGCCGCAGACACAGGAGATCCAGAAGGAGATGAGCCAGCGGCAGTCCCCTGCCCGCCCGGCGAATTCGGTGGCGGATGAATTTGAGAAGCTGGCCGCGGACATCAAGCAGGCGCAGACCGCGGCCCAAGCGGAAGTGAACGCGGCACGGCAGCAGATCGCCGCCACCGCACCAAAGCTGAGCGAGATGATGGCGGGCCTGGCGGAGGAAGCGCAGAAGCAGCAACAGATGACCGAGCAGGCAGCGGAGAAAGGCGCGAGCAATGCCGCCGAGATGCAGGACATCACGCGCAAGCAACTGGCCGAGCAGAAGGAACTCACGGAGCAGGTAAAGGAATTGCAGGATGCCATCCGCCGCGATGCGAACGCGCAGGACATCACCTCGAAGGAAGGGCGCGAGCGCTCCCGGGATGCGGATGACGCCGCCGCGATGTTACGCGAGCCGCCACCAAAGGCAGAAGCGGCCTTGCGCGAAGCGATGATGGCCCGGGATGCGGCCGAGCAAAAGGCAGCAATGCAGTCCGCCGCGCAACAGCAGAAGCAGTTGAGCAAGGCGCTACAACAGCTCGCGGAACATTTTGAGAATGCGGAGATGGGCAAGGCGGAATTGAGCCGGGCCGAGCTGCGCAAGAACGAAGAGGAATTGGGCATCAAGGGCGCGCTGGATTCGCAATACAACAAGGCGGAACAGATGGCGCAGATGCAGCAGAAGTCGCCGGATGAATTGATCCGCGAACTGGAGAAGGAACTGGCGACGAACGAGCCGATGCGCAAGGAGCTGGACAAGCTCGCGGACACGTCGCTGGATGCCGCGAAGGCCAGCTTGCAGAAGGCCGCACAGACGGAAACGGACCTGGCGAAATCGCTGGAGAACGTGACGAAGGCGAACGAGCAGAAGAACACGCTCGGCGAGCAGATGAAGCAGCTCGCGCAGCAGGCAGGACAACTGGGCAACACGGAGGTGCCGGGCATCCGCATGGATGCGGCGAATGCGAAAGCAGATCTGGCCAAGGAACTGGACCGTTCTTCCCAAGCCTTGCAACAGGCGGCGAACAATGCGCCGAAGGACTTGAGCAAGATCACGCCGCAGCAGGCGCAACAAGCACAAGACATTGTGAAGCCGTTGCAAGAAGCGGCGAATGACTTGCGCGCCGCGGCAGGCAAAGCGGATCAGGCCTTGAAGAACACTTCGCCCACGGATGCGAAGGCGACATCCGCACAAGCGGCGAAGGGCAAGTCCGAAACGGCCGCGAACAAGGCGCAGCAACTGGTATCGCAAGCGCAGAAACTCGCGGACACACTGAAGACGCTGGCGAATTCCAACAGCGGTGAACTGGCCAAAGCGGCCGAGGCGCAGAAGCCGTTGGCCAATGAATTGACGATGGCGGGCGCGGATATCGCGCGTTCCGGCCGTCACGAGGCGCGACTGGGCACGCAGCAAGGCGAGGCATTGCAGAAGGTCGGCAAACAGACGCAGGAGCTGGGCGAGAAGGCATTGCCGACCACAGCGGAGCAAGTGGCGAAGGCGAGTTCCGCGAACGAAGCGAAGCCCGCGATCGATACAGCGAAGAAAGCGGTGGAAGGCCAATTGGCAGCCTTGAATCAAGCCACGGCCAATGCCGCTGCCCCGGCTCCGGCGCAGAAAGCCTCCACGACACCTGATCTGGCGAGTGTGTTGCAAGAACTCGCCCCGGCGGAATCGCAATGGAAGGCGCGCACGCTGGACCGATTGGACCAGGCGATGAATTCCCCGCAGTCACAGCAGCAGGCTGGTCAACAAGGCCAACAGGGCCAGCAACAGCAGCAAGGTCAGCAACCGAACGGGCAGCAACAGCAAAGCGGCCAATCAGCGCAGGAAGCAGCCCAGCAAGCCGCGCAACAGGCGATGCAGGACGCAGCCAAGGCGCAGCAGCAATCCATGGCACAGGCGCGCAACTCAGGTCAGACGCCGGGCCTGGCACAGGATTCAGAATCGCAAGGTGACGGCATGCAAGGGGCGTTCAAGGCGGCGAAGAGCGCTGAGAATGGCAACCTGCCGGACGTCGAGGCGATGTGGACAGGTGAATGGGGCAAGCTGCCGCCGAAGATGGCGGAAGGCTTGCTGGAGGCACGGCGCGAGAATCTCTCCGGCGAGTATCGCACGATGGTGGAAACGTATTTCAAGGTGTTGGCCGAACGGGCCCGGACGTCGAAATGAAAGCAAGGATTTGGGCCATATTTTTGAGTGTCACGCTGGGGATCTCCCCTGCCCTGACACTGCACGCGCAAGAAGCAGCCAAAGATGATCCGATCGATGCTTCGGTGAAGCGTGGCGTGGCTTACCTGATGTCGGTGCAGAACGCCGAGGGTGCTTATCTGGATCCCGAACGCGGCAATCAGTATAGCAGCGTGATGAGCGCGCTGGCGGTGCTCTCGATGGCTTCCGTGGGGCATCAGCCGACGGACAAGACGCCCGAGGGACTTTCCTTGCGGAAGGGCATCGACTTCCTGCTGCGCGCGGACCGGCAACGGCCGGACGGTTATTTTGGTAACACGGACAGCTCGCGCATGTATGGACACGGCATTATCACACTGGCCTTGTGTGAGATGCTCGGCATGGGTGTGGATGCCAGCCAGGACAAGCTGCTGAGGGAGCGTTGCCAAAAATCCATCGAACTTATTTTACGTTCACAACGCGTGAAGAAGCACAGCCCGCGTTTCGATGGCGGCTGGCGCTATACGCCGGAATCGGGTGATGCCGATCTGTCGGTGACGATCTGGCAGTTGCTGTCCTTGCGTTCGGCCAAGAACGCCGGACTTGCCGTACCGAAAGAGGCGATTGATTCCGCTGTGGAATATCTCAAGCAGAGTTACAAATCCGAGCGTGATGCGAATGGATTGCCGACAAACATGAGGAGCGGGTTCGCTTACCAGCCCGGCGGCAGCCCAGAGTTCGCCACAACTGCGGCAGGCCTGTTGGCCTTGCAGATCTGCGGCGAATACAACGCACCCGAGGTCATCGGGTCATCCGACTGGCTGCTCGACATGACGACTGGTGGCGGCCCGCGCAAGCATCGCATCCAATACAGCCAGCGCTGGTTTTTCTACGGGCTCTACTACTTCTCCCAAGGCATGCAAAAGCGCGGTGGCGTCTATGCGAGCGAAGCGAAATCCATCGTGGAGAAAATGCTCATCACGAACCAGCAGCAGGACGGTTCCTGGATCAGCGGTGACGGTCAGGAACGTAACGCGGGTAAAGTTTACAGCACTTCGCTGGCTATACTCTGCTTCGCGGTGAAGTACCACTATCTGCCGATCTATCAGAATTAGCTCAAGGCAGTTCGATGTGAGGCGGGGTGTAGCGTTGGTCGATGAGGTCTTTCGGCTGAGTCTGGTGCGGGAGCCGAGGTGACTTCATTGGGAAGGACTTCGGCCACTCATCCACCCTGGCAGGGACAGCCCGATAACGGGGAGGTTCAACCGTTTCAGATTTCATTCCCGCCGGAAGATCATAAAGCAAGCGATACTGTTCGATGGCCTTTTCCAATCTCGCGCTATCCTGGGCTGGCTGGTTTTTCGGTCGGTCAGGCAACGAATAACCGACCAGAATACCCACCGCCAAACCGATCATGAGCATCCATAAAGGTGATGTCTTAAGTTTCATGGGCAATGCCTGCTTGTTGTGTAGAGTATCAATACGCCGCCAAGCCTCCAAAGTCTAGGGACGTTTTATCGATGGAAAACAAAAAGGACGGCCAGAGCTGGCCGTCCCCTTGTGAGATAAGTTAAAACGATGACCTACTGGAACTTCGTGATCAGGAACTTCTCCAGCTTGATCGAGTCCGCCGCGAAGAGGCGGATGCCTTCCGAGAGTTTCTCGGTGGCCATCGCGTCTTCATTGTGCATCCAGCGGAAGGCTTTCTCATCCAGCGTGACCTTCTTCAGGTCGCTGGCGTTGGCGGCTTCCATCGTCAGCTTGCGTGAGACGGAACCATTCGTCTTATGCATCTCCTCCAGGAGGGCCGGGCTGATGGTCAGCAGGTCGCAACCAGCCAGTTCCAAAATCTCGCCCACGTTACGGAAGCTCGCACCCATCACTTCCGTCTGGTAGCCGAACTTCTTGTAGTAGTTGTAGATCTTCGTCACGGACACCACACCCGGATCTTCTGCCGCCGCATAGCTGTCTTTGCCGCTGTTCTTCTTGTGCCAGTCGAGGATACGGCCTACGAACGGCGACACGAGCTGCACGCCTGCTTCTGCGCAAGCCACGGCCTGGGCGAAGGAGAAGAGCAAGGTGAGATTGCAGTTGATGCCGGATTTCTTGAGCTCGGCGGCAGCTTGGACACCTTCCCAGGTCGTCGCGAGCTTGATGAGGATGCGGTCTTTGGAGATGCCGGCCTTGGTGTAACGCTCGATCAGCGAGTGCGCCTTGGCGATGGAGCCTTTTGTATCGAAGCTCAGGCGAGCGTCCACTTCCGTGGAGACGCGATGCGGCACGATCTTCAGGATCTCCAGACCGAACGCGACGGCCAGCTTGTCCATGGCCAGTTCGAGGTTCGGGTTCACGGAAGAAGATTCCTGTTTCGTCTCCGCGATCACGCGGTTCACGAGATCCTGATATTCATCCATCTGGGCAGCCTTCAGGATCAGGCTCGGATTAGTCGTCGCATCGCGCGGCTGATACTTGCGGATGCTGGCAAAGTCGCCGGTGTCAGCCACGATCAGGCTGAACTGCTTCATCTGTGAAAGGAGGTCGTTCATAGAATTAAACGTTAGGGGTGCAAGAGTCCTCCACTGGCTCCGCTTTGCAAGTCCGATATCAGAATCGAACTACCTAAATCCTGCATGACTTGGCTGAAAGGGATTCATAGGCATCAAAGACAAAAAATGCCTCACAATTAGACAAAAAGAAAGGATTTAGACTAAACAACAGGCACTTAATAGGGCTTTTTGGCATCTGAATAGGGTCTTTAGAATCACCTCCAAAATCGCAATATTTGGTCAGTAAATACCGTTTTCCCAAACACTTATAGATGGGATAGTATCAAAGTAGCTGCATAACAATTTTAATTAAGATTCAGCTTTGAGGACTAAATTCAAAGTGAGAAGCGATAGTTCCATAAAAAGACATAGCTGGGCCATCTCAGTTGTGGTTCCCCTGCTGTTTTTGTCTTTATCCCTCGGTGTACTCCCTGCCAGAGCCGTTGTTTTGGATTGGAGCAATGTCACTTGGACACCTGGCTCCCTAACGGGTTCATTTGATATCGACCCGGACAATGCGGGCAACGATGTGACTGTGACCATCACCGGCAACACCAGTCGCTTCTTCAGTTCCAGTTACCCGCAGATAACCGATGACTTCACGGGCGGATTAGGTTCGGGCACCGATCAATTGGATCTTTACATGGATTACAGCAACACCTCGCAAGCGATCACCGTCACCGTTACCTTCCATTATGCGGGCGGCGTTAGCGACGTGGAATTCACCCTGTTCGACATTGATACCGGTGCCGTCACCGGCAAAGGAAAAAACCCAGACCGCGCTTTCGTGGATCAAGTCCGCTCGATCACCGCGACGGCGACCAATAACACCTTGGTTGCCCCAACAATCACCGTTGCCAACTCCACCTACACAAAGACTGGTGGTTCCGGCACCAACCAGACCATCACCGGCCAGGACGTCGCCAACGACTTCAGCGGCCAAGGCAGCGCCAGCATCTCTTTCGGCACCAATACCGTATCCAGTTTCACTTTCACCTACGGTGAAGGGGCTGGGAGTGAAAGCGATCCCTTCGCTCAGGGCATCGGGCTTTACGATATCTCTTACAAACCAAAAGTGCCTGAATTTCACCCCGGACTGATCAGCGCCGGCGTGTGTTTGTTACTCGCGGGAGCCAGACGTTTCCCGAAGCTGATGAACCGGGAAAATCATCATCGCGATCAAACTTAACCCATAACCAACATGAACCAACTGAAGTCCCTGCTCTTGCGCTCTTTGGCGCTCCTGACATTGACCGTTGGCCTGTTGCTCTCGCAACGCGCCAGCGCTCAAGTACTGCTCACCACCTCCCCGCTCATCGCCGGCCAAAATGAGACTGCCGGTCTGGTTCTCGTCTTTGCCGATGCCGATAACGTCTATGTCCGTTACCTGCTCGAAGACGGCTGGACCTTGAACGAAACCCACCTCGCCGTGGCCGCTGACTTCGCCAGCATTCCGCAGACCAAGAGCGGCAACGTAAGAATCGGTCACTTCGAATACGGTGGTTCTTTCTCCGGTCTCGCCCAAGACGTCACCTATTCGATTCCCCGCTCCGAACTGGGTACTTTGAATCTGTTCGTCGCGGCGCATGCAGTCGTAGAACGCTTGAGCGGTGGTCGTGAGACCGCATGGGCTGGCCCGTACGAGTTCGGCGGCAAGAACTGGGCAACCTACATGTATATCGGTGAAGGCGTTCCGCCGAACCGCTAACTCGCCCGCAAATAACTTCTCAAAATGAAGGCAGCCCTGTGGGGCTGCCTTTTTTTTATTCATTTGCCCTTTCTGGAATGTTTCCACTCTGGAAAACCGCTTATTAAGGCCAATCAAACCTATATTAATAAGGCTGCACGACCCTGTTTAACTTGCTAAACCTAGAAAATATAAGTATAGTTAACTAAGCTCAAAAACATTGAGTGCTCGTATGAGTAAAACTTTTAAAATGACGGTCAACGGGCTGATTTTTCTAGTCGCAATACTCTTATCATCAACCAGTTATGCCATAGTACTGGACTGGAATAATGTTACTTGGACAGCCGGTTCTCTTTCCGCTGCTTACGAGCTGGATGCCAGCAATCCCGGCAACGATATCACTATCACCATCACCGGTGACACTAGTCGTTTCATCGAAGACCGGCCTGAGATTACCACCGATTTCACCGGCGGCTTCGGTTCATCCCCCTCTCCCGATAACTTGGAACTTTGGGTGGACTTCTCCAATCGCAACCAGTCAATCACGGTGACCGTCACGTTCAACTACGCGGACGGGGTGAACGATGTGAACTTCCTGCTCTTCGATGTCGATACTGGGTCCGGTGGCAGCACCAAGACGTTCATCGATCAGATCCGGGAAATCTCCGCCGTCGGTACCAGCGGCAGCCTGATAGCCCCAACCATCACGACCTCAGCAAACAACTCGAAATCTGGTTCCGGCACCAACCAGGTCGTGAGTGGAACCGATGAAAACAACAACAACTCCGGCTCCGGCAACGTCAACATCGACTTCGGGACGAATTACATCACCAGTTTCACCTTTGAATATGGCAATCCCTCATCAGGCGTGCAGAAAAACCCTGATTCCCAAAGCATCGGCATCTACGACATCAACTTTAAGCCTAAAGTCCCGGAGTTTCACCCAGGCATCGTCGCATTTATCGCCTGTCTCACCATGGTTGGACTCAAACGGGTATTTGTCGGCTAGCCTTTTGCTTTTCATCCACCAGTGGTTTTAGCACGATGACCGGTATGAATCTCCGGAACGTGCTCGGTTTGCTCAGCTTGTTGGTCAGCTTTTCCTCAAGCCAAGGTGCGGAAGTCCCTACCATGCAGGCCCTGCCCCTGCCCTACGATCAAGTGTCCTTCCAACGGGATGGCCAGGAGATTGCCCGCTATCATTTCGGCAAGGACTTGCGCCGCCCTTTTATTTATCCAGTCATCGGGCCTTCAGGACGCTCCCTCACACGCATGGGCCACCCGCAAGACCCGCACGGTCACCGGCATCACAACTCCGTCTGGATCACGCATCATGATGTGAACGGCCAGTCTTTCTGGGCGGATGCCAATGCCGGGCAAATAGTCCATCAGCGCGTGGAGAGGCTGGAGGACAGCGATACAGAAGCGGCCGTCACCACCATCAATCACTGGGTGAGCACGAACAATCAGGTGCTCATGATCGAAACGCGCCGCACTGCCGTCGTCGCCTTGCCCAAGAAAGAATGGCTGCTGTTGATCGACCTCAAGCTCGAACCCAAGGGCAAAGACATAGTGTTCGGCAAGACCTCGTTCGGCCCAATGAGCGTGCGCATGGCCAAGACCATCGGGGTGAATGACGGTGGCGGGCTGATGCGCAGCTCGGAAGGCAGTGTGAATGAGAAAGAGATTTTTTGGAAACCGGCCAAGTGGGTGGACTACTCCGGCAACATCACCGCGAAAGCAAAGGAAGGCATCATGTTGATGGATCACCCCATCAATCCCGGACACCCTTGCGAATGGCACGTGCGCAATGACGGCTGGATGGGCGCATCTCTGAGTTTCGATGGTCCGCTGACCGTTCCCGTCGGCAAACCCTTGCGCCTGCGCTACGGCCTCTACATCCACAATGGCGTACCGAGCTTGAAAAAACTTGAGGCGCAATGGGGGAAATTTTCCTCCCTGCCTGTGGCCAGTCTGGAGCCGAAGAAAAAATGATCGGTCGCGGATATTTCCATTCCAACCTGGCACATTCTTTCTAATCGCCCACCCAGTCTCAAAGGGCTAAACATTTCCTCGCATGAGGCTTAAGGAACTGCTGGCCGGGTTGAAGTGCCATCAACGGGCGCACCGGCTGGTTATCGACCACAAGCTCTGGCGCCTCATCATCATCCCCGGCTGCCTCAGCATCCTGTATTTTCCGGTGGTGATATGGGCCACGCTCTATGGCTTGCGCCCGGTCGCCCGCTATTTGCACGAGCACTGGGTGCCGGAGTTCCTGCAATCCACCGTCACTCTCTCCCTGATCAGCATAGTCGTCTGGGCCATGGGCATCTATGTAGGCTTTCTGCTGTTTAGGAATGTCATCATGATCCTTTGTTCACCGCTGCTTGGGTATCTTTCGGAGACCACGGAGAAAGTCGCAGCAGGCGTCGAACCGCCCATATTCACCTGGAAAGGTGTCGGTTATGAAATCGTACGGGCAACCGGATTAAGCCTGCTAGCCGTGCTGATCTCGGGATTCACGTTTATTTTCTGTCTTGTGGTGGGTTTGGTTCCCCTCTTGGGCGCCGTAGTGGCATTCGTCGTGATGACCTTCGTGCAGACATATCTCGCGGGCATCGGCTTTGCCGATCCGGTGCTGGAACGCCGCCGCTACAGCGTCTGGGCCACGCTGAAATTCGCCCGCCGTCATCGGCCGCGGCTGATGGGGGTTGGCCTGGGTTTCCTGCTGCTAATGGCCGTTCCACTGGTCGGCTGGTTCATCGCCCCGAGCTACGGCATCATCGCGGGAACCCTGGCCGCGATTGATCTGTTGCACGAGGAGAACCAGAAGCCGCCGGTAATACCGGAAGCCTGACGATTAGACCAAATCACCATCACTACGACGGTCGAAGGCTTTTTCGTAAAGGGCCTGGAAGTCTGCCGCAGTGATAGAGCGCGGATTGAAATTGGCCGTCCATTGCTTCGCCGCTTCATCGGATAGTATCGGCAAATCATCCACACTCACACCGCATTCACCCAAAGCACGCGGCATCTTGGCGAGATTCAGCAATGAATTCAAACGGGCGATGAGTCCCTCCAAGGCGGAAACCGCCCCGTCTTTCAGCTTGGCGATCTCGGCACTGGAAGCCAGCTCGGCGTAACCTTGTAGCGCCTCAGGATCAGCCGCATTAAACCGCACCACCAGCGGCAGCAGCATGCCTACGGCCTGGCCATGCACGATGTTGAAATGAGCCGTCAGCGGATTCGCCGCCGAATGTGCCGCACCCAGCATGCTGTTCTCAATCGCCGTACCGGCATAGGCCGCACCCAGCAACATGCGGCCACGCGCCTCGACATCATCCGGATTAGAGAGCACGCGTGGCAAGCTCGGCACCAGCAGACGGAACGCCGCGTAAGAATACATCAGCGAAAGCGGATTGCGCTTCTTCGTCACCGCCGTCTCCACTGCATGCGCGATGGCGTCGATGCCAGTGAAGGCGGTCACGCGCGGCGGCATAGAAACGGTAAGGGCTGGATCGAGAATGGCGATCTTGGCGGCGGCTTTCGGGTCCAGGCAGGCCATCTTGTTGTGGGTCTCCTCATCGGCGATAAGGGCCGCGCACTGGCATTCGCTGCCGGTGCCGGCGGTGGTGGGAATCGCGATCAATGGCAGCATGGGCTTCGCCGCCTTGCCCACACCCCAATAATCTTTCATCTGCCCACCATTGGTCAGCAGGAAGTTCGTGCCTTTGGCCGTATCCATTGAACTGCCACCACCGAGGCCCACAATCAGATCTACCTTGGCCTCGCGGGCGATGTTCAGGCAGAGATCGACATCCTTGGTCGTGGGGTTTTCACGGACCTTGTCGAATAAGGTGACGGAATCAGCGTGTTTCTTAAGATTGTCCAGTACGCGTTGCGCGTGACCAGCTTTGACAATGCCGCCATCCGTGACGAGAAGGATACGCTTGCCACCGAGTTCAGCAGCCAGCTCGCCCACGCGGTCCACAGTGTTCACGCCAAAGACAAGGCGCGTGCGGGGTTGATAGTCAAAAGCGGCGTGGCTGGTCATCGCGTTAGTATGTTTACGAAGGTCAGACGCCTCGCCAAGTCCAGTCGTTCAAGATATTACCAAGCCTTTTCAATGGAGCGACGGCGCCAGAGGAATTCGAACATGTTGCCCTCGTGCGGCTGATCCCAGGAGATGGCCATGGTGGAGATGGGCCCGATGTTCAGGCGCTCGATCTCGGGGAAGGCCATGATCTCGTCGATGAACTTCTGGTCCTTCGTGATGGCGCTGACCGCGAGGCTGTAGCCGATCTGGTGCAGCACATCCTTTTGCGGCACTTGCACCACGCTCGCGTAAGGGCAGAGGAACTCCTTATTCGCCAGCGGATGCTGGAAGGAATCGCACAATACAACCGTTGGGCGCATATACGTGCCGCCCTCGAAAACCACCTTGCGTGAGCCATCACGGTATTTCGCCGTGACATCCACCGCACCGGGTGTCTTCAAACCGTCCTCAATCTGGGCGTCGATGAAGTCCGCCATCTTCACATTGGCGAAACCGGATAGGCGCGCCTTCTCGTCATCCGGCTTGGTCGGCTTCACGGGACCGAGCTTCTGGGCGATGGCATCGGCGATCTCCGCCGCATACTTCGGCACGACAATCGCCGAGGCATTGATGCAGGAACGGCCGCCATTGTCCGAGATGGCCCCGACCATCACGTCGATGTAATCACGCCAGTTCTCGATGCAATCTTCGCCCACGATGATCTTGCTCCAGCCCGGCCCGTGCAACTGGATGGCCGGATTGTTCGCATACTGCGCCGTGGTGTTCTTGTCACCGAAGATGAGGGCGCGTCCGCAGGTCTTGAGGATCTCCCCGGCTCCTTCGTGGTCCGTGGGATAAAACCCGAACGCTTCACCCGGCACACCGGCTGCGATGAACGCCTGGATCAAACGGTACGGTGTCCAAGGCTCTTCCTTGCCGGGCTTGATGACCACGGGCGTCTTCAACGCGATGGCCGGCAGCCAGAGGGAATTCACCGCTGGTGAATTGCTCGGCATCACCAATCCCAAGGCGGCGGCGGTCGGGAAGAACGAGAGTTTCGTACCAAATTGCTCGCCCGTTCCGGCATCGAGGATGCTCATGTCCAGCCCGCGTGAAAGGCCGTTCAGGATGACATCCAGATGGGTCAGCGCGTAATGGATCTTGGTCATGTTCCGCTTCACCATCACGTGCGGCAGACCGCTGGTGAGGCTGAGCGTCTCGATGTACTGCTGCGGCGTTTGCGTGTGGCCCTTGTCACCGAACGGTAATGTGCCGTTTAGGAACAGGTCGCCGGCCTTGGCCGAGAGCTCCATGAGCTGTTTGACCGTGAATTTCTTCAACGCGGCCCGGCCTTCGCCGATCTTCTTGAAATCCTTGCGGATGATGCCCGCGTTCACACTCGACACCGTGGCGATGACCTCGCCAGTGGAGTGGTTCTTGATCTCAAGCTTGTCCAGACTCTCGTAATTACGTCCGAGACGGATGACGGGGATATGGGGAACGGAACTCATGATTCTTCTTCAGGTTTGCCCAAGGCCTCGACCGACAGTTGCAGGGAACCGATCTCTGCTTCCACCGATTCGATGGCGCTCAATATTTTTTCTGTGGAGCCGGGATACGGCGTCCCCTCATGCTCGAAGCCGCAAACCTCCATCTTGAGGTCATACAGCAGATCTTCGATGCGTTCGAGCCCATCGAGTTTGGAATCGATGCTCTCGAGCAGCTTCAGCATTTTGGCGGAGGATTCGGCGTCCATAAGTTAAAGGCGTTTAATAGACGCCTTCAACGATGTTCTTCTCCATCGCACCGAAAGGACGGACTTCTGCCACGCCATCCCAGGCATACGGGAAGCGCGGTTCGCGACGCAGAGCCTCATCACGCTCAAGGAAGCGCGGCATGAAAAATTCTTTGGTCAGCGTGGTCAGTTCCACGCGTCCCCATTCGCCGTAGCCCTTGGTGATTTCCGTCTTGTTCGGGTCCACGATGCGCAGGATGGCACGCGGCTGTGGTGCGTAGTAAGTCACCGAGAAGTTATCTTCCGGGCGCAAGGGCACGCTGGCGGCCAAGCCCATCAGGGTATTGCCGTAGGTAGGGTAGAAGCCGATGCGGCCTTCCAGCACTTCTTCCACAATGAAGCGCACATACTGCGGCGCCATCGTGGTGCCGCCGCAGAAGACACCGCGGATACCGGCATCCCAGATATCAATCTTCTCCGCCAAAGCCTCAAGCAACTTCGGCGTGGTGAAGAGGCCGCTCACCTTGCGGTGTTTAAGAATTGTGACCGCCTGATCCACGACGTGATCCATATACGCGCGGGCCACATCGAACTGCTTGTTCGTAATGAGCTTCTTCACGAAACGCGGATCGAGATCGATGAAATAGCAACTGGAGCCGCGCACATTAGCGAGATGCTCGATAGCGAGACGCAAACGACGAGGACCCGTCGGCCCCATCATCAGCCAGTAGTGATTGCGCGGGAAATGCTCGTCGGAAATCTTGTCCGAGAACTCGCTGTAATCCGTCTTGTAGTCGTTCCAGCCGATGCGCTGTTTGGGCATGCCAGTGGTGCCACCCGTTTCAAAGATATTGAACGGCTTGCCTTTGAACGCCGCCGGCACCCAGACCTCGGGTTGAAGATCGCGCAACCATTCGTCCTGAAAATGCGGGAATTTCTTGATGTCCTCCACCGTCTGCACTTCCTTGCGCGGGTCGAAATTCTTCTTGGCCCAGTCCAGCCAGAACGGGCTGCCCGTCTCCGGCGAGAAATGCCAGTTGATGATCTCCTTCAAATGCGCGTTCAAGGTGGCCTGCGCGGCTTGAATCTGGTCCTGCGTGATGGTCTGTTCGCTCATACCGTGTGTCTGTGATTTGCTAAAAGCGGCTGGTTATTCATCGCGCAACCCGCTCCGTCTCCGGAGCGGGTCACGTCTGAGAGTATATCGGAGTGGTTCGCCGGTCAGGGAAGTTTCTTCTTCTGGTCCGGCACTGGTTTGGCCTTGGCCGTGTCTTCCAAGGCGAAAAGATGTGTATTGCTGGAGATGTAAAGCACCCCATTGGCGACGACCGGGGTGGAATAGACCGGGGCCCCGAGGTTGCATTCGCTGAGCACCTTCTTCTCCTTCGTGGCCGTCAGCACCACGAGGTCGCCATCTTCATCGCCGACATAGACCTTGCCATCCGCGACCATCGTGGAACCCCACATGTGCGCCTTCATATCATGCATCCAGTAAAGCTTGCCCGTTTCGGCATCAAGGCAATGCACAAATCCGGAGAAGTCACCTACGAACAGCAACCCCGTTTCCGGGTCAATCGATACGGTAGAGATGCTGCGGTGGATGCCCTTGTAATCCCAGATCAAACCGGTGCCAGTGATATCACCCGTCTTGGTCGGATCCACACAAACCAGACGACCCACGCCTTCGCCATGCTCCGGATCCTGGCCGATGGCGATGTAAACACGGTTCTTGTAGAACACCGGTGTGGAATTGATCTCGCTCGGGCCTTCCGCCATCGGATACTTCACCTTGCGATATTCCGGCAGGTTGGCGTCGAATTTCCAGACCGTGGGCAGATAATCGATGTCATCTTTCTTCACCGGTTTGGCGTCCAAGGCGTAGAGCCAGCCATCGCCACCACCGGCAAAAAGCAGGTCTTTGCCGTTCACCTTGCCCGTGGAGAGCGAGGTCCACTGCCCGTGAAAAATGCGCGGCCCGATGCCCGTCTCATCCTCACCCGCCAGTTCGCCGGTCTTCTTGTTCAAGGCGATGAAGCTGGGGGAGAGCGGCGACGGGATGTTCACATGCGTCCAGTCCTGTCCGTTCGACGTGCAGACATAGACGAGATCTCCGATGATCAGCGGGGAACTGTTGGATGCATTGTGAGGAAACACCCCCAATTCGTCCATCATGTCATAGACCCAGATGATATCCGCGTCTTTCGGGCCGATGTTGACGGGCGGTTTGCCCGTATCCTTGGACCCGTACTTGGCTTCATCTTTGTAACCGTCGTTGCCATCCGCCAGGCCATTGATGTCCAGACAGATCACCTCGCAGCGGCTGGTTACGATATACACATATTTGCCCTCCACCTTGGCGGAGGAAAGGATGCCCAGATTCTCCCAGTCGTTCACCTTGCCGGATTTGAGCTTGGGCACCACCAGTTGCCAGAGCAATTCACCCGTCTTCTCGTCGAAGCACATCACCACCGAGCGGTCGCCTTCATGCTGTTTGTCGCGCGGGCTGTCGTTGTTCGTGCCCACGATCACCTTGCCCTGCGCGATGGTGGCATTGCCGTAGCTCTGCGAGCCCAACTTGGCCACCCACTTCACGTTTTTGGTGGTGGCCATGTCGATCTCTTCCGTGCCCGGCTTGAACTTGCCCGGCTCAAACTTGTCCGGCAGACCCTTGGCCGGGGAATACATGTTGCGCTGGGAGTTGCCTCCCCACTGCGGCCAGTCTTGGGCAGAGGCAACGAGGCTACCGGCGGCGAGGATGGCGGCGGTGATGATCGCTGATTTCATAATACTATGGACGTTTCTGGGCGTAACAAGTTCAAGTGAATTTCCGGGATTTCTCAGTTGGGGGTGACCACCACGTTGTCAATGCGGACCGGGATGTCTTGCGGCGCGAAGCCGAACAATCCTGGAGCGCCTTCCGTGTGCGCATGCTTGTGGGGCACTTCGATGGTCCAGCCAGCCGGTTCCGGCTGGTCACGCTGCCAGACCTTGGCGCGCACCATGCCCGAACCGTCCGCCGCGACATCCACCCGGGTCTTCAGGCGGTACCAGACATTGGGCGTAACCTTGAAATTGGAAGGTTCCTCCGCCTTCGGATGGCGGAGACGCTCGTAATTGGAGCTGACTTCAAGTTTTTGATCATTACCCTTGAGCACAATCAGGTAACGCTGATGGATGACCCCCACCTCGGACATCTTGCGCCGGTTGCCCTCGGTCATCACATCCACCTGCATGGTATAATTCTTCATGTCAGCGGAGCCCATGAAAAGCACACCCCGCTGGAAAAGCTTATTGTCAATGGTCTTGAACAGGTCTTTGTTGCCATCCTTCTCGCGCACTTCAAACTTGAACCGTGCCCCGATCCAAGGCAACGGCGGATAGGCAAAGGGCGTGGGCGGCTCCACTTCCGTGGCCGTCGTTTCCGCCAGTTTGAACGATTCAAAATCCTCCTTGATCGGCAGGTTGGGCAGCACGCGCCCGCGCATGTACCCCTTCAAATCACCCAAGGATGCCTGATAGGCACCAGCAGAAGGAACCACACCGGCATCCGCCACCAACTTGCCCTGCGCATTGAAGGAGCCGTTCATCTTCGCCTTAACCCGCGCCGTCGGCGGGATGTAGGACTCCCACTTCACCTTGGCGGGATCAATATTCTCCTGGACGACAAAGCCGTTTGCATCCAAGGAGCGAACGCGGAAGGAAGCGCTGTCACCCGGATGGAGCAGCACTTCAGAAGGGATGACCTGCAACTGGGTGGCCGGACCCGGTTTGGGCCACTTCTCCGGTGCCGGCGCCTTGGACAAACCAGGGTTATTACCCGCTTTGCCGAAGCAATACAGTTTACTGGCGGTTTGGATATAGATCTTGCCGTTATAGACCGTCGGCGAGCCGAAGCACCGGCCATCGAGCGCGGCGTGCGTAATGATCTCGCCCTTCGTTGGCGTCGGCTTGATGATGTAAAACGCACCCTTAGTACCGGCTTCGCTGCCCGCCTCCGTCTTGGAACCGGGATCATCCAGCATAGGCACGAAAAGCTTGCCGTCAGCAAAGAGCGGACTGGAATTACGCTGCTCGATGCCAATTTTCACCGACGGGTTCCACAATATTTTGCCCGTCTTGATATCGATGGCGTGCAGGTCACCTTTTTCGGCCACCACGTAGATGGTATCACCCACCAAGATCGGAGAGCTGGTGGAAGTGGAGATATCGAGGCTCCACAATTCCACCTGCGCACGTTCAAACACTTTTGGGCCGGCTGAAAGGTCCATGCCCGCGACGGAGGGCGCTTTGAAAGCCACCATCTGCCCCGGTTCATAAGGTGTGCCATAAATGCCCACCACCGTGCCGTTCGGATGGACGATCACGGTGGAGTTGATGCCCGCCTTGCCCAAGGGGACCCGCCAGAGGGGTTCGCCAGTGCGCGCATTGAGACAGACTACACTGCCATCGCCGGTCGTGGCATAGAGCACCCGCTTGCCATCTTGAAAGCCGAGGTAGGGATAAGAAAAGGAGCTGTCTTTAGGACGGTCCGCCGGGGTGGAAGCCCACACCAGATCACCCGTGCGTTTGTCAAAGGCGTAGAAGCGGTCACCCACCGGACCGGTAGCGCCCCAGTTTGCCGTGATGCCGCGCGTAATGACCAAATCACCATCCACGACAGGCGAAGCGGTGCGGCCGTTGGGAAAAGTCAGCCGCCCGTATTCCTCCAACAGCGATTTTTTCCAGAGCAATTTACCATCGCCGGTGAACGCCGCCAGAATGCCTTGCGTGCCCTGCATGTATACATTGCCTGTTTCGGCATCCACGGCCGGATTGGAGGATGCGTAGCGCATGTAGATGATGTCGCTCAAGAAATCACTGAAGCGATGAGACCAAAGCGGCTTGCCGGTCTCGGCATCAAAGCAGCCGATGCCTTCCTGCAGATCCGGGCCATCGCCCACATAGCCCATGATGTAGAGCTTGCCGTTGGCTATAACGGGGGTGGAGGCACCGGGATAAGGCGCGGTCCAGAGCGGATTCTTGGGATCCACCGTGTCCGGCAGGCCCTTTTCCGGCGAGGTGCCGTTCTGGTTGGGTCCACGCCAGCTCAGCCAGCCCTCGACAGCAGCCGAGGCGGAGTGGAAGGGAGACAAGAGGGAGAGGGCGACTGCGAAAGTTCCAGTCAGGAACGCTACGTGACGTTTCATGGGCGGTTTGGCCATATTAAAGTTGGACGTCGTCGTGATGGAGGAAAATTTTTCGGCTTTTGACAGCAATTTTCTTCCAAGAGTTGACGCACTATTCTACATCTCAACCGGTCATGCAACAAAAAATAATACCTATACGTATTATTTTCATGACCGGTGAATAGACATGAAATCTGCCCCGTCCAAACTGAACACAGACCAAGCACCTGTGGATGCCCCGGCCCGTCGTCGCCTTCCTCCCCTGCTCCGCCGGGCGTGGTATGGTTTGAACCAGGCATTTCGGCGGCGCATCGCCCATACGGGAGCCACTCCGGACCAGTTCACCGCCATGCGCAGTCTGCTGGAAGGCGACCCGAAGGGCATGACCCAATGCCAGCTCACGGAAGCGATGAGCAGCGACCCGAACACCATCGCCTCTTTGCTGGAGCGCATGGAAAAATCCGGCTGGGTGGAAAGAAAAAGACATGAAACGGACCGGCGCGCCTACCGCATCAAACTGAAGCCGGCGGGGAAAAAGAAATATGAGGAACTGCGGCAGCTCGCAGTAGATTTGCAAGTTGATGTCTTGGAAGCATTACCCGCAGAACGGCGGGAATCATTTTTGGAGGAATTGAGTCTCGTTGCCGAAGCGTGCCGTGAGGCGGCAGAATCCTCAATACCGCGCGGTTGAACGCCAGAAAAGCAATATCTGGGCAACATCTTTCCTTTTCAACGCCCGTGTCCAAGGGTAAGTTTTCGTCACCGCGGTTGGGACAACGGTAAACGTCAAAGGACGCGGTGCAGCTTAGCCTTATCATAAAAAGGATTTTTAGCGCGCACAAGGGGACCAAAGGATGGGCGTAGTAACAACCCGGCGACCATACTATGGTAGCCAAGCTGAAGATACTGAATGTTGAAGACAATCCGTTGGATTCGGAGCTGATTGTCCGTGCTTTGGAGCGGGGGAATCTTGCCGCTGATATTGTCCGGGTGGAGACTCCCGAATCTTTCCAAGAAAAACTGCACCAGTACGAACCCGACATCGTACTCGCGGATTATGCCCTGCCCCGGTTCTCCGGGCCGGAGGCCCTCCAGTTCGTGCGCCAGCACTCGCCCGACCTGCCCTTCATCTTTGTCACCGGCTCGCTGGGCGAAGAACTGGCCATCGAGACACTCAAGAAGGGTGCGACCGATTACGTGATGAAGGAGCGGCTGGACCGGCTCGTGCCCGCCATCCAACGTGCGCTGCAAGAGATGGCCGAACGCCGGGCCCGGCGCGAGGCGGAGCAGGCCTTGCGCATTTCCGAAGAGCTTTACCGCCGGCTGGTGGAGAACGCCCGCGACGGCATCTTCACCCTCACTGCAGGGGGACAGGTCAGTTCCGTGAACAATGCCTGTGAGGCGATGACGGGGTGGACCCGCGAACAATGCCTCGGCAAAACTTTCATCGAATTCATCCACTCGGACAACCTGCAACAGTCCAAGGACTGGCTCCAAGCGACCTTGGAGGGCAAGAATCCACCCCCGGTGGAACTGCAGATCCGCAGCAACCGGGGCAACGGTTTTATCACCCTGGAAGTGACGAGCACCGTACTGGAGGACGCCGGCCAGATCACCGGGATCCTCTGCATCGCCCGGGACGTCACAGAGCGCCGGCATCTGGAGGAGCAGCTCCGGCAGGCGCAGAAAATGGAATCCATCGGCCAGCTCGCAGGTGGCGTGGCGCATGATTTCAACAACCTGCTCACCGTGATCCACGGGCATGCCGCGCTGTTGCTCGGCGACATGGACTTCAATGCGAAACACCACGATGCCCTGCGCGAGATCGCACGGGCCTCAGACCGGGCTGCCAGCCTCACGCGGCAGCTGCTGGCCTTCAGCCGCAAGCAGCCGATGCAGGTCCGCGAACTGGACCTGAACGAAGTGGTGAGCGATGTCACGCGCATGTTGCAGCGGGTGCTGGGTGAACCGATCACCCTGCATTGCGAATACAGCACCCGGCTGCCCTCGGTAAAGGCCGACCAGTCAATGCTGGAGCAGGTCATCATGAATCTCGCGGTCAATGCGCGTGATGCCATGCCAAAGGGCGGCACGCTGACCCTGCGCACGCACAAGGTCTTCCGCAGCAGCATGACCTCCAGCAACCTGACGGAGAACCATGACGGCACCTATGTCTGCCTCACAGCGCAGGATACCGGGACGGGCATCCCGCCGGAACTGCTGCAACGGATCTTTGAGCCGTTCTTCACCACCAAGGAACCGGGCAAAGGCACCGGCCTGGGACTGGCGACGGTCTATGGCATCGTGAAGCAGCATGGGGGCTGGGTGGATGTGCAGTCCTCCTTGGGGCACGGAACGGGCTTCACCATCTACCTGCCGGCGAGTTCGACGTCCCCGGCAGCCAAGGAAGAAAAAAAGGCCGCGCCTAAAATGGCCGGCGGCGATGAATGCATCCTGCTCGTCGAGGATGAAGTGGCAGTCCGGAATCTGTGCCGCCGGCTTTTGGAACGATTGGGCTACACCGTGCTGGAAGCCGAGACCGGGGTCGCGGCCCTCGAGGTCTGGAAGAATGAACAGAACCGTATCCAGTTGCTGCTCACGGACATGGTGATGCCTGAGGGCATGACCGGTCATGAACTGGCGGAAATCTTGCGCCAGGACAACACCAAGCTGCCAGTGATTCTCTCGACCGGCTACAGTCCCGAATCTCTCGGGGAAGACAGTCTCAGGGAAAGCGGCATCCACTTTCTCTCCAAACCGTACACCCCCAACCAACTGGCGGATATCATCCGTCGGGCACTGGGAAAACCGGTATGAGCGCCGGCGGGTAAGCCTCCCGCTGCGCGAAGCCGTGAGTATCTGTCCTTTACGCGGCGACAAACTCGCCATTGCAAGTTGGTGGAGTTTTAGGCACCAGACCAAGCCGCACCCGCCTGGATAAAGGTTCGCGGAAGTTCCATTCCGCATTGGCTGCGGGAGCGAGGAGTCATTTCCAGATTCCGAAAAAGGTAGGGCAATCTTCTTTCGCTTGCTCGAGGCATTCCAAGAAACAGCCAGCATTCACCAACTCAAGAGAAGCCCTTGGCCGGGATAACGTGCGTAGTTATCCAAGAAAGAAAAGAGTTTATGGCAACGAAAACGCTCTCCCCTAAGGCGAAGGCTCGTAAACAGTCCTTCACGATTCCTGCCCGGCGTAACCGGCGAGAGAATGGCCTCAAGGATCAAGGCTCTCAGACTGTGCCGCGGTTCATCAAATGGTTTTCCGACATCACTATCGGCGACGTGCCGCTGGTCGGGGGCAAGAACGCTTCCTTGGGGGAGATGTATCGCGAGTTGACACCCCAAGGCGTGCGCATACCCAACGGCTTCGCGATCACGGCGGAAGCGTATCGGCATCTTCTGCGGGCTACGGGCATGGAAGCGAAGATACGGGAACTCCTGAAAGGCTTGGATACGCGTGATGTAGAAGATTTGCGTAAACGAGGCAGTCAGATTCGCGGTTTGATTCTTGGTGGCTCGCTGCCTCTCGATTTGGAGCAGGAGATCAACATCGCTTATGAAACCTTGCGGGGCGGCCAGTCACAACCGGCGGATGTCGCCGTGCGTTCGAGTGCCACCGCCGAGGATTTGCCGGATGCCAGCTTTGCTGGCCAGCAGGAGACCTATCTGAATGTTCAAGGACGCCTGGAGCTGATCAATTCCTGCTTGCGCTGTTTTGCCTCGCTCTTCACCGATCGTGCCATCAGCTACCGTGTGGATAAGGGCTTCGACCACTTCAAGGTCGCCCTCAGTATTGGCGTGCAGAAGATGGTACGTTCCGATCTGGCCAGCAGTGGCGTGATGTTCACGCTTGATACGGAGACCGGATTTCGCGATGCCGTGCTTATCAATGCCGCATACGGTCTGGGCGAGAATGTGGTGCAAGGCTCGGTGAATCCCGATGAATATTACGTCTTCAAACCCACCTTGAAAACAGGTCACCGGCCGATTCTTCAAAAGATCACCGGGACGAAGGAATTCAAACTCGTTTACGATGTCGGCGGCGGCAAGATGGTGAAGAACATCCCCGTATCACCGGGTGATCGGGCGAAGTTCGCCATCAGTGATGACGAAATCCTGTTGCTCGCCCGCTGGGCTTGTCTGATTGAGGACCACTACACGGCTAGGCGCGGACAGTCTACCCCGATGGATATCGAATGGGCCAAGGATGGCCATACCGGCGAGATGTTCATCGTGCAGGCGCGGCCGGAGACTGTGCAATCGCGCAAATCAGTGGAAGTCGTCGAGACTTACAAGCTGAAGCAACGGGGGCCGGTGCTCATCACAGGTCGTGGCGTAGGCGAGAAGATAGCCAGCGGCCCGGTGCGGGTCATCAAGAGCGCCCAGTTCATCGAGCAATTCAAGGAAGGCGAGATTCTGGTCACGGACAAGACCGATCCGGACTGGGAGCCGATCATGAAGAAAGCCGCTGCAATAGTGACGAATCGCGGCGGAAGGACCTGCCATGCGGCGATTGTAAGCCGTGAATTGGGCGTCCCGGCCATCGTCGGCACAGAGCACGGCACTGAACAGCTCAAGGATGGCCAAGTCGTGACGGTGAGCTGCGCCGAAGGCGATACCGGCTTTGTCTATGATGGTCGCTTGCAGTTTGAAGTGCAGCGGACGAGCCTTAAGAATCTCGCCCGCCCGCGCACCAAGGTCATGATGAATGTCGGTAATCCTGAGGAAGCGTTTTCGCTTTCGTTCATTCCGAACGACGGCGTCGGCCTGGCGCGTGAGGAGTTCATCATCACCACTTACATCAAGGTGCATCCGCTTGCCTTGCTAGACTATGAACGGCTGACCGATCTGGCGGTGAAGTCGCAGATCGATGCTCTAACCGCAGGCTACTCGGACAAACCCCAGTTCTTCGTGGATAAACTGGCACAAGGAGTCGCGATGATCGCCTCCGCGTTTTATCCGAAAGACGTCATCTTGCGCTTGAGCGATTTTAAGACCAACGAGTATGCCAACCTCATCGGCGGCCAAGCCTATGAACCAAGCGAGGAGAATCCGATGATCGGATTCCGTGGTGCAAGCCGTTACTATAATCCGCGCTATCAGGCCGGTTTCGCCCTTGAATGCCGCGCCATGAAAAAAGTGCGGGAGGAGATGGGGCTCACCAATCTCAAGCTGATGATTCCTTTCTGCCGCACCGTGGAGGAAGGCCGCCGCGTGCAGGCGGAGATGGCGAAACATGGCCTCAAGCGCGGTGTGAATGGTCTGGATCTCTACGTCATGTGCGAGATCCCCAGCAATGTCATCCTCGCCGAGGAATTCGCGGAGATATTTGACGGCTTCAGCATCGGTTCAAACGATCTTACCCAGCTTATCTTGGGGGTGGATCGGGATAGCGAGATTGTCGCCCCCATTTTTGATGAGCGCAATGCAGCCGTGAAAAAGATGATCGCCCAGGTCATCCAGGTCTGCCGAGCCAAGAAGCGCAAGATCGGCATCTGCGGCCAGGCGCCGAGTGATTATCCGGAGTTTGCGCAGTTCCTGGTCGAACAAGGCATCGACAGCATTTCCCTCAATCCTGACACGGTGTTGAAGACAACCGCCGCCATCGCGGAAAAGGAAAAGAGTTTGAAGAGGTGAGCCAGCCATGACTGCCGCTGCGCCAAATCGTCCAGAACTTGCCCACGACGTGCTGCGTCACGCCCGGCGGAAACCGCTGGAGGCTTTGTTCCGGCCGCGCAGCATCGCGGTCATCGGGGCGACGGATAAGCCGAACACTGTGGGCAACGCATTAGTGCGTAATCTGCAACTCTCCCCGGGACACATCTTCCCGGTGAATCCAAACTATCAGACAGTAGCCGGACTCACTGCTTACCCGGATATCAGTACTGTTCCAGAGCAGGTGGACTTGGCGGTCATCGCCACGCCGGCGCAAACTGTGCCCACCATCATCCGTGATTGCGGCAAGGCAGGTGTTGCGGCGGTGATCATCATCTCAGCCGGCTTCCGTGAGGCTGGCCCGGCAGGAGTGGAACTGGAACAACTTTGTCTCACCGAGGCCCGGCGCGCCAAAATGCGGGTGCTGGGTCCCAATTGCCTCGGTCTGATGGTTCCCCACGCCCAACTCAATGCCACTTTTGCCGAAGGCATCGCAGAGCCGGGAAGTGTGGCCTTTCTCAGCCAGAGCGGTGCGCTTTGCTCCGCGGTGCTCGATTGGAGCTTTCGTGAGAATGTCGGTTTCAGCGCTTTCGTCTCGGTTGGGTCGATGCTGGATATCGGGTGGGGCGATCTCATCACCTATTTCGGAGATGATCCATATACCAAGAGCATCATTTGCTATATGGAGTCGATCGGTGATGCCCGGGCATTCTTATCCGCTGCCCGTGAGGTAGCGCTCATCAAGCCGATAATCGTGCTCAAAGTAGGCCGGGCTGAGGCAGCCGCCAAAGCTGCGGCCTCGCATACCGGTGCTTTGACCGGCAGAGACTCGGTGCTGGACGCCGCCTTCCGCCGGGCGGGCGTGCTAAGGGTGGATACGATCGGGGAACTGTTCAGCATGGCAGAACTGCTTGGCAAGCAGCCCCGGCCGCAGGCTCCACAACTCACTATCGTCACCAATGCTGGTGGGCCCGGGGCTTTGGCCACGGACGCCCTGGTGGCCAGCGGAGGCCAATTGACACAGCTAAGTCCGGCCACGATAGATTCTCTCAATCAATTCCTGCCCAAGCATTGGAGTCACGGCAACCCCATCGATATGTTGGGGGATGCCGATGCGAAACGCTTTGCCAGGACGGTCGAACTCGCCAGCCAAGACCCGCAAACTGCCGGCGTGCTGGTCATCCTCACGCCGCAATCCATGACGGATGCGAAAGGCACCGCCGAAGCGTTACGCGCGATCGCGAAGCATGCTACCAAGCCGCTGCTCGCGAGCTGGATGGGTGGGAACCGGATTGATTCGGCCAAAGGTGTGCTGAACATGGCGGGCATCCCCACTTTCGATTACCCGGACACAGCCGCCCGCGCTTTCGCGCTGATGTGGCGTTACGGCGACAATCTGCAGGCCCTGTACGAAACGCCGGCATTGGTCCCCGAATCTGACGAGGCGACCACACCGGCTGGTTCAAGCAAGAGCAAGGCTGAGAAAATCATCCTGCCAGCGCGTAAAGCCCGACGCACTGTACTCACTGAAATCGAGGCGAAGCAGATTCTGGCCGCCTACGGTATTCCGGCGGTAGAAACGCACTTGGCCTTCACGGAAGAACAAGCCCTGGAGCAGGCTCAGCGGTTGGGTTATCCGGTGGTGATAAAGCTTTTCTCCGAAACGCTCACGCATAAGACGGATGTGGGCGGTGTGCATTTGAATGTCCGCCATGCCACTGCGGTGCGACAGGCCTGGAGGCAGATCCACGCTTCTGTTTCTGAAAAAGCGGGTCAGCAACACTTTCTCGGAGTCACAGTCCAACCGATGGTCATCCGTCAGGGCTACGAACTGATCTTGGGCAGCAGCATTGACCCACAATTCGGCCCGGTAATCCTTTTCGGTTCCGGCGGCCAACTCGTGGAAGTCATGCAAGACAGTGCCCTGGGCTTTCCACCGCTCAACACCACGCTCGCCCGGCGTTTGATGGAACAAACCCGGATCTTCACGGCTCTACAAGGTGTGCGCGGTCGTCCCCCGGTCGATATCGCGGCGCTGGAGCAATTGCTCGTCCGCTTCAGTCATCTCGTTGCCGAACAGGGCTGGATAGCGGAGATCGATGTGAATCCGCTGCTGGTTTCCGCTGATGGAATGCTGGCGCTGGATGCCCGGGTCCTTTTGCATCCGCCGGAGATCACCGAGGCGAACTTGCCGCGTTTGGCGATCCGACCATACCCGACCCATTACGTGACCGCCTGGCAACTCCGCGATGGCACGCCGGTCATCATCCGGCCGATCCGGCCGGAAGACGAGCCGTTGATGGTGAAGTTCCATCGAAATCTTTCCGAGCGCAGCGTGTACCTCCGTTATTTTGCCCCGCAGAATCTGGATTACCGGGTTGCTCACGAGCGGCTCAGCCGCATCTGCTTCGTGGATTACGACCGCGACATGGTGCTGGTGGCCGAGCGGCACGATCCGCAAAGCCACGAGGCCGAAATCCTGGGGGTGGGCCGGCTGATCAAGCTTCACGGCACAAACGAGGCTGAGTTCGCCTTGACGGTGAGCGATCAATGGCAAGGGCACGGCCTCGGCACGGAATTGCTGAAGCGGCTGGTTCAGACAGGCAGGGATGAGAAACTGGACCGGATCACGGCTACGATGCTGACGGATAATTTGGAGATGCAACGCGTGGCGCGTAAAGCCGGTTTCACACTGGAGCATGTTCCCGGCGAAAGCCGTTACGATGCGGAGCTTATCTTATGACAGTCGAGATGGCAGAGAAACTTCAAGCAGCACGAGGACCGCATCGTGACGTGGATTCCTTCTATCATCTCGCGGCATGCCCGGTCTCAGGAAAAGCCTGCAACGGCATGGCATGTTTTGTTGCCCGCCATTTGAATCTCTCCCGCTGGAGGGAAGCTGAGCGGCAAGCTCCACGTGTTTACTGCCTGGGGCAGTGTTTCGCCGGACCAGCTGTGATGGGAATGACTATGCGCCCGCACATGGAGGCGAGTGCGCCGCAGACCATCGTCCTGCAACGACTCCTTAAAGGTGGCGCCCGGACACTGGTTTCCTACCAGCTTCAGGGAGGCTATCGGGGTTTGGAACGGGTCTTGCGCAAATCTCCTGAAGACATCATCAAAGAAGTGGAGGTTGCCGAACTTCGTGGCCGGGGTGGGGCTGGCTTTCCAACCGGTCGCAAGTGGCGTTCAGCGGCCAGTCAATCCTCCAGTGAGAAATTCATCATCGCCAATGCCGACGAAGGAGATCCGGGCGCCTATATCGACCGTTATCTGATCGAGGATGATCCGCATGCTTTGCTCGAAGGGATGCTGATCGCGGCCTATGCCACAGGGGCAACCCAAGGGTGGATCTATCTGCGGAGTGAATATCCAGCCGCTAAATCTGTATTGGAGAACGCACTTGCTGAGGCCCGTCGCGAAGGTTTGCTTGGAAATGATGCGCTGGGCCGTGGCAGAGGGTTTGATGTCCATCTTCATATCGGCGGGGGCAGTTATATTTGCGGTGAGGAAACGGCACTGATCCGTTCGATCGAGGGGAAGCGTCCTGAACCCCAGGCCCGCCCACCGTATTCGACGGAACATGGGTTGCATGGCCGACCCACGGTCATGAACAATGTGGAGACGTTGGTGAACATCCCCTGGATCATGGAACACGGCGGAGCCAACTATCTTTTCCTTGGGTTCTCCCGGAGCCGTGGCACCAAGGTGCTGTCGCTGAACTCCCTCTTCCGGCGGCCAGGCCTGTATGAGATTGAGTTTGGCATGAGCGTCCGGCGCATCGTGGAAGAACTGGGGGGCGGTTTGCGTGAAGGAGAGAAGCTCAAAGGCGTCATCATCGGTGGACCGCTGGCAGGGATCATCCCGCCTCACTTGCTTGACACGCCGTTCGGATTCGAAGAATTGCGCGCCATCGGCGCAAGTGTCGGGCATGGCGGAGTGATGGCTTTCGACAGCCACACCAGCATCGCGGAGCTGATGCATCATGTGTTCTCCTTCGGAGCCTATGAGTCTTGTGGCAAATGCACGCCATGCCGTCTCGGCACCCGTCGGATCGAGCAGGTCCTGGAACATATCCTGCAACGTGGCTCGATGGATTTGTGGGATGAGAAGGACTGCGAGAAGGCCATTGCGGCACTCAAGCTCACCAGCCTGTGCGGCTTGGGCACCGGTCTGGCCGAGTTTGCCGAGTCTGCGTTGCGCCACTATGGAAAGGAGTTGAAGCCATGCTGACTGTAACCATCAACGGTCAGCCTTTTCAGGTCGCGGAAGGGACCACGATTCTTGCCGCTTGCAACCGGCTTGGTATCGAGATCCCCACGCTTTGCCATGATGACCGGCTCAAACCCAGTGGTGCGTGCCGGCTTTGTGCCGTGGAGGTCAAAGGCTGGAACCGGTATCCAACAGCCTGCAATACCGTGATCAGCGAAGGGATGGAAATCCTGACGCACTCGCCAGAGATCGAGGAGATGCGGGGCATGCTCCTGGATTTGCTGGCACATGATTATCCGGCGGAAGCGGTGGAACGGTGTCCTGAGAAGCCATTCCACCAATTGCTGAGACATTATGAGGTGGCTGCCTTGCCCCATAAAAAGCCCAGTCCAGGTGGTGCTCCGTCACTCGTGGAGCTGGCCAGGGCCAAGCCATTTCAAGACAGCACCCATCCTTACCTGCTGGCTGACTTTACCAGGTGCATCACCTGTTTCCGCTGCTTGCGCATCTGTGATGAGGTGCAGGGGCAGTTCGTGTGGCGGGCGTGGAACCGGGGCGATGCCACCCGTATCCGGCCCGGCGAGGCACCGACGCTACTGGCCAGCGAGTGCGTCAGTTGCGGAGCCTGTGCCGATACCTGTCCGACTGGTGCGTTGGAAGACCAGTCAGTCATAAAATCCGGTCTGCCAGTGCACTGGACGCGCACCACCTGTCCGTATTGCGGTGTCGGTTGTGAGATGAAGGTGGGGACACGGGATGGACGAATCGTGCAGGTGAAGCCGGTGATTGATGCGCCGGTGAGCAAAGGACATCTGTGCGTCAAAGGCCGCTATGCTTTTGACTTCACCCACGCAGAAGACCGGGTGACGGAGCCGATGATCCGGGAGGGCAGCGGCTGGCGCAAAGTTTCCTGGCCCGAGGCGATCGGCTTTGTGGCGGAGAATTTCAAACGCATCTTGAAACAGACAGGGCCGGACAGCCTCGGCGTCCTTGGCTCGGCGCGAGGGACAAACGAAGAGAACTATCTCGCGCAAAAGTTTGCCCGGGTCGTGCTTGGCACAAACAACGTGGATTGCTGCGCCCGGGTCTGCCATGCCCCCACCGCTGCGGGTATGAAGCAGACTCTGGGAACGGGCGCGGCGACGAACTCCTTCGATGACATCGAAAAAGCCGGGGCCTTCCTGATCTGCGGTTGCAACCCAACGGAAAATCACCCGATTGTCGGGGCTCGCATCAAGCAGGCCGTATTGCGTGGGGCACGTCTTATCGTCGTCGATCCGCGTCAGATAGAGCTTGCCCGACAGGCGGATGTTCACTTGCAACTTCGTCCAGGCACCAACGTCGCCTTGTTCAATGGCATCGCTCAAGTCATCCTCGAGGAAGGGTTGGTTGATGAGGTGGCCGTGCGTGACCGGATCAGTGATTTCGAGGCTTATCGTGCCTTCATCGCCGAGTGGACACCGGAACGTGCCGCTGCCATCACCGGAGTTTCGCCTGACCTGATCCGGCAGGCCGCGCGACTCTACGCCACGCTGAAGCCAGCCATGTGTTTTCATGGTTTGGGCATGACCGAGCATGTGCAGGGTACCGAAGGGGTGATGTGTCTCGTGAACCTTGCACTGTTGACCGGCAACTTTGGCAAGCCGGGAACCGGGGTGAATCCACTTCGCGGCCAAAATAATGTGCAGGGCTCTGCGCACATGGGTTGCGAACCGCGCAACCTGACCGGTTTCATCCCGCTCGATCAGGGCCGTGACGCGTTCGAGGCCGTCTGGCAGGCGCCGATTCCGCACCAGCCGGGGCTGAACCTGATGCAAATGCTCGACGCAGCCGCCGGGCAGAAGTTAAAAGCGCTCTGGGCCATCGGCTACGATGTGGCACATACCAACCCCAACACGGCAGCGACGAAGGCGGCTTTGTCCAAACTGGAGCTGGTAGTGGTGCAGGACCTGTTCATGAACGAGCTGGCACGTGAGTTCGGGCATGTATTCCTGCCCGCTTGCTCCTCGTTTGAGAAGGATGGCACCTTCATGAATTCAGAGCGGCGCGTGCAGCGGGTGCGCCAAGCACTGGCCCCCTACGGACATTCGCGGCCGGATTGGGAAATCATCTGCGACGTCGCCAAAGCCATGGGCTTTGAAAAGCAGTTTCCTTTTCACTCGGCGGAGGAAATCTGGAATGAGATCCGCACGGTTTGGAAGGCGGGGGCGGGCATAACATATTCCCGAATCGACCATCATGGTCTGCAATGGCCTTGTCCCAGCGAGGACCATCCCGGCACCAGCATACTGCACACGGAACGCTTCCCGCTCGGGCCACGGGCGGCATTGAAGTGCATCGGGTTTGCCCCCACGGAGGAGACCACGGATGAGGATCTGCCTTTCTTGCTCACGACCGGACGGACGCTTTACCAGTTCAATGCCGGGACGATGACCATGCGGACACCCAATGCGCAACTGCGCGAATCGGATACGCTGGACATGGCTCCCGCTGATGCCAGACGCCTTGGGCTGGCGGAGGGCGACCGGGTGAGTGTGCGCAGCCGACATGGCGAGGCGGTCATCCCTTTGCGGCTGGATGCGGGCATCAAGCCGGGTGAACTCTTTGCCACCTTCCATGCGGCCGAGGTGTACCTGAACAATTTAACCAGCCCTCACCGGGATGAGTTCGAGCAGACCCCGGAATACAAAGTGGTCGCGGTGAGCGTGGAGAAAGCGAGCTAAACTTATGCCAGAAATCTTCGGCTTTGACTGTTACTCGCCCAAGGAAATCGCGGAGCGGGTGGAGAACGTGGGAGTTACCAAGGCCAGCCTGCCATTGGTGTCACAAGGGGCGCTAGGCATGCTGGCAGGCGGATTCATCGGTTTGGGTGCGATGTTCTTCACGCTGGTCGCCAGCGATGGCGGTCTGAGCTTTGCCGTCGCCCGGGTATTGGGCGGAGTGGTGTTCTCGCTCGGGCTTATTCTGGTGGTAATTGCCGGGGCCGAGTTGTTCACGGGAAACAATTTGCTGGTCATGGCCACCGTGGCGGGCCGGATTTCTCCGTCCAAGTTCGCGCAAAATCTGGTGGTGATCTATTGCGCCAACCTGATCGGAGCCATCGTCTTGGCTGGGTTGGTGGCTTTATCGGAATACTGGCAGATGAACGACGCTGCGGTAGGCAAGACGGCGGTAAGCATCGCAGCGATGAAGTGTACGGTGCCGTTCGGCAAGGCTTTCTTCAAGGGTGTGCTTTGCAATGTGCTGGTATGCCTCGCTGTCTGGCTCGCCATGGCGGGGCGCACGGTCACGGACAAGATACTGGCCATCGTCTTTCCCATCAGCGCATTCGTGGCCTGCGGTTTCGAGCATAGCGTGGCGAACATGTATTTCATCCCGCTCGGGATTTTTCTCAAGGCGCAGGTGATCAGCCCCGGCACCGTGGATCTGAGCGTGCTCAATTGGACCGGGTTGGCCCATAACCTGATACCAGTCACTTTGGGAAACCTGATGGGCGGTGCAGGCATGGTGGGACTCGTGTATTGGGTCATCTACCGCCGTCACAGCGTCAGTAATCCGCCGGCCGTAACGTCTAAATGAGGCGTTTATCGGAACCCTGGATGAGAAGTCTTATCCGGCCGTTACTTTTTCCGATCGGCTGAACCGGGACTCGATTCGCTTTCGTCCTCGGAGTCTTGATCTTCGGAGGCAAACGACAGAAGGCCGTCATTTCGTGCCGTTGCAGCGGGGTTAAGCCGGATGGAATGCAGCAGCTTTTCCGCTTCCAGCCGTTGCGCCACTTCCATGGTGAAACGGGTCCAAGGCACTGCCTTGAGGCGTAAGTCCGGAATCATTTTTCCGGTTTCTTCGCAAAGGCCGTAAGTTCCCCGGTGTATCCTTTCCAAAGCCTGGTTCACTTCGTAAAGGGCCTCATGCTGGGCGGATAGCTGGGTCAGGGCCAGATCATGATCAAACTCATCGGTGGCGCTGTCCGCTTCATCCATGCTGTGAGGTTCCAAGGGCTGGGCGACCGCTTGTGCCACTCCACGCTGTTGCTGTAACAGTCGCTCCTGCAGTTTCAGGAGCACGCGATGATGCCAGCGCCATTGGGCGGGAACGGAGAGCGGCGCGGGGGCGGTTTCCGCATGCTGGCCGCGAGAGCTGACTTGCCGGGCCGGTCCGCCAGTGGATCCTTGGGTATCTAACGGTGCCTTGGCTTGCATAAAAGTTGGCTGTGGTTGGTGGATGTCGCTTGGGAAATATTCTTTCGCATCTGTTCAGCGGCTACGCTGGATTTGTTATAGAGTAACCGCTGGTTGCATGAAGCCGGCCTTCTCCAGAGGCGCGCCGAAGAAGTCAAGTTACCGGGTCCCTTTCGTGGAACGGTTCAGGGCAGTGATCGTGAGCAAGCGGCGGAACTTTCAACCAGTCTCCGGGGTAGTTCAATTGGGAGCGGAAAACCCGCGGGAACGTGCGAGCAATTCGCGGACCTCCTCATCAGTTGTCTGGGAGAAATCCTCGTACCACTGACCGACGGCAGTGAAACTGGCCGGGGTCATCACCGTTACCAGTTCATCAACTTCCTTACGCAGTTCTCTGGCGGTGGACAAGGCAACGACCGGGGCCGCCACCACGATGCGGGCTGGTTCCAGTTGGCGTAACGCCATGACGGCGGCGCGCATGGTGGAGCCGGTGGCGATGCCGTCATCAACGAGAATCAGGACGCGCCCTTGAATTTCCGGGGCAGGACGTTCGCCACGATAGAGATTTTCGCGGCGTTCCAGTTCGCGCAGTTCCCGGGTGGCCACGGACTCGATCGCAGCATCCGAAATTCCCAATCCTTCAACCACGTTCCCGTTGAGTACGCGCACGCCACCGCTGGCGATGGCACCCATCGCCAGTTCTTCCTGGCCGGGAACCCCGAGCTTGCGCACAACGAAAACATCAAGCGGGGCCTGCAATGCCCGGGCTACTTCATGGCCCACCGGCACGCCGCCACGAGGCAGCGCCAGCACCACGATGCCAGGTCGTTGGGAGTAATTGGAGAGGCGTTGGGCCAACACTTGCCCCGCCTCACGGCGATCACGAAATTGCATTATCACAACGCGTCTTTCCTTTGGCTGGGCTAGAATCCAGCCCGGCATCCTGCCACCGGCTTGGTTTCTGCATCCTTTTGCAGCCTCTTGCCTTAACTGTCTCCTAGCCAACCGGACGCCGGCAGGCTGCCCGAAACTTGGTGAATATGTGCCGCCGTTTGCAGCCAGTCATGACTTTCAGTCAGGAGTCGTCACGGCTAAATGCTGCTTAAGGGGAGAAACCGCAGAGGATATTGAATTCTGGAAGAAAGTGGTGCCGGTGAAGGGACTTGAACCCCTAAGCCTTTGGGGCGGTTGATTTTGAGTCAACTGCGTCTGCCATTCCGCCACACCGGCACAACCACTAGGACCGGATTTTTGGCAGAAGGACCAGCGGGTGTCAAAAGGAAACGGAAAAACAGTAACTATTCCGAAACCTAACTGGATAAATCCTCATTCCCAAAATTGGGGGCAAAGATGTTGATACAACCACCGATGATCTTCCAGATGCCCCACAGCCCCAAGGCCACGGTCAGCATGAGCAGCTTGAAGGGAACATAACCCATACGGGAGCAGACAAGGTAGAAGATGACCGGAGAGGCTGCCATCGCGCCGCCCATGGCCAGTTTGCGGATGCCTTCGGCCCGCATGTTGGCCGCCCGCTCTTGCTTGAGGGATTCCATCGTCGTCGTCGCCTCCGGGCCGCTCAAGCCTTGCAACTGGAGGAAGGCGAAGACGTTTTCAGGAGATTCACCCCAGGTCATCTTGGCCCGGGCTTCGTTTTCGATACGTTCGAGGTTTTCTGGTTCCACGGTGTACTCCTTTCTTTCCAAGCGTGAGGCCGGCGATGGCCGGGACGCATCAGATTTCTGGTTAGCGAAGGTGGCAAACAGTGGTAGAAAGACAAGCGTGAGCATCAGTGCCCGAGCGAACATCGCGAGGTGCCGACTGGAAGCATGGCCGCACGAATCGCGTGCTTCGTCGCTCCCCCCGCTTTAACTCTTCGGCAATGGAGTATAGGTCGCACCCAAGCAAGCTGCAGGATCTGGTTGTGGTTTGGGGCAAAATGCATTCTTTGATTGGAAATCAGAAACTTACATCGCGCACGGGAGATTCTTCCATTGGACGATTGATAAGCTGTGCTAGGATTCTCCTGTGACCACACCTTTCTCTAAATTGTTGGGGTTGATGCTGCTGGGCTGGCTGTCCGCAGGAAGCGCGCAGGCGGCCAGTGCGGCGAAGGTGGATTTTCAAAGGGATGTGCGGCCCATTCTCTCGGGCACCTGCTTCAAATGCCACGGGCCGGATGAGGCCACGCGCAAGGGCGGCCTGCGGCTGGATATCCGCGAGGAGGCGCTGAAGCCGGCGAAATCGGGCGAGCGGGCCATCGTGCCGAAAAATCCCAAGGCGAGCGAACTGGTCGCGCGGGTCTTCACGACGGATGAGGATGACGTGATGCCGCCGCCTTCGGCGAAGCATCCGCTGACGGAGGCGCAAAAGGAAACGCTGCGGAGCTGGGTGGAGCAAGGCGCGGAGTATCAGCCGCACTGGGCCTTTGCCGCACCAAAGCAGGCTCCCCTGCCCCGCGTGAAGACTCGCAAGTGGCCGGTGAATGGTATCGACCATTTCGTGCTCGCCCGGCTGGAGCAGGAGAAGTTGAAGCCGTCCAAGGAAGCGGACCGTTACACGCTCATCCGGCGGGTGTATCTGGACCTCATCGGCATGCCGCCCACGCCGGAGCAGGTGCAGGCGTTCCTCAATGACAAGTCGCCCAAGGCCTACGAGAAGGTGGTGGATGAACTGCTGGCCTCGCCGCATTACGGCGAGCGCTGGGCGCGGCGCTGGTTGGACCTGGCGCGTTACGCGGACACGAACGGTTATGAGAAGGACCGGCCGCGATCGATCTGGCCGTATCGCGACTGGGTGATCAGCGCCTTGAACATGGATATGCCATTCGACCAGTTCAGCATCGAACAGCTCGCGGGCGATCTGCTGCCAAAGCCGACGATGGATCAACTGGTGGCGACGGGGTTTCATCGCAACACGATGTTGAACGAGGAAGGCGGCATCGATCCGCTGGAATTCCGCTATTACGCGATGGTGGATCGCGTGGCGACGACCGGCACGACGTGGCTGGGATTGACGGTCGGCTGCGCGCAGTGTCACACGCACAAGTACGATCCCATCACGCATACGGAGTATTTCCAGATGTTCGCCTTCCTGAACAACGCGAACGAACCAGAGCAGGATCTGCCGGACCCGAAGATCACAGAGCAACGGCGCGAGCACGCGGCGAAGCTGGCGAAGATGATCGCGGGACTGGCGGAGAAGTTCCCGGTGACGAATGCGCCGGCGCAGGATACGCGGCCAGTCGAAGTGAAGCGGGCGGAGCTGATCGAGAAAGGTTTCGCCGAGTGGCTTAAGCAAGAGCAAGCGCGCACGGTGGCGTGGCAAGTGTTGAAGCCGCAGGCGCTGAAGGCGAACCTGGCATTGCTCACACCGCAGGCGGATGACTCGATCTTCGCGACGGGGGACCAGTCCAAGAGCGACACTTACGAGATCACCTACAAGCTGCCGAAGGGCACGACGGCGTTGCGGCTGGAAGCGATACCGGATGACCGGTTGCCGGAGCATGGGCCGGGAGCGACCTATTATGAAGGGCCGCGCGGCGATTTCTTCCTAAGCGAATTCACGGCCACCACCAAAGGCGCGAAGCTGAAGTTCAGCGATGCCACACACAGTTTCGGCAAGCCGGGCATCGGGCGCGGCACGGCGACGGCGAAGAACTGCATCGACGGGGATCAACAATCCGGCTGGTCGGTGAATGGAGGCCAGGGCGAGCGGCATGTGGCGGTGTTCAATCTCGAACAGCCGTTGGCAGAAGCGGGTGAAGTGACCATCGGCATGTTGTTCGAGAAACATTATGCGGCACCGTTGGGACGGTTCCGCATCTCGGCCACGACGGCACCGGGCAAGGCGGAAGCGCGGGATTTCGCGGAGAACCTGGAGGCATTGCTCGCCAAGAGCGAGTGGAGCCAGACGGAGCGGGAGAGCCTGCGGCAATTGTATCTGCTGAACGCGCCGGAGCTGGCGGCACAACGCGCGGAGATCGACAAGGTGCGGCGGGCGGAGCCGGAATATCCGACGACACTGGTGATGCGGGAACGGCCACCGGAGAATTCCCGCAAGACGTTCCGGCATCATCGCGGCGAGTTCCTGCAAGCGAAGGAAGAAGTGCGACCGGGCGTGTTCGAGGTGTTGCATGATGCGCCGAAAGGACAGGCGTTGAACCGATTGACCTTTGCGCGCTGGCTGGTCTCGCCGGAGAATCCGCTCGTCGGGCGCGTGACGGTGAACCGGCATTGGGCGGCATTCTTTGGGCGCGGACTGGTGCGCACGACGGAAGATTTTGGCTTCCAAGGCGAGCTGCCGAGCCACCCTGCCCTGCTGGACTGGCTGGCGGTAGAGTTCGTGAAGCAAGGCTGGTCCATGAAGAAACTGCACCGGCTCATCGTGATGAGCGCGACCTACCGGCAGGACTCGACGGTGACGCCGCAACTCCTCGCGAAGGATGCAGAGAACAAACTGTATGCGCGCGGACCACGCGTGCGATTGGAAGCGGAGCAGATCCGGGATTCGGTGCTGAAGGCGGCGGGCTTGCTCTCACCGAAGCTCGGCGGGCCGAGCGTGTATCCACCGCAACCGGCGAGCATCACGTCCGAAGGCACCTACGGGAAACTCGCCTGGGCGACGAGCGAGGGCGAGGACCGTTACCGGCGCGGGCTGTATACCTTCATCAAGCGCACGGCACCATATGCGATGTTCAACACGTTCGATGCACCAAGCGGTGAGGCATGTGTGGCCCGACGCGACATCTCGAACACACCGTTGCAGGCGCTCACCTTGCTGAATGACACGGTGTTCATCGAGGCAGCGCAAGCCTTGGGCCGCGAATGGGCGAAGGAGGAAGGCTCGGTGGATGCGAAGCTCCAGAAGCTTTTCCAGCGGTGCCTGACGCGACCAGCCACGAAGGACGAAATCGTGCGATTGAAGGGTTTTTATGAAGCGCAACGCGCGCGATTGGAGTCCAAAGAATTGAACGCGGCGGAATTGAGCGGGAGCAAAGATGGGACATTGGAGCAAGCGGCGTGGACGATTGTCGCGCGGGCCTTGCTGAATCTCGATGAAATGGTGACGAAGAGCTAAAGCCATGAATTGCCAATCTTACTTACAGCGGCATGAGCATCCGGAACTGGTGTCGCGCCGGTGGTTTTTCAAGGAATGCGGCGTGGGCCTGGGTAAGCTGGCGCTGGCCGGATTGCTGACGAATGCGTTCGCGCGGAATGCCTCGGCACAACAAGCGGCAACGAATCCGATGGCGCCGAAGCAGCCGCACTACAAGCCGAAGGCGAAACGGGTCATCCACCTGTTCATGGCGGGGGCACCGAGCCAGCTCGATCTGTTCGATTACAAGCCGAAGCTGGTGGAGTTCGAGGGCAAGCCGATCCCGCCGGAGATCATCGGCGGGCAGCGGTATGCGTTCATCCGGCCGGATGCCGCGGTAATGGCGCCACGGTTCAAATTCGCGAAACACGGTCAATCGGGCGCGGAGATCTCCGAGGCGTTGCCGCATCTCAGCAAGATTGTGGACGACATCTGCCTGGTGAAATCGGTGCATACGGACCAGTTTAATCATGCGCCCGCGCAGATTTTTCTGAACACAGGTTTCTCACAACCGGGGCGGCCGAGTCTGGGTTCATGGGTCACATACGGGCTGGGTTCGGAGAGCCAAGACCTGCCCGCTTACGTGGTGATGTCCACGGGCAGCGGCATCAGCGGCGGCTCGGCGAACTGGTCGAGCGGGTTCCTGCCGACGGTCTATACGGGTGTGCGTTTTCGCAATGAAGGTGACCCGATCCTGAACGTGTCGAGCCCGAAGGGGGTGGATGCGAAGTTGCAACGGGACTCGCTGGATCTCGTGGCGGAGATGAACCGGAAGCGGTTGGGCACGGTGGGCGATCCGGAGATCGCGACGCGCATGGCGTCGTATGAGATGGCCTATCGGCTGCAATCGTCCGCACCGGAATTGATGGACCTGAAGGGTGAGAGCAAGGCGACGCTGGAGCGGTATGGTTGCGATCCAGACAAGCCGTCGTTCGCGCGCGCTTGTCTGCTGGCGCGGCGGATGATCGAGCGCGGCGTACGATTTGTGAACATCTATCACGAGGGTTGGGACGCGCACAGTGATGTGGTGGGGAATCACAAGAAGAATTGCGCCGCGACGGACCAGGCTTCGGCGGCATTGGTGATGGACCTGAAGGAACGCGGCTTGCTGGAGGACACGCTGGTGATCTGGGGCGGCGAGTTCGGACGCACACCGATGATCGAGACGAATGCGTCGCTGGGCCGCAGCATGGGGCGGGATCATCATCCGCAGGCGTACACGATCTGGATGGCGGGTGGCGGGGTGAAAGCGGGGCTTTCTTATGGTACCACCGATGAGTTGGGCTTCCACGTGGTGGACAAGCCGGTGCATACGCATGATTTGCAGGCGACAATCTTGCATCTGCTGGGCTTCGATCATGAGCGGCTGACCTATACGCATCAGGGGCGGCAGTTCCGGCTGACGGATGTGCATGGGCATGTGGTGAAGGGGTTGCTCGCCTGATGGCGAAATGACAAATGCCCAAAACCGAATGCCAAAGAAGCAATCATCACGAATGCTCACGCATTTTTGGGAAACGCAGATTGTCATGACCCAAAATTCATTTTGAAAGATAATTGGCTTCGGCGGCGGCCCGCTGAGGACAGCGGGCCCTACCTATTCAGCTAAAGCTTGGCGCACAGGAAAACGTGAGGCATCTTCCACAGCGTGACGGATGTATTGTCGAAAACGTGGTTGATACTGGATTCGGGTGCAGGTGCTCCGGCGGAGAACATGGCACTGGATGAGGTGTTGCTGGAGCTGGTCGCGGAGGTGAAGCAACCGGTCCTGCGCTTTTATGGGTGGACGGAACCGGCGGCGACGTTCGGGTATTTCCAGAAGTATGCGGACGTGGAGTTGATGACGGGGTTGCGTCCCCTGCTCCGTCGGCCTACGGGTGGCGGACTGGTGCCGCATAAGAACGACTGGACGTATAGCGTCGTGTTTCCACCCGGCCACGAATGGTATCAGCTCAAGGCGGAGGAGAGTTATCAACGCGTGCATGAATGGATTCGGGATGCGTTCACGCGGCTGGGGCTGGTCACGGAGCTTTCCCCCTGCTGCCAGAAGGATATGCCCGGACAATGTTTCATCGGCGCGGAGAAGCATGATCTGCTCAATGGCGGGAAGAAGATCGCGGGGGCGGCGCAGCGGCGGAACAAGCATGGGTTGCTCATCCAAGGGTCGGTGCAACCGCCACCGCCGAAGCTCACGCGGGCTGAGTGGCAGGAGGCGATGAAAGCGGTAGCGGAGAAGGCTTGGGAAGTGGCTTGGAGGAATTTCACGGTTGATACACGCGAGCAGGTGGCGAGGCTGGTGCGGGAGAAGTATGGGGTGGAGGGGTATAATCGGAAGCGGTGAGGGTTGGTTAGGTGAAGGGAGGATGGCCCGCTAAAGACGCGAAGAAACGCCAAAGGGGGAGGATTTGGTTCAGAGCGTGCGAATAGACGAGGAATGGCGGCTGGATTTGCTTTCGGATGCCTCCTTCCCCTCACCCCGGCCCTCTCCCTAGAGGGAGAGGGAGGTAACATTTCCAGTGCTGTTGCTAGTTTGGCCGCTGCTTGGCTGGCACAGGGACATTTATGGATAATGATAAGGTTTGGGCTACCTTTACGCCCTCCGATTGGCGGGAGTTGCTGTGGGCGGGACGCCCACGCTCCATCAGGGATGACGGGCTTGAACGCTGCTGGGGGTTCATTTATTGTCCGCGCGGTCTGAGACACACAGACAAGGAACTTTTTCTTTTTTATGCGATTGAATCAATTTTTGCGGGTCACGATGGGCATCGCCTTGCTGGCGGGCGGATTGGTATTGAATGCGGCCACGCCGGATTGGTCGGCCAAGCTGCCGGAGAATGTCAAATGGCAGACGGTCACGGGTGCAGGCACCATTTTGGTGGGCACGGAGAAGGCCATCTACAGCCTGGACCCGGAGACGGGGGCGATCATGTGGAAGCGCACGGAGTTCGAGAAGTCCGCGCCGTTCAATGTGCGGGAGATCGAGGGCACACCGATCCTCTTCATCAACGATTACTCCAGCAACTTCAACCCGAAGACGAAGCTCTATGCGGTGAACCTGCTCACGGGCGAGACGATCTGGGAAACAGCGCAGGAACAGGGCTATCCGCTCGGGGCCTATCCTTTCAATGCGCAAGGCATCGCCGTGGTGGTGTCACAAGGTTACACGGACAAGGAGGGAGCGGGCGTGTTTCTCACGGCCTATGAGACGGCCACCGGCAAACAGGTCTGGCGCGTGAAGCATTCCAAGCAAGGTGCTTTCCCCCTGCATCCGGCAGATAACAGCGGCACCTTCAATGTGAAGATGGACCTGAGCGGCCATCAGGAGCCGGTCATCGTGGGGGATTTGCTCTACGTCCCCTTCTCCGGCGTGCATTGTTATGATGTGAAGACGGGCGCACTCAAGTGGGAGAAAGAATTCAAGACGGTGCCTAAAGAGTTCAAGCGCGCCTCCGCCCCGCTGGTGTTCGATGGGGACACCGTATATGCGCCGGGCGTGAACAAGGTGTATGCGCTGGACAAGAACACGGGTGCCTTGAAGTGGGAGAGCAAGAAGGTCTATTCCGGCACGATCACGCAATTGCTCGTCACGGGTGACAAGCTGCTGGTGCGCATGGGCGGTAATTTCCTGGCCTGGGGCGCGAAGGAATGGACGTTGGAGAAGCCGTTGGCCGTGCTGGGGCTGGATAAGAATTCTGGTGAGCAGGTGTGGGAATACAAGGATTTGAAGGATGGCATCACAAACATGCAGCTCGTGGAAGGGGCGAATGCAGTGTTCGTGTGCGATGCTCAAAATCTTATCGGCATCGATGTGAACAGCACGGGGAAGATCAAGGAAGCGTTCAAGGTGAAGCTGGAGTTCAAGCGCAAGCTGGGCGGTGGTGAAGCGGCGGCGAAGATCGGTCTGGGTGCCTTGGGCGGCATCAGCGGATTGGTGGGGGCTTCTGCGAAGGCGATCGGCGGCAAGGACCGGCTGGATGTGCCGGTGGCGATCATCCCGGTGGGCAAGGACCAGTTCGTGGTGCGCGGCCGTCAGCACATCCTGTCTTTCGACGGAGTTTCCAAGGACATCAAGTGGTCCACGCAGTATCCGGCTCCCGGCTCTTCCGGGTTCGAGATGGCGATCATGACGACGCTCACGGCGTTTTCCGCGGTGACGTATAATGCCGGTTACGCCTCAGGCACGATGAGCCTGAACAGCGCTTCGGACGGCATCAAGAGTTCGCTGGACAGTTACGACAAGTTCGCGAACAAGCGTTACAGCGCCACGAAGGATGGCACGAAGCGGACGTACATCCTGACCACGGTGGAGGAAGGCAAGAAGAAGGGTGCGGGGTTGATGGCCATCGACATGACCTCGGGCGACTCCGCCGCGAGCGTGTTGCTGAAGGACAAGGAACCAGAATACACGGTGGATGATGTGACGGGGCGGCTCTATTACGTGAATGACAAGAAGGAGATCCAGGCGTTCACGGTGAAGTGAGCGGGCAATTCTCCAACCACGATGGAAAAAGGGTTAACCGCAGATTAGCGCAGATAGACGCAGATAAATGGGCATCCCACGTGCAGTGCGGGTGATTGGTTGGTGCGGTGCTTGGGGTTGATGCCGCCCCTACAGGGCTTGGGTGGTATTGGGGTGACTACCTGGGGCTCCGCCCGCCTTGGTGGGCGGGCTGCACCCCAGGCTGTACTATGGCGGGCCGTTGGCCCTGAATACGGGAATGATGGTCCGGAGATGAGATTTGGAGGACATGACAATGTGCGGGACCGACCCCGGTTAAGCTAAGGCGATGCTGCGGAATCGCCGGGGCTTTTTATTGCGGCAAACCCAATACGGTCAAAGGTTGGAGCGGCAGTTCCATCAGGGCTTGAGCTTGCGCAGGGGATCGCGGGGACGGATCGGGCTGGGGGGTGAGAACGGCGGCAAGCCGGGCGGTTCGACCACGACTGACGGACCGGAGGGCCGGGGTTGATAGTAGTAACGCTCGGAATAGATGTAGTAATGGTCGTGGTGGAAGGGGTGATAGTGCAGGCAATGGTAACAGTAGAAGTGTTCCGGTCGCGAACGGACGGTGTGGTCATCGCTGCGGCAGGAGGCCAACAGCAGCAGCGTCAGGGCAACGCAGCACTGGAGGATTCTTGCAGGTTTCATAAGCCAGTTTCTTTCATGGTCTGGCAACGCCGCCCCGAGTCCGCATTCTGCATGATGCCTTCGCCGAAATGGGCGAATCGCAATCGGTGACGGGCTGGAACAAGCGTGTCAGCCGGTTGTTCTGATAACATTAGCGTAGGCTGTGCCACGGGGGATGGGCGGCACCGCGGGCTGTATCATGCCGGGCCGTCCGACATGAGCTGCCGGGGTGAATTGGCCAGGAAGATGGGAAAGATGTATCACGATGAAACTGACATTACGTGGGATCAGCCTTTTTGACGGAGCGGAAACGGAAGGGACATTACAATGTTGTGGGACTGACCCCTTTAGGCTGTGGCGGGCTGGGGAAAGCCAACCTACTCTTTGCGTTCATTTTCACGGCACGTTTGCGCCAAGGCATTTTCCCCTGGCACACCCGGCGCTTTGGTTGGTCGCGTAAAGCTCTAACCTAAACTCGTCCAGCTTCTTAGGCTTTACGTTAAAATCAATATGATTTCAGCAAATCATCGAGTCCCATCCCTGCTTCTTTTATCTCTCCTGAAGGAAATCTGCCGTCGATATACTCAGCAAAAAGTCCAGCCAACCATGTATCCGATATCTCCAAAAGAATAGCGTTCCCAATCAAGTCGAAATCATCAGAAACATAACCTGCAAAATCAGCATGATTTGAAGTCTTGTAAGCGGCCTTATAGGCAAGCTCTCGAATCTTCTCCAAGGCGTTCTCTTGCTCTGGTTCAAGATTTTTTCTCTTTTCAATTTCATCGCTCAAGGACACCCATTTACTATCAAAGTTTTGGCCATCTCGTGCATCCAATGCAGCCTCAATATCCTCCGGTTCCATTAATGGTCGCCCAATGAGCCTGCCTGATTCTAGTTTATCAATCAATTTGATTATATTAGCATTCATTGAAGTCCTTTCCCTCTTAACCACTTTTCTATTATATTAAGCGCTTCTTCTGGAAATACATCTGCTGCTAATAAATATGTTAAGGGGTCAGTCCAAATATTGTGTTTTTCTTGCCTCCCTCATTCAATATGGCGTCACGGCCACCGGCTCAAAACCCCTCCCGGCGGGCGGTCTGTACCATTCTCCGTATGGCAGCGCGGATTTTTCATTTCACTGACATTCCGCTCTCTCAAAAAGCATGTCAAGCCGTGCAGTCAAGTCGTCAAGTCTCGGCCACGCCATAGGACACAATCACCAGGACCGCGAATAATCACGCACGCACCCACGCCCTCAACCGATCGCCCGGTGACAGGGATGCGCTCGCGGCACGGCGCGGTTGAAGATTGGGTCCACGAACTGCGGCGAGCATTTTGCGGAGCAGGAAGCGGAAGGGAGAACACAATGTGTGGGATTGCCCCCTTTACGCTGGTGTTGGCTTTATGTCTTGGACGATTCATCGAGAACTCTTTGAATTAGGCTTTGGGCGGGCTCGGGCAAAGGATGTTCTCGTTGCAGTTTGGCGACTTTGTTCCGGTATTCGGGCAGTACCTCCGGCCGGACACGGGCCATGCTTGAGACGGTTTGTGCCAGAAGAATCCGAAACCCGATATTCAGGGGATAATCCAGACACAACTGAAGGTTCCCATCCAAAATCTCTCGTTCCCCATGGAGAAAACCGGAGGGCACGCCATCCATACCTGCACACTTGACGGCCAGAAGCTGCTCCAAGCGTAGTAGATAATCGGGCAATCGTTTCTTCTCAGGGAGTTGGTACGGACTTGCTTCTGAAGAGGTCTGAAGGTCGGCGTTTTCTTGCAAGAGAACGAGTAACGGCTGGATGAGGCCAGGAACGTCCTTTTCCAGTGTCGAAGGGGAGAGGGAAGCTGTGAACGAGCCGAGGCACTTCGCATCAATCGAGCGGATGAGACGCACGTTGGCCTGCCAAGGATCGGTGACGGCCTTTAGGAAGATGCTTATCACGTAGTCGTTCTTCAGTTCATTCTGGCGGGCGACGGTGGCGACAGCATCATCCTCCCAAGGGCCACCGCTCAAAACGAAGCCCGCCGATTCACCGACCAGCCAAGGAATGAGGGTCTGGACTCGGGCATCAGCACGCAGTTCCAACTGCTCGGCCAAAAACAGAGGCAAGGCCCGGCTAAGCAGTCCGCAGCTATCGGACATCTGAAGTTGCGGACGCTTGGAATTCGTGGCGACTTCTGCGCTCGATCCAATGAGGCAGATGCGCGGGCTTTCCGAGGGTTTTGCCGGGAAGAGTTCGGCAGCGGGAGAGGTTGGTTTTAGCCAGACCGGCCCTTCGATAGTGAGCATGGAATAGCGCGGTTCGGTGGTGGCCATATTGTTAAGCGCCACCTGAGCCTTGGCCAATTCCGTATCCCAGAACTGCAGGTGCTCCTTCCAATCGCCACGATTCTGGGCGTAGAGCTTATCCAGAATCTTGCGCGCGCCATTGAGTTGTCCGAGGTCGAAATAGGCTTTGATCAGATTGTTGCCGACGATGAGACCGTGGGCGGGAACGTCATATTGTGGGGCCACCAACTGGAGTATCTCCGGCAGATGTCCTTGATTGCCCAAGTCACCGCTTATCTGCATGAGCAGATCGGAAGGGACAGGATGCCCGGCCTTTTGCAAGCAGTTGCGGTAGATGGCCAGGGCTTCTTCCAGCTTTCGGGATTCCAGAGCGCGTCGAGCCTGCCACACGAGAGCGCGCCAGCTTCCAGGCAAAGCAGCGATGCGCGCCAGCGTCGTTTCCTCGGCCAGGTCACCACCACGCTCCCGTTGAATGGCCACATACCACATGAAGCCGTTGTGCTGGTTGGGGTCCAGTTCAAGCGCATGCCAGAGCGTGCGTTCGGCGAGGACGTCATCGCCGCGACCGTTTTGGGCCTTGGCCAGATTGGTGAGGAGGACGCCATCTTCGCCTAGCTTTTGCATCGTATCCGTGAGGAGCTTTTCGGCCTCGGCGAACTTCTGTAATTGCAGCAGGATGACGGCCAGATACATGGCAGAACGCTTGGGGTCGGGATCGATCTGGAGCAATCGCCGCGCCGGTTCGAGCGAATCTGCAATAAAGCCGTCATTGAGCGCGCTGTTGACCAAGTTGGCCAGATTATCGGGATTATCCCAAGCTTTCTCGAAATTGCCGGGAAGAACATGCAGGCGCCAGTCTTCCCGGGAGATTTCTATCACACGACCATAGTCATCCCACGCTTTCATGGTGGCGGGTGCGTCTGGTGGAGCAGGCGATTCAGATGGAGGTACCAGCTTGGGTTTTAATCCGAACAGTTTGCGGATAAAATTCATACGGCTCTTTGATTACCAGATTACCAGACGATTCTTGGGTCTCTGCCATCATGGATGGAAATGCCCGCCCTGATTCCTTGAGCAAAACTACAGCAGGTTTGGTGAGTGAGACAAGTTGTTAAGAATCGGTCATTGTAGAGATGATTTCATGTACCAGGATACTGTTTTTGGTGGGGCACGGCGGGTAGCTCGCACCCCTGCCGGGGTGTGGGTCTTAGGGTTGGTTACCGGTGGTGTCGCTCGTGCCTCGCTCAACCCCGACCAGAGGCGTGGGGCAGGCCGATCGGCCACAGGCTGGGATCTCTCCGGGATGGGGGGATGGTTGATGGAAGGTTTTGGGCGATGGTGAACTGGTTTTGCTTAGGTATCCCGCATGCGGGACTGTGGGCGGGACGCCCACGCTCCAAGAGGTGGGACTTGGTAATCGGTAGAAAACCTCGGCACTTGTGTACATGTGCCGAGGTGGGAAGGGGGATGAGTTTCAAGTTTTCGGAGTTCAGTTTTCAGCCGGTGGTCGGTCCAAGGTCCAAGGTCCAAGGTCCAAGGTCCAAGGGGGAGTCTTTGCGGACGGATTTTTTTGCGATGATTTTCGCTGAAAATCGTGTTTTCAGCGTAACTAACTCAAAATCAATCTGTTACAGTTTGAAAATAATTTCGGGAAAAAGGGACCATGGACAGCGGTTGTCCTACCCCCTGCCCTACGCTGGGCGCATGAATGATCAGGAAGCCAGCAGGATGACGGGGGTGGCGAAGGCCGGGGTGAGTGCGCGGGAGGTGACGGCCAGAGAAGCAGTGGGCAGCGGGCTTTTTGCAGCCACGCCACAGGAAGTCCTGTATTTATCTGGTTATCAAGCGGTTAGGAATGATGAATTGTCATGAAGAAAAGGTGATGAGGCAGCGTCTAATGACGGCTGGAAGTGGAGAAATGACTTGCCAGCGGGAGGCAAGGGCGGAAAAATTGGCAGATAGCCCTTGGCAGCACAACGTAGCGCGGACTCGTTTTTAAAAACATAATATGAAGAAGTCGTTGGCCATCTCACTGAGCGCCCTCGCGGGTGCCGGGTCGCTTTTCGCCGTCTCGCCGGTCCTTACGGGCACTTACCCGGCGGGCGGCCAGCGCGGAACGGAATTGGAAGTGGAGTTCCGCGGAGCGCGGTTGGAGGATTTTCAGCAGGTGCTGTTCTACACGCCGGGCTTCGAGGTGGTGAAGGTGAATTCCACGAACGCGAATTCGGTGAAGGCCATCGTGAAGGTGGCCCCGACGGTGATGCCAGGCGAGCATACGCTGCGTTTGCGGACGGCGACGGGAGTTTCGGAACTGCGCACGTTTTATGTGAGCCCGTTCACGCAGGTGAACGAGGTGGACAAGCCGGCGAATGACACAAAGGAAACGGCGGAGAAGATCGCGGCGAATGTGACGATCAACGGGACGGTGAGCCGCGAGGATGAAGATTGGTTCGCCCTGGAAGCGAAGAAGGGCCAGCGCATCGGTGTGGAAGTGGAAGGCATCCGGCTGGGGCGTGATCTATTCGACCCGATCGTGACGGTTTTCAAGGCGGATGGCACGAAGCTCGCCTTGGCGGATGACACGGCACTGTTCCTGCAAGACCCGGCGCTGACGGTGATCGCGCCGGAGGACGGCACTTACTATATCCGCATCGAAGAGGCTCCGTATGAGCGCAGCCGCAATACGATGTATCGCATGCATGTGGGCAACTTCCCCCGCCCGCTCGCGGTGTATCCGGCGGGTGGCAAGGCGGGCGAGAAATTGACGGTGACGTTCATCGGCGATGCGACGGGCGAGTTCAAACAGGAGGTGACGTTGCCGGGGGCGAAGGATGCGAAATTCCCGGTGCTGGCCAAGCATAACAATCTGGATGCACCATCGCCGAACTGGTTGCGGGTGTCCACTTTCCCGAACGTGCTGGAAGCGGAGCCGAACAATGAACTGGCGAAAGCTTCCGGCACAACGCAGGAAGCGCCGGTGGCGTTCAACGGCATCATCAACCAGAACGGGGACGAGGACTGGTTCCGTTTCACGGCGAAGAAAGGCCAGGTCTGGGAAGTGAATGTGTATGCGCAGAGCATCCGTTCGCCGCTGGATGCGGTCTTGAACGTGTATGACAAGACCGGCCGGAGTTTGGCGAGCAATGACGATTCCGGCAGCCCGGACAGCTACCTGCGCTTCACGGTGCCGGCGGATGGGGAATTCTTCGTGCGCGTGACGGATCATCTGGGCCGTGGCGGTCCGAACTACATTTATCGGGCGGAACTCGCGCCGGTGGAGCAGACGCTGACCTTCAGTATCCCGGAAGTGAACCGCGATGATTCACAGGGCAGGCAGGCGATGGTGGTGCCGAAGGGCGGGCGGTTCATGACGATGATGAGCATCCGCCGGAATAATTTCGGTGGCGAGGTGATCTTCGACCCGAAAGACCTGCCGCCGGGCGTGAAGGTGGATGTGGATAACATTCCGGGCAACCTGACGAGTATCCCGGTGGTATTCGAGGCGGCACCAGATGCGCCCATCGGCTCCAAGTTCGTGGATCTGCAAGGCCGTCTGGTGGAGAAGGACAAGGATGGCAAGCAGACCGACCGGACGATTCCGGGCGGTTTGGACCAGAAGCTGAATCTCGTGCTGGGCCGGCCAAACAACACGATTTATTACTCCACTTACGCCGACAAGCTGGTGGTGGCGGTGGCGGAGGAAGCGCCTTACAAGATCGATATCATCGAGCCGAAGGTGCCGCTGGTGCGCGAAGGCAGCATGGAGTTGAAGATCGTGGCCACGCGCAAAGAGGGTTTCGACGAGCCCATCACGGTTTACCTGCCGTTCCGGCCACCGGGCATGGGCGCGAATTCGAGCGCGACTATCCCGAAAGGAAAGAACGAGACGACATACACGATCAATGCCAACCGGAACGCGGAGACCAAGGTGTGGCGCTTCCCGGTGCTGGCTTCCGCCACGGTGAAAGGCGCGCCGTTGTGGACTTCGTCCCAGATGGCGAAGTTGGAGATCGGCATGCCTTATGTGGGACTGAAGTTCGATCTGGCGACGGCGGAACAGGGACAGGATTCAAAAGTCGTTTGCAAGCTGGAGCAGAAGCTGCCCTTCGAAGGCAAAGCGAAGCTCAAGCTGATGGGCTTGCCGAACAAGGTGACGACGCAGGAGATCGAGATCACGAAGGACATGAGCGAAGCAGTGTTCCCGATCAAGGTGGATGCCCAAAGTCCGGTGGGCATGCACCGGAACCTGTATTGCGCACTGATCATCGAGAAGAACGGTGAGCCAATAACGCATAACTTCGGGGCCCGGGGCAGCCTGCGCATCGCCGCGCCGGAGAAGAAGACGGCGGAAGCGCCCGCTCCGGCCAAGACGGCGGCGGTGAAGAAGTAAGCGAAATGGAATTCAACCAGAGGGCCGTTCCAGCAGGAGCGGCCCTTTTAGTTTTTCGCCTAGCGCAAAAATGCAGCGGCGTTATTTTGCGGTCAGGTATGGATGTCAAAAACCTTAGTGAAGTTCCGGCCTTCATCACGAAGGATGGCTCGGAGATCCGGGAACTGCTGGCCCACCGCAACAGCGCCATCCGGTTGCAAAGCCTGGCGGAAGCCCGTCTGCCCGCGGGCGGCAGTACGCAGGAGCATTATCATAAGGTCACGGAGGAGATCTACTACATCACGGCGGGCGAAGGCCGGATGCGCATCGAGAACGAGACCCGCGAGGTGCAGCCCGGCGATGCCATTGCCATACCGCCCGGCTTGAAGCACAAGATCTGGAACACGGGGAAGACGACCCTCCACCTGCTCTGCTGCTGTGCGCCACCGTATGAGCACGAGGATACCTTCATCACGGAAACCGTCTGATCACCACCCTGCCCTGTATAGCTTATGTGGAAACCAACCAAAGTCCGTCTGTTCATCAAGCCTTGGTGCGGCTGGTGTGATGAAGCCATCGAGTGGCTGGAGGAACGGCACATCGAATTCGAGCAACTGGACGTGACCAGTGACCGAAATGCGCAGCAAGAGATGGTAAACCTCACCGGGCAGACGAAGGCACCGTGCATCGATATCGATGGAGAGATACTGGCGGATTTCGATGTGGGGCAACTCGAAAGATTCTGGAACCGGCTGGCCAAGGAAAAACAGAGCTGAACGGCATGGTCAGCAGCCAATGTGGCAGCGGAGCGTGTTTTCCGCTTGTCGGGCGAAGGGAGATTCGGCAAACAAAGGGGCGTCATAAAGTAATTGATGATGTCCCCTTAAGGAGGGTGCGTACCAAGTCATCTGAGGAAAACGCCGTTTCAAGAATCTGCCATGGTCATCAAGGTGTCCTGTGCGTGTGGTTGCCGGTACTCGTTTGAGGTGCAACCGGTCAATGGTGAGATGCCGGTGCCGGTGCATTGTCCCAAGTGCGGATTGGATGGCACAGCCAAGGCCAATGCCATCCTGGCGCAAGTGCTGCCCAAGCCGGTAACGGTGCCAGCAGCGGCTCCGGGAGTCCTGGCGGGCATACCGCTGCCACCGGATGAGCCCGCACCGGGAACCGCTCCGGTCGCGATGCCCCTGCCGCCGACACCGGCCCCCACCACCCCAGTCAAGCATCCTCCGGCCATTGTTGTACCATCGGCTCCCGCACCCGCTCCGGCTGTGGCAATGGCGCCGCCCCCCCCACCCCCTCCAGTGCCGTCATTGCCGCCGCCACCACCGCCACCGGCTCCAAGCGGGCTGACCGTCAAGCGGCGGGCTCCGGAAGAAACGCACACCGCCAGCCCGGCAGCAACTCCGGCAGGTGATGCTCCAGCAATGTCGGGCGGGCTCAAGGTCAAAGGGGTGGCACAATCGGCTCATGTATCGCCAGCAGCCAGCGCGGCACCCGCGCCCGCCGGCGAAGAGGCACCTGCGGAATCCGCCATCGCAAATCCGCATGCCCGGAAGGCGTACATCCCGAAAGATGCGCCAGAACCAAGTTTTCCGCGCGGCATGCTGGGAGCGGCCATCGGCACGGTGGCGGGCTGTCTGATCTGGTTTGCGGTGTATTATTTCGGGGAGATCAATTTCGGCTTTCTCGCGCTCGTTCCGGCCGTGATGGCCGGAGTTTTGGGACGGATCATGGCGCGCGAGGACAATACCTGGATCGGGGTGACGGCCGCCGTATTCACCGTACTCGGCATCTTCGGAACGAACTACGCCATGGCGGCCCATGAGCTGGAGAAAGAATTTGGCGGGACGACCGACTCCCTCTTCCCCTCCTATGATGTCCGGATGGCCGAAGCCAAGGAGGCGGCGGCGGCCAAGACGGATGACGAAATCCGGGCCTTCCTGCAGAACCGGCAACGGAAATTCTTCGAGAAATTCGCCGACAAGGGCGAGAAGTACAAGCCCGAGGGCATCAGCAAGGAGGCCGTCGATTCGTTCAAAGAGTTTGAGCAAAAGGAATTGCTGGACTTTGCCAACGGCAAACCATCGCGTGAGGAGTACGAGCAGGAGATCACTTCGGCCAAGAAGGCCGGGACTTGGTTCACGCGCATACTTACCGCGGTCACGGCCGTCATCTCAGCAGGTATTTTCGGCATCTTCTCCCTGATCATGGCCATCAGCATCGCGTACCGGACAGGCTCAGGCTAACAGTTGCACGGGCGGGCAAGGCGTGCTTCACTGCCCGCCTGTTGTAATGAGTGCCGTCACTGAAAATGCGCCCAAGCTGACCCGGCCACGCCTCCCGGCGTGGTTGCGGCTCGATCTGCCCACCCAAAGCGGCTTCGCGAAAACCCGCAACCTGCTGGAGGGTCTGAAGCTCCACACCGTCTGCGAGAGCGCGAAGTGCCCGAACCACTGGGAGTGCTGGAGCAAGGGCACGGCGACTTTCATGATCGCCGGTGACCGTTGCACACGCGCCTGCGGTTTCTGCGCCGTGAGCACCGCCAAACCGCTGGCGCTGGAAGCAGATGAACCGGCGCGCGTGGCCGAAGCGACCAAGCGCATGGGTTTGAAGCATGTGGTTATCACCGCCGTGGCCCGGGATGACCTGGCCGATGGCGGCGCCGAGCATTTCCGCCAGACCATTGAATCCGTGCGCGCAGCGAATCCGGGCATCGTCATTGAAGTATTGGTGCCGGACTTTCTGGACAAGGATTTCGCCATCGACTGCGTGCTGCAGGCGGAACCACACATCTACAATCACAATCTGGAGACCGTACGCCGTCTGACGCCGACGGTGCGCTTCCGCGCGGAGTATGATCGTTCACTCAGCGTGCTGAAAAAGGTGAAGCAAAAGCGCGGCGAGACGATCTACACGAAGTCTGGCATCATGCTGGGTTTGGGTGAGACAGAGGAAGAATTGCTCCAAGCCATGCGCGATCTGCGGGCATCTGATTGCGACATCCTGACCTTGGGCCAATATCTCCAGCCGACGCTGAAGCATCTGCCGGTGGTGGAGTATGTGCATCCGGACAAGTTCGCGGAGTACAAGGTCATCGCGGAGGGCATGGGCTTCACGCATGTGGCGAGCGGACCGATGGTGCGGAGCTCGTATCACGCGGATGAGTTCACCATAGCGGCGAAGGTGTAGGCGGCACGGATGCTTCCCGCGCCAAGACCAAACTGCCGGGTCGGAACCATTCAACCCAAGGCCTGCTTCACGCCGGGGAGGGGCTGGTTGGTGGGCGGCGGAGCAGGCACCGGTGCGGGAGACAGCGGCGCATTGGTGGCGGGCATGACCGCCGGAGCCGGGGCGAGGGCCGGTGGTTGCGTCTCACCAGGGACATTCTCGTTGTTCTTAAACTTGTCCGGGTCTTTGATGTATTGGAACCAGTAGTAACCGCCGGTGATGACTGCGATCAAAAACAGGAAAGCCACCCCGGTAGCCAAGATCTTCATCTTTTGAGCCCGCTGATGAAACGCCAGCGACTCCGCCTTCTGCGCTTCCCGGAAGATGGCGAGTTCCTGCTCCAGCGAGATAGCCTGGGCCGATTCCTCCTTCAACTGAAGCACGAGCCAGCCTTCGAGCACATTACCGAACTGGGCCGGACGCTTCCCCTGCTCAACTTCTGAAGGCGCCCGAAAATCAGCATTCGTCCAGTGAGGATGGGCGGCACTCGTCCAGAGGCGGACGAGACCATGATTACCTGCGACTTTCTTGAGGCGATCCCAAAGCACCTCACGCATCGCCTCCGTGTGCTCAGGCAGGGCGATGGCCTCGCTGTGGATATGGCCCTGATTCCCCTGTATCTGGAGGGCCAGCGCACCGATGACCTGGCCGTCACTGGCTTCGATGACCTGGAACTCGGTGAAGCGACGCTCGAGTTCGCCCACGGCAAAGCGTTCTTCCCGCCAGATGGCGCGCAGGGCGGCCAAGTCGTTGATCGTGGCACGGCGGACCGTATGAACCGGCAAACTCATATTTGTGTAAATACAGCGGCAGCAGTTTCCCGGCCAATAAAAAGTGGATTTTAACGGAGACCTCAGAATACTTAGCACCCATGACGCAAGACGAGGCAAGGCAACGCCACACCCGATTGGCTGACGAAATCCGCCAACACGACCACGCATATTATGTGCTGGCCAAGCCAAGCATCTCCGACCGCGATTATGACAAGCTCTACCGCGAATTGCTGGACTTGGAGCAAGCGCACCCTGAGCTGGTCAGCGCGGACTCCCCCAGCCAGCGCGTAGGTGGCCATGTGGCCAGCAGCTTCGCCCAGGTGAAGCACGCCTTGCCGATGCTGAGTCTCGACAACACTTACTCGCAGGAGGAAGTGCGGGATTTCGTGGCGCGCGTGCAGAAGCTGCTGCCGAATGAAAAGCTCGAATGGGTGGTGGAACCCAAGGTGGACGGCATCGCCATCAGTTTACGCTACGAAAATGGCGTCTTCACCACGGGAGCCACGCGGGGCGATGGCACCACGGGCGATGACATCACGAACAATCTGAAAACCATTCGCAGCATCCCGCTCAAGCTGGCGGCGAAAAAGGACGCCGTTCCGCCCGTATTTGAAGCACGCGGTGAAGTGTATATGACGCGGGATGGATTCGCAAAACTGAACGCGGAGAAGGCGGCGGCGGGCGAGGAGCTTTATGCGAATCCACGCAACACCACGGCGGGCAGCCTCAAGCAGCTCGACCCGAAGCTGGTCGCGAAGCGGCCCTTGGACATCGTGCTCTACGGCACCGGCGCCATCAGTGCGCCCGATCAACAGGTGCCGCACACGCACGTGGAGATGCTAAAGCTGCTGCAGAGTTTCGGCTTCAAGATCGCGGAACGTTATTGGGTATGCGGGTCCACAGAGGAATTGCTCGCGGCCATCACGGAGCTAGATCAGGTGCGGCGGAATTTCAATTACGACACGGATGGAGCGGTCATCAAACTGAACAGCTACGCACAGCGTGAGCGAGTGGGATTCACCTCGAAAGCGCCACGCTGGGCGATGGCTTACAAGTATCAGGCGGAACAGGCGGCCACGAAGCTCAAGGCCATCACCATCCAGGTGGGGCGCACCGGCGCACTCACGCCAGTCGCAGAGCTGGAGCCGGTATTCCTCGCGGGCAGCACCATCAGCCGCGCGACGTTGCACAATGAGGAAGAACTGCGCCGAAAGGATATCCGCGTGGGCGATACGGTCATCATCGAGAAAGCGGGTGAAGTGATCCCCGCCGTAGTGGGCGTGGTGCTGGAACAGCGTACGGGCAAGGAACAAGTGTTTGAATTCCCGAAACATTGTCCGGAGTGCGGCGCGAAGATCTCGCGGGATTCCATCGGCGGCGAGGAAATGGTCGTGTGGCGGTGTGTGAATCTGGATTGTCCGGCACAGGTGCGCGGGCGTCTGGAGCACTGGTGCACGCGCGGCGCAATGGATATCGAGGGCGGTGGCGAGGTGCTGGTGAACCAGCTCGTGAAGAGCCAGCTCGCCAGCAATGTGGCGGACCTCTACCAGCTCACGGTGGCACAAGTGGCCGGACTGGAACGCATGGGTGAGAAATCGGCGAAAAACTTCATCGACGGCGTGGCCGCGAGCAAATCACGCGACCTGTGGCGGATGCTGTTCGGTCTGGGCATTTTGCATGTGGGCACCGGCAGCGCGAAATCGTTGGGCCGCACCTTTGCCTCATTGGATGACATTCTGGCCGCCACGGAAGAGCAACTGCTGGAGGCGGAGGATGTCGGTGAAATCATCGTGAAGAGCATCGTGCAGTGGCGCAATGAACCGAAGAATCGGGAACTCATCGAACGGCTGCGCGCTGCTGGATTAAATTTCAAGTCGGAGCTGTACCAAGCCGCGCCCCCGAGCGGGCCCTTCACAGGCAAAACTTTCGTGCTGACAGGCACCTTGCCCACGATGTCGCGCGAGGTAGCAGCGGCGAAGATCGAATCCCTGGGCGGCAAAGTCAGCGGTAGCGTGAGCAAGAAGACGGATTATGTGCTGGCGGGCGAGGAGGCCGGCTCCAAGCTGGAGAAGGCGCAGAAACTGGGTGTGAAGGTGATCGATGAAGCGGAATTCCAGAAAATGGTCGCGCCCTGAAAGCAAAGGCCGGTCAGGCACAAAAGTCCGACCGGCCGGTGAGAATGCATAACGACACAATTTACTTCTTCACGTCGAAGCAGAAGATGATTTCTTGGTCGCGGAGGTAGAGTTTGCCGTTGGAAATGACGGGGTGAACCCAGATCTTGCCCTGCGGACTGCGCTGGGTGGTCTGCGGATCAAGTTTGAAACGGCCTTTCTCGCTCCAGCCTTTCGGAGACGCTTCGATCAAGGCCACCGTGCCGGAGCCTTCATCGAGGAGGTAAAGCATGCCATCCGCATAGCCAATCGCGCCTTTGCCCAAGGATTTATTGGCCCACACCTCGTTACCGCTCATGAAATCCTGGCACACCCAGCCCGATCCGTCCGAGTAGCCGTAAAGGTGATTGCCGACCAGAATCACACCGCCATGATGATTTTTCATCACCTGGTTCATGTAAACATCCGAGACCTGGTTGCCGGGGCCGATCTTGACCAGTTTGCAACCGACCCCGTAGCCGGAGGCGATATAGACATGGCCGTCCTTGTAGATCGGCGTGGGGATGACCGCAGTCTTGCCCGGCCAGTCGGAGCGCCAAAGGACTTTGCCATTGCTGGCATCCAGCCCCACGAGGCTCTTCATGGTCAACTGCACATACTGGCGCTTGCCGTTATGATTGATGGCTATGATCGAGGAATACTGCGCGTCATCCGTGAATTCCTTGCTCTGCCAAAGGAGAGAACCGTCCGCCTTTTTGAATGCGACCACGGCACCTTGCGGTCCGCCCGGGGTGCAGACGACCTTGTCCCCATCCACCAGGATGGATTCCGTATATCCCCAATTCTGGAGCTTGCCGCCGAGGGCCGTCATGCTCTTTTTCCAGAGGATTTTGCCATCGGCTACATTCGCGCAGATCAGGTCACCCCGTCCGCCCAAGGTATAGACGCGGTCACCATCCACCGTGGGCGTGGAGCGCGGACCGTCACCCCAACGGTTCGTATAGCGGGTGCCGACCGGCGCTGACCAAAGCTCCTTGCCGGTGTTGGCATCCAAGGCGATAAGGAACTCGGTCTCACCGCGCGCGCCCATGGTGAAAAGCTTGCCCTTGGCGACGGAAAAGCCGGAATAACCAAGGCCACCTTCCTGATACAGCCAGACGCGCTTGGGACCGCCGGCAGGCCATTGTTTGAGCAGGCCGGTCTCCTTGGAGACATCGTCACGGTTGGGACCGCGCCATTGCGGCCAGTCGTTTTGGGCCCAAGTTTGTACAGGCAGGACTCCGACGATAAGCGAAGCTCCCAGCATCAAGGCAGCGGCACGTTTCATGAGATTTATGCGGCAAGGGTTGTTTTGAACGGATGGAAGATAGCGCACCAGTCATCTTCTTGCCAGCAAATTGAGCGTCCCGCTTTACAGCGGCGCGGCGCGTGACTAAGTTCCACTCATGGCAGCAGATTTCGACGGCTCAGACTTTGTGGATACCGACTTTCAATCGTCGCAAAAAGCGGGGCCTCCCGCGCCGGGCGCGGCGAACCGCCCGCTCTCGCGCGAGGAACTCGACAGCACGATGTCGGACAAACAGCAAAAGATCGCCGAGCTCAAGCGCGCCCAGGAAGAGCTGGAACGCGAGCGCGCCCAGATCGAAGAAATCCGTCGTCGCCGGATCGAATACCAGACCGGCCGCGAAGAGATGACGAATCATCTCACCCGCGGTGTGGCCCTGCTCGAGGAAGCTGAATTCGCTGCCCGACGGGAAGCGGAGCAGATGGCCAAATCGTTGGGCGAATTGCGCGAAGCCCAGACCAAAGTCCAGGCCCTCAATGAGGAATTCTGGACCAAGGAGAACGAGAACATCGAACTGACGCGGGCACTGACGACCCTGGAAAACGCCCGCATGGAATGGAACAGTGCCCGGTTGAAATGGACGGTGCTCGACAAGGCACTGCCGGCCAGCGATGACCCGGCCGCCAACGGCGGTGCCGGAAAAGTGCCCAATTCCTTGTTCCCCACGCAAAACTTCGGCCAGCTTTGCCGGTTGGGCTTTGCGCTCACCTGGCCGATCGCCTTGGTCGTGCTTTTTGGGGTATTGGTCTTGTTGTTACGCAAATAGTCCTGACGCATGCCGTGGTTGAAGAAAAAGCCGGACCCGTTGAGCGATCGCGCGAAGGAACTTTCGCGTGAAATCGCGCAACTGGAAGCGGAGATCCGGAAGCTGAACACGCGGAATGAGCCCGTGCGTCCTTCGGTCCGGTCCACCGCCCTGCCCTCTGAGACCGGCCCCGTTCCGTCGCGGCCCGCCGCCAAACCGGTACATGATCCGGTCTTCGAAGAAGTGAACTCGGGCAAGCTGACGGTCACTCCGGAAACTGAAAACACCAGCGCCCATTACAACGACCTCGGGGTGCGCAAATACGATCTGCAAGCCTTGTGGCGGCGGATACGCAATCACTTCTACGGTCCGCCCGCCAGCAGTCCCAAGCTCATCAATTATCTGGCGGCCGGCAGCATTCACGGACTCCGCCCGCTGCGTTATGAAAAAAGAGTCGGTCGAAACCGGTTTATCGCCGCCATGTGCTTTTTTCTCCTCGTCATCTGGTGGCTGCTCGCCAATCTTCTGAGCCATCGCTAAAAGCATGTCGATTACACTGATCTTGACCATCTTGTTGGTCCTCGTGGTACTGGCATACCTCATCATGGGCGGTCGTGACTGATGCCAACTTCTCATCATATCGCCACCAGTCTGGGCAACTTTCACGTTGTCTATTCGGCCAACGGACTGGCCGCGCTGGATTTTCCAGGGCAAACCCATGCGGTAGATCCGGGCTTGCCTGCACCCATTGACGAAGATTTTCGCTCTTGGAACAAACTGGCCACGGACGCCCTGCTGGCCATCACAACCGGCAAGCTACCGAAAAAACTGCCACCACTGGACGTGAGCCGGGGATCAGATTTTCAGCGGACAGTCTGGCAGCTTCTCCTCGCCATACCGCCAGGTCAGACGCGCACCTATGGTGAACTGGCAAAGCACTTGAACAAGACTGCTGGCGCCCGGGCGGTTGGTGCCGCCTGCGGAGCCAATCCCATCCCCGTCATCATCCCCTGCCATCGCGTCGTCGGAGCTAATGGCAAGTTCGGCGGCTTCAGCGGCGGACTCGAATGGAAACGGCGGTTGCTCCAGATCGAGGGTGTTCTGCTCGCCTAGCAGGCCGCTCACTTGTGCGGGCTGGGCTTCAGCCGGACCTGTGGATATCTTGAGGCGGTCTTGTTGGGTTTGCGCGATTTATTGATGCGCCCCTTCGCCAGCTCGATGAACTCCAACTGGCTTCGATGCGGTGTTTCGCCCTTGCCCAACGCCGGGATGCGATATGTCCCATCCGCCTGCAACTGCCGGGCCTTGGTGTTGTCCGCCAGCGCCAGCGCCAGCATCTCATCCATGATGCGCGCGCGCAGGCGCCCGTCCTCGATGGGAAAGACCACCTCGATGCGGCTGAAGAAATTGCGGGGCATCCAATCGGCGCTGCCCACGAACACCTCGGGCTGGCAGGCGTTCTCGAAATAGAAGATGCGGCTGTGTTCGAGGAACCGGTCCACGATGCTGCGCACGCGGATGTTCTCGCTCACACCTTTCACCTGCGGGCGCAGACAGCAGATGCCACGCACGATGAGATCGATCTGCACACCCGCCTGCGAAGCCTCATACATCGCTTCGATGACTTCCTGATCCACGAGCGAATTCATCTTGGCGATGATCTTCGCGGGCAAGCCCTGGCGCGCGTTCCCCGCTTCACGCTGGATGAGGCGCATGATGGTGTCATGCAGCTCAAATGGCGCGGTCAGGAACTTCTTCATGCCCGGGAACTGGCACACGCCCGTGAGCAGATTAAACAGATTGGTGGCATCCTCGCCGAAATCCGGATCGCACGTCAGCAGGCCGATGTCCGTGTAAAAGCGCGACGTGCTGGCATTGTAATTGCCGGTGGAGAGATGCACGTAACGGCGGATGCCATCATCATCACTCCGCACCACCAGACACGTCTTGCAGTGGATCTTGTACCCTACCAGACCATACACCACATGCACCCCGGCCTCTTCCAGCCGGCGAGACCACTCGATGTTGTTCGCCTCGTCGAAGCGGGCTTTCAGCTCCACCACCGCCGTCACCTGCTTGCCGTTGCGCACGGCATCCATGAGCGGGCCGACGACACGCCGGTCACCACCCGTGCGATACAACGTCATCTTGATGGCCAGCACCTGGGGATCCTGGGCCGCTTGTTGCAGAAAATCCACCGTCGTATCAAAACTCTCATACGGATGATGCAACAAGATGTCCCGTGTACGGATCGCCTCAAAGACATCCTCCTTGTCTTTCAACAACGGGGAGACGGGCGCGACGAACGGGATATCGCGCAACTCCGGCGAGTGATCCCCTTCATATATCGTCATCAACCGCGTTGGATTCAGCGGACCATCGATGACGTAGAGGTCATCCTCCTCCAGACCGACCTCATCCATGAGAAAACGGCGGATTTCCAGCGGGCAATCCTTCTCCACTTCCAGGCGCACGGCGGCACCCTTGCGCCGGTTGTGCAACTCGTTCTCCACCGCCTTCAACAAGTTGGAGGAGTCTTCCTCGTCGATGTACAGCTCGCTGTTGCGCGTTACCCGGAAGAGCCAGTAACCGAGTATCTGATTGCCGGGAAAAAGGTCGTCGAGATAATGGCAGATCAGCTTGCCGAGAAAGACATAATCCTGCCGTGAATCCTGCCGCGGCAGACGGACCAGCCGGGGCAGGATGCGCGGAACTTGCACGATGGCCATGCGGTTGCGCCGATCACCGTTCTTGACCTCCTCCAGTTGCACCATGATGTTCAGCGATTTGTTCAACAACTGCGGAAACGGATGGGCGGGATCCAATCCCAAAGGCGTCAACACCGGACGAACCTTGGTCTGATAGTACTCCTCCAGCCAGGCGGCATCTGGTTTGTCCAGCTTCTTGATCTCCAGGAAACGGATCTTCGCCTCTTCGGCCAAAGCAGGCAGCAATTTCTTGCGCCAGCACTTGTACTGGTCATCCACCATCTGGCGCACCCGCTGGGTAACCTCACGGAACGTCTCGGTGGCCGTGCGCCCGTCCACACTACGGTCCACCACGCTGGACTCGATCTGCTGTTTCAGACCGGCCACGCGCACCTCGAAGAACTCATCCAGATTCGAACTCGTGATGCAGAAGAACTTCACGCGCTCCAGCAACGGGTTGGCCGGGTTCAAAGCCTCGTCGAGCACCCGCTGATTGAATTCCAGCCAGCTCAGCTCGCGATTGATAAAATGTGTCGGACCGTATTTCCCGCTCATAGCCAATAACTTAACGCAAAGACCAGTGTGCCAAGGATACCCCGCCCCGCCAATGGCGAAAGTTACATTCCGGTTACAGCACCCCGATTTCTCCTTTTACCTGCGTAAATGCAGCTTATGCTCCACCCGCTTCGTCTGCCCGTATTCCAAGGGTGGCAACTCTGTCAGCGTCGGTGATTCCGTTTCATTTAGGATGGCCTTGGCCAAGCGTTGGAACTCCGTATAGCGCGGCCAGTCCAGCTTGGGCGAATGGGCGATCTGCCGCAGCGAACTGCGCCACTCGATGATGACGCGATCAATGTCTCCCACCCCCAGGAACTCCGTGATCCAAGCCGTCTTGTTTGCCGGATTCTTATGGACAGAAGCCACCACCAACTCTGCTCCCGAACCATATTTTAACGGCAGCCCGTTTTCCAGATAGCCCGTGATGGTCTGGTAGCCATACCTCTCATGACAAGCCATGGCCAAGCGGCCACCCCAACGGCTCTCTTCCGTGCAAAAACGAAAACCGGCATCCAGATTGGCGATGTCGTAAATCAATTCTGCCAACGGATACGATTCATCTTCCATGGCCGCGGCGATGGCCAACCCATCACCCTGCTGGAAGAAACTCACGATGCGCCCACGCCGCGTCGGGGTTCCATCCGCCTCCACCAAACCAAGCCGACGCCAGATCAATGCCGTGCCCGTCACCGTCGGCAACTGGCGACAGATCTCCACCTGGTCGCACACGCTGCATTCCGGCGGCAAGATCTCGCGTGACACTGGATGCCACAGCGGCACTCCGTGACGGTCCACCGGGACAGACATGGTCAATCCCGCGATGCTTACCAGTGCGACCACACGATGCTCCTGCCGGTCGAACCTCACTACGGGTGTGCCTTGCTGCGCCAACTTCTCCGCCAGTATCGGCTCCACTTTCTCCGTCCACACCGCGAGGGAAATCTGCCGCGCATTCCACACAGTCAGTCGCCGTACCCACTTGGCCAACAGCACCCGGTCACCATTCAATAGATCCGCCACACCGATGGCCCGGCCATGGATATTCTGTCCTTCCTTTTCTTCCAAGACACAGATATGGCCGGTGCCAACTTTTTCCAAAGCCGCTGGCTCCGTCAGCACGGAGCGCAAATGCGGGACCGGCTGACCATCCACCACTTTGATCTCGGCGATTTGGATCTCTCCCAGCGAGCAAGCCTTAAACGGTGGGAACTGCTCCCATTCGCCCTGGCTGTTTCTCATTTCGCGATGCCGCTTCCGCACCAGTCGCGCGCGTTCTGCATCCGTCATCAAGCCGCAGGGCGTCACCGGATGCTTCAACGATTCCTCCACCCCAAGAAAGATGGGCTTGGTGGTGAACAACCGTTCCTGCACGCGCACCGCTTCCAGGAATGGTTCCCGTCCTTGATCCGCTGCCGCGGCCATGATGCCCAACAGAGCCGCCCAATCCACCATGCCGCTGCGGGCGAGATGCGCCGCATGCGCTTCGTTCAGGCGGATGTTATTGCTGCTCACCAGCACATAGCCTGTCTCATCAATGCCTCGCCGCCCCGCGCGCCCGAACATCTGGAGGATTTCGTCCGGTCGCAACGGCTGTTCCTGCTGGTCGCGCCGGTAGGAATCCCCCGCCAGCGCCACGCTGCGCAGGGAAAAATTGATCCCCGCTGCCAGGCCCATCGTCGCCACCACACAACGCAGTTGGCCCGCCTTCGCCAGCGGCTCAATCACACCTGCCCTCGCCCCATAGCTTAATCCGCTGTGATGATAAGCCACGCGCGATCTTAGGAGCTTGCCCAGATGTTCTCCCACCAGCAGCTTCTGCTCTTGGGTGAGCTGGAGCGGATCTGGGTTCGGCAGATAACGTGACAATTCATTCGCCAAGGCCTCCGCTGCCTGTCGCCTCGGGGCGAACACCAGTATCGGCCCCAAATCTTCCGCCAACGCCTTCGCCACAAAACGCGGCCAATAGCCTTTCACTTCCGACGGCAGATGATAGCTGAGATTATTCGTCTGCACCTCCTCCAACGGCACCGGTCGAACATCATAACGCACACAGATGGCATCACGGCCCAGTCGTCGCAACCACTTCACCACGTCTTGAGGATTTCCCACACTGCCGCTCAACAAAAGTAACTGCGTCTTCGGCGGGGCGAGCGCGATGGCCAGTTCGTAGTTCAAGCCCCGGTCGGGATCGGCAATCATCTGGTATTCATCCACCACCAGCAGTGATGGCCCGTCCCCTTGGATCAGCCGGTTCTTCTGCGTCTCCAAAGTAGCAACGATAACCGGGGCGCCCAGATTCTCCGCGAGATCACCGGTGGCGATGCCCACATTCCAGCCGCGCGCCCGCCATTCCGCCAGTTTGTCATTCGCCAAGGCACGCGTAGGCACGGTGTATATCGCCTGTGTACGATTCTTCCCCTGATTGGACCAGAGTTCGAAAATAAGCGTCTTCCCAGCTCCGGTAGGTGCATGCACGACGACGTCCTTCCCCTCGCGCAAGGCCGTCACCGCCTCTTGCTGCCAGAGGTCCGGCACAGTCACGGTATTCAAGGGAGCGGCGGCGGCCACTTGCGCCAACTTTTCAGACAACGTCTGCACGCCCGGAAGATAGCGTAAAATGAAGAATTCCCAAATCCAAAGCTCCAAACATCAAAGAAACTCCCATTTCCAAGCTCCCTTGGAAGGCCGCTTTGATCTGCGTTGGTGTTTGAAACTTCTCTGGAGCTTAAACTCTTTTTCGGCATTTCCGCCGTTCTCTCCCCCTCAATCAGCCTTTCATCGCAACAATTAGGGAAGCTATTCCTCTTGGCTATCAGTTTGACTTGGATTTTAGGCAAACTTAGATTGAGGGCCAAATGCTCGCACCTGACGCGAACGAAACGAATACATTGGCCGCTACGCTGCCTCTGCCGGAGTCTCCGGTGGGGTGGCGGCAGATCGTCGCGCCCGTGCAGCCGTTTTTGGACGCCGTGACCGCCAAATTGGGCGATCAGGTGGCTGCGTTCGACCCAGAGATCGCACCTTATGCCAAGTATGCCCTGACGAACCAGGGCAAGCACTTGCGCCCGGCCCTCGTCGCCCTGAGTGGCGGTAGCATCCAGCCGGACAGCAACAAGGACGACCTAGTGACCGTGGCGGTCATCATCGAGATGATCCATCTGGCCACGCTGGTCCATGATGACATCATGGACATGGCCGAGATGCGCCGTCAGCGTCCCACCCTCGCCGCCAATTGGGGCAACCAGATTTCCGTCCTTTTGGGCGACTGCCTCTTCGCCCATGCCTTGAAACTTGCCGCCAGTTTCCCCACCACGGAAGTTTGCCGGGCCGTATCCTCCGCCACGAACACCGTGTGCAGCGGCGAGATCTTGCAAACACATCGCCGCGGCAAGCTGGACATGGCGCGTAGCGAGTATTTCAAGATTTTGTCCATGAAGACAGGTGAGCTTTTCGCCCTGTCCTGCGACCTGAGCGCGCATCTGACCGGGGCCACGCCCGCGCAGCGCAAAGCCCTTCGCGAATACGGCATGGCCTTGGGCACTGCCTATCAGATCTACGACGACTGCGTGGATCTGTTCGATTCCGAGGATCGCGCCGGCAAATCGCTCGGCACCGACCTCGCGAGCGGCAAGGTCACCCTGCCCCTGCTGGTGGTGCTGGAACGCTGCACCCCGGCCGAGCGCAGCCAGTTGGAGCGGTGGTTGCAGGCATGGCAGCCCGCGTATCAGGCAGGAGTCGCGGCTTTGCTGGAGCGCTACGATTCCCTGGCCATCTCCCAGCAGGTGATTGAAGAGCATCTTTTTGAAGCACGTCAGCAGTTGAAGATTTTGCCACCGACACCCGGACGTCAGGCCCTGCAGGCGCTGACTGATTTTCTGGCACAACAAACGAACGGACTGGGTGTTACGGCTTGAAGAGCGTAACGACCAATGACGGGAACAGTAACTTTGGAAACCATGGATTTATCCGCCACTCCTAAAGCAGCCGATGCCGCCAAGGCCGAAGCTGCGGCGGAAGATCGCGAACTGGTGCGCAAAGCGCAGGCCGGGGAAATGGATGCCTACGACCAGCTCGTACGGAAATATCAGGAGCGCATCTACGGCACCATCTACCACATGACGTCCAATCACGAGGACGCCAATGACCTGGCCCAGGAAACTTTTGTCAAAGCCTACAGCGCGCTGAAAAATTTCAAAGGTGATTCCAGCTTCTTCACCTGGGTCTATCGCATCGCGGTGAACAAGACAATCAACTTCCTGAAACAGCGGAAGAATCGCAGCTTTCTCAGCCTCAACGACTTGGACCAGAATGTGGAGCATGACCAGGAGTTGGTGGAACTGGTCTCCGAGCAGACTCCCCGGCGCGCGGCCGGACTGACGGAATTGCAGGAAAAATTGAACGAGGCCATGCAAAAGCTGTCAGACGATCATAGAATGGTAGTTACCTTGCACGATGTTCAAGGTCTGTCGCATGAAGAGATCGGCAAGATCATGGATTGCAATACAGGCACTGTCCGGTCCCGGTTGTTCTACGCCCGGCAACAGTTGCAAGCCAACCTCTCTGACTATTTGAAATAACATGGAACCGGCCAACGACAACGATTTCGCGCAACTCCGCAAACTGCTCGCCCTTAAGAAGCACGAACAGCCCCCGCCGGGCTATTTTGACCGCTTCAGCCAGCAGGTGCGCCACCGCATCGCAGCGGAACAGGCGGACACCTCAGCCTCGTGGTGGGATAGCCTGTGGGAACGCTTCCAGTTGAAGCCCGCCATGGTCCTGGCTTACAGCACCTTGGTCTGCGGGCTTTTGATTACTGGCGTGATGATGGCTGGCAAGATGCAAAACGGTGAGAATATGGCCAACCCCGCCGCCAACACCATACCTGCCTCCCCTGACGCGCTGGCCAACACGACGGACAATCCGCTGGCCATCAAGGTGGCCCAGACCAATCAGGAACCCGCCCCGGCCAATTTGTTCTCACCAGTCGGCCCGGTGGAACAGGTAAATTTCGAACCGAAAAAGTGAACTGACTTTCAAACAAAAAGAGGGCTGAGTGCAAACTCAGCCCTCTTTTTTGTTATGATAGATTGTCCGGCTCAACGATAGCGGGAAAACACCATCGTGCCTTCGTTGATCTTCACGGTGATGTTGTCTTCATTGAGCACCGTCAACGTACCCGTGGCTTCATTCTCACCGCTCTTCAGCGTCACTTTCGTCTCCTCCCCTTCCTTGCTCCAGCGCCCGCTGGCAATCAGCTTGGTTTGCGTGATGTCAGAGAGCGAAGGCGCGGCTGTCGGGCCGGTATCCGGAGCTGCTGGCGGCGGTGGTTGCCAGCCCTCGACCACAGGAGCAGCCGGCTTGAGTACACGCCGGGCCTGCAAGAATCCGCGCACCTGTGGAAACTCCAGCTTGGCACCACGCAGGAACATCTGTCCGTCCGGGGTGTTCACCAGCACGATGTCATCGGCTTCTTTTGCCATCACCTGCTTGAGCTGCAACAGCGTCACCGGCGTCACTTCAGGATGATTCTGTTTAACCGCATTGATGGTGGGAGCCAGGTTGATCTCCCACACCCCGATCACCAGCTCGGAATCATATTTCGCTGATTTGCCAGTCTTGGAGAATTCCAGCAAGTCAGCCGTATCCACCTGCTTCAACTGGGAGCGGATAAAGTTGTTGTTCAACAGCTTCATCGAGTTGGTGTCCAGCCAGCGGGTGATCGGGGCTTTGGATTCCAGGATCTGCCGGGTTTCCGGCCCCGCCAGCAGTTTCACGAACTCCGGCGTACCGGACAGGCTCAGGAACAGCGGATAGTGCATCAACCGGGATTGCAAAGGCGGATTTTGATACATCAGCCCGATGATGTCGGACGCCTGATAATAAGGCTCCGGAGTCCGATCCATGGCCGCCGCAAATTTTTCAAACCCGGATTCTTTCAAATCGTTCCGGAACTTGGCCATGGTGCGATACAAGAATGGCGCACGGTCGTTCGGTTCGCTCAGCATGATCGGATAGCCGACGGAGTAGATGAAGGAGAGCACTATCCCCAGGATCAGAACCCCGTTCACCAATCCCAAGGCCAATCCCACACGAGTATTCATCCGCTCCCAAAGTCCATACTTCTCGTCGTTCGTCTTATACTTGTAATAGAGAAAAATCTTCAGGTGAAACGCCTGCGCCACGGAATAGGTCACGGCAAAAAGGCCGATGAACACCAGTATCGGCGGCATGATGAGCAGCGTGGTGGGAGTCTCAAAAAAGCCCATGGTGAAAGGCCTGAGCTTGGCCGCGATGGGTCCGGTCGCCAAAAAGGACAGCCAGGTGCCCAACACGCCAAAAGCCATGCGCACCGCGCCGCCTGAATGGCCGCCAAGAGCCCCAAGTCCAATACAAGCGATGACAAGAATCCAGATGGTCATTCCTGCAACAATAAAAAGGCACGGCCTCCAACGCACGCAGAAAAATCAGGAACCTGCAATTTCCTGATAACTGCAATTTATGAAGATTCGCTTGAGACCTAGCGCTTCAGGGCGTCTTTCCCATCCGTCAGCCACTCCAGATTGAACCGTGCGACCGTTAAGCGGCCCGTTTTGGTGCTGCTTTTGGCATCCGTCGAGCCCCGCTCGTAGAAGCACAGGATGGTTCCATCCTTGGCCATCGCCAGGTCGCTATACCCGCTGAAACCTTCCTCCAAACGCTTGTTTACAGCCCATGTCTTGCCTTCATCATAGCTCAGTTTCACCGCCAGATTGATACGGTCCCGGGACATCTCCGGCTTTTCCTTGCCGTCCTTGCGGGTCAAATTGTCCGGATTCGCAAAGGCGATGCGGTTCTTGCCGCCGGTCTTTTTATCAGAAACCCGGACGATGCTGGCCATGCAAACCGGCTCCAGCAGGGCTTCATCGAACTGAATCTTGCTCCATTTGGTCGCGCCGTCCTGGCTGATGGATACCGCCCGGCGATGTTCTTTCGACTCGCTACGGATGTTCAGCATCGTCCGGCCATCGGCCAATTGCACCACGATGGTTTCGCTCGGGTTCTTCAATTCCGGATGCGCCACCACCATATCGCCCCGCTGCCAGGTCTTGCCTTGGTCATCGCTGTAAACCACTGAGACTGCTGAAGGCCGGTGCGCATGCCCGCCCTCTCCCGTGGATAACCAGACAGGTACGACCAGGCGGCCATTCTGCAACTGGATGCCATGCGCCGGTCCCGCGGCCAATACCTTCCAGTCATACTCCGGGCGGAACTTGTCGAAAGCCGCTGTGATCTCCACCGGGGTTGACCACGTCACGCCCTCGTCCTTGCTCTGCATGTAAAAGGCCCGGCAATACTCCAGACAGAAGAGGAAATGTACCGTGCCGTCCTTATCGACGATGGCCGTGGCATTGTTATAGGTCACATCATTCGTGTTCCCCAGCTTCTGGGCGAGCGCCACCGGGTTCTTCGTCTTCGGTCCGGGCACATCGGAGATCTTGCGCATCGCGTCCCAGGTCTTCCCGCCATCCGTGCTGCGGCGCAGCATGATGTCGATGGTGTCCCAGTCGCTCTTGCCCGTGCGCCGCGCCTCACAATAAGCCAGCACTGTCCCTTGCTTCGTCACCACGATGCCAGGGATGCGATAAAGCGCATACCCATCCTTCCCGGCCTCGAAGATATCCACCTTCTCCAAAAAAGGCTCGGCAGCGGATACGCCAGAGGCAATTACGGAGCTAGAAACAACTACCAGCGACAGCAACGTGCGCAAAAATGCTTTCATACGGATGGCAAGATAATGGCCTTTCTGGGCTTATTCCACAACTCAACTCAACCGGTAAAGAAACCTGACCAGTATGCCCTCAAACAAAACACCCGGCCTGCAAACAGGCCGGGTGTTCACGAATTGTTTTAATCCGTTTATGCGAACAGTTTACCAACCGCCTTTGCCTTCACCAGCTCGCGCGGCTGGTTGAGGTGGTTGTAAACGATGCTTTCCGGGTCGATGCCGAAGGCGTGATAGATCGTCGCCAGCAGCTCGCTAGGATGTACCGCGTCTTCCGTCGGTGCGGAACCCGTCTTGTCCGACTTGCCGTGAACGTAGCCGCGCTTGATACCCGCACCGGCGATGACGCCCGTGTAGCAATAAGGCCAGTGATCGCGGCCATCCGCGCTATTGCCATTGCCGGAGGTGCTCACACCCTTAACCGGGCTGCGGCCGAACTCGCCCACCGCCACGACCATCGTCTCGGCCAGCAAACCACGCTGGTCGAGGTCTTCCAACAAAGCGGAGAGGCCCGTGTCCAGCATCGGCGCCGACTGGCGTTTCATGCGGTCCGGCAGGCCGTTGTGCACATCCCACGAGTGATTGTCCGAGTTTGCCACTTTGGGCCAGATGACTTCCACCACGCGCGTGCCGGCTTCCACCAGACGACGCGCCAAGAGGCAGCTTTGACCGAACGTATTGCGGCCATAACGGTCCCGCACCTTCGCCGGCTCCTGGCCGAGATCGAAGGCATTACGCGCCCGACCAGAGATAACCAGGCTCAGCGCGCGGCTGTAATATTCATCCAACTGGTAGTTCTCCACCGCTTTCTCGATCTCGGGCATCGCATCGCTGAACGCATCGCGCAAGCTGGCGCGACGTTCAAGCCGAAGTGAGAACACATCCGGCTGCATCTTCAGATCGTCCACCCGCACTTTCTCCATCTTGGCCATGTCCATGTCATCGCCATCCGGATACAGCGTGTAAGGGTCAAACGCTTTGCCGAGGAACCCGGCCGTGCCCGCCTTGCCCACCACATTGCTCTCCTGCAAGGGACGCGGCAGCATGACGAAAGGCAGCATAGGTTCGGTCGGCGGCTTGAGGCGGATGATGTTGGAACCGAAGTTCGGAAAATCTTTTGCGTTCGGCGGCTCGAGCTGGCCGGACGGGCTCACCTTGTCCGTCGTGTAACCCGTCATCATCTGGTAGATGGCGGCGGTGTGATTGAAGAGACCGTTGGGCGTGTAGCTCAGGGCCCGCATCATCGTCATCTTGTCATTCACCTTGGCGAGCTGCGGCAGCAACTCGGTGAACATCGTGCCCGGGATCTTCGTGGAGATGGGTTTGAAGATGGAGCGCACGTTGTCCGGCACGTTCTCCTTCGGGTCCCACAGGTCGAGATGGCTCGGCCCGCCCTGAAGATAGACCATGATGATGCTCTTGGCCTTGCCCCAGCCTGGACCGCCTTGATTGCCGGTGCTGGCACGGGCTTGAAGCTGCATCATGGACCCCAGCGTGAGGCCGAGGATGCCGGAGCCGCCGATGCGCAACAGGTCGCGCCGGCTCATCTTCATGTTCGCGTCGCACAAGTCACCGTTGGTGCCACCAGGTATGCGGATCATAGTCAGGACCTTTCGGGTATTTACGTTACTATAAACTGTTAAATTTCACATTTAAGCAAGGCGATTAACCGCCCTGCCTTGTCTTGTCTTAACGATTGAACAAAAACGCCGGGTTATTGATCAGCGCCCACGCGATGTCTTGCGCGGCCACCAAGCGCAGTTGTTGCACTTGCTTGGTGCTCAACTCCACCGCGCGTTGCAAGTCGGCCAGCTTCGGATCGATCAGCAACGGCTGCTCGGCACGGGCCAACACGTCTTGCAGATCCTTAAGCTTGGGATCGATCGGCCGGGGTTTCTTGGCCTCAGCCAAGGCCGCCGTGCGCTTGATGAACTCTGCATCAATGCTGCGATAATAGGTCGTCAGCTTATTTTTTTGCTCCTCCGTGCGCTGGTCGGCGGCGAGCTCCAAAATCTTTTGGATATCCTCCGGAACCCCGAAGCCCACGGGTTTCTTGGAAGTGGTGGCCGAGAGGCGGAACCGGCCCAAGGTGTGCCGGCCACTGTTGAACTGCTGATCCAGCGTGAACGTCAAGATGGTGCCACCGGCGCTGCCGAGGGCGTCTTTCACCTCAAACGTCGCCACATGGTTTTGCCCCTGTTGCGGTGCCACGGCCCAGCCGTTGCTCTGCGCCGGACGCTTGCCATCGATAGCGGTGGCCACGTCATAGCTCGCCTGGCTGAAATCTGCTTTCGCTTTCTCCAGCACGACGGCCTTGGCCTGATTCGGCTTGGCTTTGTCCGCTGCCTTCACCTCAAACTCGGTCAGCACGAAATTACCATCGGGCGAACGGCCCGGGCCACTCTTTGGCAGGCGCGAATCCACCAAAGCCTCCAGCTTGAACGCTGTGATGCCGGTAAGGGTGGTCTCAGCGGTGAGCGTGTAACTGCCCTTGCCATCGTTGCCGGAAGCATAGATGGACTTATCCTCCTGCTGCACGAGTTTGAGACCGTTCACCGTGGCCTTGAGGGTCTTGAAATCCAAAGCCGTCCACGCCGTCTCTGCCTTGGGGTCCTTCTCCCACGCAGCCTGTTTCTCGGCAAGCTTGGCTTCCTGGTCTTTCAGCTCCTTCTCACGCTGGGCGATGAGTTCTTTCTGCTTCTGGTCCGCTTCAGCCTCACGCGGGGCGATCTCTTTCTGATACGCCGCCAAATCTGCCTTGGCGTCGGCGATTGCTTTCAAGCGGTCCTGCTCACGCTTGGCGGTGATGGGCTTGAGCTGGACCTCATAAGCGGCCAGCTCCGCCACCAATTGCTTATGCTGCGGCTCGACCACTTGGAAAGCTTCATCTGCCCGGGTCGTCTCTTTTTCCGTGGCCGGCCGGTTCAGGATGCGCATGAACAACTCGTTCACCACCTTATGGTTGTCCTTTTCCGTCTCCACCAGTTTCGCGATGGCGTTCTGCGGATCGCTCACCGCATTGCCCACCGTGGGACCGCTGACCAAGGCCATGATAGGACCGAGTTGCAACTCATTGGATCGCTCACATTCGCAGGAACTCTCGCGGGTGGGCCGACCCAAGTTGGCCAGGAAGCCATCCGTGGTGCCTTGCGTGGAATCCATCAAGGAAGCGGCGCGGGCTCCGACTGGCGCTCCTGGAATCTTGGATTGAGAACCCGTCACCAGGTAAATGCTGTCGAAGAGCACTTCCGCCGGGAGACGGCGGGCCTTGGCGTGGGAGTAATTGATGGTGTCATCGTTGTTCCACTTGTGGGAACGCACGGAGAGTTGATACGTGCGCGACTTGCAGATGGTGCGAATCAGGTACTGCGTATCGAAGCCCTTCGCGATGAATTCTTTGGTCAGGTAATCCAGCAGTTCGGGATTCGTCGGTGGATTGCCCGCGCGGATGTCATCGATCGGCTCGATGATGCCCGTGCCTGTGAGGTAGCCCCACATGCGATTCACGTAGCTCATGGCGAAATAGCGGTTGTCCTTCGCCGTCATCCAGGCCGCGAGCTGTTCGCGCCGGGTGGCGTCCGGTTTCGTCGTGGTTGTCGCTGCATACGGGAACTGCGGCGGTGTGGGCTTGCCGGTGCGATCATGCTTCACCTCACCCTCCTTCTTGTCATAGATGATTTCGTAAAGCGGCTTGGCCCCTTCTACGGCCGATCCCCCGATTTTCTTGTCACCCGCAGCCGGGTCGGTCTTCCGGTCCACCTGGGCGAAGAAAGCGGACATTTCGTAATACTGGTCCTGCGTCCAGCGCTCGAACGGATGATCGTGGCACTTGTTGCAGTTGAATCGCGTGGCGAGGAACAGATGCGTCGTGTTCTCCATCGTATCCTCGGGCGTGCGCAGAATCTTGTAATAGGCTGCGGGCGGGTTGTCCTTGTTGGAACCGGAGGCCGTCAGGATCTTGTGCACGAACTGGTCATACGGCGTATTGGCCGCCACTTCCTTGCGGATCCATTCGCGGAAACCTTTAGCGCCCTCGGCTCCCAGGAACTTGCTGTTCACCTGCAAAAGATCGGCCCATTTGTTCGACCAGTGCTCAATGTAATCCTCGCTGCTGATGAGCTGATCCACCAATTCCTCGCGCTTCACCTGGCTCTCCCGCGTATCGGCCAGGAATTTGCGAACGTCATCAGCCGTCGGGGGCAAGCCAGTCAGGTCCAGATGCACGCGGCGGACGAACTCATCATCTGTGCAAAGGTCGGAAGGCAGGATTTTCATGCGCTTCCACTTGGCCTCCACCAATTCGTCCACCTCGCTGTAAGTCGGCTGGTTCTTCCATTTGAAGCCGGAACGGTCACCCATAACGGTGATGGTCGTGGCGGCATAGGCCCCTTCATAGCGCGCCAGCACCGGTGCCTCACCGCGGCGCAACGTGGTCACCACGCCCTTGTCGTCGGCCTTGATGATATCCACATTGCCGCTCTCGATGAACGCCTCGTTGCTCACATCGCGCTTCGAACCGTCCGTGTAGAACGCGATGACCTTCATCTTCTCGGTATCGCCCACCTTGTTCACCACCGGATTCTTCGGCGTCACTTCGATGCGCGCGACCTTGGGACTGTCGAAGTTCACCTTGGCCCCGGCCGCGATCCAATCGCGCAGAATGTTGTAATACTTGTCACCCTGTTTCGTACGCTGGCCGCCTTCATGCGGCACCGCACCCGTGGCCTTGAGGAGAATGAGGCTGTCGTCTGGTGACGCGAGGTTCACGCGACGGGAAGCCAGATCATCCGCAAAAGCGCGCAAGTCGAACACCGGATCATAACCGCGCAAGGACAGCTTGAACCCGTTCTTGCCGTCCTTGGCGCCATGGCAGGTGCCCATGTTGCAACCCATCTTGGAAACCACGGGCGTCACATCGAGAATGTAGTCCGGCTCCTTCTTGGCGGAAGATTTGCCTTTGCGACTGGCGAGCTTGGCGTCTTCAATCGGAGCCGGTTGAAAGGTCTTCACCGGAGAGAGCGTCTGACTGTCGAGCAAATGGATCTCACCATCCGTCCCCGCAGCCGCGATCACCTTGTCATCAGGACTGAACGCCACCGCATAGACGCCGCCCTTAAGCTTCGTGCTGGCGATGAGTTTCACGTCCTTCGTCTGGAAATCTTCCACCTTCTTGTTCTCTTCCGCAGTGCGGGTGCTGGCGACCTTCTCGAAAATCTTCTTCAACTCATCTGTCAACGTGCCATCAATGTCCGCCGCATACACATTGACCTCTCCTGCGCCATCCATGCTGCTGGAAGCCACGATACGCTTGCCGTCGCTGTTGTAATCCACCGCGAAGATGCGGCCTTCCATCGCGGGGAACTTGCGGATGAGGTTCGAGTTGTCACCGATAACCCGTTTCGTCTCGCGGAACACGCGGAAGATCTGCGGTATACCATCGGCACCACCCATCAAGATCTCATCCTTCGAGGGATGCCGCGCGACCGCCGAGATGCCACCGCGCAACGCCCCAGGTGTGATGGACGTGATGTTGTCGATGAACCGTTGCGTGGCCAGCTCCGTCAGCTTGGCCGTGCGATCGCGGCCTACCGAGATCACGTGGTCCCCCTTGAGCGAGAACACGGTATCTTCGATCCAATCATCGTGTGAGCCTTGGAAAAGCACCTGCTTGCCCGTAGCCGCTTCGATTGCCCGCACCGACTTGTCCGTGCAACCAAAGGAGATGAGCTTGCCATCCGGTGACCAGGCCGCACCGTAAACTGTGTCAAAAGTCACGGGCACTGAAATGTCGAGCTTACGCTTCTCCACGTCCCAGACCTGCACTTCACCCATACGCCCCGGCAGACCACCCGTCACCGCGAGCTTCTTGCCATCGGGTGAGAACCGCACCGCTTCGATGCGCTCGGACAGACCGACCAACCGTGCGACCAGGCCCGAACCATCCGCCTTGTGCAGGAGCACTTCATGGAAGCCCGCGATGGCGAGGTATTGTCCATCGGAGGAATAATCCAGCGCCGTCACCACCGGCGAACGGGTATAGACCGGCGGATTTTCCATGTCATAGCGCGCCTTGGCATTCTCCGGCGTGTCATCAACGGCACCCTCGGCGATCCATTTCGCGATCAGCTCGATCTCCACTTCATGCAAGGGCTTCGCACCTTTAGGCATGTCCGCCTTGCCATCCTTCGGCGTAATCTGCTTGATGAGCGAACTCTCGCTCGGATTCTTTGGCACGATGGCTTTGCCTTCGCTGTCACCACCCGCGAGCAGCTTCACATAATCCGTCATCACATAACCGCCCTTGGGCTTGGCCGGTTGATGGCAGCCTTGGCACTGCGCCTGGAGGATGGGCCGGATCTGCTTGTAGTAGCTGACCGGCTGGTTCCCCTTCTTCTCCGCAGCCGCCGTCGTGGCAACCAAAGCGATAGTAGCCAGCCAAACGGTCAAAACTCGATTCAACGCAACTCGCATAAGCATCATGCCTCCGGGTGCAGCTTTGGATACATGGACACATCCGGCTGGCAACGGTAGCTGCCAGCCCAAAGCCTATAACCCGGGATTTCCAAGATAATGCGCCCAACCTGAAAGACTTGGAATAGAAGAATCTGCTTGGGCTCATGTAAGATTCTGCGCTCCAAAGGGCCGATCCAGTTGATTTCCCGGCTTTCAATGCCAAGATGCGTAATTAACCGGATACTTTTTTGCAGTCGGCCGAGTAGTTTTTACTGCACCGGTGTTGGACAATCGCCAGCAAAATCCGGAGAGACACGACATATATGCCTAAAACCTCTTTGCGTCAGCATCATGCCGGCCACCTTGCCCTGGTGGCCTCATTAGCCAGCATCCCACTTTCCATCGAGGCCAGCAGTCTCTATCGCAACGGCATCGGGGCCCGCTCCATGTCCCTGACCGGTTCGGACGTCGCCGTGGCCAGTGACCCCATGGGTGCGATGTATGCCAACCCCGCCGGTCTCGCCTACCTCAGCCGCCCGGAAGTCCAACTCGGCGGTACGGTCGGCTACGTCCATGGCACTTTCGATAACGCCGCGAACAACGGGGCAACGTTAAATAATTGGGGTGCGATCCCTGAACTCGCTTTCGGCCTTCCGCTCGGTGATAGCCCGGTGACTCTCGGCCTCTCCTTCCTTCCCGAAGCCGCCTTGTCCGCCGACTGGACCTACACCGACGCTCCCGGCGGCTTGGGCGGCGTGAGCTATGGGAACCAGACGCATCGCTCCGACATCACCGTGCTCCGCTCCGCCTTGGGGGCCGCCGTGAAGCTCGGCGAGAAGTGGTCCTTGGGCGCGAGCGTGGGCCTGATCTATAACGACAACAAACTCCAAGCCCCTTACATCTTCCAGAACACGCCGCTCGCCGGTGCAAAGACCTTGCTGGATCTGAACACCGATGGCTTCGGCGTGAACGCACACTTCGGTGCCATCTACCGTCCGAATGACCGCTGGCAATTCGGTGTCTCCTATCGCACCGAGACTTCCGTGCGCAGCCGGGGCGACGCCACGGGCGATGTCGGCACGCAACTCGCCGTGCCCAGCGTTCCCTTCCATTACGACGCCCAGGTGAACAACCATTTCCCCCAGATGGCCACTGCCGGTGCCGCGTGGCAATTCCATCCGCGCTGGCGCTGGTCCATGCAGTTGGACTGGATCAACTGGTCCGATTCCTTCGACCGTCTGCCGGTGAAGCTCTACAACGGCAGCAATCCGGGTGTGAACGCCGCGATGGGGTCCTCCACTGTGGAAGACGAAGTGCCCTTGAACTGGAAGGACCAGTTCGTCTATCGCACCGGCATCGAATACGCCGCGAGCGAGGAATGGAAACTCCGGGCCGGTTACAGCTATGGCAACAGCCCGGTGCCGGATGCCACGCTCACCCCCATGACCGCTGCCATCACCGAACACACCCTCGGTCTCGGTGCCGGTTGGCAACGCAGCCGTTACACGCTGGACTTCGGTTACCAGGTGGAACTTCCCGCCGAACAATCCGTCGGCGTCAGTGCCCTGCGTTCCGGCGAATACAACAACAGCCGCACCGGCATCCAGATCCACTGGTTCACCGTCACGACCAGTGTGAAGTTCTAGCCGACGGCTTCGCGCATACTTTCCCGTGATCACCACCAGAAACAGGCCACTGCCCGCACCGGTCTCCCTGATGCTGCGGGCGGATGTGGTGCGGAAGAATATTTAATCTCATCACCGCCACACTCAGCCTAGCCTTTCACTTTCGTACCCGCTAGACTTCTCGCGGTGACCCTGGAGATTGGCATATTGCTCACCCTCATCGGTGTGGCGTTGATTTTCTTCTCGTTCGAGTGGATTCCACCGGACGTAGTCGGGCTCGGCCTTTTGCTCACCCTCATCCTCTCCGGCCTGCTGCCCTACAAGGAGGCCTTCGCGGGTTTCGGAAGCGACACCGTCATCATGATCCTCAGCCTGCTCATCATGACGGCGGCCATGTTGAAAGCGGGTGTCGTTGACCTCGTCGGGCGCGGTATCCTGCGCTACGTCGGCAAGCGCACCAGCCTCTTGCTCCCCGGTATCATGTGCATCGTCGCCTTGTTGAGCGCCTTCATCAGCAACACCGCCGCCGCCGCTTTCTTTATTCCCGTGGCCATGGGCATCGCGGCCAAGCTCGGTGTCTCCCCTTCGCGTTATCTCATGCCCGTGGCGTTTGCCTCCATTTTGAGCAGTTCCGTCAGCCTCATCAGTACTTCCACGAACCTCGTCATCAGCGGTCTCATGACCAATTCCGGCCTCGCGCCCATGGGCATGTTCGAACTCGCGCCCGTCGGCATCCCCATTTTGCTCACCGGCCTCGCCTACATACTCTTCATCGGCCGCCGCTGGATACCTGAGCGCGCCCAGACCGGCAGCCTGTTGGAAGGTTTCGGCATTCGTTCTTACCTCACCGAGGTACTCGTCCTGCCCAAGTCTCCCCTCATCGGCAAGACCCTCGCGGAATCCGGCCTCGGCCGTGATCTTGACCTCACCGTACTGAGCATCGTACGTCAAAAACGGAAGTATCAACCGACCGGCGAGATGTTCATCGAGGCCGGTGACGTTCTCCTCGTCGAAGGCGCGCGCGCCGAAGTGCTCAAGGTAAAAGACACCGCTGGCATCGAGATCCGCGCCGACATCAAGCTCTCCGATCCCACCCTGCGCACGGAAGACTCCGTGCTGGTCGAGGCCATCGTCGTGCCGAACTCCCCGCTCATCGGGCGCACCCTGCGCGGCGTACAATTCCGCGAACGCTACGGCCTGCAAGTCCTCGGCCTCAACCGGCACGGCCAGAACGTCCTCAACAAACTCAGCCGCATCACCCTGCGCGCCGGTGACGTCTTGCTCATCCAGGGCAACAAAGTGAAAGTCTCCGCCCTCGAAGAAGAACGCGCCTTCAGCATCCTCGGCGCCATCGATGAAAAACGCCCTGATCGCAACCGCGCCCTGCGCACCGGCATCATCTTCGTCGCCTCGCTCACCCTGGCCACCTTCAACGTCCTGCCCTTGGCCGTCGCGACTCTCCTAGGCGCTTTCGCCGTTTTCGCCACCAAGTGCATCTCGCCTGCGGCCGCCTACCGTGAAGTCGAATGGCGCGCCGTCATTCTCATTGCCTGCATGCTCGGATTGGGCGAAGCCATGAGCAGCACCGGCACCGCCAAGTACCTGGCCACTCTGCTGACCCATTCCTTTAACGGCCTCGACCCGGTCTGGCTCCTCGCCGGCTTCTTCCTGCTCACCGTCGCTCTCACCCAGCCGATGTCGAATCAGGCTGCGGCCGCCGTCATCTTGCCCATCGCCGTCGCCACCGCCGTCCAGCTCGATCTGAACCCGCGCACCTTCGCCATGATGATTGCCGTCGCCGCAAGCTGCTCTTACCTCACCCCGCTCGAGCCTGCGTGCCTCATGGTCTATGGCCCGGGCCGCTACAAGTTCTCCGACTTCTTCCGCGTCGGCGGCCCCCTCGTCATCATCCTCTTCCTCCTCGCCATGTGGCTGGTGCCCAAGCAGTGGCCGCTGCAACTCCCTTAGCCGACGGCGTAAGGAGGCTTGCTTCCGCTTCTGACTTCGCACGGTCAAAGTCGGGGTCCGCCCGAGGCGGCTTGACGCCTCGCTTCCCATCTCTCGATGTGGGAAGTTGCGCGTTCGATGTTCGATGTTCGATGTTTCCCGATTTCCCTTTTTGAGCCTTTTGCGCCCTCTTGCGGCCATTCCCCTCATTGCCCCCTGGTGCAACCAGCCAGCAACCAGCTTGACTTTCCGGCCCCCTTTTCCAATCGTCCCCGCGTCCCTTTTAGGGACGTTGACATGCCCCTGAGCGACTCCATATCAGCCCTGCTGAACACGCCGGAACCGGCGAACCTCGGCCCCCATCCGCGTGGCGGCACCTTGTCCGTGCGCGACGTAAACGCACGGCTGGACGAAGCCTTTCGCGTAAGCAACGTCTACGCAGCCAGCCAGCAACTCATCCGGAGCGCCCTCCTCCTCTGGCACGATCATCTGGACGCCTCGCACACCATTTCCCAGGACCTGCACTCCAGCGATGGCAGTTTCCTCCACGGCATCATGCACCGCCGCGAACCGGACTACTTCAACGCCAAGTATTGGTTCCACCGCGTGGGCAATAACGCCAGCTACCCGGAAATCGCCCAACGCGTCGGCGCCTTCCTCGATACCAAAGGTGCGACTGCGCTGAAGGCCGAACTCATCCCCGGCGGCCAATGGGATGCCGATGCCTTCGTGGACGCCTGCGAAGCCGCCTCGGGCCGTCGCGGCACCGAGGAACAACGCATCCTGCTGCGTGAAGTCCAACGGATTGAAACGACCGTCCTGATCGAGCGTTTCCTCGCTGCCTGAACGATGGCGGAAAAATTTCTGTGAACGAATTCCTTACCGTCATCAACGCCGTCCTGCCCGTCTTCACCGTGGCCGGTGCGGGCTTTGGCCTGCGCCGCCTCGAGTGGCTCACTGAGGAGGCCGATCAAAGCCTGCTCAAACTCCTCATCAACCTCCTCGTCCCCTGCCTCATCTTTGATTCTGTCCTCGGCAACAAGGCGCTGACCAACATCGGTACCGTCATCCTCGCCCCTGCTGTCGGCTTCGGCACGGTGGCCTTGGGCGTGGGCATCTGCTGGCTCCTGCGTGGCACGGCCGGCCTCACGGACAAGAGCCGCGATGGCACCTTCGCTTTCGTCACGGGCGTTTACAATTACGGCTACGTTCCCCTGCCCCTCGTCTATCTGCTCTTCAAAGATTCACCGGACATGGTCGGCCTGCTGCTCGTGCATAACGTCGGCGTGGAGATTGCCATGTGGACGCTCGGCCTCATGCTCCTCAGTGGCGTCTCCATCAAGACCGGCTGGCGCAAACTCATCAACGCGCCCATCAGCATGATCCTCATCTCGCTCGTCCTGAATCTGCTGGGCGCGGAGAATTGGATGCCCAAGTTCATCATCCAGACTGCGCACATGCTCGGTCAATGCGCCATCCCCATCGGCATCTTGCTCGTCGGCGCAACCATCGCGGATCAACTTCCGGAGTTTCACGCCGAGAAAGGCTGGCGCGTCATGGCCGCCTCCAGCTTCCTGCGGCTGGCGCTCTTGCCCGTGCTATTCGTGCTGCTGGCGGGCTTCCTCCCCTGCTCGCTAGAATTGAAACGCATCATAGTCATTCAGGGCGCGATGCCTGCCGCAGTGTTTCCCATCATCATGGCCCGCCACTACGGTGGCCATGCGCCCACGGCTTTGCGAATCGTGATAGGCACTACTGTCCTAGGCCTGCTCACCATTCCCTTGTGGATCAAACTGGGGCTATGGTTCATCGAATACGTAGCCTCCAAAGCATAGCTGCGGAGGTCAGGAGGAAGAACCCCTCATGCTTAGCCGTGGACGTTAGTGCGCTTGCCCACTTGGTGGGCCGCGGCTGTGTCCTCCCCAAGAGAACCAGCCGCAGCGGTTAGAAAACACTTACACGGTGAAATATTTCAAGGCTGCTGCGGCTGGTCTATCGACACAGCCGCGGTCCAAAAAATTACGCCTTCTTCGCCGCTTTTTTGGCAGCCTTGGCCGGGGCCTTCTTCGCTGCGGCAGCCTTCTTCACCGGAGCCGCCACCGTCTCGATCACAGGGGCTTTAATCTCCTTCTTCAACGCCGCCACGATACCCGCGATGGTGTGTTCCTTCGCTTCGATATCCGGCTTCAGCTTCAACGCCTCGATCGCCTTCGTCGTCTCTGGCCCGATGGAGATCAGGCGCAATTGCGGGAACTTCTGTTTCAGCTTCGGCAGATCAAACCGCGCGTGGAAATTTTCCACCGTGGAACTGCTCGTGAACGTCACCCAGTCCGCACCGCCTTCCATGAGCTTCGCCGCCGCGCCGTTCGGGTCTTCTGTCTCCGGCACCGTCTTGTAGCACGCCACATCGTCGATGATCGCGCCCATCTTGGTAAGCTCTGCGGGCAGTTCCGGATTCGCCACCTCGGCGCGCATCAGCAACATGCGCACGTTCTCCACATCCTGATATTCCTTGAACGTCTTGACGATCTCGCGCGTCACGAACTTCTCCGGCATGAGGTCCACCTTGATGTGCAATTCCTTCAGCTTCGCCGCCGTGGCCGGACCGACCGCCAAGAAACGCGCCCCGCCGATGGAGCGGATGTCATCGAACACGCGGAAGAACGCGTTGAAAAATTCCGTCACGCCGTTCGGGCTCGTGAAGATGATCCACTCATACGAACCGATCTCCAGCATCGCATCCGCCAGATCCGCCTTTTCATCCGGCGGCACGATCTTGATCGTCGGGATTTCCAGCACTTCCGCGCCCAGTTCCAGCAACTGGCTGGACAACTGGCTCGCCTGCTCGCGCGTGCGCGTCACTACGATGCGTTTGCCGAAGAACTGGCGTTTCTCGAACCAGTTCAATTTCTCGCGCAAACCCACCACCCCGCCGATGACCGTCACCGCAGGCGCTTTGAAACCCTTTTCATCCACGATATCGGCAATGGTCTCCAACGTGCCTTGGATGGATTCCTGATTGCCGCGCGTTCCCCAGCGCACCATGGCCACGGGCGTTTCCTTGTCGGCACCCGCCTTCACCAGTTCGCTCGTGATCTGGCGGATACGCTCCACGCCCATCAGCACGACTTTCGTGCCCTTGTCCGCCGCGAGATGTTTCCAATCCAGCGACGTCACTTCCTTAGTCGGATCCTCATGGCCCGTCAAAACCGTGAAGCTCGAGCAATGCTCGCGATGCGTGATGGGAATGCCCGCGTAATTCGGCGCGGCCACGATGGAAGAGATGCCCGGCACCACCTCGAACGGCACCCCTTCCGCCTTCAATTCTTCCGCCTCTTCCCCGCCGCGACCGAAGAGATAGGGATCGCCGCCCTTGAGCCGCACCACCGTCTTCCCCTGCTTGGCCAGCTTAACGAGCAGTTGATTCATCTCCTCCTGCGGGATGGCATGATCCTTCGCGCGCTTGCCGCCGTAGATGATCTCGGCCGAGGACGGCGCGAGCCGCAACAGGTCGGGATTCACCAGCGCGTCATACACCACCACATCCGCGCGCTTGAGCAGCTCCGCGCCACGCAACGTCAGGAGCCCGGCATCACCCGGACCCGCGCCAACCAAATAAACTGTGCCAATCGAACTCATGGGACCGAGGACTCTAGGGGGGAAAAATGTTCACCGCAAGCCACACTGTCAGTCTTTCAACGCCAAAGCCATCCGCTGGCCCAAAGACTCTGCGTGGCTTGTTTTATCAGCCAGTTCATCGCTCTGGGCCGGACCGTCACGGAAGGAAATCGCGCTCAGTTTCAGAGCATCTCCATCAATGCGACCATAAGCCCCCACCGGGCTGTGGCAACCACCGCCCATCGCCCGCAGGAAAGAGCGTTCTGCCGTGATGGCATACCACGTGGGTAGATGATTGAGCGCGGCGCAGACCTTCTGCAAACGTGGGTCGTTCTGGCGGATCTCCAAGCCGATGGCCGCCTGACCCACGCACGGCAGCATCTCTGCCAGCGAGAGGTGACGGGCACGCAAGCCATTGGGCACTTCCTTGCCTTCCAAGCGGCCGTCCGGATGCACTTTGAAGCCGAGCCGGTTCATGCCAGCGGCGGCCAGCACGGTGGCGGCCAGTTCCGGGTTCTCCGCGAGCTTCCGCAAGCGCGTGCCTACATTGCCGCGGATCTCCACGATGCGCAGGTCCGGCCGGTGATGCAGCAACTGCGCCTTGCGCCGTGTGCTGCTGGTGGCCACCGTCATGCCGGTCGGCACTTCGGGGATCATGGCTTCCTTGCCGCCCGCGAGGCTCGGTTTGAAGACCATCACATCCCGCACATCTTCACGCTGCGTCACCGCGCCGAGTTCCAATCCCTCGGGCAATTCCGTGGGCAGATCTTTCAGGCTGTGCACGGCCAAGTCCGCTTCGCCATTCAACAGTGCGACCTCGAGTTCCTTGGTGAACAAGCCCTTGGGCAGGGACGCATCGGGATTCGCCATGGATGCGGTCTGCAACTTGTCGCCGGTGGTCTTGATGATGTTGATCTGGAAAGATTCCGCTGGAAACGCCGCCCGGCAAAGGCCCTGGATCTGATAGGCCTGCGCCAGTGCCAAGGCACTCCCCCGAGTGGCGATGATGAAAGGTTTGGAAGACATTTTTATTTAACCACAGATGGACACAGATAAACACAGATGCAAACCAGCAGAAGACACGAATTTCACTGATTTACACGAATTTGCAGGCGTCGAATCCGCGAGAATTCGTGTCCTCCCCAATCTGCGTGTATCTGTGTCCATCTGTGGTTAAGAACTCGTATCGTGCCCGAAGGAGAAGCTGCCTAATCCCTGTTCGCGTGGACCGCTCTGCAACAGTTCCTTCGCCTTCTCTTTGATGATGGCCTCGCACTTGACGATCTCCTCGCGCCGCTGCTTCAGGTAGTCCTCGGCGATGGCCTGCAGGTCATCAATGTTATAAAGGTAAACGTTCTCGAGAAAATTCACCTCGGGCTCGATGTCGCGCGGCACGGCGATATCGATCAGCAACAGCGGGCGGTTGTGGCGCAGGGCCATCAATGGCTCCAGCTTCTTGCGATCCAGCACGTAGTGCGGCGCGGACGTGCTGCTGATAACGATGTCCACATTCGCGAACTCGCTCGCCCAATCATCGAAATGCACGGCACGTCCGTTCAATTCTTTCGCCAATGCCTCAGCCCGATCGTAGGAACGGTTGGAGACGATCACGCTCTTCGCGCCACGGCTCAGGAGTGAACGCGCGGTCTTTTCGCTGGTGTCACCGGCACCGATGACCATGACGTTGCGGTCGCTTAAGGTCTCAAAAATCTTCTCCGCCAACTCCACCGCCGCCGAGCCCACGGACACGCTGCCGCGCTGGATGTTCGTGTGCGTGCGGATGTGCTTGGCCACGTTGAAAGCCTTCTGGAAAATCTTGTTCAGCCGCCCGCCTGTCTGCTTGTTCTGGAGCGCGATGTCGTAAGCCTTCTTGAGCTGGCCGAGGATCTCCGTCTCGCCGAGCAGCATGGAATCGAGGCCGCTGGCCACCTTGAACAAATGCTCCAGACTCTGGGGTTCACCCAAGGCATACACTTCCTCGTTCAGTTCACCCTCGAACTGGCGATGCGTTCGCAGGAACTCTTTCAGCGCCTTGAAGGATTCCTTCTCCTCCTGGTTCGTGACCGCATAAAGCTCCACGCGATTGCAGGTGGAGAGGATGACCGCCTCGCTGGCCAGACCGGCATCGCGCAACTGCTGGAGCGCCTCGGGAATCACCGCTTCAGGAAAAGCGAAGCGCTCCCGCAGTTCCACCTGCGAGGTATGATGATTGAGGCCTATGACGACGACGCTCATGGATTATGTATGGGCGAGAGCAGGTTCGTGCCCCAGAACGTCAGCAGCACAAACGCGAATCCCGCCACCGCGCCCCAGGCAAACTTCCGCCCGCCCTGCTCCAACCGCCAACGCATCAACATCAAGCCCAGATACATGGCCCAGACGAGGAAGGACCAGATGACCTTGGGATCGTTTGACCAGTAGGAGCCTTGGGTCTGCTTCAGGTAGGACATGCTGATGAGCAAGGCCAACGTCAGCAGGCAGAAGCCCGTGAGTAGCAGCCGCCAGGTAACCACTTCCAGACGCTGGATGGGGGGCAGCAGCGAGAAGATGGCGCGCGCCTTGTGGAATTTCAGGTCGTGTTCCTGCGTGAGATACATCAAGCCCGCGCCGGAACTCAGGCCAAAGGCCGCATAAGCCAGCGCGAACAAGGCGGCGTGCAGACTGTTCTGCCAGCCGGGCACGAAGAATTCGGGATTCGGCCCATGATGCTTGTCCAAGGCGGGCATCATGGCAAAGACACCGACACAGAACAGCACGGGCGAAAGGAAGGCGCCAAGAAAGCGGAACCGGGACCACATGCCGATGATCAGGTAAGCCGCCACCATGGTCCAGATGATGAAGGCGGTGGCCTCGTAGAGATTCGTGACCGGGCAGCGGGAAAAGCTGAAGCCGCGCTGCATCAGGGAGACGGTGTGCCCGGCGAAGGCGGCCAGCAGCAAAAAGTAATTCACCCGGTTATCCTCGCGGAAACCCTTCCGCCAGAGGAACACCGAGTAAATCATGCTGATGCCGTAAAGCAGCACAGCGATCTGGAACCAGTTACGATCGGTCACAACGTGGCTTCAACTTAATGGAGGTCCGGGTCTGCGCAAGCCGCAAAACCCCGCTGGCTGGACGGATTTGGCCATTCGAGGCACATTTTCTGGCTTGAGCAGGTCGAAATCGCTTCTCGCCGCCCCAATTCACGGCCATATTGGGCGCTCAGCTGGCAGCATCACCCTGATGGAGGGCTGCCTGAAAACTTAGGTCAACGCAGAAGCAGAATCCGAAATGAGTTCAGATAATCGCGTAGAACAGGAACGGCAGATGTTGCAGGACGCCCAAGCCAAGGGCGGCAAGGCCGTTTGGAAAACATATCTTAAACTCTCCGGACCTGGCTGGTTGCAGAGCGCGATCACCCTGGGCGGCGGCTCGCTGGCCGGCTCCCTTTATCTGGGTGTCATCGGCGGTTACCAGTTCATGTGGCTGCAACCGTTGATGATGGTGCTGGGCATCGTCATGCTTTCCTGCATCGCCTATGTGACCCTTTCCACCGGGGAGAAGCCCTTCCGCTCGATCAACACGCATATCAACCCGGTCTTGGGCTGGGGCTGGTTGATCGCCGCGATGATGGCGAATCTGGTGTGGGCGATGCCGCAGTTCTCCTTGGGCACAGCGGCCTTGCAGCAGAACTTGGGCCTGTTCACCGGGCCGGAAGGCTCGTTTATGGGCAAGAACGGCACGTACGTGGCGGCGGGGTTTCTCTTCCTCATCTCCGCCGTGGTGATCTGGTGCTATGATGCCGGTGGCATGGGGGTGAAGATTTTTGACTGGGTGTTGAAAATCATGGTGGCGGTGGTGGTCCTGTCGTTCTTCGGGGTCGTTGGAGCCATGACGTTCAGCCAGGAGGGGCTGCCGTGGGGTGACATTTTGAAGAATTTCATCCCGAACCTCTCGCTCCTGCGCGAGCCGGCCGAGGGGTTGAAGCCCTATATCGCGGCTTCCGGCAATCCGGATTACTGGTCGGGCATGATTCTCTCCACGCAGCGGGATAACATGATCACGGCGGCGGCGACGGCGGTGGGCATCAACATGACCTTTCTGCTGCCCTACTCCATGCTGAAGCGCGGCTGGGACAAGAATTTCCGCGGATTGGCCACGTTTGACCTGTCCACCGGCCTGTTCGTTCCCTTCCTGCTGGCCACTTCCTGCGTGGTGATCGCCGCCGCCTCCCAGTTCCACGGGAAGTATGATGCCGGTCTGCTCGGGGAAGGCGAAGTAACACCGATCACGAAGCAGTTGCAGGGCGGGTATGAAGGTCTGCTGAAAAAGAGGCTGGCGGAAGAACCGGGCTTCGATGTCGCCAAGGCCACGAAGGAAGAGTTTGCGGCCAAGGTGGCGGCCCTGCCACTCGCGGACCGTCAATTGGCGGCGATGCTGGTGCCACGTGATGCCAATTCGCTGGCCGGTTCACTGGAACGTCTGACCGGCAAGGGCGTGGCCCAAGGCGTATTCGGCATCGGGGTGCTGGGCATGGCGGTGTCCACCATCATCATTTTGATGCTCATCAACGGCTTCACGCTGTGCGAGGCCCTCGGCGTGGAGCCCAAGGGGATGATGCACCGGGTGGGTTCCATGCTGCCAGGCATCACGGGGTCGCTCGGGTTCCTCCTGTTATGGGGGGATGCCAACGCCCGCTTCTGGCTGGCGGTGCCCACGAGCATCTTCGGCATGGTGCTACTGCCCATCGCTTACATCACGTTCTTCCTGATGATGAACAGCAAGTCCCTGCTGAAGGACAGCCTGCCCACGGGGCGCAAGCGTGTGGCCTTGAATGCAGCGATGCTGGTGGCCATCACGGCGGCGGCGACGGGGTCGCTTTACGCCATCTACTCGAAGACCGGGATGAAGGGTATGATCGGGCTGGGGGCCTTCATCGCCCTGGTGATTGTCGTCCACTTTGTGCGGAAGAAGCCGGTGGGCTGATGAACGGGACAGGCAAGAAACTTAGGTAAAGACAAACGCCGCGCATCTCTGCGCGGCGTTTGTTTTGGAACGGTCGAACCCGAGCCGGTTTAGTGGGCAAAGCCCTTTTCGTCATCCGGCAGGGCCTGATCCTTGGTCTCCGGCAGGAAGGGCAGCACCAGCAGGCCCAGCAAAAAGACGGAACACATGGTCAGACCGGCGTAGCGCATCGGCTCCGGCTTGTCGGCGAAGACTTCGCTCGTCAGCAAGCCCAGCAGGGCCGGGCCGGCCGCCGCCGCGAAGCGGCCCACGTTGTAGCAGAAGGAGATACCCGTGCTCCGGAGATGCGTCGGGAACAGCTCCGGGAAATAGATGGCGTAGCCGCCAAAGAGGGCCAACTGGCAGAAGCCCATGACGGGGATCATCCAGAAGATGTCCGAGAAATCCTTGAGGAACCAGAAGACCATGGCCGTGCTCAGCATGGCCGCCACAAAAGCCAGGGCAAAGGTGCGGCGGCGACCGATGATCTGGGTGATGCGGCTGAAGGCGATCATGCCCAAGAACGCGCCCACGTTGATCATCATGGAGGTGACCCCGGCCCAGAAGGTCAGTTTGCCGGGGATCTGATCCGCAGGCACGCCCTGCGAGGTGAACGTTTTTTGCAGCACGGAGCGGATCAGGTCGATGCTGAAGAAGCCGATCCCCCACAGGCCGATGACGCCCGAACAGGCGAGCAACATGCCCAGCAAGGCATGCTTGCGCCAGCGCGGGGTGGAGAACAGTTCACCGTAGGTGAAGGCGGAGCGTTTATTGATCTCGCCGGAGTCCTTCATCTTCTGCCACCTCTCCGGTTCCTTGAGCTTGGCCCGGATGATCAGGGCCAGCAGGGCAGGCAGCGCGCCGATCACGAACATCCAGCGCCAGGCCTGCCACCCCATCCACAAGCCGCCTACGCCGGTCGCCTCAAGATGGCCCAAGCCCATACTGATGAGGGCGGCCGAAACATTGCCCACCGCCGAAAGGGCCTGGAGCAGACCGAGAGCATAGGGCCGGGCGCGCTGGGGCATCACTTCCGCCACCAGCGAGACGCCGACCGCGAACTCGCCCCCCACACCCAGCCCGGTGATGAAGCGATAAAAGGCGAAGTCCCAGAAGCCGGTGGACAGCGCGCTCAAGCCGGTACACAGGGAGTAGATGAGGATGGTCCACATCATCGTCTTGGCGCGGCCGATGCGGTCGCCCAGCATGCCGAAGGTCAGCCCGCCAACGGCCCAGCCGATGAGGAAGATGGAGGTCGAATAGCCGCCGTACTTGGCCACATCGCCAGGCGAAGCGGGTATGTCACCATCCGCCAACAGCTCCTTCATGGCCGGCACGCGGGCCAGATTGAAGAGTTGCTGGTCCAGGCAGTCGAAAAGCCAGCCCAAGGCGGCCACGATGAACACGAACCAGTGATATTTGTTGAGGAGTCTCCACCAAGGAACGGAATTGTTATCAGCCGAGGGGTCGGTGCTCATGCGTACGCGATGTGTCAGGGTTTAGTAAAATACCATTGAGACGGTGCATGCGTACACGGCCCGGCCAGTTCCGCCAAGCAAGAATTGCACGTATGCGTATTTTTTCTGACTTCCCGCTGTTTGTCCACGGCTGGACGGTTAGCCAAGAACCCGACGTATTGCCGCCCGCAGCTTCGCTTCGGCACCCGGCCCCACCCAGCACCAGTCGTGGAGGTTGGAATCTTTTTCGGTCCAATGTTTTTCGGTGGGGATGTAGCCGGTGGCGGATTCGCCGTAGCCGAGGGTCAGCACGAAGCTGTCAGGACGAAGTTTTTGGGCGGCGAGTTGGTAATCGACGTAGGCTTCGCCGGGCAGGAGGAGCAGTTGAGCGGGGCCGAAGTCGAGCAGCGGGATGTCCACGGGCTGGCCTCCGGCCAGGCGGCGTTGCCAGCTCAGGCCCATCGCGGCGAGGCATTGATCCCACGCTATGCTTTCGGGGGTGAGTTTCTTTTCCAGACCGGCGATGGTGAATGCTTCTTCGGGTCGCGGCGGGAAAATCACTTCTGATTGGCGGAACTCCAGTTTGGTGAGGGGTTGGCGTTTGGTGTTTTCCCAGGCGAGTTTCATCCCGGCGTGGAGGCGGTCGGCGAGGATTGGGCGGTTGGCGCGGGCACCGTCGTTGTACTTGCCGGCGGTGACGTTGCCGCTGCAACCGGAGGCGTAGATCTGAAAGACGTCGGGCAGATCGCGCTGGCGTTGACTGCGGGCGAGGCCGGGGAAATCGGCGGAGACTTCGCCGGTGCGGTAGTAGCTCATCGGGTGGATGGCGTAACTGCTCAGGGCGGCGACCGGTTTATCACCATCCCAAAAGCTCAGGCATTTGCAGAAGGGGTCGATGAGGCCTTCCTCCGCTTCGATGGCGAGGATGTTTTTCGTGGCGCTGCCGCGGTCGAAACGGACGGAGCCATCGGGCATGAGGTAGCGGCGATTGGAAGCGAGGCGGTCCACCTTCCCCTGCCCGGTGCCTACCTGCGTGACGCGGCGTGCTTCGGGCAAGGAATCGCGAAGTGCCTGGGCGACGCGTTGCACGGCGGTTTCGTGGAAAGCGAGGTCACAGATGGAACCGGCGAGTCGGCGTTCGCGCAGGATTTTTTCAGCGGTGAGGTCCATCACGGGGGCTTCATGTTGATGGATGCTGGTGACGAGGACGCGAGCGGGATCGGTGCCAGCAGCGGCGGCGAGGACGGTGCGCCAGCGTTCGTAGGCGTCATTGCGGATCTCGCACCAGTCCACGGAGACGAAGACGACGGGCTTATCGCCACCGAGCAATACGAAGCCGCGGGCTAGCAAGGGATCAGCGATGCTCTTGGCCTGCCAGAGGCCGCCCATCATGCCGTGGCCGAGAGGGACGGTGACATCGGCGGAGAAGGTGGCGAGACGGAAGTTACTCGATTCCGCAGCGGGGAGGAGAAAGGGAAAAGCCAGGGCGCTGGCGGAGAGTTTTAGGAAATGGCGGCGGGTGTGTTGAGAAGCATCAAGCCCGGTTGTAGATCCTTGCGATTGTGAACTGGTGGTGGATTCGCTCGTCCCCTTTCCCCTCACCCCGGCCCTCTCCCTTGGGGAGAGGGAGAGCGTATCAGCGCCGCTAAGTTCATTAGATGCAGCCTTAGTCATGACCGGTTTTAGATGTACTATTCTCCAACTGATTCATCACAACATCATTCCAGCCCCAGTTTCTGGCGGGCTTCGGCGTCGAAGGCGAAGTAGTCGCAGGTGAGTTCTTCGCCTTGGGCGATGTCGCGGAGGGCGATGGTGGTCACGGGGGATTGGACTCCGGGAGGCGCACCGGTATTCGGCTGCGCCGCGTGATTCATGAAGCAGCAGAAATCACCGCTGAGGATGTAGTGTGCATCTGACGGGCTCAGCCAGGCGAACCAGCGGATGTGCTGCTGTGTCAATTCCGGCAAGGAGGCGAGGCGGTCCGGGGCGATGGCCTGATCGAAGCCAGGTTCAAAACACCAGAAGGGGGTGCCGCGCGGGATGGCTTCAGCAGCGAAGAGACCCATCCCGTGGATGCGGCTCGGGGCGAGGCAGGTTTTGACGAGTAACATGATGACGATGTGGCCTGTGCTGTACAGGAAGGGAGGGAGGATGGCGATTCTTTTGGGTGGCGGGCTGGAGGCTCAAGGTGCGAAAGCCGTCCCCGCGTTGCTGCTGGCGAGACGCCAGCGCTCCGCAGGCGGGATGGCCCGGTCAAGGGAGATTCGGTAGAATACCTCGGCACTTATGTACATGTGCCGAGGCGGGGAATGGATGGGGAAAAGGCGGTTGAGGGGTTGGAAAGGTGGGAGACGCCAGGTTAGATGGTGAGGCGTGTTGGTTATCAGGGGCGGTTGGGAGCGGGATGTTGAGGCGGCTTAAAAGGGAGTATTCGAAGCGGCAGATTTTTCGTAATCATTTTTTCGGGGAAAATCACAATTTCAGCATAAACATTTCAGAACCAATCAGTTACAGATCGAAAATATTTTTAAAGGAAAAGGGACCATGGACAGCGGTTGTCCTAGGTCCCCTACTACACTGGTCGCATGAATGGATCAGGAATCCAATCCGAGCAGGGAGTTTTGACCGGGCCAGCCGCCTCAGTAGGCGGTGGAGAAATCGGTGGTGAGGCCTTGCACGATGGCCACGCTGGCGGAGGTGCCGAGGCGCGTCGCCCCAGCCTCGATGAGGGCGAGGGCGGTGCGGGCATCGCGGATGCCGCCGGAGGCTTTGACGCCGCAATTGCGGCCGACGGTCTCGCGCATGAGGCGGACGTGTTCGACCGTCGCTCCGCCCTTGTTGAAGCCGGTGGAGGTCTTCACGAAATGGACCTCGGCCTCGAGCGCGAGTTTGCAGGCCTGGACGATCTCTTCATCCGAGAGCAGGCAGGTCTCGAGGATGACTTTCACGGGCCGGCCATCGGCAGCTTCCACGACATCGCGGAGTTCGCGGACGATGTAGCCGTGGAAGCCATCCTTGAAACGGCCGAGGTTCATGACGACATCGATCTCCTGAGCGCCAAGGTCCACGGCGGCTTCGGTCTCGTAGCGTTTCACGTCGGCATCGGCGGCGCCAAGCGGGAAACCGGCGACGGCGGCGACGAGGACGCCGGAATCTTCGAGGAGCGAAACGGCGAGTTCCACGCGGGAGCCGTTCACGCAAACGGATCGGAACTTGTGTTCGCGGGCTTCGGCGCAAAGCTTCTCGATCTCCTTGGAGGTGGCCTCGGGTTTCAGGAGGGTGTGGTCAAGGTATTGGGCGAGTTCCGCGGGAGTGAGGGCAAGGCTCATAAAAAATCGGGGGATGACGGGAAGCGGCTAACTGACCGTCGCAGCTGCGAGTTGGGACGGCGCAGCGGGCTGGGGTTGGGCGGCAGCGGCGGCGGCGGTCTGCAACCGGGCCTGTTCGCGGGCGTGGTCGTAGAGGCTGACGTTGGCGAGGATGAGGAGCATGACCTCAAAGCTGGGGTAGGCCCCGAACGTCCAACCAAAGATGCACCACATGGAGGTGTAATAGACACTGATGAAACTGATGCCGCCCATGATGCCGGCTACGCCGTGCCGCAGCAGGTACATGAAGGGGCGGCGGATGAACTGCACGATGAGCGCGAGGTAACAAGCGAGGCCGAAGATGCCGGTGTTGGCGAGGGTGGCGAACCAGCCGGTCTCATAGGAACCGACGTCGGCGGCCATCTCGATGGCGCGTTCAAAGGACCATTCCTGCTGACTGTGGACAAAGATGAGCTCGGCATCGAATTTTTTGACGCGGTTGCCGAAGAAGAACGTGGCGGGGTTATCCGTCCAGCGGGCCACGGCGATGGTGCGGAGGCGCTCATGCCAGTAATTGCTCATGGCGGTGTCCGCGTGGGCCTGCACCGCCCCCTGCTCCAGCACGAGGATGCTGAGGGTGCGCTGGATGCGGGGGTCCACATGATCAAGCATGCCGGGGTAGAGATTCACGCCCGCGATGAGGAGCAAGCCGGCGGAGGCGGACGCGAGAATGAGGGTAAAGCGCTTGCTGGCCAGCGCGGCGAAGACAGGCACGAGCAGCCCCATGGCGATGGCCGTCCGGCCGCCACCAAGCAGCAAGGCGACAAAGCCCAGCCCCAAGAGACCAAGGAAAAAGGCGCGGGACCAGAAATGGCGGGCCAGGCAGACAAAGACCACGGCAAAAGCGGTCAGGCCGAGGCCGCTGTTGCGCAGATCATCCGTCTCGCCCGGGGAGGAACCCGGGAGGACATAATTGATGACGGGAATGTAAAAGAATCCGCCAACGTAATTGGTCAACATCGTGACGGTCACCCGGAGCAGGTAGGCGCCGAGCAGGAGGTACAGGGCGGTCTTGAGGTACTTGGTGGAGCCAAACCAGACAAAGAGGACGCCGAAGATAAGCGGCCAGAGTGCCCAGGAATAGTGCCGGAGGATGTTGGTGATGCCACCCTCCCCCGTGAAGCGCGCCACCCCGATGCTCCAGACCATGTGGCCAATGAGATAGCAGCCGAGAAGAAAATAGGTCCAAGGCAGGACTTTCCGATATTGGTAGAAGGAACGGAAGCGCAGGGCTACGGCGAAAGCCAGAGGAATGGTGCAGACGAGCAACATCAGTTCATGGGCGTAGAGCTTGAAGCCGAACCACATCACGCCGCCGGCGGCAAAAGCGGCCGGGACAGGAATCCACCACCAACGGGGGCTGAGAAAGAAAAACAGGCTGCCGCCCAGCAGCACGCCCAGAAAGATGGCACCGAAATAACCCCAGACCGCCAGGAAGTATCCCAGAAAAAGGGTGCCGCCCAGGATGGCCACCAAGCCAAGCCAGAATCGCGGATTGTTATGCCAGTTGGGCTGCATCACGTCAGGCCGGTCGCAAGGTCTGCAACCGGTCTGGCGACTGAACTGGACTCGACCGTTCTTTTCAAGAATGATTTGTCCGGGTTGCCGCCGAAACTTAAGGCCGGAAAGGCGAATAAAAAAAATTCCCGGTCGACCTGCCAGCAAGCGGTGGGCGCAAACAACTCGCGGGTTGACGCCTACGGAGGCCGGGGGATAGTCCGTGAGCAAGCAATCGAAACAGCAGAACGGCCGTGCATGACCGCCCAGATCCAGCCCCAAACCATCCGCAAACTGCGGAACCGCTGGCTCGCGCAGTTGAGCGAATGGGCGGCTCCGGCGCTGAAGCATTATGGCCGGCGGCTATGCCCCGCCCCGCCGACCCCGCCAACGAACTGGAAGCACGGGCTGTTGATTGGTGCCAACCATATCGGGGATGTCCTCTACCGCACGGCCAGCTTGCCCGCGTTGCAGCGCGGCCTGCCCGGCTGTGCCTGGCACTTTCTGACAGCAGCTCCCGCCGATGAGGTGCTCGGGCACAATCCGCACCTCGCGGGACAGATCGTGCTACCGCCGGGTCCGCCAGACCTGCCGATGTTGCGGGAAAAGATCCGGGCACAACTGGGTGCCTGGCCCGATGTGGCAGTCTGCTATGATTCCAGCACTTACTGGCCCAGCCTGCTGCTGGCCGCCCGGCTGGGGATACCCAACCGGGTGGCGTATGTGCATAAAGGTTTTTCCGGGCTGGTCACCCACCCCATCTCGTTCCGTTACCCGCAACCGTTCGCGGCCTATTTCCGGGAACTGACGGCGGAGCTGACTGGTCAAAGGCCGGACTGGTCCTTGCGACCGCTGGTCTATCCCACAACGGAGGATGAGTCGGCAGCCCGCCAATGGTGGACCCGCCACGGATTGCAACCCGGCGAACCGGTCATCGCATGTTTCTGTACGAGCCGCCAGCCCACGGGCGTGTGGCCGCTGGAAAAATTCCGGGAAACATTTCAACGGCTCCGGCAAAAGACTTCCGCGCGGATGATCTTGGGCGGAGCGAAGCAAGACCGCGGCATCCTCGAGCGGATAAATCGTGAGGCCAAATTGAATGCACCCATCCTGGCGGGCGAGCTGGGGTTGCGCGCGTTGTATTGCCTGCTGCGCGATTGCCGGGTGGTGATCGCGACGGATTCCGGGCCGCGACACTTGGCGAATGCTGCCGGCACACCAGTGGTGTTCGTGCGCAATCTCAGTTCCAGCAAGGTCGAAACGGGCGCGTATGTGGCGACGGACAATGACCTGGCACCCGACGTGGAGTTCGTCCGCAAAGCGGAACAGGCGCATTGGATGGCCCAGGTCGCCCCGGCGGACCTGGTGGAAAAAGTTCTGCAACTGCTGGATAAGAAAAATGGAGGCTAAGAGGCAAAAAGGGTCAGCGAGCGGAACCATCCGATGCAACCGGCGGCAGATGGGAGCGGACTGCCCGGGCCAGAGCCGCGCGGTCTATCTGCCCGCAAAAGTCACAATGCGCGCGTTCTGCTTTGCGGCGGTTGAGGCAAAACTCCAAGGGCGGAGCCAGCACGCTGGCCGGACCACCGCCCCGGTTGCCCCAGACCTCGGCCGAAAGATTCTTCAGGGAACAAAAGGCGGAGACCGTCGGCGTCTTCAACGCAGCGGCCAGATGCAACGGCCCGGTGCTCGGACAGACATAGACGCTCAACTGGTTGATGAGCGCGGCCAGTTCGCGCAAGGAAAGCTCCCCCATACTGTTCCACAACCTCGCGTTCTCCAGCACCTTCGCCGGCCACGCAGCGAGCAGCGCGCGTTCCTTGCCGCTGCCCGTGAGCACCACCGCGCAATCCGTCTCCGCCATGACCGTCTCTGCCAGCCGCCCGTAATCCAAGGGCGGCAGGTTGCAGGCGTTGCCGGCGCAACCCGGATGGATGCCCACCAACGGCCGGGAACCGAACCGCGCGGACAGCATCGCTTTGACGCGCGCGATCTCCGCATCGGTCAAAAACAATTCTGGTTCCGTGCCCTGCAATGGAATTTCCATCGCCCGCGCACAATCCAAAACGATGTCGCCGAAATAACGCGGCTCCTCCAGCATCCGCGAACTGAGGCAGCGATGCAGGGTCAACCGTCCCCAAACCCCCGACCACATGGCGATGCGCGTTTTCGCTCCAGAGCAGAAAGAGGCCCACAGAAGTTTCTTCTCGCGCGCGTAAGGCAGCAGCACGGCATCGAAACGTTGCGCCCGTATCCACCTGGCCAAGGGGCGCCAGGCATCGGGAAATCCCGGACAAACTACCTCCATGCTCCAGGCGGCGCTGACGCGCGGACTGTGCTCAAAAACGGGGAGGAAGGCCTTGGGCACGATCACCTGTACGTCGTTTCCGGCGAGCGCCAGCGCACGCACCAGCGGGGTCGTCAGCACGACATCGCCCAGATGATCCATCCGTATGACCAGAATCTTTTGCCCCATAGCCTTAAGATTTTGCCCGCCAGAATTCCGGCAACCGGCCGAAGCTCAGGAAAAACGCGGCCCAATAAGTGCGTCCCTCCATGCCCAATGATTTGATGCCTTCCCGCACGATCCACCAGTTGTTGAACAGCAACTGCGCCAGCCCGGGCCCGATGACCAGGGCCCACGCTCCCAAGGTTGGAGCCCACAGGCAGACCAGCGTCAGGCTGACGAGAGCCGTCAGCAAAATCGGCCGCACGAACGGGTTCACATTGTTTGTCTGCACCAGTTCCCGGTACAGTGAATGGTGGGTTTCCAGCCCTACCACCAGCAGAAGCACGGCTCTTTGCGGCACGGGCAGCAAAGCTGTCCGTGCGCCCATGAGATTCTGCAAAAGCCAGTCGCCACCCCAGCAAAGCACCACACTGCCCGCGCCGAAAATCAGCAGGAAAAGCCAGACCCGGGCAAAAAAGACCGGCGGGATTTCCTGCGTCTTGCCCAGTTGCCGCAATTGGTTGAACCAGGGCATCTTTACCAGGACCCACACGCTGGAAATCTGGGCGAGAAAAAAGCCCACCTGCAAAGTAAGTCCGAATGAAGCGGTCTCGGTCAGGCTCAAGAAGGCACTGGCCAGCAGGGTGTTTGCCAGCGTGGTCAGATAAATGCCCACCGCCACCCCGCCCACCCGCCAAGAATTGGGCCAGAGCGTAGCCAGCAGGCCCATGTCCGGTTTCCGACCAGCATACTTC
>JAEYXS010000018.1 GCA_023431185.1 Verrucomicrobiota bacterium
CTCCACGGGGATCAGAATTCCATCCAGCTCAGGATCTTCCACTGGGTGAGGCCGCCGTTGTCGCCGAGCTTCTCGTCGTAGTGGAAGTTGAAGTGGCCGGTGTAGTTGACGTTGCCGACGATGGCCGCGCCTTGGAAGTCATCCACGCTGTTGCCACTGCCCTTGCCTTGCAGCTCGGCGTTAGGGGCATAGACGGTGCCGACGAAGGCGCCGTTGCCGGCGATCTTGACGACGCTGTTGTCCGACATGCCGTAGATGGCCATCTTCTCGGTGTCACCGGACATGTTGAGGACGCCATTGCCAGCGATCTTGATCTCGGCACTGCCGCCCTGGCCGTCACCGACATAGATCTTGAGGCTGGCGTTGGGCAAAATGGTGATGCGGGCATTGCCGGTCATGCTGAAGTCATCGGTGACCCAGAGGACGGCATCCCCGCGGACGAGCATTTCGGCGGTGCTTGTCTGGTTGCCGCTCAGGCTGATGGTGGCCGTCTTGTAATTATCCGTGTCCAGCACGTAGGCGTATTGCTGGGTGGTGGTGGTGACTGCGTTCGTGGTGGCGGTGGAATAGACGTAATTGGTGGAAGAGTAGAGGTAGCGCGTGTCGTTATAGGTGTAGCTGTCGATGCGCAGGTAGCTGTAGCGCTTGGGCGTGCCGCCGTAGGTATAGGGCGGGATGTAGCTGCCCGGAGCCGGTTCAAACTTGGCCGAGCTGATCGAAGTAGTATTCGTGACGACGGTGCCCACGGAAGCGCCGGGCCAGCCCGTCTCGGTGAGGCTGACGGTGGCCGTGGTGTAAGCGCCAGAGGCTGGGGGTGCGGTATTGGTGTAGTAGGTGATATTCGTCAAGACACCACTGGGCGGGATAACAGCCGGAAGTGTATTGGTGGTGATGGTCACATTATCAACCCCGAAGTTGGTCACGGTGACGGTCACACCGGCCGGGGGCGCGAAGCCGCTGGCGAAAGGCGCGGTGACGGGCGGGAAGGACATGCTGAGGTCACTGGCAGAACTGCCCGTGTGCGGCGAGGTGATGGTGTAGCCGGGGCCGGTGGCGACATCGCCATAGACCATGGTGCCGCCGGAGATGCTGCCATTCACGGCGCCGACGAAGGCGTTGGAATTCGCGGTGGACGGATTGTAAACGAGGGTGATGCGCGAATCGTAGCTGTCGATGATGCTGCCGGGGCCGAGGACGATGCTGCCCTTGGCCACGAGGCCTTTCATGCCGGTGCTCTGACGGGAGGTGACCACGCGTACGCCGCGGACGACTTCGCCCTTGCCCAAGGGGGCGGGCACGTAGCCATAGCTGGTGATGAGAGGTGTATCCGCCGTGCTCAGGCTGACATCATACTCACCATTGAGCAATGAACCGGATTTCACATACACGCCATCGCTGAAGACCCAGCCGTTGGTGGCGCGATCGCCGGTGCCGATGCTGTTGAGGTGGGCAAGGGCTTCCTCGATGCCGGCTTCACAGGCCGGGATGGCGGCGTTCCAAGCCTGGGACCGCATCACATTCAGGTGCTGGGCCTGCACCATGGAGAGGTAGCTGGCCAGGGTGAGGCCGATAATCCCGGAGATGACCACGGTGATGATGAGCATGCTGCCTTGCTCCCGGGCGGAGGGGATGCGGATTTTCATACGGCTTTAGGGATTGTTACGGATGACGATGCGGGCGGATTGCACGCTTTCCGAGTTGATCAGGTTGCCGAGCAAAGAGCGGGAGCAGGTCCAGGTGACGATGATGGATTTGGCCTCGTTCGTCGTGGAGGTGGTGACCTGGTTGAAGGAATTGCTGATGACGTTGCGCTGGAACATGGCGAACTGGAGTTCATTGCAGTCTTCGAGCAGCACCTTGGTCGCGCCGTTGTAGCTCTCGGTCAGCGTCTTGTCGGACGTGTTGAAGGCGTAGCGCAGCGTGGCGCCCTTGTAGAGAAAGGTCACCTCATTGGTGGCGAAGGCCGTGAGGCGATCGGCGGAGCGGATCTTGAGGGTCATCTGGTCGAGCGCGTTGCGGCTCTGGCGGTCGAGGTCCGCATAGTTCGACATGGCGGCCATGCTGCGGGCGGTATAGAAGGAAAGGGAGGCGACGGCGGCGAGCACGACGCCACCAATGCCCACGGAGATCATCATCTCGACGAGAGTCATCGCCAGGGTGCGACGGCGGCGGCGGCAATCAATATACATAATCGTGGATGCCCAACTGGGCGACGAGGGTTTGCATGCTGCGGGTGCGGCGGATGTTGGCGTTCGTCCACGAAACCGTGAGCGTGGCCAGGCGCATGTTGGTGGAATAACCCGTGGAGATATTGGTCGGCGTCTCTAGCGTGATAGAGCCGACGAAGATGGTGCCGACGCCGCCGGGGGTGGCCAGGGCATCCACGGTGGCGGCGGTGGTGGAGGAATTCGTGGTGGTGCTGGGCATGAGCCGCTCGGCGAAGACGGGCGGGATGAAACCCGGGGTATTCAACTGGTCCCAGGAATAGAGGCGGAGGAGCTCGATCTTCTCCACCATGATCTGGGTGGCGCGCATGTTCTCGCGGGCGGTGGCGATGACGGCGAGCCCCTGCGTGATGCCGGCGTAGAGGGAGACGAACATCATGGCCACCACGGCCATGGAGATCATCACCTCGATGAGCGTGAAGGCGCGAGCCGTACCCGTGCGTACCGGTTTATGGTGCAACAGCAGTTTCATGAGTGCAGGCGTTGAGCGGACATAACTGTCATCATCCCGCCGCCTGGCGCGACGAGTGATATATAAGCAACTGAGATGCCAGTCCTATAATTATAGGATACGCGTATGGTCTGGTCCCGCCAGAGCCGTTGGACCTGAAAATAGGCTCTAATTATGTAGGGCCTTTGCGTTCGACCGCTGCATGGTCTGGGCGTAAAAGGCGGCAGCCTGGGAGCGGCGGGACAGGGCCAATTTGTCCATCAAGTTGCTCAAATAATTCTTCACCGTCTTGGGGCTGAGGCCCATGGCGGCGCCGATTTCCTTGTTGGTCTTGCCTTCGGCGACCATGGCCAGCACGCGCTTCTCTTGGGCGGAGAGCATGTCGATGCCGGTGGGGACGACTTTCTCATTGCCCGCCTTGATGCGGCCCATGATACGTGAGGTGACGGCAGGGGAGAGGATGGAACGGCCTTGCATGACCTGGGTGACGGCGCTCACGAGTTCATCCGCGAGGATGTCCTTGATGAGATAGCCTTCAGCCCCGGCGGAGATGGCCTCGAAGACGGTGTCATCATCTGCGAAGGAAGTGAGATAGATCACATGGATGCCGAGGTTTAAGGCCACTATCTTGCGGCAGGCATCGAAGGACGGGCCATCCGGAAAACGCACATCGAGGAGGACCACATCGGGCTTCAGGCGGGCGGCTTCGAGCACGGCGTCCTTGCCGGTGGTGGCGTCACCGACGACCTCGACCTGTTGATAAAGGGACAGCATGGCGCGAAGGCCGATGCGGACGACCGGCTGATCATCAGCCAGGAGGATGCGGATTTTGGAGGTGATGGTTTCCATGGGCGAGTGGGTTGTCACAAAAGGGTCTGGTTACGGGTCTAATTTAAAAATTGAGGTGGCGTGGACAATGGCCAGCAGGCCTGAAAAACCAGGGCGCGCGACTGTCCGGCACTGGATACTTTTAGTTAGGGCCATTTGGCGTTAATAAATCACGGTCCTGTTTATGGACATTAAGGGGCGTGGCTCATCTTCCGCGCCCACCACCCGAGCCCTCGCCCGACTGGTCCAAGACCGGGGCAAGGTCTGCCTGCAATTCCTGCTTCATCGTCTTGAGGCGTTCGCGCTGCTCCTCGACGTAGCGCCGCTGATCCTCGCGCCACCTGGTCAGGGCTTCTTTGGACTGCTCGCGCAACAAGTTGCGCTGTTCCTCGGTGCCGGTGGCGGCTTTGAGCTTCAGTTCCTTCTGGGCCTCCAGATAACTGGTGCGGGAGGTCTGAAATTTTTCGATCAACTGCGCGGACCCGGAGGCGGAAGTTGTGCCGGGCCGGGCGGGCTTGGTTGCTTCCGTCGTGGTGGAACCGAGCACTTGCGGGCGCTCGGCGATGACGGGCTTGTTCTTGCCTTTGGTTTTTTCGCCACCGGCGAGCGCCTTGTCCGCTCCATTGACGGCATTAGTCTGCCCTTGGGCGAGAAGCGAACCGCTAAAAGCGCCCAAGCCCAACAGCAGCCCGCCGACGAGCAAACAGCAGCGCAAAGCCTGCGCGCACAGCAGAGAGATTAAAGGGCGATCTGTCATAAGTTTGCGGAGGACCGGATAAAATTATCTCGCCATTTAAAAAGCATGCTTAGCGGTCACGGCGTGAACGTGATTTACAAGACCTATAATATCCGCAGTGCCCGGTGGGTTGACAACGTCTTGATGCAACTATTACAGCCTTAGCGGGGAGGTGATTTGTCACGTGGAGACAGAGCTGAAATAGGGATAAAATTGCCCCGTATGGCCCTATATAATTCAGCCGCTCAGACCAGACTAAAATTGGCTTGGGAGATTTTCCGGCGGGGGGCAAGGAGTGGCACCCTGTGAGAAACAAGCGGCAACGAAGCGTTATTTACCCTCCCTCAACGAGTTAGGCACCGGGCGCGACTCCAAAAGCCGAAAGGCGACCCAGCCGGCGGCGATCATCAGCGGCACGTAGGCGAGCATGACGGCAAGCCGCAGCCACAGGGGGATATGGTCCTCGAAATAGAAGTGGTGATGCAGCCATGTGCCGATGGGATGATGCACGAGAAAGATGCTGTAGGAACACACGCCGCAGAAGGTGAGGAAGCGGTTTGATAAAAACCGCCGCCAGAGACCGGAGAGAAACCCGAGCAGGATCGTGGCGCAAACAAACACGGCCCAGAGCAGATCTACCGCCGGATATAAGCGGCCGTAGTGCCGGGAAAGGAGATACGCCGCCCCGCCGGTGCCCAGGCAGAATAGCAGGCACCACCAGCCCGTGCGACGACTGGTCAGGTTAAAGGCCTCGTCGCGGATCAAGCCGGCCAAGGCCATGCCGCTGGCGAATTCAAACAGGCGGCCAGGCGGGGCGTAGGCGAGGGCGTGGTTCAACTGCCAGTCGCTGGAAGGCAGGGACCACACGGCGAGACGGTAGAGCAGCTCCGCGCTGCCCACAAGCAAGGCGAGCCCGAGCGGACCGGTGCGCCCGCGCAGGAGCAGCAAGAGCGGGAACAGGAGATAGAACTGGAACTGCAGCGCCAAGGTCCACAAGGCCATGTTGAAGGTGGTGGTGTAATCGACGGAGAGATTGTGAATGAAAAGGCTGTGGGCCAGCAGATCCCACCAGAGATTGACGGGGATAAGGCCGGTCTTGACGTAAGCCGCCGCGAACACCGGCAGGGCCGAGAGGAACAGCACCACATAGTAGGGCGGGGCCAGACGGGCAAAGCGGTGCTGCAAAAAAGGGCCGAGCGAGAGCTGCGCCAGGGATTTACCCGCAGGTCCGGAAAACGGCCACGCAAGACAAAACCCGGAGATGACGAAAAAGATGTGTACGCCATGCACCCCATGCTCAAGGAAGTCCGCGAGGTCCAGCGTTCCGAGTCTGAGTTCATGAAAGCCAGCGAAACCCCAATGATGGTACAGCAGCACGATGAGTACAGCCAAGCCGCGCAGTCCATCAATCCAAACTACGCGGCGGGCTTGCGTCTCCCCGGCGAGTGTGGGTGCGGATGCTGCGAGTGGCTTGGGCGATGATGTCTCGAACAGCGCCATTCAGTTAACTGGCGCAGACGCTTGGCTGCATTAACGGGGAAAAGTAGCAACTTTGCGGAAAGGTGTAAGAGCCAGATGCACAGGCCAGATGACCCGTATCGCGGCGATGAATCAGCCTGAAGGAAATTGCGGTGCGAGGGACAAGGGAGCGTACACTACGAAAGCAGGCCGCAGGTTTTCGTTTTCACACCCGCAGTTGCCATCTCCGCCGTTTTCGCCTACCTCAGAGGCGTGTTGCCGGTTTATTTTGATTATAATGCCACCACTCCGCTCGACCCGGCGGTGAAGGCGGCGATGTTGCCGTATCTGGATGAGATCTTCGGCAATCCCTCCAGCGTGCATCAGATCGGTGTCCGCGCGCGGGCGCATCTGGATGAACATCGGGACCGGCTGGCGCACGTGTGGAAGGCCAAACCGAGCGAGGTGGTCTTCACGAGCGGCGGGACGGAGAGCAATAATCTGGCGATCTTCGGCGTGGCGCGGACGTTGAAGCCGAAGGGGCGGCATCTTATCACCTCGGCCATCGAGCATCATGCGGCGCTGCATTGCTTCCAATACTTGGCGAAGAAGGAGGGGTTTGAGGTCACGTATCTGCCGGTGGATGCTACGGGTCGCATCGCGCCAGACGATCTAGCGAAGGCGATCCGGCCGGATACGATTCTGGTGAGTCTCATGGCGGCGAATAACGAGACGGGGACGATCCAACCCGTGGCGGAGTTGGGAGCCATCTGCCAGGAGCGCGGGGTGATCTTTCATACGGATGCGGCGCAATGGATGGGCAAGGAGCCGTTCACGGACATCCGGCAGTTCAACGCGAACTTGGTCTCCGTCTGTGCGCACAAGTTTCATGGGCCGAAAGGTTCGGGGGCGCTCTATATCCAGTCGCCGTTGTTGCCAGATCCCATCCTTTTTGGCGGCGGGCATGAGAATGAGCGCCGCGCGGGGACGGAGAATCTGCCGGCCATCGCGGGATTGGTGGAGGCGTTTGAGCGGTTTGTGCCGGAGCCGGTTTTTGCACGAAATCAGCTCCAGCCGCTCACGGAGAAGCTTTTAGCGGGTTGCTTGGCGGTGCCGGGGGTGCATTTTCGGGGTTCGGAGGGCCATAAACTGGCCAATACGATTTCCTTTACCGTTGAAGGATGCGATGGTATCTCGTTGATGGCTGGTTTGGACTTGGAAGGCATCTGTGCCTCCAGCGGTTCAGCCTGTTCGGCAGGTTCGCTGGAACCTTCCCATGTGATGACGGCCATGGGAGTTGAGCCCAGTCAGGCCAATGCACTCGTCCGTCTGTCGTTAGGACGAGATTCCACTTTGGAAGAAGTGGCGTATGTGGTGGCGCGTTTTCCGGAGGTCGTGATGCGAATACGTGCCTGAGAAGCGGTCGAGAAACCTGTGAATGGATTGGGTACAATGCGAATAACTCGGACTTACCGGAGATGCCAGACATGGTGGAGTCAGGTTATTCAGACCGCAATATCTTGTGTAAGTGCCTGTCAGAACCTTGACAATGGAGGTTGTTTTCCTTATTCACACCCTTTAATAATACGGAGTTCTTGAAAGATACTCTGTACTAGTAAGAGCGCATGAAATTCACCATCGCCAAAGACCAGTTGATCAACGGGCTGCAAGCCGTGCAAAATGTCGTCAGCACCCGCACGACGCTGCCCATCCTTTCCAACGTGCTGCTGCGTGGTGAGGGGAACCGGCTGGAACTGACCGCCACTGACCTGGATGTGTCCATCTCCGGCTCCGTGGAGGCCCAGATCAGCAAGGGTGGCTCCGTGACCCTGCCGGTGAAGCGCCTGTTCAGCATCGTGCGCGAATTGCCCGTCGGTGAGATCGAGATGGAGATCGACGAGAAGAGTGTATGCAGCCTCCGTGCCGGCGCGTCCTTTTACAAGATCAACGGCCTCGCCGCCGAAGAATTTCCGCCCCTGCCCCAGTTCAAAGAGAATAAGAAGGTCACTCTCCCGCAGGAAAAAGTGAAGGCGATGCTCAAGCGCACGTCTTTCGCCATCTCCACGGACGAGACCCGCTATGTGCTCAACGGCATCTTCGTCATCCTCAAGCAGGATAAAGTGACGATGGTGGCCACGGATGGGCGCCGTCTCGCACTCGCGGAAGAAGAGATCGGTACGGATGCCCAGGGCGAATTCATCGTGCCGACGAAGGCGATCAATGAATTGAACCGCTTGCTCGGTACTGCGGGCGAAGTGGAGATCAAGTTCACGGATAACCAAGTGGCGTTCACGTTGAAGGATGAGAAGGGTGGCAGCATTCTGCTTATCTCGAAGCTCGTGGAAGGCAATTATCCGAACTACAAGCAGGTCATCCCGCAGGAAGCCAAGGAACGCATCGCGCTGAGCCGAGAAGAGCTGCTGCATGCCTTGCGCCGCGCGGAGATCATGACGAGCGAGAAGACGAACTCCGTCAAACTGACTTTCTCCAAGAATACGCTCTCCATCAACGCGAACACGCCGGAAGTCGGTGAAGGCCGGGAAAGCATCGCGGTGAACTACAAGGGCAACGATCTTTCCATCGCGTTCAATCCGACGTACATGATGGATCCGCTGAAGGCCTTGGATGGCGATGAAGTGTTCCTGGAGCTGACGGATGAACTCAGCCCGGGCGTCATCAAGATCAACGGCCCGTTCCTCTACGTTCTCATGCCGATGCGCATGAGCTAAACGAGAACGCCTGTGTGCCTGCCTTGACTGGAAATCAGCGGATGGCTGCCCTCGCGGGAACCATCCTGTTGCTGGACCAGCTCACCAAATTCATCGTCTTGCGCTTCCTCGGTCGCGCCGAGGAAAAGGTCATCATCGATGGCTTTTTCAAATTCGTTCACTGGACGAATACCGGTGCAGCCTGGAGTCTCTTCCATGGGAACAACGAGATGCTGGCGATCATCTCGCTTATTGCGTTCGGTGCGCTCGTGATCTTCCGGCATCATTTTGAGGCGCATACCAAGCTGGGGCAGATCGCGCTGGGGCTGATGTTTGGCGGCATCTTGGGGAACTTGGTGGACCGGTTGCATCCGGATCGTTATCACGTCATCGATTTCCTGTATTTCTTCGTGTACAAGCGCGGCGGGGGTGAGGCGGGATTCCCGGCGTTCAATATCGCGGACATGGCGATCTGCACGGGCGTGGGGCTGCTGTTTTTGCTCTCGTGGCAGAACGGGGCGGAGGAGATGAAGAAGGCGAAGGCGGATGATGCATCCAGCAACCCGCCTTCAGCCAAGCCGGAGTGACATACACGGAACGAGGCAAGGTTTTGTCCCGAAGATGCCAAAACCGGTCATAAAAGTTAAGGCCAAGGAACCTGCGACACTGGCAGGCATTCAAGCATTTGAAGCACTAGTGGGCAATCCGCTGCCTGCCATCTATCGGGAATTTCTGCTCCAGACAAATGGCGGCCGACCCAAGCCATTTCAGTTTCAGTACCTGAGCCACAAAAGTGAGAAGCTGACTAAATCAGGGGTGGATACATTCTTTCACTTGGGCAAGGGCGAGCATAACCTGCAAAGTGAATTTCAAAGATCCACCAAAGATAATATTCTGCCGAAAGGATATCTTCCGATCGCGTATGATTCGTTCGGCGATCTTATCTGTCTGGCGCTCGACGGCAAAGATCAAGGCGCGGTTAAATGGATTCCTACGGACATGGGTTTGTTGGAGTATGGTTCGGATGGTTTCGTGACGGAGAAGACGGCGAGATATATCGCGCCCTCTTGGGACGAATTTTTAGAAGCGTTTGGGGAGTTTGCTGACTGAAGCTTTGCTGAGGTGCATGCGGGATGCGCGTCATAGGCTTGCGTGCATTTGCACTCGGTTGGTTTGTGGGTATGTTGTGCGCATCTTATGCATATTCATCAGGCTTTTTCGGCGGGTTTGGTCTTGGTCGCGACGACGATGGCGGGAGTTTCTTCGGCTTCGGCGACGGAGTTGCAGCATCAATTTTCCACGGGGATTTCCTATTCCGCTCCGGCCGACCTCAATATCGGCACGGTGAATGCGGGGGAGATGGATGCGTTTCATTCGGATGTGAGCTATCTGCTGCGTTTCAAGACGAGCGAGACGTATGCGTGGGGCGCGGGTTTCGGCTGGGAGCGTTCGGGGTTCGGGCTGCCGGCGGGTGTGCCGCTGCCGAACACGGTGAATGCGCTGACGTTGAATTTTCAGAATGACTGGAAGTTCGCAGACAAATGGAATCTGCGGATCGATGTGCGGCCGGGTCTGTTCAGCGATCTGGAGGATATCGATGGTGGGGACTTCAACGCGCCGCTGACGGCGGGTCTGGCATACTCGCAGAGCGAGACGTTGATGTGGGTGGCGGCGGTGAATGTGGATGTGCGGCGGGACATCCCGGTGATTGGCGGGGTGGGCGTGCGATGGAAATTCGCGGAGGACTGGACGCTGGCGTTGCTGCTGCCGAAGCCGACGATCGAGTATCAGGTGAGCCCGGCGGTGGCGGTGTTCGCGGGTGGTGAATTGATGGGCGGGGCGTATCGCGTGGCGGAAGATCTGGGCACGCGGACGGGCCGCGCGAATCTGGATGATGAGATGGTGAGCTATCGCGAGATCCGGGTGGGCGGCGGATTCCGGGCGAACGTGGGGAAGAATCTGACGGCGAGCGTGGAAGGCGGCTGGGTGATCGACCGGCGGTTCACGTATGAGGAGGCGGACCTGCAGATCAACGGGGATGGGGCGATGTATCTGGGGGTGGCGTTGCGGGCGCGGTTTTGAGGGGAGGAACGAAGCGCTGGCGTGCGAGTAGCCCGCTAGTGCTTAGGTACACCACCTTCCCCCTCACCCTGACCCTCTCCCTTGGGGAGAGGGGATGTCATTTGCCGCGGTTGTTTCGGGAATGGGAGACTATTTTACGTTTGGAGGTTGCTGCGGGCGGGACGCCCACGCTCCAATGGGGACGGGTGGTGAGTGGCTGGTTTGACGTCACCAAATCGCGGGTTCTCGGAGGTTTCCTGCTTCGTCAGCGGCCCGCTGAGGACCCAGACAATGAATCGGGACAAGCCGCCGGGCCCTACCAGCTTTATCGCAAGTTTGGCGGTAACCTGTCATTCGGACGATATACCCATGGCCAATCTTCCGCACGTTCACATAATTCACGCCGGATTGGGTTCATCAGGATGTAACTGATCTTCTCCAACTCCTCCTGCTGGTCTCTCAGTCGATGATCGAAGAAATCCCTTTGCCAGCCGATACTTTCTGTCCGGGCCAGATACTTTTTCCATTCCTTCACGGTTGAACGAAGATTTGAATTGTCCGGGAAAGAGATCACCGCGTGCAGATGATCGGGCATCAGCAGCATGATACGACAATGCCAGATCAGGTGCTCATGATAATGGGACGCTGCCGCCAAGATGGCATCCCCTCTCCCCGCCTGACAAAGTTGATTCCGGCCACGAACCTCACAATTGATGGTGAGGAAGAAGAAACTGCCGTTTTCCACCCAAGCAGGCACCTCATGCGGAAGACGCTTGCGCTTCGGCAAATCCATATCACCGAAACGATAGCTTTCACCATGCAGCAGGGAAAGCCCAAGGTTGGTAGGGCCCGTCTGTCCTGAGCGGGCCGTCGCCGAAGTCAGTGATACCCGAAAACAAAAGGCTTTGTGACGACTATCGGCCTAATAGTGTTCTGCCTTTGGGAGCCATTTGACGTCACAAAGTCACAGGCAATTGCATCGTTTACCTCTCCGACAGCGGCCCGCTGAGGACAGACGGGCCCTACCAATAGCGGGTAGGCGGGTGCGCTCTATCGGCATTCAGCACTTTATAGGGAGTAAAAGTTCCGCTTTCCCGTCTGTGGGTTTGTGGTATTAGTTTTTGCATCATTGTGAAGTCTTTAAGTCGTATCCAGGGAGGTCGCCGCGTTTGGTCGTGGCTCATGATGTCATTGGCCTTGTGGTGCGGGAGCTTTTCCGCCTGGGCGCAGGTGCCGACGGTGAGCGCCTTCACCCCCGCGACCGGGAAGGCAGGGACGAGCGTGAAGGTCACGGGGACGGGTTTCACCACGGCCAAGTCGTTGACGTTCAACACCGTGCAGGCGGTATTCTTCATCGAGAGCGACACGGTGATCTACACGACGGTGCCGGAAGGGGCCTTGTCCGGGCCGATCGGGGTGAATAACACGACGGGGGCGGGTGCGAGCGTGGCCTTGTTCACGGTGGCACCGCGCATCGGGGTGTTGACGCCGGATCGCGGGCTGAGCGGGCGAACGGTGGTCATCAACGGGGCGAACCTGGCCAACACCACCAATGTGTATTTCGGGGGGATCGCGGCGGGCTTCACGCCGATCAGTGACACGCAGATCTCCGCGACGGTGCCGCCGGGGGCGACGAATGCGCCGGTGACGGTGCTGACGACGGTGGGCGCGGCGGTGACGACGAATGATTTCCTCATCACGGATGTGCCGATCATCCGGTCGTTCACGCCGGAGGTGGCCTCGGTGGGGACGCTTGTGATCATCGATGGCGGTGACTTTACCGGCGTCACCAATGTGCTGTTCAACGGGCAGCCGGCGACGGGTTTCGCGATCACGGCGCAGAACCAGGTGCAGGCGCAGATCCCGGCGACAGCGACGACGGGGCCGATCAAGGTGCAGACGCCGGGGGGCGAGGCGGTGAGCACGAACAATCTGATCACGGGGGCGGGGCCGATCATCACGGGGTTCAGTCCGGCGGCGGGGCCGGTGGGCAAAAGGGTCACCATAACGGGCACGGGATTCACCGGGCTCAACAGCGTTCATTTCAATACCAATGCGGCCATCTCCGGTGGTGTCACGTCCGATACGCTGGCCTTTGCCGATGTGCCGGCGGGAGCGACGACGGGGCCGATCAAGTTCACCAAGGGAACGAACGTGTTCATCACAAGCAGCAATTTCATCGTGGGGGCGTTTCCCATCATCACGAATTTCACACCTGGAAATGGAACGGCGGGAACGCAGATCACGATTCAAGGGGAGAATCTCCTTTCGGTGACCAGCGTGCGGTTTGGGAGCATCCCGGCATCTTTTTTTCAGGCGACGGCGGACAATCTTATGTTCGCGAATGTTCCTGCCAACGCCACCAACGCACCGATATATCTGGCAAACAGTTCGTTCACGAATGCTTCCAGCACGGTGTTCATTGTGAATGGCGCGGCGCCGACGATCGTGGACTTCACGCCGAAGAGCGGGCCGCCGGGTGCGATCGTCACGCTGTACGGCTACGGGTTCAGCGGCATGAGCTCGGTGACCTTGAACGGGCAGGCGGTGGCAGCCACGGTCACTTCAGTGAGCGGGACGAATCAGATCTCGGCGACGTTGCCGGGGGATGCGAGCACGGGAACCTTCGCGGTCACGACGCCGGGCGGGACGGGGACGAGCACGAACAGTTTCTATGTGTGGCCGCACATCGCGAGTTTCGGGCCGGTGAAGACGACGGCGCTCTCGAGCCTGGTGCTGACGGGCGCCAACTTCACGGCGACGATGGAGGTGCGGATCGGCGAGGTGGTGGTGCCGCCGCAGTTCGTGAATGTGGAGAACAACAACCGGCTGAGCCTCTTCGTGCCGGAGGAGACGGTGACGGGGCCGATCACGATCAAGACGCCGGCGGGATTGATGACGACGATCACGAATTTCGGGATGTTGCCGAAGATCAATGCGCTGACGCCGGATCGCGGCCGCGCGGGGGATGCAGTGAGCATCAGCGGATCGGGGTTCTTCAATGTGACGTCGGTGAAGTTCAACGGGGTGACAGCGGCGTTCACGAACAATTCGGTGAATCTGATCACGGCGACGGTGCCGGCGGGGGTGAGCCCGGGGGCGGTGGAGGTGATCACGGGGGAAGGCACGGCGGTGTCAGCGCAGACTTTCCTGGTGTTTCCGACGGTGACGGATTTCAGTCCGAAGAAGGGGCCGTATGGGACGGCGGTGGTGTTGCAGGGGATCGATTTCCTGGGGGTGACGAACATCACGCTCTCGGCGGTGAACGTGCCGTTCACGGTGGATTCGGCGACGCAGATCACGGCGACGATCCCGGTGGCGATGTCGGGGAATCTGCGGCTGTATAATCCGGCGGGGATCATGCAGGTGAGCGAGGTCTTCACGGTGCAGCCGCAGATGCAGGCGCTGCGGACGGAGGAGGGCGATCTGATCTTGCTGTGGCCGGTGGATGTGCCGGTCTTCCGCTTGCAGTACACGGAATCGCTGACGCCGCCGGTGACTTGGGTGGAGGCGAATCTGACGATCATCACGGTGGGGAATCTGCGGACGGTGACGATCACGCCGGGAAGTGCGGGGGAACGGTATTACCGGTTGATCTTTGAGTATCCGGAGTGAGGGAAAGAGGGAGGTCCAAAGTTTCAGGTCCAAGGTTTCAGGTCGCGGGGAAGGTAGGCGGGCGGGGGGTGGTTTGCGTCAGGGTTTTACGGGGTCGCTATAGGTGTGGTAGAGACGGTAGCTGTCCGTGGCGTTGACGCCGAATTTCCACATGATTGCCCGGCGCAGGTGGCGAAGTTCTTGGGCAAGGGCTGATTCCGGTTCGTAATACTTGAGCTGCAAACGCCAAGGACTGGCGGTCTGGGGGATGGGAATTTCCAACTGTTCAATCAGGCCGGGAGGAGTGGCTGGAATATAAGATAATATACGGGGATGAGGCACTGAGTTTGAAAGCATCTGCCAGCCGGTGGGCGTGTCTATCTCCACCTCGGGGAACCAGCCGCGCTGGATGGGGAAGGGATTTTTATTCTGGGCTTCAAAGCGCACCACGCTCACGCCGGAGGCATTGGTGGCGTAGCCAATCAGCCGAACCTCCACGACCATGGGAACAGGGGAAGTCACTACATAAACCATGCCCAGAAGTACGATGACGAGCAGTACCAAGCTAAGCCACCATTTGCTACGGGTGGCCGGGACCGGAGGTTTGGTTGGCTGGGTGGAAGCCATGGATTGGTTGAAGGAAGGATCAGGGTTTTACGGGTTCGCTGTGGAAGCCGTACAGGGGTGAGTTGCTGCGGATGGGGAGGCCGAAGCTGCGGAGGGTTTTGCGGAATTTATCGAGGAAGCGGGCGAACGGTCTTTTGTGTTCGGAAAAGAGGACGACGAGGCGCCAGGGGGCGGTGGTATTGGGTGCAGGGATGTCGAAAAGTTCGCTGTGGCCGGGAAGCACGGCCGGGCCGTTGGTCATCGAGGGTTGTTGGAAGTTGGCCAGCTTCTGCCAGCCGGTGGGGGTTTGGGTCTGGAACTCGGCGAACCTGGCGCGTTCGATGGGGAAGGAGCCGTTGTTCTGGAGGTCGAAGCGGGCGAGGCGCACACCGGCGGCGTTGGTGGAGTAGCTTAGGAAGCGGATGTCCAGCGCCACAGTCGAGGGCCGGTTGGTGGTGCGCAGGATGCCCACGGCGGCAAGAGCGAGCAGGGCGAAGAGGCCGAGCAGGAGTTTCTGTTTCGGGGTGAGCGTCATCCGGGGAGGAATGATGAAGGAAGAAGGAGGAAGGGAGAAGGAAGAAAGGCGGAGTTGTTTTTTAGCCACGGCCCCGACTGAAGCCGGGGTGAAATGAAACACGGATCACACGGAAAGAAGTTTCAAGTTTTCAGTGTTCAGTTTTCAGCGGGAGGGGGAATAGGCGATCGCAAATGGCTGATAGCCGAGGGGTGGGAAAAATCAGGGGCTGGTTCTGAAACGCTGGTGGGGCTTGCGGAAATGGGTGAGGGGCTTAGGATAGTTTGCATGTTTCACCGTTTTTTTATCGCGCTGGGTTTGGTGGTGTTGACGGCGGGTTCGGTGCTGGCGCAGGCGTCGACGGACCGGGCCAAGGCGGTGCGGTTCAGCACGCGGTTCGAGGGGGCTTCACTGGGGAAGATCGTGGCGGTGGGGGAGAATGAGTTCCGCTGCGCGGTGGCGGGGCAGTACGATGAGCGGGGGCGGAATCGCCAGGTGAGCTGGTATTATTTCAAGCTGGAGAATGTGGCGCAGCGGCCGCTGACGCTGACCTTCACGGAGCTGGAGGGGGAGTATAATGACAGGCCGGGCGCGGTCTCGAAGGACAAGGCGGATCAGCCGGTGATCAGTTACGATCAGCAGACGTGGTTTTATCAGACGAACAGTTCCTGGGATGAGGAGAAGAAGGAGTTCACGCTGCGGTTCACGCCGGAGCAGGATACGGTGTGGGTGGCTTCGCTGGTGCCGTATGTGCACACGGATCTGTTGAAGTGTCTGGCGGAGATCGGGCGTTCGCCGCACGCGGTGGTGGAGGTGATCGGGCGGACGGTGCAAGGGCGGGACTTGCATCAAGTCACGGTGACGAATCCGGACATCCCGGCGGAGGAGAAGAAGGTGGTGTGGCTGCAGGCGCGGCAGCATGCGTGGGAGACGGGGACGTCGTTCACGATGGAGGGGGCGTTGCGCTGGGTGATCTCGGAGGAGGCGAAGGCGTTCCGCGATACGACGATCTTCAAATTCACGCCGATGCTGGATCCGGACGGGTGTGCGACGGGACAGGTGCGGTTCAATGCGAACGGGTATGATGTGAACCGGCATTGGGACCGGGTGGATCTGAAGCACAAGGAGTTCCTGCGATTGATGCCGGAGATCTGGTATGCGAAGAAGGCGATCCTGGCGCAGCACGCGCAGCAGCCGATCGCGGTGATGGTGAATCTGCATAACACGAAGACGGAGTACATCGATACGCAGGCGAGTGATGAGGGGTCGCAGGCGCTCTTTCAAAAGTTGTTCGATAATTTGCAGGCGAAGACGTTGTTTGATCCGACCCGGAAGCTGGGAGTGCGGCTGGAGAAGTCCGGGGATGCGAACTCGCTGTATCACGAGGCGCGGGTGCCGGTGGCGTTGATGGAACTGCGGACGTTGAAGGGGCCAAAGCTGGGCCGCTACACGACGCATGAGGACCGGCTGAAGTACGGGGGGCAGCTCATCCGGGTGATGGCGGAGACGGTGAGGGAGTGAACCAAGGACTCAGTATGATGACTGCGGAGCGTAAGGCGGCTTACCGATATCTGCTCTATGCGGCGATGATCGATATCCGGACGATGTGCCCGTATCGCGAGCCGGAGAGCCAGGAGGTGGCGAAGTGGCAGCGGGTCTATGGGATGGCGCGAAAGGCCGGAGCGCTCGCTGATTGGCTGCACAATCTGGCGAGCACAAGTGTGAATGATTTTGCCGGGTTCGATGAGGAGGCGTTCTGGCGTTCACCGGATGGGGTGACGGAGTTGGCCGGGTATAAGGAGTATTACCGGAATCAGTTTGAGCGGTACCTGGCGGAACAGGTGACGAAGTGAAGGGATTTACAGGAATAGGAGGGAAGAGTGATTTTTAGCCACGGATGAAACACGGAGCACACGGAAAGAAGCGGCAAGTTTTCCGTGTCGATGGAGGTTGAATAGGCGATAGCCGAAGAGTGGGAAAATCAGGAGCCGGTGGCACCACGACCAGCAGGCAAGGGGGAAACCGACGGATCACCATTTTCAACACGCAACGTCCAGAGAGGAGAGCCGCTGTTTTTTTGTGTGGGCGACGGGCGCTGTCTGTTATTCACATCTCCGAGCCC